>JABSSL010000085.1 GCA_013214355.1 Saprospiraceae bacterium | reverse complement strand
TGTTTCGAGAACTCAGAGGGCAGAGTAAGCATAAAATTTGATTTGTGGTTATTTCAAATTTAATACTCTCTTTCTTGAGTTCTCACTTTTCTTAAAATGCTAAAGTCGAGATAATTGATAGATGAAAATTCTATTTGCTATTAGATAAAATCATCACAAATGAGGAACTTAAATCGAATCGGATTGAATGAAGCAGCTTCTGAAGCCATATCTCAGAAGCTCAATGAATTGCTAGCCAATTACCAGGTATTCTACATGAACACTAGGGGATTCCACTGGAATATCAAAGGAGAAAATTTTTTTGAACTACATCAAAAATTCGAAGAACTATATGCCGACCTGCAAATCAAGATTGATGAACTGGCAGAAAGAGTACTTACCCTTGGCCATGTCCCACTACATTCCTATACAGAATACATCAAAGTTTCAACAATTGAGGAAGTCGTGAACGTGTCCAGCGGTAAAGTGGCCATCCGAGAAATCCTGGCCGCTTATGGCATCTTATTGCCTTTACAAAGAGAGATTCTGCGAAACTCTGGTGATTCTGACGATGAGGGTACCAATGCTTTGATAAGCGAGTATATTGGGGAACAAGAGAAACTGGTTTGGATGTACTCGGCCTATCTGGGTGATACGCTGGAAGGAGAGAAAGAATCTAGTCAGGAACTAGCAGCAGTAGCTGGTTAATCCTCCATAACTAAGACTAAAAAGGGGACTGATAGCTTGTGCTTCAGTCCTCTTCTCCACAATGATCATTAACTGTTCTTTTAAGTTTTAAAACTCTCGTCCCTTTAACATGCCATGCCAGTACATCTTGGGTAAACCATAAGCTTTCAAGGCGTACATGCTGTAGCGCTCCTCCGCCTGATTGAAAGGAAAGCTCTCCATGGGCTGCTTATTGTAGTCAAATTCTGCTAGGATTAAGCTGCCGTAGCCCGTAACCAAGGGGCAAGAGGTATAACCATCGTAGTGCTTTGGCAGAACAGAACCCGCCAGGTAAGCCATGATATTCTCTGTAGTTGTCGGTGCTTGCTTTCGAATCGCGGCACCAGTCTTGGAAGTTGGCAGATTGCTACAATCTCCGAGCGCAAAAACATTACTGTACCTTACATGTTGTGTGGTTTCTTTATCTACTTCCACCCAACCCGTAGTTGCTGCTAGTGGACTATTTTTGATAAAATCAGGAGCACTCATCGGAGGGGTAACATGGATCATATCATAGGCCTCCACCGTTTCATCTCCCGTCTCCATGTGGCGAAATACGGCTTCTTTCTTATCGGGTCGCAATTCTACGAGATCCGTCTTCCACACCCGTTCAATCCCATATCTATCCGCCACCTTAGTCAAAGAATCTGCATACTTCTTAACGGCAAAGATACCGGGTCCTCCTTTGACGAACTTCTTCTTGATGTTGGCTGCCACCCCATTTCTCCTCCAATGGTCAGAGGCTAAATAAGTAATCTTGATCGGCGCACCACCACACTTGATCGGCGTGGAAGGGTGAGTGAAGATGGCCGTTCCCTGCTTCAAGTTTCTTATATTTTCAAAAGTACTTTCTACCGTATCGTAGGAATAGTTGCTACAGACACCCGTTCCCACTTTACCAACACTCTCCTTCAAACCAGGAATCTTGTCCCAATTAATCTGAATCCCGGCTGCTACGACCAGCACATCATAGCTATGCGATTCGCCGCTAGCTAACGTAACCATATTGTTATATGGGTCAAAAGTCGCTACCCTATCCTTAATCCAATCCGCTCCTGGAGGGATATAGTCTTGCTCCATTCGTTCCGATACCTCCTTAGGGAACACGCCTGCCCCTACCAATGTCCAGATGGGTTGGTAGTAATGCTTTTCGCTAGGATCCACAATGGTTACCGCGGGAGGATTAGGTTTGTTGCGTAGCATTGCAGCTACCGTTAGGCCTGCGCTTCCGCCGCCTATGACTAATACTTGATGGTGAGCCATAATCTTGTATTTTAGGATATTCCGGAAGCCTTAGTCAATGGCCTTAAAGCATTTTTGATCAAGGCCGCTCGGCAAGGTCAAACATGCTCTCCAATAGCTTCCAATGCATCTGTTTGTTTATATATTTCTTCCGAAGTGTTTCAAAAAATTCATGAGAAAGCCCAAACCCTTTTGTCGATCAGGATCTTTAATCAACTTCAGCAGACCAAAAATTCCGCCCACTTTGGCTGGAGCTTCAGCCTTGGCTTTGGTGAGAGCAGTATTGGCCGCACTGGCAGTGTCAGCAAGAGTTTGTGGGTCAAAGCCGTTAGCAATGGCTTTCCTCATCCCTTCATCCACCATATCGACCGTCATGGCCATCATACCTGGCAATTGATCTCCAACCTTGAGTAAAGCATCCAATTTTTCGGCGACCTGAGGTTGGGTCATTTTTTCAGCCAATTGGAGTGCCACGCCTAGGCGTTCTTCTATATTTACACCTTGTGCATCTGCCTTGCGATAGGCTTCATCAACGATATCCGCTTGCATGGCCATGAGTCCAGGCAACTGATTGGTGAAACTTACAAGGCGATCCAATTGTGCTACCATCCTAGGAGCCGTCAATTTCTCGGCTATTGTCAAAGCATTTTTTAGTCGAGCATCAATACTGACACCAGCTTCATCTGACTTTCGATAGGCCTCATCCACCATGTCACCCGCCATAGCTACCAGTCCCGGACCCTGTCGCATCAATACGGTTAAGTTAGTTACGGCCGTCTCCAGGGTTTCGATCCGCTGCAAAAGGCGATCTAGGGCATCTAAGGTTTGATCTTCCGACAATCTGACTTGTATGCGCTTCCCGGCATCAGTCTCAGGCCATATTGTCGAAGCCCCATTCGTGTGAGCATCCATATCTGTTGAGTTAAGAAAATGATTGGTGAAATTCTTTCTTTTCGTTCTATCTATAAATGTATGAACATATATTCATATTATAGTATTTTCATGCAAATTTTTACTGCCAGGGATAATTTTAACGAGACATTTTGCTACTTACGGAGGATTTTATGTGGAAAACTGGGCAAGGAATCCTCAACAGACCGTCTACGAGTCAGTTCACCTACCCTATTTAGGCTTCGACATTGGTCTGTAACACAAAAGACTGGTGTGCACTTGGTTCTTGCTGGTCATGAGTTTGTTCGAGCTGTCCATCCACCGCTTCTTGAACACTCATATAGAAATTATCCTTTCCGATCTTTTCGATCAAGTGTCCTTTTACCAAGCTATCTCTAACGGGCCCCTTCACCCCTGTGATCAAAACCCTGAGTCCCTCCTTTCGCCAGTCCGCTATGAGATCGCTCAATGCATGCATAGCTGTGCTATCAATGGCATTAATACTCTCCGCATTAAGGATGATAGTGCGCAAAGATCTAGCGGGTCTTGCCTGCATTAGCTCATTTACTTTATCCTTAAAGAAGTCGATATTGGCAAAATACAATTGGGCATCCAACCTAATGATCAACAAGTCCTCCCGGCGTAGCACGGCATCAAATCGTTCCACATTGCGATAAAAAGTTGTACCAGGAACTTGCCCCAATTCTGCTATGTGTGGGCGACTGGTCCGGAAAATGATAATGGCCAAAGAAAGGATAACTCCAATCCCAATTCCTTGCTCGATTCCCAATCCCAAGGTGGCTAAGAAGGTAATAATCAACATCCAGAAGTCACTGCGATCAGCCTTCCAAAGATGTTTAGCTTCTTTTACATCTATCAGCCCAAAAACGGCAACCATGATGACGGATGCCAAAATAGCCTTTGGTAAGAAATAAAAGAGCGGCGTTAAGAATAGTAAGGTGAGTACAATCAAGGCTGCACTAAAGACCGAAGCTAGTCCAGTCTTGGCACCTGCCTGATCATTGATAGCAGTACGAGAAAAACCGCCGGTCACTGGGTAAGATTGCAAAAAGGCACCACCAATATTCGCCGCCCCTAGGGCTATCAACTCTTGGTTGGCTACCACCTTGTAATCCTTATGTTTGGCCTGTATAGCTTTCGCCACCGCGATACTTTCCATAAAACTGACCAAGGCAATGGCCAAGGCAATGGGAACTAAGTCTTGTATTGTCGCTAATTGTACCTGAGGAATACCAAAGGAAGGCAATCCACCGGGCACCGCACCAACGATCTTAACTCCTTGGTCCTGGAGATTCATTCCCCATACCAGCAGTATACCGAATACTACAGCCAGTAGAGGTCCTGGAATAGCCTTGTGCAACCGTTTAGCACCGAGAATCAAAATTACTCCACCCGCACCAATAGCAAAAGTAGTCCAATTGACTTCTCCCAACTTCGACAAAGCTTCCAAAACAATTTCGTGCACGTGATGACTACGTGCAATTTCCACTCCGAGGAGATGCTTTAGCTGACTTAATCCTATAATGAGGGCGGCGGCGGAGGTAAATCCACTAATTACGGGATGAGAAAGGAAGTTGACTAGAAAACCTAGTCGAAAAGCGCCTAAAAGGAATTGGATTAGGCCGACAAACAAAGCCAAGGTAATGGCCAAAGCGATGTAAGTCTCTGTCCCTCCGGTGGCTAAGCTTCCTACTCCAGCTGCCGTTAACAAAGAAACCATAGCTACCGGACCAACAGCTAGTTGTCTGGAAGTACCGAGCAATGCATAAATAATCAAAGGTAAAGTGGAGGCATACAAGCCGTAGATTGGTGGCAAACCAGCAATCATTGCATAAGCCATACCCTGCGGGATCAACATTACCCCTACCGTCAAACCTGCGGATAAGTCTCCCGGCAGATGACGCTTATCATAGCTAGGTAGCCATTCCAATATGGGCATGTAATCCTTCATCTTCATATAGCTGTGTTTTTGCCTTACTAAACCTTGTTTGCACAAAGTTACGGTCACCTAGCGTACCCGTCAGTGACTTGGATCACATGCCTTTATTATTTGCTAGTCTTTCATCGACCCACTTAGGTCTAGACTTCCGCCTGTTGTTGATCCTCCTCCTGGATTTGCCCGTTGGAGGAAGAATCGGACTCCAAATAGTACATTTCCTGCACGGGTTTAAGTGGCCGTTTAAACCAAAGCGGTCTACGAAGTCCATTAGGGCCAGGAGCGGGTCGGGTCATGGCTAGCCACTCTTTATAATTCTCAAAGGATTTATTCGTGTCTACGAAAAGGTCACCGTACTTATCCCCTGGCTGTGGGCGCTCAATACGAACCCGCTGATGCCAGCAGTGCATCCCGCTAATCGGGTCGGGATGTACGGCATGGGTAATATTTTGATGAACCCCTCCATCTGTCCAAAAAATCCGCTTGCTATCAGGATCTGAACTGTTGAATGGTCGAACACCAGATACCGTTTGCATCTTCCAGCCCCCTTTGCCATCATTGCCAATGGCTACGGTGTTAGTTGCCCAACGGTTACCGGCATCTTGTTTTCGGCGCCATCTACCTAGGTGATGAGAACAAGCTATCACACCTGGCTTCATTCCCTGCGTTACCCAGACTTTATCGACAAAGTATCCGATGTCCGTATTGAGTCGAACGAGGTCTCCGGTTTTGAACCCCCAACGCTGGGCATCCTCGGGATGCATCCAGATTGGATTGCGATTGGAAATCTCAGTCAGCCACTTAGCATTAGCCGAACGGGAGTGAATGAGCGTGGGTAGGCGGAAAGTAGGTAGCAGGCAGTATTCACCTTTCTCCTTATCCAGCTTCTCCGGATGGATATGACTTTTGATATAAGTTGGAATCGCGTATTCCGGCCAACCCCAGTCAATCATCGTTTGTGAATAAAATTCATTTTTCCGCGAGGGCGTTGGGAAGCCGACGCGAGCTTTTCCATTCACCATCACACCTATGTCCTTCCCATCCTTGGTAATCACGCCAGAATCTTTGTTGATCTCTGCGCCATTTAGTTCCTCATAACTTAATTCCTTCTCGTGCTTGCGATAGGTATGCTTTTCGACCTCAAAGGCTCCATATTTCCGCATGTACTCTAACTCCGTGACCCCTTCTTTTTGGGCAGCTTCTGGTAGACCTTTAGTATTTTCGAAGATAAACTGGTAATATTCATCAATATTGATCTTCTCCCCTTTTCGGTAAGGGGATTCAAAGTGTTTTTGTATCCCCATGCTTCCATCGGGGTCGATTCGCCAGCTCAACTCGATCCAGAACTCATCTTCTTCCCATACTTCACCTGGATTCACCTCATAGGTAAACTCGACTTCCTGCCCCGCTCGACGCGCCGCCTCTCGCAAAACAGGCTGGCGGAAGGCAATCCACATGCCGGAGTGCGTAGCGTAGCTATTGAGATCATGCCTTTCCGCGGAATGCCCCATCGGCAGTACATAATCAGCAAAGAAGGCGGTTTCGTTCCAGGTGGGCGTCATGGCGATATGTAAACCGATCTTATCTTCATCAGTTAGGGCCTCTATCCAGGAGAATCCATCGGGATAAGTCCAAACCGGATTGAAGACCCTCGTAAAGTACACATCCATTTTTCCCCTACCCTCTTTTAGGAAGTGGGGGAGCAAAAAGCTCATTTCAAAGAAGGATAGTGGATATTCATTCGGAAAATGCAGTTCATTCCAGAATTTCTGAGCCGGTGGCGTATCGAAGAATTTCGGCTTGAACTTATTCCAACTATTGGGCGATGTCCCACCGACAGTACCGACACTTCCGGTTAGCACATTCAGAAAATGTAAGCCCCTAGAAACACACCAGCCACCAAGGTTACCGCTGGCCGCACTTCTCCAGTTATGCGTGGCAAAACACTCCCCTGCTGCACCTATCTGTCTGGCAACTTCCACAATCTTCGCAGCGGGTACTCCGGTCTCTTGCTCTGCAAATTCGGGCGTATACTCCTCGTATTCCTCCCGCATCTTGAGAATGTATTGCTCAAAAGTTCGGGGCTCATTGGGATGTCGCTCTTGCAGGTAGTACTCCCAATTGGTCCATTCCTCCAGAAACTTCCGGTTGTACAGGCCTTCGTCCAAGATAACCTTAGCCATCGCCAATAAGGCCGCTGCTTCCGAACCAGGATAGGTTGGCAACCAATAGTCGGACATACTTGCTGTGTTGGAAAGGCGCGGATCCATACAGGCCAGCTTAGCTCCTTTCATCTTTGCCTCGATGATCCGTTGGGCATGCGGGTTGAAATAGTGGCCGCTTTCCAGGTGTGCAGAGATAAGGAGGATAAATTTAGCATTGGCGTGATCGGGGGAGGGTCGGTCATAGCCGTACCAGATGTTGTAGCCGAATCTAGCGCCGGAGGAGCAGATATTGGTATGGCTGTTGTGCCCGTCTACGCCCCAAGCTTGCAGCACCCGGTTCGCATATCCTTCGTGGCCAGGTCGGCCCACGTGATAGGCTACTTCATTGTTTCGTCCTTCTTGGATAGCCTTTCGGATTCGGCCAGAAATATCATTCAATACCTCATCCCAGCTGACCCGTTCCCAATTTCCAGCTCCTCTCTCTCCTACCCTCTTCAAAGGATAAAGAATACGATCTGGATCCGTAATCTGATTGATGGTCGCAGGCCCCTTTGCACAATTTCTTCCTCGACTACCTGGATGATAAGGGTTGCCTTCAAATTTCCTGATCTGATTGGTTTCCTTGTCCACATAGGCGGTTAGACCACATGCACTTTCACAATTAAAACAGGTAGTTGGGACAATGGTATAATTCCGCTTTTCCCGTTTTGGGTGAGCTTTGGCTTCGTATTCGGTCCAATCGTCCCATTGTTCTGGAGGTGGGAATTTAGTAAGATCCCCCATTTCGGTCAACCTGGGTAAATCCTGATCTCGATCTTTATGCAGATTGGGAATCAAGCCCAATTTCTCTGCTATATTTTCTAGAATGCTATGTTTCTTGCTCATACGATTGATTCTTGGCTTAAGAGGGATTAGGAAAGAGGAATGCGTTGTGGTGCTTCTACCCAGATATGTTCCGTGCAATAGATTCCAACTAGCACTAGAACACCGGCAAGTCCGAGGAATACAGGACTACCTCCGAGGAGCAATAGACCAATCGGCAATAGATTGCCAACCAATATCACGCCGCCGTAGAAAAGCCGAGCATAACGCCCTTTCACAATCATGTTTACCGTTCGCTTGGCATCCTCAGTCGGATGCGTAGTGGTAAGTTCTAGCAAAAGCGTGAGCAGGTTAAAGCCAATGGTAGCATACATCAGATTAGTTAGATAGCTATTCCAACTAGCTGAAGTTTCCATAAAAAGCGTGAGTAAAGCAAAGGCAGCTGCTCCTGCCATTAGGCTATGCACCAACATGTGGAGTGCTAGACTAGGACTCTGCCAGAAGTCCCGCCCTTTAGCCTGTGCAAACAAAAAGGCTGTATAGATAGCTACTACCACCGCAGCTACTGCAGTCAACCCATTGGCAATACTAAGTACCGATGTCCAGTCAAAAAAGAGAGCAGCGGCAATTACAGTCAATAGGCCTCCATAAAGTGTAATAGAATACCCTCCCTTCACCAGCCATGACCCCCAATGAGGTCGTAGCAACACATAAGCAAATCGCTTAGGCTGATCCAGGTCCATGACTAGTAAAATTCCGGTGGCTACCAGGAATGCTATACCGAGGCCAACACTCCACCATTGCAGCGGTGCATCAACGGTCGACCAGCCGAAAGTCAGAGCTAGAAAGGGAACCAGGAATGCCCCGGCTGAAATCGCCTTGGTCCAAACATATCCCGATACTTCCCACCCCCAGAGAATCCCCTTACTTGGCGTGTCATATACTCTTCGAGCTTCCTTGCCCATCAAGACTTCAACGGACTTCTGTGGCCCGTTTTTGGCAATATTACCAGCGGTATCATATTGTTTATTGGCTTCTAAAATTGCCGTTACCACATCGCCGTTGCTAAAGGCCATCTTTTCTGCTTCCTTAGCGAAATGCCCGACACCTAAACTCTGTGAATTCCAAAGGAACTCGCCAGTATTAGCCGTAGCGGAGGGGTTGAGCGAGGATTGATCCGCATCGATGTAGAACAGATTGGGGTGTGTTCCTTTTTCCGCCTTTCTCACCGAAACCTGTTGGCGAGCCAGCAATTGTGCAATCTCGGTTTCCGGATTATCCATATCACCAGAAATGATGGCATGTTCCGGACAGACATTTACACAAGCCGGCTCTAAGCCAACATCTATTCGATGGGCGCAGTAGTTACACTTTGCTGCCGTCTTAGTTTCTGGATCAATGTAGAGCGCATCATAGGGGCAAGCTTGCATACAAGATTTGCAGCCGATGCAGCGATCCTTATCAAAATCTACAATGCCATCTTCCCGCACGTAGAGTGCCTCTGTCGGGCAAATCTCCACACAAGGGGCATCCGTACAATGATTACAGCGCATCACCGAAAAAAGGCGGCGGGTATCTGGAAATTCACCCTTTTCCACCTGCTTCACCCACGTTCGGTTCACGCCAACCGGAACATCATGTTCTGATTTACAAGCCGTAGTACAAGCATGGCAACCGATACACTTCCGGTTATCAATAACAAATCCGTACTTCATTTTTTCATACTAGTTTGGTTAGCAGTTGCTGCTTAGGCATAAGGCCATCAAGCTTCCGCTACTTTTGTGGATGGACAAACAAAGGTGGTTGTGGGTATGGTGGAGGAAGCAATGTCTTCAAAACTTCCCTGTACATTCGTTAAATGCTCAAATCCTCTCGCCTTCAAAATGGAAGCTGCTACCGTAGACCTGTAGCCACTGCGACAATGCAGGTAATAAGGCTGATCGGGTTTAATCTCTCCCATATTTGCGTTGATGTAGTCCAAGGCAAAGTGTTGAGCAGATTCTATATGTTCACCACTCCATTCTCCGGGCTTTCGCACATCAAGAATTTGGATGGATACATCTTCTGTATACTTTTGTACGAAAGTAGGCACATCAATGGTTTCGATGCTATCGATTTCTCGCCCTTCTCCTGCCCAAGCTTCGAACCCACCTTTCAAGTAGCCGATGGAATTATCGTACCCCACTCTGGCCAAGCGTTTTACCGTTTCTTCTTCGCGTCCAGCTGGCGCTACAATCAAAATGGGCTGCATCAGATCTACAATCAGGGCTCCTACCCAAGGTGCAAAACTGCCATCTAGGCCAATGAAGACCGAGTTGGGTATAAATCCTTTTACGAAGGTGGCCTTGTCTCGCACATCCAAGATTAAAGCATCCGTTTCGTTGGCCACGGTTTCAAATTCTCGCGGACTGAGGGCAACAGCGCCTTTTTGCATCACCTGGTCAAAACTTTCGTAGCCCGTCTTATTGAGTTTTGCATTTTTGGCAAAATACTGGGGTGGTGGCATTAGCCCTTCTGTGACCTCCTTAATAAATTCTGCCTTGGTCATATCCGCTCTTAAGGCATAATTGGTAGCTTTTTGATGACCCAAGGTATCCCAAGTTTCGCTGCTCATGTTTTTGCCACAGGCGGAACCGGCCCCATGCGCTGGATAAACGATTACATCATCAGGCAAGACCATAATCTTGGTGCGCAAGCTGTCATACAGCCAAGCTGCCAGATCCTCTTTGGTCAAAGAACCCTTTTTTTGTGCTAGGTCCGGTCGACCTACATCACCGATGAACAGCGTGTCACCAGTAAAGATGGCATGCTCTTTTCCATTTTCATCCAACAACAAATAAGTGGTACTTTCAGGTGTATGGCCTGGGGTATGTAAAACGCGAATAGTGAGATTGCCAACTGAGAATTCCTCACCGTCAGAAGCCAGGTGTTTCTCATAGCTCGTTTCAGCATTTGGCCCATAAACGATCTTGGCACCGGTCTTCTCTGCTAGATCCAAATGCCCCGATACGAAGTCAGCATGGAAGTGGGTTTCAAAGATGTATTTGATCTTAACCTGGTTGGATTCTGCTTTATCTAAGTAGGGCCGAGTCTCTCTTAACGGGTCTATGATCGCCGCTTCTCCATTGCTTTCAATATAATAGGCACCTTGTGCCAAACATCCGGTATATATTTGTTCAATAACCATCTCAAAGATTTTAGATTCTTCGACAGATCTCGTGTTTGAGGACACTCAAAAATGAAATACAACGCTTCCTTTCGTAGCTTATGGCTTTCACCTTATAATTGTCCACTAGATTTGTCGAATAAAGAGGTTTTATTTGGTCATATCTTTACATGATGGTATAAATGTATGAAAATACGTTCATATATTCAAATGTCATAGAATGGGGAGTTCTACCCCAAGGGAACTGGGACTTAGGCAAATAATTGATATTTTAGTCCAGCATCAACAAAGCGTAATCCAGTATGAATAATTCGGTAGTAGAAGCATTAGAGAAAGTTCTGGCTCCCAACCAAATTCTGGTGCAGGAGGCAGTTAGCGAACGCTCCCATCATATTTGGCGGATGGACACCCCGCTGGAGGCCGTCGCCGTGGTGCTACCCAAAACTACTGAAGAGGTTTCCAAGATCCTTAGCATCTGTCACGCCCATCATCAACCGGTGGTGGTCCATGGAGGCATGACCAATATGGTCGGAAGTACAGAGACACAAAGCGAAGAGCTTGTGATTTCGATGGAAAAGATGAACCGGATCGAAGAGTTTGATGAGATGAGCCGAACGATGACGGTTCAAGCAGGCGTGATTTTGCAGGATATCCAGGAACAAGCTCGAGAAAACGGTTTATTATTTCCACTAAATTTTGGTGCAAAAGGGTCTGCTCAAATTGGAGGCGTGATATCGACAAATGCCGGTGGGATGCGAGTGGTAAAGTACGGAATGACCCGCCATCTGGTTCTAGGTGTGGAAGCCGTACTAGCGGATGGTACGGTCGTGAATTCTTTGAAAAAGCTCCTCAAAGACAACTCCGGTTTTGATCTCAAACAACTGTTTATTGGTTCGGAAGGAACTTTAGGATTGGTCACCAGAGCCGTTTTAAGGCTTTTAGAGGCCCCTACAAGCCGCAATACGGCTTTTATTGGGTTGCGGGACTATAAACAGGTGATCGCCCTTCTAAAGTACATGGACGCGGGCCTAGGCGGCAATCTAAGTTGTTTCGAACTAATCTGGAACAATACTTTCCGCGCCATGACTACTCCACCAGCACAAGTCAAACCTCCCCTGCCCTACGATTATCCGTACTATGTTTTGTTAGAAAGCTTGGGGAATCAACCAAAGACGGATAGCCAATTATTGGAGCAACTGCTGCTTGGTGCGCAAGACCAAGGCATGATTGAAGATGCCGTCATGGCTTTTACCGACTCGGACCTCAACTGGTTTTTCAAAATTCGAGAAGATGTAGATGTCCTCGTAAATCGTTGTCGCAACGATCAACACTTCGATATTAGTTTACCCATTGCCTCCATCGGGGATACCCTAAATCCGATCTTGGAAGAGCTTTCTGCTTTACCAGGAGTAGAAAAGGTCTTCGCTTTTGGACACGTAGCAGATGGGAACATGCATTTAATTGTCGGCAAAGCGGAAGAGACACCCGAATTGATCAAGGCGGTCAACCAAATCGTATACGCCCCCTTACAGGCTTTAGGCGGCTCCGTATCTGCAGAACACGGCATCGGAGTGCACAAGAAGCCTTATCTAGCCCTTAGTCGAACTCCCGCCGAGATACAGTTAATGCAATTGTTGAAAAAGTCCATGGATCCAAAAGGGATATTGAATCGGGGGAAGGTGATTGATGTGTAGAGCAGCAATCAAGACGTACTTATTTTCTAAAAAAATGCTAGTTCGGGAATTATTCCTCGCCGCCGTCAGTTAAGGTGGTATGCAAAATGTATAACTCATCCGCACATTGTAGTACAAGCTCCTTCGAGTGAGTCTCCTTCGGGTCTTGATACGACTCCTACAATGTCTCCACTTTCCATACGCCGTATGGATCATCAATTTTTTTTCTTAGACACGACTGACACCAGAGGTTTCAGCATGGCTAAATTCTTTCCATAGCTCAGCCTAGCGGTATCAGTAAACGTAACCCAACATGACTTCATTAAACCATGTCACCCCAAAAGGGATGGACCTGTGTCCGAGCCAGGAGCAGGCCTATACCACTATCTTATCTCTGATCCCTAAGAGCCCAGTTCTTGCTTTGGTAAGTGAAGGGAGCTTTGGTCGAAGCACCGTCTTAAAGAAGCTAGCCGCTAGTTTGTCAGCACAGTATCTTGACTTAGGAGATCTCTTTGATGATATCAAACAAGTAGATCCATTGCAATTGGAAGAGGCCGTCTTAGCCTGCTTTGAACGCGCTTTCGCCACGCATGATATAGTCATATTTGATGACTACCATGTGGTACAAGAACAGTTGGTGGAAAATTGTCAAAATACAGCTCGGCCTAGCATTCTTGGTTTTGCCCTTTCCAGCCTTGTACAATTGATGGAGAAGAACGACAAGAGCCTAATTCTAGGGATGCAGTACGGCTGGATCGAAAATCCCTTCCGTGCGAAATGTTTGAAAACTGAACTGAGTAGTTTCAATCCCATGGACATTGCTTACCTATTCCATAGTATGAGCCCCATTTCATTGGAAAATGTCGATTTCGAAGCTATCCACCGCTTTGCCCCTCGTTTGAATGCGCATCAGATTTGGCGAGCTAGCCTTCAGCTACAAGAAGAACACGTTGAGCATACAGATAGCTTTGTGGCCTTCTTGGAAGATCATGCCCTGACTAGCAATGTCAATCAAGATGAAGTGACACAGGTAAGTCTGGATGACCTTTATGGTATTGACGAAGTTCGTCGACAATTGGAAATCAATCTCATCATACCAATGGAACGAGGTGACCTCATTGAGCAATACAATATCAGCCCTAAACGGGGAGTACTGCTGTATGGCCCCCCTGGTACAGGCAAGACGACCATAGGTCGAGCTTTGGCCCATCGTTTGGGTAGTAAATTCTTCTTATTTGATGGTACGGTGATCAGCGGAACACAACAGTTCTACTATGAGATTCGCAGGATCTTTGCACAAGCTAAGGCTAATGCCCCTAGTATCCTCTTCATAGATGACTGTGATCTATTATTTGAAAACGCCACTGAAACCGGTCTTTACCGGTATCTACTTACCATCCTAGATGGTTTGGAATCCAAAAGCAACGAACAGGTCACGATTATGCTTACCGCCATGAACATTGGTAGTCTCCCGCCAGCGCTAATCCGCAGTGGTCGGGTGGAACTATGGCTAGAGACCAAATTGCCAGACCTGGAGGCGCGAACTAGAATCGTAAAGGCACAATTGGAAGGACAAAAGCTTACATTGACTCCCGAAGAAGCAACAATCTTTGCCAGTCAAGCTGAAGGCCTAACGGGATCTGACCTCAAAAGAGTGATGACAGATGCCCGGAATCTACATGCCTACCACCTGGCAAAGGAACTGCCAGTGAAGGCCGCACTACACTATTACGAAGAAGCCCTACAACAGCTTCTTAGTCATCGTCGACAATTGGCAGAGGCTCCGGCTTTTACCGCAGCACATCGGCCAGGTCGGATGGCATAAACAGAGTTAATATAGACGTTGGGAGCATGCCGGAGTTATCTTTGGTGTGCTCTTTTTATTTGGGTATTCGTCAAGTACATCCAAGAGCATGGGCTACCTGATCTTATCAGTTTCGACAAGGATCTAGTACTTTGTAAGTAACTTCGGTTTCTGAATTCCAAGGGCTAAATCCAGGGCATGGCGGCAGAGAATTCTCGGGTGAGCCCCAGAAATCCTCATCGATTTCAAAATCAATCAATCTTTTTTAAGATCAGTAGGCCTGTAAAGGCTTCACGGTTTAGCTTTGTACCTATCTATCAAGAAAAAGATTGTCTTCATGAACAGAAAGTACTATATCGACAATATCAGGATCTTATTAACCTCTCTTGTGGTACTTCATCACCTAGCCATTACCTATGCTGGAGGACCAGGTCTATGGTACTATGTCGAACCCAATTCTAATCCAGTCGCTAATTTGATTCTGACGCTTTTTGTCGCTACCAATCAGTCCTTTTTTATGGGAATGTTCTTTTTAATCTCCGCTTACTTCCTGGAGAAATCCCTTCGGCGAAAATCTGTGAATCAAGTGGTACGAGATAAGCTTAAAAGACTGGGTATACCTTTGTTATTTTACATCCTAATCCTCTCCCCTGTGATTATGTATTTGAAGGTGCGCTATCAGTTTGACTTGGACCTGTCTATAGCCGAATTCTTCCAAACACAAAACTGGTTAACCTTTGGTCCAATTTGGTTCGTGGCTGCCTTGTTACTATTCACCCTCACTACCGTAGTGGGCGGTCAGTTCATTAAGCTCCCTCTCTTGCAAACTACTGCTACCCTACCCAGCAATCGACAAATACTAGCGGGAGTGCTTTTTATAACCCTCGTTTCCTTTATGGTTCGTATCGAAATTCCGGTAGGCAAAACATTAGATCCCTTCGGCTTCCAGCTAGCGCACTTTACCCAGTATATCGTTCTATTCTGTGTAGGCTTTATTGCTTCTAAAAACAATTGGTTGGAAGAAATTTCTACAGCCGATGCCAAACTTTGGATGCGCGCAGTATGGGTGTTTCTCCTAGTGCTTTTTCCCACCATTTTTTACTTCGGTGGGGCACTAACCAATGGTACAGATATCTTCATGGGGGGATTTACTTGGCAATCCTTTGCTTACAGCCTGTGGGAAGAAGTAGTGGGTATTGGAATTATTATTGGCTTGTTCTCTTGGTACCGAGAGAAGAGGAACAAGCAGGGAGCTTTACAAAAAAACTTATCGGCAAGTGCTTACACGGTTTATATATTCCACAGCCTGATTCTAGTGGTATTATCATTGGCCCTTCGGAACCTAGATATCGGCTCTACGGCAAAATTCGTGATTTTAGCGCCGATCGTTTTGATAAGCTGCTTTGCTATTTCGAATGGCATTCGGAAATTGCCGATAGCCAGGGATATCTTGTAGCACCTCTCCCCTACCCTGCCTGTTGTTTCCACCATTGCTCACAATAGGCAGTGACGCTACTTTGGAGCAATTGGTCGAAGTTAGAGGATTCCTTTAGGTCGGCAAGCGCTTCAACGCGCTCCTGTAAGATCTTTCTGTAGATCTTTGGGTGTTGCTTTCTGAAATGGGACAAGTTGAAATCATCCTTGGTGGCTTGCCCTTCCTCGAAGAGTTCCTTAACCTCTTTTACTTCAGATTTTCTCCGATTAGCGGATAGTTTGTTCTTGACAGAATAAGTCGGTTCTCCTAAGGGGTGCTTCCCAATATTCTTTTCGCTGGCGAGTAGCTTCCGGAATTCTTGAGCGGTCATCTTCTTGGCACGTTCCCGATTTCCACGCTCCTCATCATTCAACTGTTTCTTCCTGGCAATAACTTGTTCCATTAAACTGGAATATAGACCAGGCTCTTCGAAGCGTTTGTTTCGAATCCATTGTACAAAAGCTTTGATCTTATCCTTTGAGGTGGTACGATTCGTCTTTTTTTCAAAGAAAGCCAACATGTAGGTAACAAAGAAGTCCTCATACCCATCCAATTCGCTCCCTTTGATTATGGGCAGTATCTCATCCAGTACGACTGCCAAGTTCACGCCGTACTCAGACAAGTGATTGAAGGCTCGTCGTTGTGCCTCTGTCAGCGTATCTATCCGAGACAGAAACCCGCCATTGCTTTTAGCTCTGGATCGCTTCTGCGTGCTTTTCGTTTCTACCGGCTCTGGCGCAGTCATCTCTAGCAACTGCCCAGCTTTTTCATTGATTTCAAAATGTACTTGAGTTATCTTACGCCCTTTACGGCCAAACTCTAGGTTTACCTGCAGGCGAGTCTTCTCATTGATTTCTTCCTTCGCTACGTCTAAGACCTTTCTTCGGAAATTCCTGAAATCCGGATACTTATCCTTAATGCCTAACCTTTCCTTTAATTCCAACACCCCTACTTTCATCACATTACGGCCATGGCGCACATTCTCGTAATAATAAGCTTTACACATCTGAAATATCCGAATGGAGAAACTACTCTTCATCCTGGCCACCTCAATCAGTTCGAAACGTGTAAATCGTTCCTTCAGTCCAAGCAAGAAGGGCTTCATCTGTGGCGAGAAACCAAACTCCACACAAAGTACCCCCTCCTCACTGTATTTTGGCACCGCACCAGCCACCCAATTGATGTGCCCGCGTAGTCGAGTACCCTCCAGCACAAAGTCTGTCGGGAAAGTAATCTTCTTACTAGTGACACTGTCTAAGAGGTCATCTAAACGCTCGTAGAAGGAACCGTGCTTTTTACCTCCATCAGCCTTCAGCACCGTTTCAATATCTTTGACCGGTACTAGATAAGTTTCAAAATCTGAATCTTCAGGTTTGATCAGAGAAGCCATATGAAGTATGAGCTTCATCTCTCGAGGTGTGAGCTTGTAACGGGCGTGCTGAATAAACTGATTAGCAATCGCCGCAACTTGGGTATTCTTTTCTTGTACCATCTTTTGTGTTTGAGGCTTCCTATGTATTAGGGTTCCCCGACATTAGTATCAGCTTGTAAATGAAAGCATAGGGAAAACTGGATCAGTACATAATCGTGAACAGGGATGACAAGCATCCTTTCGTACTATTAATCAAGTAAATAATCCATGAATGGAGCGAATTTAAGTACATATGTGTACCAAGGCAAGAAAAAAAGTACACAATTTACAATCAGAGCCCACAAGAAGGACACAAGGGACCCACATCAGGGCTACATAACTGAAAATCAATGCAATACAACCCACATTAGGTACACGAAAAAGGATCTATCTACCTCAACAGATCCTCAACATGTCCTCAACATGTCCTAAAATCATTGGCCAATCTACCCAATTTTGACTGGCGCGGAGGTGAAATGCTAGGTAAGGCGGGCAAATGGCAAGAATTAACTTCATTAAGAGAGGTATATTATTGATCGTAACTCCCTGAAAAAGAGGATTTAAAAAACTCCCACATAAAGGACACGATAAGTACAAATGTTATCTTTCAACTCAGAACTTTACCCCACAAAGAGGACACATAAAACGCTACAACTCCCCACAAAGAGGACACATTTGAGAAAAACGACCCACACTCTGTACACAATAAAAGACTGCATTTTCAATACCCCTCAAAACGTACACGATTAAAAGGCTGGTTTTCAATACATTGGAGTAAGGGGTACACATCAAGCTAAATAACCCCCAAAAGAGACACAATAACTTCCACAAACGGTACACTATTCGCCCACTGCACCTACACAGAAACCCCACAGCGGGTACGCGCTTCGCCCCAGAAAGGTACACGATCTGCCCACTTCAAGAACACTAAATGCCCGCGGAAAGGACACATATGTCCCACACTGAGGACACAAAAATCAATATAAAAAACTGGTTGTCAGGGATTTATTGTACACCTAATTATATAAAGTATTAACTATATAAAAACATAAGTCTTTAAATAGAGAAATATCGGCAAGTGATTTTATAAAAATCTATTGTAGGTTTAAATACAGTTAAATCAAGTGGTTATAAGAAAAGAAAAAAGTTGCGCGAAAAAAGAAAAGAAATGCCCACATGGGGTACACTATATTACCCTACTCCTTGCTAAGACAGCCGTTAAGACTACTAGATCTAGGAGTTTCAACGGATTCACCCTATTTCCTAAGCCTAATAAGCTTTTAGCAATATTGGTACGGTGAATGCGCTACTTGTCTTTAAGCTGAGGAGGGTTTGGAGGAAGCGTTTTCAAAGCATTGGAAGAAACAAGGATACTCATCTCCTCAATCGCAGATTCGTTCAAGATCTGTAAGCGCTGATCCTGGTCGCAGCCCCATTTCATCAGCTTCGCATTAAGGCTTTGGAGATTTGAAAGCACCAGTAGTTGCTCTGGTGTAGCATGATCTCTCATATTACCCTTCTTATCAGGGTTTTGTTGTCGCCATTCCTTAGCTGTTTGGCCGAAGAGGGCAACATTAACGAGGTCGGCTTCGGAAGCGAAGTAAGGGCCTTCCTTTTTGGTGTATTGAAGACGAGGAGGTATTAAATGTTCTCGGACAGCTTCTGTTAAGATCTTATAGTTGGCTTTAGACATTAGCCGCTTTACGTTCCATTCGAGGTTGAAGGTCTGCGCTTCGACTTCCTTTAAACGCTGAAATTCCTTAACTAGGTAAAGTTTAAAAACAGGGCTGATAAATGAGCAGAATTCAAAGGCAATATCGGTATGGGCAAAGGTACCTCCGTACCGACCTGCTTTCGACTTAATGCCCACCGCATTAGTGGAAGTAACCCACTGTTTAGCGGAGAGGAAAAAGGTGTTCAATCCCGTCTTACTTCTAATACCATCGAATTCGATGGTATTAAAATTTGGATTGTTCAATTGCTCCCATACCCCCAGAAACTCAATCGTGTTGCGGTTTCGCAGCCAGTTAGAAATGACGATGTCTGTTCGTTCGTTTACCTGCTTGGCAATATCGGTAAGGGAAATGAAGTCGTTGCCATCTTGATCATAGATAGTGATAACCTGTCCTTCTACCCTGATTTTCTGCTTTGCCATCCACTAATTTTTGGTTCGACCATCTTTGACCCTTGCTGACCATATCCTATTTAGAATGGTTCGGCTTAGTCACTCTTTATACGCTGTTCTGCAATGGGAATTTTCCCTACACTATGGCTGAAAAGCACTATTTCTGCTCTTCCAAACGGCTTTTGAATTCGCGAACAGCCCGTCGCATTTCACTTTCTCCCATTTCCTGATCCATATAGTATTTAATGGCTCTAGAAATGAATTCTGAGATGTCGCGGCGATCCCAAAAGGCGGCAGCCTTAATCTGGAAGAGAAATTCCTTTTCGACCGTATAGAAAAAAGAGTCTCGTTCGATGTCCTTCTTCTTTCTTCCTCTCTTTTTGGGAGTCGCCTCTTTCGTGGCAGGAGCTGCCACTTCCTTCGCAGAGGTAACCGACTTAGGTGTTTCTACGGCTTTGGATTCATTGGATTTCTTGGTGGCTTGCTTACGAGCGGGGGTAGCAGTTGGGGCAGGCTCTGCCTTTACTTCCGCCGCAGGTTTTGAGACCAGCATATCCAATTTCTTAGATCGGTTATTTCCGATAAGGCTATCCGTGAAATTCTTCTTTGCCATAACGTAAGGATTTATATAGAATACTTGATCACATCGAAGCCCATTGGCTATCGCCTCGCGATCTTAGAATTAAGGTCCCCTACCCTACTACTTATCCGAGACTGCCGGTATAAGGTTGTAGCGAACCAGCACTTCCTGAGTTAGGTTTTTATAATCTATTGCGCCATTGCATTTAGGATCATAGCTGAAAACATCCATCCCCTGCGCTTGCGCTTCGGCCACTGCAATATTATTTCGAATATGTGTATCGAACACTTTCTCGCCGAATTGCTCTCTAATGACTTTTCGGACATTACTCTTGATAACCATTCGGTTATCGTATTTGGTGAAGAATACACCTGCGATGTTCAAAGAAGGATTAAGATCTTCCTGCACGCGATCTATCAATTCTTGGAGGTTATCTAGTCCCCGCATGCTGAAATACTCAGCATCCAATGGGATAAAAATGCTGTCTGAAGCGGTAAAGGCATTGATAGTTAATAAGCCTAAAGAAGGAGGGGAATCAATGATGATGAAATCAAAGTTTTCCTTCACCTTGTCAATCACCTTTTTGGTCAGGATCCGTTCGCGAGCGGTATAAGTACTAAAATACATCTCTGCTCCAGCTAATCCGATGGTAGAAGGGATCAAACTTAGGTTTTCCTGTAATTCTACCACCGGTACATCAATCTCTCCCAACATGGCCTCGAAGATGCCAAATTCTAGATCTCGGTACCCGAAGCCATCAGAGAGGTTGGCTTGTGGATCGAAATCTATAAGTAGAACACGTTGACCTGCTCTAGCTAAGCCTGCACCGATATTTTGTACAGAAGAGGTCTTCCCTACTCCACCTTTGTGATTCGCCATTGAAATAATATGTGCCATGTATGCTATGTTTTAAAGCTGATCTAGATTATCAAGTATAAACAGTTGAGATATGTTTTCAAGTTAACCTATGCAGCCCTTTTTCAATATGAAAGCTATTAGTGCAAGTGAAGAATATGTTTAATATCTAAAATAGAATAAATATTTTGCATAGTCATTCATTCTAGAATATTTGTACAAGCTTTTATATAATACAAATGTAAGCTATTTAATATAAATATGCAATGCAAGATAGTCTAAATTTACAGCATTTATTGAAAATAGATAATATCTAATCAGGCAGGCATTTATGATATAGTAAAAATGTATAGCATTTTAAGGAAATGTTCAACAGAACAAATATAGACAAAATATAGAATTTTTTAACTAGAGTATATTTTCCTAATATATACAAAGTTTGTACTAGCTGTAATTTTTAGAATATACTAAATTGTCGGCATATTTAATAGATACTTGTATAGCAGGTATTTTAAGACTATTTCAAATTTCTATTATTTTGAAACAATAGTCAAAAGTTCGCCTAAAGCATATAGCTAAAATAGAGCATTAATGTTATAATAGCTATTATATATCAAAGAGGTTTTATTTTTCACCATAGTTGAAAATTATGACCAGTGGCGAAAATATAATCTAGTTTGACATTTTCTACTATTTCAAACTAGTTTATCTATTATGACCTAGCAGATTTATTTCGGCTAGGTCATATTTTTTAGCTAAATCCTTTATTTTCAAACTATTCTGTACTTGGTGTCATTGATTTACAATGTGAGAATTGTAGAAAATACAGGCTTTAGGTGCTTGTTTAACTATTTAATCTATTTCACCTAGGTGAAATAGATTAAATAGTTAAAGTTTACTGATTTTGGTTTTTTAAAGTTGATTTCTGGCTTAAGAAGTCATTTTGAGGGCATTTTTAGCCGTTCTGAGCTCTCTTTTGAGTCGATTAGTATATTTTGTCAACATTGAACAAGATCGCTCTCAGAGGCTAAATTTTTACTTTCCCATTTTGTAGCCTTTTAGATGGTTTTTGAATGTGATGTAAGAATCGAAATCCAATCCTGAAAAATCGAAAAATAGAATAATGGTTTACCATCGCTTTTACGACTTCAAGTACAAATATCCTTTTCTTTTGTCAAAAACTCGTGGCTAGACGTAAAATGATATCAGTAAAATTTGCTGCCTTTTGTACATGCTTAGAAAAAAAATGGGGTAGGGTAGGGGATAAAAAAAGAGTGGCCTTTCGCTATCCAATCGAAAGACCGCTCCTTTATTTTACTTAAAAGAACAAACCGGATTCTTTTCCCGCTTCATTGTATTTAAGCTTTCATTTGGTTGACACGATATCCATAGAGTCCAACCACGAAAAAGCAAAATAAGGGTAATATAAAGGAGAAGTTAACTTCTGGTACTCCCATAATTAGCGTATCCGTGTAACCACTTCCTCCAATATCTAGCAACACACCTTGTGCTAAAGGCATGATTGCACCTCCGACGATAGCCATCACCAAGAAGGCTGCTCCGTATTTTGCATCATCTCCAAGATCTTCTAAAGCTAGTCCATAGATGGTAGGAAACATCAAGGACATGCAGAAAGAGATCATGACTAAGCTGTACAAGCCAGTCATTCCCGTTATAAAGATGGCACCCAAGGTAAAGACTGCTGCTAAAGCGGAAAAGATCAAAAGCAATCTTCCTCCACTATAGTATCGCAGCAGCCAGGTGCATATCCAGCGGCCAACAAGGAATACGACCAATGCTGTCATAGCGTAAGGTACCGCTGAACGGTTATCAATGCCGATAGACTCTGCGTATTGATAGATATAAGTCCAGCACATAATCTGTGCTCCCACGTAGAACATTTGCGCAATTACCCCTTCTCTGAATTTAGCCCCACGGAAAATGCGGGCGATAGCGGTTGCGACATTTCCTCCTTGATCTTTTTCCTCCTTCTCAGGCATATTAACCACAGCAATTAGTAACAATATTCCAATGACGACTAGGCCCAGTATAACATAAGGATTCCGGATCACCATCAGGTCTCCCGTCCTCACCGCTGCCTTGGCTGATTCTGTCAATGAATCGTAGATAGGATTACCCGCAGCATCCAAGTCATCAGATTGCAAGGAGCCAAGGATGAAGGTCTGTGCGGCAAAGAGCCCAGCTAATGCTCCGATTGGGTTGAAGGCTTGGGCGAGGTTGAGGCGTTGAGTAGCTGTTTCCTCCGGTCCCATGGACAGAATGAAGGGGTTTGCGGTCGTTTCCAGGAAGGCTAGACCAAAGGTTAGAATGTATAAGGCTAGGAGGAAGAAGATGAATTCTTCGTAAGCTGCAGCAGGGTAGAAGAGGAGTGCCCCCACGGCATACAGCGCCAATCCGAGAAGGATCCCTTTTTTATAGGAATAGCGTTTAGCAAATATGGCTGCCGGGAGTGCCATCGTAAAATAGCCACCATAAAAGGCCATCTGTACCCAAGAAGCTTGAGTGTTGTTAAGTTCGAGTACTTTTTTGAAGGCTGATACCATCGGGTTGGTGATATCATTTGCGAAACCCCAAAGCGCGAATAGACTGGTGATGAGTATAAAGGGTAAAAGTAATTCCTTGGGTACAACGACTGCTTTGTCACGTGTCGACATGTTAGGTTGGTTTTGTTTTGTTATTGGAATGCCTAATGGCCCAGCATGAGCTTCGCTAGATCAAGGCTGGGCTAAAATAGTATAATCCGAGAGATCAGTGTAACACAGATTGCTCTAATCTTGCAACAAGTTGAAGCTTGTGCCAAAAGTCCGTAAATTGTAAAGGCTATTTAGCGGTGTTTGGCTAAGGATTTGGCAGCCGCACGCCCAAACGCGCAAAAGTCTCATCCATCTGATAAAATCGTCATGAAGAAATTAGTCTCTTGTTTTCCTCTTCTTATCCTTTGCATTGTAGTAATAGGACAGCACCAACCGGATACTTCGATTTTCAAAGATGACCTCGGGCATGATCATTACAAGATTACCAGCTACTATCCAGAAGGACAGCTCAGGAGTGTGGGCTTTTATTCTGCTAAGACTGGACCACTTAGCAAGGAGGAAGCCTTTATGCGTGGGGTGAAGTTGGAAGGGATGGAGAATCAACTACCGGTTCTATTTAGTGCAAAAAACGATATCCCCTCTCTTGATAGTGCTTTATTTTACAGTGTCGATGGAGTGTTGCAAGAAAGGCAATTTTCTAGCCGGAGAGGAGGTGTTTCCTTGACCTATGAGTATGAGGAGGAAGGAAATCTAGTCTGGATCATCCGCAAGGAGCTTAGAAATTCTGTGCCGATACAATATATCGCTTTAGGAAGACTTGTTTTTCTTGAGCGCCGACAAGTGGTGGAGGGTAGGATAGGGGATGTAATGCAAATAGATATACCAATCGCTATCAAAGGAGAAGCACAAATGAGCATTAGATTAAGTAGTTCATCGCAGCGAGTGAAGATCGTAAATCAGCGTGTTCTTGATCCAGCACGAGATAGTTTACTCTCCCTGGCCATTACAGTCCCATCGCAGATTACGGAAGAATATGTGAAGCTGGAGGACGAAGCCGGAAACTCATTTTCCCTTCCTATTACGATTATAGGATACGACTTATTCAGTCAGGATTTTGAAAGCTCGACCATCCCCGATGTAGTTTTTCCGCTAGCAGGGCGAAAGCAGTTGGTGATTAAGGCAGAAGAAGCTAAACTCATCCGCTTGTATAGAGATGAAGAACTGATCGACAATTACCCTACCGGCCGTCAGCGGTCGGAAATTGACATCAAGGGATTCAAACGAGGCCATTACTTGGTAGAAGCCGTCGATTTTAGTGCTAATGAGAAAAGGTACTGTAAAATCAGGATCGAATAATCCGTAGGTCTACTTACCCACCCGATCATGCGGCCTTAGGCGCATGGCAGACCAGGTATCGTCGATGGCCACCTGTGTCACCGGACGAAGCCCGAATTGTTGCGCAGTATGAAAGATCCCATCTCGGCTAATATCGCTCTTTAGGGCTGAGGATAGCTTGGGGTAACAGGCCCAGAACAGTACGTCTTTGGGACCGAGTTTGGCAGAAAATGCCAGTAATCGTTCCAAACTCATCATGTTTGGTGCAAAAATGAGTACGGCATCTATTGCAGCAGCTGTTTTGTCAACTTCCGTACTAAAGCTTAAGTCCTTAATGACGGCGAGAAAGGAATTTGGAGCTTCCAAAACACAGATATTACTTTTATCGTGTAGGCGTAGTTTTTTGTGAAGTTTGCTAGGTTCCATTTTATGTCGATCTTTTAAGAATAGGGTAGGGGGTAAGCTTCGAGAATCAGCCGGTCGATCTCTGCTCGGATAAAAGTTCCTAGTTCCGCTTGTAATAGGATAGCATTTTGATCTTCCGTTTCTAAATTGCCAAGAATCACAATTACTTCTTCGTTGAAATTGGCAGCTTGACTAAAGTTAAAGGTTCCCGCGATCACCACCAAGTTGTCCATCACAATTGCTGCGGTAGGAAACCAGAAGATGACCATAATGTGTACCTAATAAGGGTCTTCTTCCTGAAAAAGGGGGCTTTCCAAAAGATTTGCCTTGGAAAGTCTAGCCAAGCCATTCGACTGCAAAGGGAATTCAATATCAAATCTTTGTTTTTGTAACTGACTGAAAACTTGTGCTTTTATGAAGGAAGAACGATTCATTTTTTGGCAAAAATGGCTGACTTGGGCAAATGTGCTGACTACTTTTGTCGGGGTCTTGGTGGCCTTTGCGGGTAACTCCATATTCTTTAGGCTCCACAATGAGTACACCATAGATGCCTTTTTTGGCTTAATATTTTTGCAAGCGTTTGCATAAGAATTACTGCTCCGATTTTTTTATCAAATAGCTGGAATGTTCTAGTATAGTAGGGCCGAACTGAATTTCTTCGGAAAATATGGATTGATGAAGCTTACTGCCAAACGTTTATTTGAACATTGCTACGGCCGATATGCCGTGGCTGCCGTCAATGTAGAATTCATGGAGCAGGTCCTTGCCCTTTTCGCGGCAGCTGAGGCCGCACAAGCTCCGTTCATTGTGCAGACAACGCCAGCTGCACGGAATTATGCTAGTCCAGATATGTTGGTGTCAATGATTAAAGCAGCGGCAAAAAAGTATCCTAAGACTGT
The DNA here is from genome assembly GCA_013214355.1 of Saprospiraceae bacterium. Taxonomy (GTDB): domain Bacteria; phylum Bacteroidota; class Bacteroidia; order Chitinophagales; family Saprospiraceae; genus DT-111. Next base: position 66,944 of record JABSSL010000085.1, on the reverse strand, counting down.
TTTTGCTTTGCACCTTGATCATGGCAACGAGGAACACATTGATCATGCCTTGGCAGGGGAGGAGTATACTTCTGTAATGATCGATGCTTCTCATGATGATTTTGCCGAAAATGTATCGAGGACCAGGAAGGTAGTGCAAAAGGCCCATAGCGTAGAGGTCAGTGTAGAAGCAGAGTTAGGAGTATTGGCAGGAGTGGAAGATGATCTTTCTGTAAATGAAGAACATGCCTTCTACACGAATCCGGAGGAGGTGGAGGCCTTTGTGAGCGCTACGGAATGTGATAGTCTGGCTATAGCCGTGGGTACCAGCCATGGTGCGTACAAGTTCTCGGGAGGACAAGGGATCCAGTTTCATATTTTGGAGGAAATACAAAATCGCCTACCCACCTTTCCGCTGGTTTTGCATGGTGGATCTGCTGTGAACTACGCCGAGATAGAACGAATTAATGCAGCAGGAGGGGAGTTGCAAGCGTCTGCAAAAGGGGTTGATCCAGCTGAGGTAAAACGTGCCATTGAGTACGGGGTTTGTAAGGTTAACATTGCCACAGATTTACGCTTGTTGTGGACTCGCGTAAATAGAGAATTCTTTCGAGATACACCAGATCAATTCGCTCCCTTGCTTCCAGGTCGAGTCTATATGGAAGAATGCAAACGCTTGATACTTGAAAAATTCGAATACTTAGGAGCAGTGGGACAAGCTACTCGTATTAAGTCAAAGTAATCATGAAGAAAACCAAAGTAGGCATCGTTGGTCTAGGCCGCCTCGGAAAAGAGTATGCCAGAAATCTAAGTTTTAGGATCCGTTCTGCTGATCTAATAGCGGCTTGTAGTATCAGTGAGGAAGAACTGGATTTTGCTAGAACGGAATTGGAAGTACCGCATCTATTTAAAGATTATGAAGAGATGCTCAAGCTCCAGGAATTAGAAGCGATTTTTGTGATTAGTTCCACCAATAAACATGCGGAGCATATCGTCAAAGCCTTGCAGGCTGGACTTCACGTCTACAGTGAGAAGCCCCTGTCAAGTTCCATAGAGGAGTGCAAAATGGTGGAAGCAGTTGCTGCTCAATACCCTAAGCAATTAGCGGTAGTCGGGTTTGTAAGACGTTTTGATCCGAGCTATCGCTATGCTAAGCAGAAGATAGAGGAAGGGGCCATTGGTAAACCATACTTGGTTCGTTCACAGACCATTGATAAGGACACTGTGGCAGCATGGCAGATCCAATATGTAAAAAGTAGTGGTGGAATTTTTCACGATTATAATGTGCACGATATTGATCTGGCTCGTTGGTTTCTAGGAGCAGAGGTGGAATCGGTCTGGTCGCTTGGTGGAGCCTATAAGTATCCGGCTTTTGAGGAAGCAGGAGATGCAGATCACGTGATGAGTACTTGCCGTTTTGAAAATGGAACCATGGCAGTGCTCAATGCAGGTCGTACCGCTATGGTCGGCCATGATACTTATACGGAAGTTGTTGGGACCTTGGGAACACTTCGAATTGGGAGACCAGCTGCTGTAAATAGGGTAGAGGTGTATGATCAACACGGGGCCCGACAGGAGTGTGTAGAGACCTTTTGGGATCGATTTGAGGAGGCATTTCTTCGAATAGCTGAAGACTTCTTGACTTGTATCCAAGAGGGGCGCCAACCGGAGCTAACCTTATCCGATGCTCGCCAAGCTACCTTAGTAGCCGAAGCCTGTACACGGTCTTTTCAAAAGGGGGAATTGATAAAGGTGAAGGAATTGGCATGATGCTGGATTAAGGCTTTAATTCTCCTAAACTTGGGATAATCCCAAGTCTAGGAGTGATCGACATTAGGAAGGAGAGCTGATACAGTTAGGATGAAAAGGTATCTATATATTTTTGCGCGTTTTGCCCTAAGTCCTCGGCTGAAAGCTCTCCCATGGCACCGTATTGGACATGCAGCTGAGTAATGATGCAACCACAATATTGAAAACTCAACTGAAAATCGTTCAATAAGCTAGATACTGAAAGTCCGGATGAGGATTCGTAGGATTCTTTTGACCCACCTGCAGATACGGCAAAACCAATTTTCTTGCCATTTAACATTTCTCCACCGGGGCCAAATGCCCAGCCGTAGGTAAATACCTCATCAATGTACTTCTTCAGGGCGAATGGGGTGCTAAACCAGTGTATGGGAAACTGGAAAATGATCTCTTCATGCCTCGAGAGTAGGGCTTGCTCTGCCTGTATGTCATAGTTGAGATCAGGATAGGTAGTATACAAGGAATGTACCGTATAATGATCTGGATACTTTTTCAGGGCCTGAACCCATGTTCTATTGATCAAGGAACTGTCGATATCGGGATGTGTGACGATAACTAACTTATTCATTTCTCTTTTATTTTTTGAATTGACTTATGTTGGAAATAAAGGGGGAGGTAGGGCTAGTGGCTACCAGCGTCGCTGTTTAGCTTGCGACTAGCCATTCTGTTTTTAGTAACCTTTTGTAGTCTCCAGTAGATAGCCACTGCCAGGACATACTCTAGGCCAATAAGCCAGAAGCCAGGATCAGTGAAGAATTCAAGGTGACTGCCGCCAGCAGGGATGACGAATAAGGGCACGGTAATCATTGCATCAAGGGCAATCACGACCAGAAACATAAATGCACCAAGCAAGAAACCGTTGGTTTCAAACTTTCTACGGTAATAAAACCTAGCCCCTAGCATGGCGGCCGGTATAATGGCGATACTCAGAACTAAATTGGCTTGCGCTTCAGGATTGGACATCACGGGTACGAAAAAAGACCCTAAAAAGGCTGAAACACCAAGAATGTAGGCAATAACGCCAGCTATGGATGCACTCTTTACATTTAGATTTTTCATGATTATTGTTTTTTAGATTTTAATGATGGATCAAAATTCTGAAACTTTGCTCCGCCCTTCGTCCGGGTAGATGTAGAAGGACATCTGAATGAGCATCAGGACTTTTTGAGTGATCAGGGGATGAGGTATTGCTTACGTAAGCTGTATTGCTCCTGTGGTCGGATTCAAATTGGAGGATGTACTAGTAAGTGCTTTAGTAGTGAGGATTGGCTTGAAATACAGTAAGGAGTGAAACGTATTCCAGATCCTAGCTTGAGCAAGTACCTAGTAGGTCTTCGCAGCAGGTAGGTGGGACCCACCTGCTGCGGGCACGGGCAGCGGGAGCTTTACGCTCAATTGCGACGACCTGAAGCCTTTCATGTGTAAGCATGGCTTGAAGTACGAAGCATACAAATGGATCAAAATCGAATGACTCCCGCAAAGGTCCATATCCATGGATTTAAATTACCCTCAACAACGGAAGGGGCAGTCCCTCCTGGGCCAGCCGGTGCTAAGCCCGTGATATTGGCTTTGGCATAGAACTTCTGTACCGAGGCACTAATACCGAATCTTTGTGTAATCATGTAATCCAATCCGCCACGCAGTACCGGACCAGGCTTGGGATCGATCTTGATATCTTTAATATCCTGCTCCTCTACCTTGAAAATCATGGTGTAATTGATACCGACCCCCACGAATGGTTTTAGCTGCTTGAGGTCAAAATGATACATCAGTGCTAAGGGCCATGACCCATATCTTAGTTTACCTGCTTCGGCTCCGGCCAGGGAATGCTTGCCACTTACAGCTGTCGTTGGCGGTACCGCTAATACGCTGTTGAGAGAAATATTTTTGGTCAAGTAGAAATCGATCACGATACCAAAGGTGGTGGAATTGGTGAAGCTCATGTTGTCTCTCCCCATAAGATCACTTCCGCCAATATTAACGGATGTGCGAGCGGCAGATAGATCAATATGGATCAAACTGGGTTGGATCGACCAACGCTTAAAAGCAGATTGTCCGGAGGCGACTGAGGCATTGATCCAAAAGATTAACAAGATGGAGTAATAAGGAAGTTTGTAGTCGAAGACTCGTAAATCTTTCATAATAGTTAATTTTTGATTTTGGATCAAAGGTGACTTTATTGGAGGTGGGCTTCGTCCGGCTAAAACTAGGCGGACGAGGAAGTGAGCAGCTGGACTTCTATCTTTTGTTGGAAGAGAAAATCAAGAGGCTAGCAGGTGCTGATGGGCTTTTGGAATAGCTCCCTGTAGACAGATAAGCGGGAAGGACTTATGATTGCATTTGCGTTTTCACCCAGGCTTTGGGTGTTTGACCGGTGACCTTTTTGAAGTAATGGTTAAATACAGATTTAGAATTGAATCCACTTTCATAAGCTAGCCCCAGAATACTTAGGTGGGAAAAGGACGGATCCAGGGCCTTTGTTTGAAAAGCTTTCAGTCGGTAGCTATTAATGAACTCGTAGAAGTTCTGATCGAGTTTTTCATTCAGCAACCAAGAGAGCTTATTAGGATGAAGGTCTATATGATCGGCTAGTTCCTTCAGGCTGAGTGTTGAGTTAAGATAGTAACACTCCGTTTCCATCTTTCTAAGTAGGAGGTCTTGATAGGATGGAGCCTCCGCTTCGGTGAGAAGCGCTCTATCTGCCTCCACTGCTGTAGCTATGGAAGTTAACTTGTCATCAGGAAACCGCTGTTGGACGAGTTCTTGATAGGCAGGAAGGGATCTCAGAGGAGTATAAAATGGATCGTGTTTGAAGTTGATGTACTGAGCTCTTCTTTGCTCAATATTCATTTGCAGACATTTCATAGATTCATCAATCATCCCAGCGGCAATGAGGAGGATAAGGTCCCAACCGACGAGGGGCCGAATCTCTGCCTCTTGAAATTTTTCAACTAGTGACAAGACTTCCTCTTGATTGACTTTACTTTCTTTATGAAACAAATTGTACACGTAGCTATACAAATCAGGATATTGCAACATCCCTCTGTTCAACTCAACTGTTTTGAGTAAGTTTTCTTCCTGACCAAGGTGGATAAAGCAGACTAGTTTGAGTTCTACTAGGATAATAAATTCTGGTACGATTAGGAGCCCTTTTTCGATGGATCGTAGAGCCGCCTTAAAATCTCCCTGGAGATAGTGAAAGTTGGCTTCGGTATAACAGTGATTTGGAGAAAGGGGATTCAGTTTTGTACTCAGCTCAATGTACTTCCAAGCAGTTGTAAAATCCCCTAGCGAGGTATAGATTTCGGCTATATATTCGTTGAGCTCCGCATCATTTGGGTTCAGTTGATGAGCCCGACGTACAATCTCGTATCCTTCCTTGTATTTCCATTGCGCCCAAAACAAATATTGAGATTCGCAGATGTAACCGAAGAAGGTGGAATTATTGAGTCTTTTGCCTTTTTCGTAATACAGCTCCACACGCTGATAGGCTTCTTTTTGATTCATGCCACCCCATGATCCTAGACAGCTATAAGAAAAACCTGCTCCAAAATAAGGTAGGACAAAATTGGGGTCTTCTTGAATACTCTTCTCATAACATTCAGCCGCCTTGACAAAAGTGGGTAGTGTCCATTTGTTGAAGTAGTAGCGCCCTTTTAGATAAAGCTGGTACGCTGCTATGTTGTGGGTGGGCGCATCTACTAAGTGATCTTTGATTTCAAAATGATCACCATGTTCCCTCACTTTATTGGCGATGAGTAGACTAATCTCATCTTGGAGTTTGAAGATGTCATCAAGTTTACGATCAAAATTCTCAGACCAGATGTGAAAACCATCTTCAGCGCGAATAAGTTGCGCCGTAATTCTTACCCGCTCGCCAGCCTTTCTGATGCTGCCCTCCATGACCATCGACACGCCTAGTTCTTTACCGATTTTTCGGATGTCTTGCTTGTTGGTCTTAAAGGCAAAGCAGGAAGTTCTAGCAGTGACTTTGAGTCCCTGTACTTTGGTCAAGGCATTAATGATCTCTTCCGTCATTCCGTCGGAGAAGTACTCATTCTCAGGATCTGAGCTGAGGTTATCAAAAGGTAAGACTGCTATAGAATTTCGGTTGGTCAACGGTCCAATTTATGAAACTAAAGGTAATAATTCAGGAGGATTAAGATACACTCCGCCTGAATTTTCAGATAGACCGTCGAATAGGTATGGGTGAACATTGGTAGATTTAAAATCACATAAGGTCACATCTACGAATTGGGTAATCACTTTGGAAGTATCTGCCTTTCCTAGGCATTAGGCCTGTCCAGGAAATGACCTATAACACTGCCTGCGCTTCAATTTCGATCAAAAAGTCAGGATTGGCCAAGCCTTGCACGCTAAGCCAAGTACTAGCAGGAGGGGTTTCAGCGCCAAAGTTACGTCGAAGCGCTTCGCTGACTATGTTTCCAGCCGCTGAGGTATAGTTCACGATATAAATCCTCAGCATAACAATATCCTGCAGTTGTCCACCTGCTTTTTTCATGGCAATAGCAAGATTATCAATTGTCTTTTGTACCTGCGTCTCTAAATCTCCTTTACCTGTAATTTCACGGTTTTCATCCCAGGCTACTTGGCCAGAGATGTAAACGAGATTTCCCGGTTCACTGATGACGATTTGAGAGAAGCCGAAGTCTTTGGAGTTGAATAGTTCGGGCGGATTAATATAAGTTTTATCCATACGGCCTAATAATCTTGAGGTGGAATTCTTTTTAGGAGGCTAACCTTTGAAGAGTCGAGAAAGTTCTTATTTCTATGGTATTAAGATTATAGTATACTCAGATAATTTTTTCTTAAAGGAAAATTATAACTGAGTATTTACTTATTTTATTACGATTGGTTTTTGCTAAACCTATTCAATCATTTCATGGAGAGGAAACACACTTCAATCCGACTAACTTTCTACCTTAGCAAAAAGCCTTTATCACTCCTGAAAATCCATTTACTCTAAACCATATCAAGATGATAGTCAGACGCTCACTGCTCTTTACACTCTCTCTTTTTGCAATGGCCTGCTCTACGGCAGACGTGTCCTCTGAAGCAGCTGCCCCAACTCTATTTTCATGGCCGTCGGGCACAATGGAAGATGCCCAATTTGCAACCACAGGAGTGGACACGCTGGAAACCAAAATAACCGCTGGCAAGTACGGCTACATTGACCAGCTATTGATTATCAAGAAGGGTAGGGTGATCTACAACAAGTCCTTTGAAAATGACTACCAGAAGATCAGTAAAGGGCAAAGCGGGATACTTGGATGTGGCTATCAGAGCTGCTCAGATAGCAGTGAAATCAATATCTATAATTACTATCACCCCAGCTACCACCCCTATTATCAAGGGAGCCGCTTGCATAGCTTGCAATCTGTAACAAAGAGTATCGCAGCCACGATCGTGGGAATTGCGGTAAAGGATGGACATATCCCAGGCTTGGATCAAAAAGTTTTGGACTATTTTGAAGGGTATGACCTTAGTCAGACGGACGAACGACTAAAAGAAGCTACGCTCCATCATTTGCTTTGCATGCAACTGGGCATTAGCTGGAATGAAAACACAGCCCCTCTAGACAGCAACAATCAGGTAGTCCAAATGGAAAAGAGTGAGGACTGGATCCAATATGTTCTACAGCAACCTATGGATTCCCAGCCTGGAGAAAAGTGGGTGTATAGCAGTGGGGCCAGTCATCTAATGTCTGGCATCATTAAGAAAGCTACCGGTATGGACATAGCCTCTTATGCCGAACAGCACCTCTTTGGTCCCTTAGACATCAACGACTATCACTGGAAGACCACTCCCAAAGGCTTACAGGATACCGAAGGAGGCCTCTATCTTCAGGCCGAAGATTTAGCCAAGATTGGTCAATTGTATCTCCACAAAGGCAAGTGGAATGGACAACAAATTCTATCTAAAAACTGGGTGGAGGAGGCGATCAAAAAACAGGTGATAGATCTGTACGGAGATGGTGGGACAGAAGGATATGGTTACCAATGGTGGCGGCCAGGAGGTGAGGAAGAAATCTGGGCAGCAATGGGTTTTGGTCAACAGTTCTTGGTGGTACTACCCAAGTATGAGGTAATTGGAGTACTGAACGGATGGAACATTTTTGACATTGAAGGAGAATACATTTTCCCAGATTTCTTGAAGGTGTTGAAGGAATCTAATCTAGAGGAAGGGTAAATGCCGTCACCTTCTAATTGGACAGACTGTAATTGGAAAATCATGGAGTTTCTGCTGCTAGCAAAACTTAGCTAGATACTGTCTTTGATATTCATACCACCGGTTGAGTTGCCGCCCATCAAAGGCAGCTCTTAAAGGCTATGTAATAAAAATCCGTGGATCTACACCAAATTGCTCAGATACTGATAGCCGAAGAGCTAGACTTTGCTGAACTGCAACAAGCAGTTGCTGCTTATCGCAAGTTGTTGACACAACAGAACCCATTCATTAGCAGCTTCGAAGAAACCAGGGTCGATATCGAGCTGGAAACCGGGAGAGTTATCGGTCCGACTTGGGCTGCCCTCTGCATAGATGATCTAGTGCGTACAAAACGATTTGTCAAAGGTTTATACCTGGCAGTGAATAGCTTATTGGATAAAAAGGAAGGACCTGTCGTTATCCTCTATGCTGGTACAGGTCCATTTGCTACGCTCGCGCTCCCGCTCACTACTTTATTCAGAAAAGATCAGATTCAAATCAGAGCTCTAGAGATTAACCCAATCAGTTGCCAATGTTTAAGACGATTGACGGTAAGCTTAGAGGTAGACGGCTACTTCGAATCCATAGAACAAGTAGATGCCAGTAATTACAATATCCCCCAAGCAGATACCATTGACATTTTACTAAGTGAAACCATGCAGAGGGGCTTAGAGAAAGAACCGCAGGTTGCCATCATGCATCAACTTGTTCCTCAACTGCGGTCGGAGATTCAGTTGATTCCTGAAAGCATAGAACTATCGATTGGCACACTCTTATATCCCGATCCATCTTCGCTACAGGTCATACATCAGTCCTTTTTCCCTGTATTTAGGCTGGATAAGGACAGCATCATAAAGCAGCAACAGTCTGGTCATGCCTTGGAATTCCCTCCGCAGCAATATAAGCTTACAGCATCCCAACTAGTCCATTCAAAAAACCTCGTTCTGCTAACCCATATTTCTGTCTTTGGTCGAGAAAAATTGACTCCTGGTGAAAGCGGTATTACCTTACCCGTCAAGCTACCTGGCCTTCAGCAGTTAGGGAAAAAAGAAGTTATTATCGAACTAGCCTATGCGGTAGGAAATAATCCGGGCATGCGCTTTCGAGAAATAATTTGATGTTTGAAGATCAAGTAGAGGCAAGTAGTCTAAAACTGTATTAGATCCCTGATTATACTAAAGGACCAAACCGAGACTATCATTTATAGCCGTGAATGGCCTTGTTTAACATTGAGTTGCATGACAAGAATGATCCCTAAGGGAGAAATTATCGTTTCTAAACATAGCTGGACCTACCTTGCTAAAGTGGGTTTGGGTCTGGTAACTTCTATTTATGCCAGTTTTTATTGGTGGCGCTTGGCTACAACTCCGGCTTCCTTTGATTTACGGTATACAGCACTTTTTATATGTTCTGCGTATTGGGTACTGGTTCTCGTCAGGATGCTTTTGCGGCACCAAGTGATTAGGGTAGGGGAGCAGCGTTTATTGATTCAGCGACCCATAGGGATCACAAAGATTGATCAGAAAGATTATGGGATCTACTGGGAAGAACCTCCAAAAGTAGATTGGCCTTGGAATAGCCTTGCTTGGAATCCCAATAGAATTTACTTCCAATCTACGTACGGTAAGAGCTTTGTCTTATCAGAAGGAGTTTATAAGAATTATTGGGAAGTCCGAAATAGCATTGTATCCCAGTTTCAGGAAGGTACAAAGGACCATTTCAAAGGAATCCGTTATCAACAGGAACACGGCTATCTCTGGTTATTGGTATTGATTAGCCTATTCGTCATCTGGGGACTTTTTTCCCGGTTCGCCAATCCTTTCAGCCGCATTGAACAAGAGCTGCCTACCATGGAAACTAGCCTTGAAGACGTGGAGACTCGACTTGGGACCGTAAAGACCCCTAGCCTGTCCTTTGACTCGGCCCCATCTTCACTTTTTCACCAGTCCAACCCAAGCTAAATACTATCCCGCTCTAATATTCTTGTCCGAATACCGTATTCATACGCATCTACCCTTCATTTTTTTTCCTTCAAATCAACCTTCCTATACCTTCGTGATCGGAAGCAATCTCGTTTCTATCACTCGCCCCGAGTTAGATTCCATGACAGGGGCTAAACTGTTATCCAATGAAAAAAATGATTGGAATGCTCTTCTTACAGATGGCGTTTGGCAGCTTTCTCGTAGCACAATCGCAGGTCAAGAATTATAGCTTTAAAAAGGGAGAAGTACTCGATGTTCTTTTATTGAGTGCCAAACCTAACTATGACAGCCTTTTCGCGATTTACCGTAAAACAGCCTTCCCGGTGGCCATGCGCATGAGTTACACCCCCATCCCTGGCTACCGCATCCAAACCTACACACAAGGCAATTTTCAACCTGAGAGCTTTATCCTAGGGAAATGGGCGAGTCTAGCCAAAAGAGAACAATTTCTGGCCGAGATCGAAACGCACGTTCCTGATTTCCACGAGCAACGCAGAAAAATTTTCAGTGACTTCCACTTGACTTATTACGAAATGCCAGAAGACATTAGCTTTGAGATTAATAAAGACAAAACGATAGTCGCTACCGCCTACTGGCAGTCGGATGAAGAGCACTTTCAGCGTTTTCAGAAGCAATGGCTCAAGGCCGCTAAAAAAGGAGAAGGAAGAATGGTTCTTAGTCTAGAAGACGGAAAATCACCATTTGGCTACCTTTACCAACCAGACTGGATGGTCATCACAGAATGGGAAAGTCCGGCTGAATTTGAAGCCTTTCAGGCTCGCGTCAGTAAGCTAGGCGTAGATGGACTTCAACACATTAATCAATTTGTTCTTCAGTAAAGAAGCTGTATGGAAAGGGTGCTTAATCAATTGGTCTACTTCGGTTTCCTGCAGGCTGTATTTCTCATCTGCATATTTCTCTTTTCGAGCAAAATGCGCAAGATGATCAATCCGTATCTAGGCATCTTAGTGGTGGCGCTTTTTATAGGCTTGTCCGGCCGTGTCATCTACCTATCTGGCCTCTTTGGGCAAAGCTATCGGATTGTAAGTCTTGCAGAGATCGCGACTTTATGTTTTGGTGCTTCGGTTTTCCTATTTACGAGGTCTTCCTTGTATCGACAGCCCTTTGCTAAAAAGGATCTCATCCATTATTTACCAGCCGTCTGCTATTTTGCTATTCTGACTCTTTACTACTTTCTTCCACCGAAGGAAGTGATCAGTGCCAGGATTGAAACTGGCGAGTTTGGGCGGGCCGTATTATTGTTTGCGGGGATCGGGTTGTCTTTCAATATCTTCTATTACGTTCGTAGCATCTTGGAATTCAGGCACTTTCAGGAATTCCTGAAGAAAGAGGTGAGCTATAGTGTACCCACTCAGTTCTTTGCCTACTTTCTCCTGGCCATCGGCCTCTGTTTCCTACCTTGGTTAGCGGTCTGGCTACTTAATCTCACTGGCTTCGACAAGCTAGAACGGATCTTTAGACCGTACATCTGGATTACTTTGGCATTTATCATATTTTTTATTGCCTGGTACAGTATTCTAGCTCCAGAGGTCTTCAAACTGGTGCCAGCTGAGGTAGTAAAAAAGTATGCCCAGTCCAAACTAAGCCGGCAAGACCTGGATCGACTAAAAGTCGAACTTGAACAGCTAATGGAAGACAAGAAGCCCTTCTTAAATAAAAAGTTGCTAAAAACAGAGCTAGCCGAAATGATGGGCATTAGTAAACCCGAACTCGCCCGCCTACTCAACGAGCGTATTGGCATGAATTTTTTCGAGTACATCAACTATCATCGAATCATGGAGTTCGTTGAATTAGCCAAAACCCCGCAGGGCAAAGAACTTACCTTCTTTGGGTTGGCCCAAGAGGCAGGATTCAATTCAAAAAGCACCTTCAACAAATCCTTCAAAAAATTGATGGGAAAATCCCCCTCTGACTATTTCAAAACCTAGGTATTGTCACCATACCTAAGAAAAAAATCTTATGTTACAACGACTGTTTTGTATGGTCTTGTTGAGTCTTTTGAGTCTCGGCAAGACGGATGCCCAATTGCGCATTCCATCGCTAAGTCCAAGCTCTACCGTCCGCCAGGATCTAGGGCTTACTGCAATAGAAATCCGATATGCACGACCTAGTGCTAGAGGACGTACGATCTTTGGCGAAAAGGGGCTAGTACGCTACCATGAGTTCTGGCGCACCGGTGCTAATGCAGCTACCAAGATCACGATCGAACAGGATATCTACCTCCAGGATCAAATGCTAATGAAAGGCAGCTATGCGCTGCTATCCAAACCCTCCCTAACAAACTGGACCCTGTATTTTTATCCTTACGAAAGTGGCAACTGGAATACCTATGTTGATAAAACGCCTACACTAATGATATCAGCACCTAGTTCTACTAGCATGGATTTTCAGGAAAGTTTCAGCATCTATTTTGACCAGTTAGAGTTGGGTAGCGCTCAGCTCGTATTCGCCTGGGCGAAGATTCGTGTCCACGCCTCGATTCGAGTTGATTTTAAAGACAAAGTTTTGCAAGACATAGATAAGACAATGGCTGGTCCCTCGCGAAATGACTATTTCCAGTCAGCCCTCTTCTTGCACGAAATGGGTCTAGACTTGGAGTTAGCTCTAGAATACATTCAGGAAGTGACTCGAAAAGGAGAACCTCCACTTTTCTTCCAAGTACATCGGGAAGCACTTATTCTGGCGGATTTAAATCGAAATGGCGAAGCCGTCTCAGTGGCCCAAAAGGCTCTAGAGCTGTCAAAAGAAGCAGGAAACAAAGACTTCGTTCGACTTTGTGAGCAGCTGATTGAGAAGCTAAAGTCTTAAGTTTTGGAGCTGAGGTTCACCGGGTGACTAAGCCACCTGGTGAACCCAGTCCACCCCTCCATCTTGCGTAGTATTTGTTAAATACCTAAATTCCCATTGTTGCTAATGTCAGAAAGAACTGATGCATACCCGCCAAGCTGATGAATCACGGGGCATCATTGAACCAGAATGGAATGAATAGTACTAAACTCGAACGCAAAAGCCCATGCAGATTTCACACCACCCTCCAGGTTTCATTTGCCTTAGTATTTATCCTGGGTTTGTTGCTTATACCTTCCTTCACGCTTGCACAAGAAGAAACCATCATGGACGAAGCTGGGGAGGAGGCTTATATCTACGATCCCAATTACCAGGAATTATTAAGTGAAAAGGCGCCCTTTCAGATCAAGGAGAATGACCAAGGCTTGAAAGGTGTTTACAACTACCGTAAAAAAGATTGGAGCATAGCTCCTATATATGATCACATCGGCTGGTCTCCCTCCTTCGATCGCTGGACACCAGCCGAACTCAAGCGGGACCGGAATTATGTAATCGTCTCCAATGATGGCCTAAAGGGGGTGTATCATAAAGACGGGACCCCCATATTCCCAGTTCAATTCCTTCGCACCATTAATGCCGACTCACTACCCAAAAGGGGGAACCTTTGGATCCTAAAAGACCAAGAAAATAGATATGGCTTGATCACCGTCAAGCAAGACACGCTCTTTCCTCTCGAAAACGAATTTATCATTTTCAATAACCGCAGTGGGATGTATCGGGCCGAGCTCCATGGAAAAGTCAAAACCATCAATGCGGCTGGTGAAGTTATAAAACCGTGGGATTGGTATTATCCTTCGATCGAAGTAGAAGATGAGGTATTCCATCCTGCTAAGCACCAAGGCCTATTCGGCGTTTACAATAAAAAAGAGGAATTGCTCTTGCCCTATGCATACGCTTCTGTGGAGCACGTAATCAAAGGGTATTTTGCGGTTAAGCACCCCACCAAGGGTTTCGGGCTTTTTAATATGAACTTTCAAGCCGTAATCCCCTGCCAGTACCATCACCTGGCAGCCATTCGCCACTGGCAAATCAATATGGGGCGAAATAGTGAGCCTTTTGAGCCGCTACTCTTGGCAAGGGAATCCAGGGATGCATCCTATCGTCTTATTGATCTATCAGGCAAAGCCCTTTCCCCGCCCATTTTTCATCATCCAAAGCAAATGAAGATTGTGCATGATGTTGTTTTTGATTATGTTGATAAAGACCAGATAGCCGTACGCACTCTTTCTGGCGATCCAGTATTCGAAGAAATTTTTTCACAAGTAAGTGCAGTTGGAAGTGCGAATAGTACAGTGGCCAGGAGAATGTTGCAAAAGGGAAAAACCTTTTTGGGGCTGCATAAGCAAGATAAAAAGGCTGCTCTACTGGATCTTCAATCCCGACAAGTAATTACTCCTTTCATCTATGATCGCTTTACGGCCCCGGTGTCCTACAAAGAAGATGAACCGATCCGCTTAATTACCGGTCACAAAGGCAAGCTACTGTATTTACTGCGGCTAGATGGCACCTTATTATCAGAGCTTGGATTCAGGAAAGTCCAGGTACGATACAATGCGTATGCCAGCAATCGTCCGGTATTGTTGCGTTATCCAGAGGCAGAGGCCGTCATGGAGACACTTGATGGTGAATTGTATGTACTAATTGACAATACAATAAAAAAAGTAGATCTTAAAGATAAATAAGGTTACCATTCAAACCTCCTATGTCTAGCCGGCTAGTACCGCTCTAGATTAAGTCATAGCATGAATCTGACCCATATCACTACTTATTGGGCTAATTTCTTTGGGATACCGCCAACAGCATTTCACCAGATGGGTTGTCGCGTACTTCCGCATCGGCAGTTAGCCGGTTTCCAGGGAGCTTGGCTGTATCGGAGGGATAATAATATCATCCTGTCGGTACCTAAGGAAGAGGTATTCTCCTTACAAAAGCTGGTTGACAAGCACCCTCCAACTAACAAGACACTGTTCAGCTCTACCTACATCGAATACTTATTCGGAAGTAGAGTTAGTAAGCTAATTGGTCCCGCTTTCCAGGGGTATTATCAGGCTAATCTAGGAAAGTCGGCAAGCATTCCTGATCCCGTATTACGCCTGGACCTTGAGCAGCACCACGAAACTATTGAAACGCTGTCACAATCAGGCGATCCTATTGGCTGGGATCATAGCGGGGTTTTCAAAAAAGACAGCATCCTGTATGGCTATCAATACCAAGGTAAGCTATGCGCCTTGGCCAATTACCGAATGGTAGCTGACCATATAGGCTTTATAGGCGTATACACGCATCCCGAATTCCGCGGGCGGGGCTTTGGACGAGCAACAGTGGAGGCGGCATTGGTAGATCTATCTAGACAAGGTAAAACGGCATTGTATCAAACTTTACACACCAATGTAGCTTCCATTAGTATTGCTAGAAGACTAGGCATCCAGGAGTTCGCCAGCCATGTAGCGGTGCGGCTGAAGCCCAAGAACAGTTCCTGAGGTAGTGGAACCAGGCCTGTAGGAGGACGGATGTAAATTGCCAAGAGCAGATCAGTTATTACTTCTAGCACTAATCTGCTCACTATCCAACTCAAAGCACAACTCCGCCCTTTTCAAGCCAAAAATCCTACCGTTTTTCGCTTCGTAGTTGTTGTATAACTTTCCATTCTCTCGCCAAGACTGCTGCAGCCCATCTTCTTTTCCATTGATAATATTTCTTACTTTGAATAAGTGGCCACTCTTATACCATTGTCGTTGAACCCCTTGAGAAATGCCTGCTTGCAATTGGGATTCGGAACGGAGATTGCCATTTCTCCACCATGTCTTCGTGCTACCATTCTTTTTGCCCTGGATGTATTCACTCTCATAGCTTATCGTACCATCAGCAAACCACCTGCTGCATAGGCCATGCGTCTTACCCTCTACATATTCATTCCGCAGAGCGATATTTCCGTTGGGGTAAAAAGAGACGGCAGCCCCGGAAAAGGGCTTGCCCAAATAATAGACAAGGCCTCTTTCCGGAACCAATACCAATGAATCTTGCTCAATGGGACTTTCCACCTCCGGATTGATCTGCATTGACTTAGGAATGGAATCCTGGCAAGCCGCTAAACAGATGAAAAGCAGTATTAGTGTGGCCAGTTTATCTAATATCATTCGGGGTACCTTGAAGATCTCCAGGAAATAGAATGTAGTACTGATTTAAGTACAGGTCATTTTGCACATGATAGTGATACTCCCCATCAGGGTTATGAGGAGTAGGGCCAAAGTGGCCACCAGAAGCGTCCAAATCCGTAGGATACGCTCCATCATGATCTCTACGGCCATATAAAAAGAAGCCATCTGACATGATCCCGATCAAGTTACCATCATCATCTGTCCAGGCCTTAGGCTCTAAGTGGTAATGGTAACTTTGTGGTCCAGTATGTGCTCCATTGTAATCTAGTGAAACCACCGCATCATCTAAAGGGACATTAGGACCTTCCTGGTCATTGTAAATCATGGAGCCACTGATCGCAATGCCGATAGCTCCTAAACCGGTGGCGGAAGAACTGGATGCTAATTGAGGGTTAACTGGTATACGTAAGGTATATGATCCGTTAAAATCATCAATATTGCCAGGCGCCATCTGATTAAAAGAGGTGGCAGTAGGATCCACGAATAAGGGATGATCTACAGCCGCGGCAGGAGTAGTATGGGCTCCCATCGGACCATTAATGGTTCGTTCATTGGTATTCGACCAGTACGGGGAGCTGTGGTTAGGTAAGCCATTGGATTCAATGACCACCTCTGCGCCGTCAAGATAAATCGTAAAGTTTTCGCTGTCAAATTCCTCGAAAGCTGCGTGTAGGGAGTAGCTACCGCCCGTGTCATCGGTATCTGTGTTGTCCGCCACAAACCCGTCCGGTTGCTCGCAAGCGGTCATACTAACCGCTGGATTGCCTAGTCCATCTCCATCGGCATCTACATACCAGGTGGTTTCAACGCAAGTTTCATCTTTTTTACAAGACCAGCTTAGCACGGTAGCTCCGAAAAGCAGCAAAAGGAATCCTGTTTTAAAGTATTTCATTGGTTCTAATTTTTAAGAATTGATTTCATTTATTTTCCGTTAGATCCCGGTTCCACCAATTTCCTTTGGTCTTCGCTAATATTTTTTTGAAAAAATTCAATGGCCTGGATAAGGAAGGAGACTTTACCGAAGTAAAATTTCGGAGTAGGCGATTCTTCGGCCATAGTTTGGAATGTTCATTCCAAGCCTATACCTTTGCGCCGTGGATAAGAAACAGCAAATAAAGGAAGCGGCGCTACAGCTGTTGGTAGAGAAAGGGATACATGCAGCTCCCATGTCGGCTATTGCCACGGCAGCTAAGACTGGGATGGGTACGATATACAATCACTTTGAGAACAAGGAGGCCTTGATCAACGCCATCTACGTGGACATCAAACAGCAGGAAGCGATGATCTTAGAGACTCTATTCCACGACGAACCCGTCAAGACTCAGTTTGACTTATACTATCGGAAAGCCATTGACTTTTTTGTCCAAAATCCACTGTATTTCCAGTTTATGGAACAATTGCAGGCCTCTCCCATGATTACTGAGGAAACAAGAAGCATTGGCTACCAGGCGATTGAACCCGTCATTCGTCTACTAAAGCAGGGGCAAGCAGAGGGTATCATCAAAGGCATAGCCGTGAATGAGTTACTGCAGTTCCTGGGCGGGACCATCTTATCGCATTTGAGATGGCAATTTAACCAACAAGCCTCCACCTCGGTCAACGCTATTGATAATCAATTGCGATTGACTTGGGATGCTATCAAAGCTTAAAATTTTTTTAAACTCAAAATGGAATGAATGTTCATTCCAATAAAAGAAATCACATGAAAAAGAATGTTTTAATCACCGGAACCTCCACTGGTGTAGGTTATGAAAGCGCCTTACTTTTTGCAAGAAATGGTTTTAAGGTCTACGCCTCCATGCGTAATCTTGCGAAAGGAGAAGCGCTACAGCAGCAAGCCACAACGGAGGGTCTAGATCTTACCTTGATTCAGCTAGACGTTACGAATCTAGACTCCATTCAAACCGCAGTCGATACTATCATGGAGGCTGACGGTAGGATTGATATGCTGATCAACAATGCTGGTGCTGGATTTGGCAAGACAACGGAGCAGGCTTCTATTGAAGAAATAAAGTGGGTAACAGAAGTTAACTACCTCGGAGTAGTATACTGTACTCGGACTGTTATTCCACACATGCGAAAACAACGCTCAGGCCATATCATCAATATTACCTCCGTAGGAGGGCTAGTAGGGCAGCCGTTTAATGAGTTGTACTGTGGTGCCAAATTTGCGGTGGAAGGCTACACCGAGGGACTCGCCTCTTACGTCAGCGACCCTTTTAATATCAAGTTTAGTATTGTTGAACCAGGTGGTATCAGCACCGAGTTCATGAAATCTGCCATAGCCAATACAGCCTCTGCTGAGGGCCAACTCGCCTCTGGCGAATACCTACCGATCTTTCAACAATATATGGCCGGTACTCAGTCTCGGGCTGGCGAAGGGGAATTGCAGGTGTACCAAACAGGGGAAGAAGTCGCCCAGGTCATTCTGGAGGTGGCACAGCAGGAGGAACCTCCGCTCCGCGTGCGAACATCAGCCTGGGCGGAGGCACTATGTCACCTAAAGACAGCCTCGGACCCAGATGGCACGAAGCTCGTTAATCAGGTAAAAAGTAGCTTCTTGTAGGGAAACAGATTAATTCAGAATTACTTTTTTAGTTACTACCTGATCAGCTGATCGAATTTGAAAGATCAGCAGCTTTTGCGATGAAAATTGACGAATATCCATATCTATCTGTTGATTCGACGATGTAGGTTTCTTGAGGTACTGGGTAAACAGGACTTTACCTAGTACATCAAGCACCTCTAGACTTAACTCTTCCGGCTTCTGTGTATGAATTTGTAAGCTAAGTTCATCATAAGCAGGATTTGGGAAAGCCTCTAATCGCAACCTTTGCTCTTGGCGGTGGGGTAGGGGTGTATTAGTGATTAAAGGTTCATTGATAATCCCCTCCATTGGCAATTGACCCTCAACAATTGTGTAATATTGATTAATCCCTGGTCCAATCATGGCTTGCTCCAAACCCGAGGGCCAAGAAATATGCAAGCTATCGATAGAATTGACTACCCCTAGCCCGACATAAAGAATACTACTATTTTGACTGGTCCAGCCATGCCCAGCCGTCAACTCCTTGTAGTGAACCTCGCCTAACCCATCAACAATCCTCAGTTTACTCCCGATAGCTTGCCGATTACTTTCTACTCCGCTCAACTTTATACCAATCCAGTTACCGGTGCGATTAGTGTTTTCGAAAAGCTGAAAATGCTCTTCACCTCCTCGATTGGCAACTGCCAAATCCAACTGGCCGTCCAGCTGATAATCCAGACAAACAGCTGCATAACTTTGAGCCGTACTACTGATATCCTTCTGGAGCTCGACGGCAGTAAAAGTATTGTCCCCTAAATTCCGATACAGCACATTAGGATAGGGAGAAAAATCGGAGTCATTGGCTACGTAAATATCCACCCACCCATCTCGATCAAAATCAATGAAAGTAGTACCCCATCCCATACCATAATCTTCAATACCCGCACTCGCGGAAATATTCTCGAATGTCCCATCTCCCTTATTCAGCAGCAGGGTGTTTTTGAATAGGTTGGTGATATATAGGTCAGAATAACCATCCCGATTAATATCTCCGATATCAATTCCCATTCCCAGTCCTTGTACATTAGCCTTGGCCGACTCACCTACTTCTGTAAAATGTCCTGTCCCATCATTTTGATACAGAAGGCTGGGTTCGGCATGATCATGTGTAAGAAATAGATCCTGATCTCCATCTTTATCATAATCAAAGAAGATGGAGCCCATGGAACTGCCTGTATCCCTTGCTCCAGATTGCTGCGTAAAATTCCGAAAGGTAAGGTCTTGTTGGTTCAGGTACAGGATATTTTCCGCGGATAAATTGGAGATGTAGATATCCAAATAGCCATCATTGTTGACATCAGCCATGTTGACGGAGCTAGGGTTTTCCCAATTCTGAATAGCTGCTGAGTTGGTGATATCCTGGAAAGTTCCGTTGCCTTGATTTAGGAACAATTGATCATTACTAATCAAATTAGCTAGATATAGATCTATATATCCATCATTATTGATATCTCCCCAGATCGCACTTTTGCTCTTAGCTGCGATGTCTAATCCTACGCTTTCGGCTACTTCGGTGAAAGAACCATCCCCATTATTCATAAATAACTTATTCTTCCCAATATCTGCACAGACATAGAAGTCATCAAAGCCATCATTGTTGTAATCTCCGACGGCAATCCCCTGCGCGCCTCCGAAGGAAAAAAGATCTACCCCAGCAGAAATATCAATAAAAGTGCTTTCCTGCCCCATTAGGGTAGACGCCACACAGATCATAAGCCCTAAAGCTTGACTATATTTAAAGAGATTGGTCATAGCGATATAAAAACGAGACTTCTAAAGCCCAATCGCCTCAGAAGTCTCGCCTCATTTAGGTTCCCTGCTCAGGAACTATTTTACAAAACTGGATTGTGTGCTTAATCCAAATAATACAATTTCAGATCATCCACAAATATCTGGAAGGACTCCGCCGAGCCTGGCAATTGCCACCAAATTTTGCGGTTCATTGCACCAGCATCATTCGCAACAAAGTCAAAGGAGTACTGTTGCCATTCTGTAGTTAGCGAGACATCTTGAGGATCATTAGCGGCAGCCCAACCATTCTCGATCACTCGAATATCGAAAATGGCACCATCCATAGTGGATTTGGCCCAGAAAGTAACTCGATAATTACTACCAGGAATTACATCTGCAGGCACTTTGTTATCTAAGATCCACTGGTCACCAGATCCATCATAAGAAATCTTCAAGGCACGCGCCCCTACTTTCACATCCTCTTCTGTTGTTTCGTAGAATTCGTTATTATTCACCCCCTGGGTTGGATTCCAAGTCCCCCAGCTGGGAGGGAAAGCGCCCGCAGCACCTTCTTCAAAGCCCACATTTCCGCTCCAAAGGTTCACCACGGAGTTCGTTACGATAAAGTCAATGATAGGTGCGGCCAAGGAACCAGAGGTAGCAAAAAGGCTCCCGCCTCCGTAGTTAAGTACAATCGAAGAATTATCCTCAATAATTGGGTTCATCAGCGTCATCACAAGTACCTTATCATCATTGGCATCAATGCTAATGGATGAGATTGGGCTATCATTACCGTCTACAGACAAAGAGAAGTTGCCCAGCTCATCATCGGGAATGGTACTGAAACCTTCCGGGTAAGCAAGATTCAATTGTGATCCAAACTTTGTCAAGGTAACCGTAGCAGGCGAAATGACATTCACGTCGACCACATTGATGAATCCTACTTTTTCTACCGTCCCCACATTTTCAGGAGCGTAACGAGTAGATACTAGGGAAACCTTAAAAGTACCTGTATTAGGATAGTTTACAACTGGATTTTCATCCGTACTAGTTGCGGGTGAGCCTCCTTCAAAGGTCCATTGATAAACAGGTGCTTCCTTCTCTCGAGTCTCGTCATTGATCGCTAAAACATTGGCTTGATTATCCAATCCTGTACTTAGGTTGGTGAATTCCACTTGTCCTCCAACAACGACGGTTCGGAGATTGGCATCAAAATCTGCAGCCACTTGTGGTTCAACTTCTACGTAAAACAGACGATCCTTCACTACTCCATCCGCAAAGGTTACTTCTAAGGTAGTCCCGAAACGACCCGCAGTAGGATAGTTTACGTCCAGCTGAGGCTGATCAGAGGTAGCGATATCCCCGCCTTCAAAGGTCCAAACTCTACTACTTACGTTCAAGGAAGAATCAAAGTAAGTGATGCTTTCTCCCTCTGTAATTAGGGAAGTGTTGGCAGTGACTTTGAACTCGACTTCTCGGATACCTTCGCGAATATCGAATTCCTCACAAGCTGCTAAGAAGAGTACAATAGCCCCACAAAACAATAGGCTACTGTAATAGCTCAAGTTATATATCTTCATTTTTGTTTTTTTTTTGATTTGAGAAGATCAGTGCCTAGTAGCCTGGATTCTGTTTCAAACTGCTATTCAATACCAATTCCGTTTCTGGGATAGGCCATCTAATCTCATGGTCTTCGTAGTTAGGTCCAGGGTTTCCAGCTGTACTCCATCCACCCTGGTCAATAGCCAACACACGATCTTTGTATCTCCCGAATCGAACCAGGTCGAATCTTCTCCAACCCTCCAAACAAAGTTCCTTACGACGTTCACTTAGCAGTTCCTCGGTCATTTGTTCTATTGAACCAGCCACCATATCTGGTACCGCCTCGGAAGTCCCACGGGCTCTAGCTCGAATTCGATTCACGGTCTGATCTATGACACCCTGGGTAAGTTGCCCTTGTCCAAGCATAGCTTCGGCATACAAAAGAAGCACGTCCGCATAACGAATGTATGGATTGTCAAATGGAGTATCGTTCGCGTAGTTGTTAGGCTTAGCCGCATGGTGCTTCCAACCTCTCCAACTTACTGGATTGTTACCATCTACAAAGACATCAGCATTTTGATTGTGCTTGGCAATATTCTGCTTTAGACGTACGTCATCGCGATCGTAGGTCGCCTCAAACTCTTGGTTGATGTAACAGGTACCCCAGCCACCACCGTTGTTTACGCTACCATTCGGACCATAGAAGGTACTAAGGAGACCACCCTCTCCAAGGCCCGGACCATCCATACCAATGGAGAAAACCATCTCCTTGCTTTGCTCATTGTCTAAGTCAAACACATTAGAGTAAACCGGTAATAGGTCATAAACGCCACTGTTCATTACCGCCTCCAATTTTTCAGCCGCAAGGGCAAATTTGTCCGATTGATTCAATGGGAACCCAGTCATCTGCAAGTATACTTTCCCCAATAAGGCCTGAGCAGCGCCTTGGGTTGCTCTGCCACCGCCTTGCTCTGCGGCTAGGTTAGCCTCAGCAAACAACAAGTCCTCTATAATGAAACTGTAGACTTCTTCGGGAGTGGATTGAGGTACATCCAGATTATCTAGACTGACTACCTCATTTACAACTAGCGGTACATTTTCCCATGCTGCTACTAAATCAAAATACAAGGTGGCTCTCAAGAAGCGAGCCTCTCCAATCATGCGGTTTTTATCCGCTTCGGCAATTTGATCAGCCGTCATGGCTCCAATGCGATCTACAACACTATTAGTCACATTGACCGCCTGATATAAAGATCTCCAAAGGCGGCCGACCGTTACATTGCCAGGGGTTACCTGCTGCAAAAACATGCGTTTACGATCTCCAGCCCAACCAGGAACTACCACCTCATCGGTAGCAATAGTGCCCCAGTGAATGCCCATTCCATCCTGTCCATTACCGCCTGCAGAAACTATGTGTTGAATGGCATCGTAAGCACCCGTGAGAAAGATCTCGGCGGAGCGTGTATCCTCCAAGAAGGTATCAGGATTTACAAAAGTGGTAGGTTTTTCTGTTAGAAAGTCATCGCTACAAGCAGCTAACAGCAGCAGCATTACAGCGGATGGAAGAAAGATGTTGAATATTTTATTTTTCATCTTGTAGTGTCTTTTAATCTTTAATGAGAGAGAATTATAATCCTACATTCAAGCCAAAACGGAAGGTGCGTTGTCTTGGATAGGAGTCTACATCCAAGCCAGGAGTAAGCTGATTGAAGCCTACGCTTACCTCAGGATCATAGCCTGTATAATTCGTCCAAACATAAAGGTTGTCAGCAGAGGCATACACCCTTAGTGAGCGGAAACCAATGCGAGCGAGTGCTGTTCTGGGGAGATTATACCCTAAAGTGATATTGCTCAAGCGAACAAAAGAACCATCTTCAAGGAAAGTATCATAAGCGCTACTAGTGAATCCACCATCTCCATCACCCCAGATACCCGGAACCACTGTGTTAGGATTATCTGGTGTCCAGCGATCTCGTACCTGGCGATACTTATTGAAGAAAGGAATCGCCTGAGCATTTCCCTTATTTAAGTTCTTATTGTAAATATCATTTCCGTAAGACCAAGAAACCAAAACAGAAAGATCAATATTCTTGTAGCTGAAGTTATTGGTAAGTCCTCCAAAGTGCTTTGGTAAAGTATTGCCTATGATCGTACGATCATCATCATTGACAATTCCATCTCCGTTGGTATCTATAAACTTTGGCATCCCTGGTCGGAACTGAGTGGAACCGCCCGTAGTTACTACTCCATCCTTTAAGGTGTAGAAAATATCGTAATAGGGAATACCCATTTCCTTGGCATCTGCGTACATTTTAGCTGCTGCATCGGCATCCGACATTCCATCAAATTCTACAAAGTCTTGGAAGTTGTAGACACCATCCACCCGGTGGCCAAATACAGAGCCCAAAGATTCCCCCACGCGAACCACATAGTCATTATTGATTTGGTTGTCACCAATGGCCCGCACAAAAAATTCCTCTGCATCACCTAGATCCAAGACGGTGTTTTGGTTGAAACTAATGTTAAAGTTGGTGCTCCATCTAAAGTTCTTGGAAGTGATGTTGGTAGAGGTGAATGCTATTTCCAACCCTTCGTTTCTCACCTTACCTAGGTTTTGGAAGGAGAAATCGTAGCCAGAGTTACCCGGAAGTGGAACTTCTAGCAATAGGTCTCGAGTATCTTTATTGTAGTAATCTACATTCAGATTAAATCGGTAGTCGAAGAAAGAAAGAGACAATCCTACGTCAGCTTGTGAGGTAGTTTCCCAGGTAAGGCCTGGATTAGCCAAGCGGTTGGTGGCAATACCCGCCGTTAGTACATCGCCAGCAAAAATATAGCTAGAGAATCCTGCTGCGGGTAAAGATCGGAAAGAACCAATCTGGGTATTCCCTGTCTCACCATAACTCACCTTGATCTTAGCATCACTCAAGACTTTACTATCCTTCAAGATCGCTTCATCTCCCAGTCGCCACGCTAAGGCAGCCGATGGGAAAAAGCCCCACTTCGATCCTTCTGCAAAACGAGAAGATCCATCGTAACGACCACTTAAGGTAAGAATGTATTTGTCCTGAAAAGTATAATTTACACGACCTAAGAATGACTGTAGTGCATTATCAGAACGCGTAGATTCTGAAGCCAAAGTCTCCGTTGCCGTAGCTAGGTTGTCCAAGTTTACACCGGGTAAGTTAAAGCCAGTAGAGCGTGACAGCAGCGACTCCCAGAAGCTCTCCTGTTGCTCATATACAGCTACCGCGTTGACCTTGTGATTCTTGAAATTCTGGTTGTAAGAAAGGCTATTTTCGTAAGTCAAACCGCCTGAATTATTCGCTCTAGTAAAGGCGCGACCATTGGCAGTCTGTCCCCATCCAAAACGCTCAGAAAAATAAGCCTGGCCCTTGCTGCTATAGAAATTAGCACGGATAGCCGACTTAAACGTCAGATTTCTGGCCAAACGGTAAGACACAAATACATTACCAAAAGACTGAATTTCCCGCGTTTGGTTGGTGTTGCCATTCAAAGATAGGTTGGGATTATTGATGTCGCCACTTCGTAGAGAAACTAGGCGCCCATTCTCATCATATTCGGCATCATTGTAGCGCGTCAAACCTTGTACTGGACTAAACAGAATAGCACTGGTGATGATACCATTACGACCGTTGGCATTTTCAGAAGCTGCTGATACTACACCGTTCCGAGTATTCGCACCTAAGCTGATGTTCACCCCAGCCTTTAAGCGATCGTTAATATCTTGATCAAAGTTCAGGTTCGCACTTACTCGTTCAAAATCTGACGATTGAATGATACCTTCTTGCTTCAAATAACGTACTGCCCCTGCCAAGCGTGATTTGTCCGTACCGCCACGCAAGGAAAGTCGATAGTTAGAAGCGGAAGAAGTACGCATAATTTCATCCTGCCAATTGGTAACGATTACTCTAGGATCGTTCAAATCAATATCATTACCAAATTGATCCCGGTAGGAGCCTACGAATTGACCCGTTGGATCATCGGGGTTCCAAGGTGCAAATTCGTTGAACCAATCCACATACTCCTGTCCTGTCAACAATTCGATGGGACGTGCCACATTACCAAAACTTTGGAAAGTTTCGAAATCCAACTCTGTCGTACCCTTACGCCCCTTCTTAGTAGTAATCAATATCACCCCATTGGCCCCTCTAGATCCGTAGATAGCGGTAGCAGAGGCATCCTTCAAGACCTCTACAGATTCAATACTACTAGGGTCAAGGCCAGCTAACGGGCTGGTGGAGCTATTACCGATCCCCAGTCCTGTACCGATAGCACTTCCCTCGATTGCGAATCCATCAATTACGTACAGTGGATCGTTACTTGCATTAATAGAGGTACCACCACGAATCCTAATTTTCACACTCTCCCCGGGACCACCTTGCGTGGTTACTACCTGCACACCTGCCGCCCTGGCAGCAAGACCAGACTCAAAAGATATGGGCTTCAGTTGATCCAATTCCTCTGACTTTACAGAAGATACGGCACCCGTTAAATCTCGCTTACTCACTTCCCCATAACCAATCACTACTACCTCATTTAAGGTCGAAGCACTCTGTAGTAGGATTACATTAATGTTGGATCTCCCATTTACTGCAACAATTTGATCTGCGTACCCGGTGTAGGAGAAGACTAACCTGGAATTTGGATCTGGCAACTCCAATTTATAGTTCCCATCTATATCAGTTACCGTACCGGTAGGGGTTCCCTCAACCAGGATATTCACGCCGATGAGCGTCTCCTGATTTTCGTCGGTTACTGTCCCAGTCACAGTGAAGTTCTGAGCCACCAAATTTCCCAGCCCAATCCCGAAAAACAGCAGGAAGAGACAGCTCAATTTGGCACGTTTGCTAAGTTTTGACATAAACCAATGATTTTATTGAAAGCTTATTTAAAGAAACTGTTAAGTCAATTTGGCTTAAAAAGTAAAGGGTGAAGTTTGGCTGAAAGGCTTAAGTGAAGGTATCTGGATTTAAAATTATTGCAGGTAACTATTGGGTTAATGAATACTACATATGGTTATCACCCCGAAAAACCATCAATTATATGTTTGAGGAGTAAAATTGGCCTATCTGGAAAGTGGCATTAGGACAGAATTAGACGTTTAGAGATCATATCTTCTATAGACGTGACCATATGTTGTATGGCAGCGCAGGAGAATTGAAGATTTTAGAAACCGATTTGGGCGCTTGGATCAAACCCGCGGCTTGATCTCACGCATTTTTCCCCAAATTATTCAGATCTACAAGACAAGTAGAGACCGAGCAGCTAGCCGTAACGAGATCGGTTGGAAGCTTAAAAAAGAGCGGCATGGGAAATCACAAAAGAGTTGTATCCAGTATTTTATCTAGAGCTTGGATCATATGTATTGGAGTAGGGAGTCTCCTGCTCGCTTGCGAAGCTCCGGAACGAGCAGATAACAATCCTCCTGCGGTTACGCCTTTATTTGAGCGGGTAACTGCTGCAGAAAGTGGAGTGGAGTTCAACAACAAGATCGAAGAGAATTTTCAAAATTTCTTTGGGGTATTCAACTATGTATACAATGGGGCAGGGGTAGCGATAGGAGATCTCAATAATGATGGCCTAGCCGATCTGTACTTTACTGGTAATGACGTTCCCAATAAGCTTTACCTCAATCAAGGCGATTTTCTATTCAAAGATATTACCACAGAAGCGGGACTCCAAGAGCCAGCTGGCTGGGACAATGGGGTCGTTATGGCCGACGTAAATCAGGATGGTTGGCTTGATATCTATGTATCCCGTGGCGGTTGGAAGCATACAGCCTCAGAAAGGCGCAATCTACTATTTATTAATAATGGAGATCTGACTTTTAGTGAGCGTGCCACGGAATATGGTTTAGCAGATCCTGGATACTCGCTACAAGCGTCATTCTTCGACATGGATAATGACAACGATCTCGATATGTATCTCACCAATCGTCCCGAATACTTCTTCTTAAACTATCGACAGGTACTTGCTGGGAAAAGAGAGGCCAATGACCTGTATCGAGATAAACTTTACCGAAACGATGATGGTAAGTTCACGGAAGTCGGACTTCAAGCTGGAATCGTCAATAATTTCGCCTACGGTCTAGGCCTAAGCACTACGGATGTCAACCAGGATGGATTCATAGATATTTTTGTAGCCAATGATTACCTAGAAAACGATTACCTCTACATCAATCAGGGAGACGGTACTTTTCAAGAACAGATTAAAGATTACACGAATCATATCCCCTTCTATTCCATGGGCGTGGACATTGTGGATATCAACAATGATGGGTTAGAAGATATCATACAGCTAGATATGCTACCAGCTGATTACGAGCGCTCCAAAACCACTATGGCTTCTATGAATGTCCAACTCTTTGATGACCTGATCAGCAATGGTTTTCATCATCAATACATGCACAATATGTTACAGCTAAATCAGGGCAACAATTTCTTCAGCGAAATTGGACAACTGGCGGGCATCAGTAAAACGGATTGGAGTTGGTCCTGCTTGGGCAGTGATTTTGATAACGATGGGTTCCGGGATATTTTGATCACCAATGGTTTCAAACGAGATATTTGGGATAAGGACGCCCAGAAAAAATTTGCTCAATTTATGACCAGTTCAGCACGACGCGAGCAAAGTGATGAGGAAAATGCCCAATACATCATCAACCTATTCCAAACGAATAAGATTGGCAACTATCTATTTCACAACAACCAGGATCTAAGCTTTACGAATAAAGCCAGGGAATGGGGTTTGAGCGAAGTCAGCTTTTCCAATGGAGCAGCCCTTGGAGATTTAGATAATGATGGAGATCTCGATATCATCATTAATAATGTGGACGGAGAGGCTTTTATCTACCGCAATAAGGCAGAAGAATTACAACGCAACTTCTTAAAGATAAAATTGCGGGGCCCATCAAAAAATCGAAATGGGCTAGGAGCAAAAATCAAATTGATTTATGGTGATCAGATGCAATATCAGGATTTCAAGACGGTTCGTGGCTATCTTTCTTCGGTAGAACCCGTAGCGCATTTTGGCTTAGACTCTCTCCAGCAAATCGATGAAATTGAAGTAGTCTGGCCGGATGGAAAAAGTAACATTCTGACCAATACCTCCAGCAATCAGACACTGGTGGTAGATCATCAAGACGCACAGCTTAGAAAGCAAAAAGATACACCAGCAAAGACTTTCCTGAACGATATCACCGGGCAGGCTTTCGTAAAACCGTATAAGCATCAAGAGAATGAGTTTGACGACTATCGCGTACAGGTACTGTTACCTCATAAACTGTCCCAGTTGGGGCCAAGTCTTGCCGTAGGGGATGTGAATGGTGATGAACTAGAAGATTTCTTCGTCGGAGGTGCCCATCAACAAGCGGGGCAGATCTATTTGCAAAAAGCAGATCTGCAGTTTGAGAAGTTGGCCCCCACAGCATTTGAACAGGAACAGCAATTAGAAGATACGGGTGCGACTTTCTTCGATGCAGACGGAGATGGAGATTTGGACCTTTACGTGGTGAGTGGAGGGAATGAGTTCCAACCCAATTCTACCTTTTTCCAGGACCGCTTATATCTCAATGATGGACAGGGGCAATTCCAATTGTCAGATCGTTTACCCGAGATCCGAAGTAGTGGCTCGTGCGTCAAGCCTTTTGATTTTGATGGTGACGGTGATCTCGATCTGTTTGTGGGTGGCCGCCTAATTCCCTTCCACTATCCTCAAGCTCCCAGGTCTTTTTTGCTCGAAAACCGAGAAGGACAGTTCATAGACGTGACTGAAACATTAGCGCCGGAGCTCACACATATCGGAATGGTCACCGATGGTCTTTGGTACGATATAGAGCAAGATGGCCAGGCGGAATTAATGCTCGTTGGAGAGTGGATGCCCATTACCGTATTTCAATGGCGAGGCAATCAATTTGAAGAGGTAAGTCATGGCTATTCCTTAGACCAAACGGAAGGGTGGTGGAATACCATAGAAATGGCCGACCTTGATCAAGACGGAGATCAAGACTTTATCCTCGGCAATTTGGGACTGAACTACAAATTCAAAGCCAGCGCGGAAAAGCCATTCACCATCTTTGCGGACGATTTTGATCAAAATGGAACCAACGATATCTTTCTTGCCAAGTACAATGAAGATCGAATGGTTCCGATCAGAGGGAAAGAATGTTCCTCCCAACAGCTTCCCACGCTCAATAAGAAGTTTGCCACATTTAAAGAGTTTGCCAAAGCAGATATACATCAAATACTAGATGGTAAAACCAAAAGGGCATTGCACTACGAAGCCAGAGAGTTCAGAAGCTTGATCCTAGAAAATGTAGAAGGAAAGTTCAATGTAAAGGCCCTACCCACGGAGGCACAGTTCTCCACGGTCAATGGCATCCTTTTCCATGATTTTGATGGAGATGCTACACAGGACATGCTGATAGCAGGTAATCGATTTGAAGCAGAGGTCGAAACGACCCGAGCAGATAGTTCACCCGGAGCCGTCTTCCTGGGGCAGCAGCAAGCAATGCATTGGACGAAGAGTCCTATTGCTAAAAGTGGTTTCTTTGTTCCTTATAATGTAAAAGTCATCCAGCCCATTTGCTTAGGCAAAGATGGGCAAGTGGGTATCCTAGTAGGAGTAAATGATGGAGAACTGCGCCTCTACCAAGCTGCAAGCTCGCCCCCAACTGGATCTAAAGTACAGTAGGGCTTAAACATGATCTAGTCCGCAGAGCCATTCACATAAAAGTACCGTATCCTACAGGCATGACCTGCACTTCGTTCATCCTTCTCGTCCGCAATTCTGAGTTCTAACAGATGCTTGCGATTTGAAAGTTCTGCCGCCAAGGTGTAGTACCAGGGTAGGTGCACCATCTTACTCCATTTAGTAAATAGGTTGAGTTTTTGCCAAGCGCCGCCATCGATTCGATATTCCAACATACCAGCATCAAAGCCAGCAGCAACCGCTATTCCTATCGCCCGTCCTTTAAACCGAAAGCGAAGCTGGGCTCCCGGTTTTTCACCAATCAGCATCGGTACTTCATGGAAATTGGCACGAACACGTGATTTATCTTGACGTACCCAATTGGGATTCAGTTGCCATCCCTTCCCATACTTAGCTCGCTTGGCATCAACCAAAAATCCAGCCTGATAGTTATAGGGATCAATCGGATCGGGAAGGGGCCTGACTTGGACCTCCCTACTAGCCTCTGTGGATGCGCTGAATGCATTTTCCAAAAAAGTCTTGATAGAATGGGCATATACCTTTTGTCCAAAAGGGGAGGGGTGTAAGTCCTTGAAATCATCCGCCCAGCTGAATTCACCATTATCAATTCTTTCGGTAACCTCCCGCGCCAGGTCGATGGTTGGTATCTGATAATGCTCAGCTACCAGATTATGATTTTGTACCACCGCTGGCACTGCCCCTTCTCGATAGGTTTTCATCTTATCTGGATCTACGAAGTGCATAATCACTATATCCATAGCGGGATTTGCCCTCTTGGCTGCCCGAACAATTCCTTCCATGGCGCGTACCTGCTCCGTTTTAGTTCTACCATTAGTGGCATCATTAACGGCAGCTTCTTCAAATAGTAAATCGATTTTACCCTTGCTAAGCACATCGCGTTCCATACGAAAAGCACCGGGTGTAGTACCCATCGAAGGAATGCCTGCCGCTATAAACTCAAATTGAGTATCGGGATATTTTCGTTGCAAATAGTGACAAATACTATCTCGCCAGCCTGGGTTGTAGGTAATGGAGCCGCCTAAAAAGGCAACACGCGCAGTTTCTTTCTGCTCAAGAATGATCTGTGCATTCTTCAACCCTCCTCGTATCGTATGAAAATCCCCAGCCTGGAGCGCAGGCTCCGATCGAAGGCAATAAAAACGAAAGAAACTAGTCACCGCTTCCGGATCATCTATGGGATAATGATGTCCTTCTAATTTGGTCTTCCCTCGAGTGCAAGGCATGATCGTGGCTACCCCACCCAATTTCTGGTAATTACTTACCAGCAGAAAGGCATTTTCCTCAGGCGGCACAATCTTATCCTGAAGACCAACCGTATGTAAAATTGGCACTTGAGCTTTTGCCAGAGCCGCTAGTTGATCGATCGGGTTATCCTGGTAAGCTTTAGCCTCTGCTACCGAAGAGAATCCGTATACCTGCATCACCTTCTCCCAATCAGCTGGACTACCTGCTCCCGCACCCAGGCCACCTGGCCAACTCTTGAAATCGCACACGGCAGCATCCCCATAGATACAGGCCACCTTCGACGGATTTCGCTTTGCCCAAGCATATATAAATAAACCGCCGCGACTGTGACCGGACAGCGCCACTTTATATTTCAGCGCATGCGTATCCACCATGTAATCATAGAAATGATCCCAAACGATCATTGCCTTTGGACTCCCGAACAGATCATTCGTATTTACATAAGCCACATGAAAGCCCTTTGCGAGCAGTAGACTATCTATTTCGCCGTGGTAATCGGGGAATCGCGCCCTCCAAACCCAGGGGTTTCCCTCCAAGGCCTTAGCGGGCTTTACCAATCGCGCAGATCGCCCCTGAAAGGTAAAATCGAGACGTTGAAAACCTTTCCAGGTGGAGCTTTTAGTGGATTGACTGGATAGTGGGACTGTCAATACCAAGAGAATGGGTAGTAAGATGTATTTCATTTTGCTTTGTTATGTTGGTCGATTTGCTTTGGCTTTTTTCCTACCATCTAAAGCTCCTAGATTATTTTTCGCCGTGGCAGGACAAATGGTTGAATGTAAGGTACAGATGATTTTCCAAAACCATTTGTAGCACAAATAGAATAAAAAATGTCCAAGCTATCTCCTCCATACGTCTAATTTTAGGTATATATACTTCGAACGAAAACGCCTTCATCAAAACAAGTGGCACATGAAACTCTTACTAGGTTTACAGTTCTTTCTATTGATCCCAATATGCTTGTCTGCGCAAATGCTCAATGATTGGGAAAATCCGCAGGTAGTGGGCATCAATAAGCTTCCCGCCCGCGCCACGATGTATTCCTTTGCCTCTGCCGCTCAGGCCTCAAAAGTGGGAAAAGAACATTCTTCCCGAGTGCAATCCCTAAATGGAGTCTGGGAATTCAATTGGTCTCCGAAACCTGCCGACATTCCCGAGAATTTTCTAGCCCCAAGCTTCAAAGCTTGGAAGTCGATACGCGTACCCACCAACTGGGAAATGCAAGGCTTTGGACAGCCTATCTACACCAACTCTCAACATCCTTGGGGAGGCAATAATTATCCAAATCTACCCGCAGAGAACAACCCCGTCGGCATCTACCGAAAGGTATTCAGTATGCCTGCCGAGTGGAAGGATATGGATATTCGCGTACATTTTGGAGGCGTTAGTTCAGCCTTTTATGTTTGGGTAAACGGACAAAAAGTGGGTTATAGCCAGGATAGTCGCCTACCTGCTGAGTTTGACATCACCCCATTCATAAAGGAGGGAGAGAATACTTTGATTGCACAGGTATTTCGCTGGTCTGACGGTTCTTATCTCGAATCTCAAGACCATTGGCGACTTAGCGGCATTCATCGCGATGTACTACTGCTGGCCGAACCTAAAGTTGCCCTAGCAGATTATTTTGTCAAAGCAGAACTAGATGAGCAATATGAAAACGGAATCCTTCAGATTAGGCCCAAGGTTACCGCTCCAAAAAATCAAGACCTAAAGGGATGGGAGTTAAAAGCCCAGTTGCTAGACCAGGCAGGAAACAGCATAAAAGAACAAACGATACCCATCACTAGCATTACGCAGCATTGGTTCAATCAACGCTGGGCGGCCAAATTCGATTTCATCCGGATGAGCATAGATCAACCCAATCCATGGACTGCAGAAACACCGAACCTTTACACCTTAATCCTTTCCATAAGGGATGCTGCAGGAGCACTGGTAGAAGCCAAGAGCTCTAAAGTAGGTTTTCGCACCTACGAAGTCCATAAGGGTATATTTATGGTAAATGGCGAGCCGGTCAAGCTATATGGTGTGAATAGGCATGATCATCATCGTCTCAATGGTAAAACCGTCAGCTACGAAGATATGAGGCGGGATGTTGAACTACTCAAACAGTACAATTTCAATGCGGTACGTTGTAGCCATTATCCAAATAATCCAGCATTCTACGACCTATGCGATGAATATGGCATCTACGTCATGGATGAAGCCAATGTCGAGTCGCATGGGTTAAGAGGAGAATTGACTAACCATCCGGCTTGGGGCAAAGCTTTTCTAG
Source organism: Saprospiraceae bacterium (assembly GCA_013214355.1). GTDB lineage: Bacteria > Bacteroidota > Bacteroidia > Chitinophagales > Saprospiraceae > DT-111. The sequence goes on along the minus strand of JABSSL010000085.1, from coordinate 32,792 downwards.
AGCGAGCCATCCGAATGGTGGAGCGAGATAAGAATCATCCGAGTATCTTCTCGTGGTCTTTAGGGAACGAATCTGGACTAGGGCCCAATCATTCCGCGATGGCTGGCTGGATCAAGTACTATGACCCAGATCGCCTCATCCATTATGAAGGCTCTAACGGGGGGGGAGGACCGCTTTCTCCCCAAAGTCGCCAGACGAAAGCCGACCCACATGACTTCGTAGATATGATCAGTCGTATGTATCCCACGCCCTGGGAGTTGGTGGATATGGATATTTCACAGACCGGAAGGAAGCCATTAGTAGCTTGCGAATACACCCATGCAATGGGCAACTCCAACGGCAGTCTGAAAGAAATGTGGGACATCATCCATGGCAATCCTCGCTGGATGGGCGCCTTCATCTGGGACTGGATGGACCAAGGGCTGTGGATGGAAGATGGGGATTGCAGCCAATTTGTCTATGGTGGTTACTTCGGGGAAAAGTGGCACGATGGCAATTTCTGTCTCAATGGAGTGATCAGCGCTGATCAAACGGTGAAGCCAGTTATGTACGAATGTAAGTACGTCTTTCAGCCTTTTGAGTTCAAGGATTTTGATCCTGAGCGAAAGCGAGTCAGTATTGTACAGCGAAGGGCTTTTGCTTCCCTGGATCAATATAATTTCAGCTGGGAATTACTAGAAGATGGAGTCGGTGTGTCTACCGGAAAACTAGCTCCAAATCAAAAAGGCATAGCCAAAATCAACGCCTCCTACACCTTCAAGTCCAATAGACGCTACCATATCAATTGTTACGCTAAACTAAAATCAGAAATGTCCTGGGCCGATGCGGGCTATATCATAGCACAGGAACAATTCAGTTGGTCAAGTCCTCAAGCTCAGCCTGTTTCGGAAGTTGCTTCCGGAGCAACCCTCAGTCTTGAGAAGGGGGATAAACATTGGACCATTCGCAATGACCAACTACAACTCAAAATAAATACAGAGACTGGTCATATCGATGAATACACTGTTGCCGGACAAGCACTCATCACGCAACCGCTAAAACCCAATTTCTGGAGGGCTCCTACCGATAATGATCGGAGTCGACAATGGGATACACCCAATACGCTGACCTTTTGGAAAAATGCTGGGCAAGCTGCTGGAAAGCTGACGTTACAGGAAACAATCGTGGAACCGCAAAAAATTGAGCTAAAGGTCCAGCATCAGTTGGGTAGGGGAGAGGCTTCACACTTAACCTCCTATCTGATCAATGCCAATGGAATGCTTACCATCGAAAACCAGCTTCAAGCAGATTCGGAATTACCCTGGATACCCAGAGTGGGAATGGAACTGGGTATTAATAAGTCTTTATCTACCATAAGTTGGTTGGGCAAAGGACCGCATGAGAACTACGTGGATCGCAATCAAGGGGCTTTCATCGGTCTTCACCAGCGTACCCTCCAGGATTTTCAAACGAATTATGTGGTTCCACAAGCCAATGGCAATCGAACGGGTACCACCTGGGCCCGCTTCCTCAATGAAAGGGGCCAAGGCTTGCAGATCACTGGAAAAGACTTTGAATTTAGTGCACACGCCTATACGAATGAAAATCTAGAGGATGCAACCTTGGTTTGTGAATTGGAAGAGGCAGATCATATCACAGTCAATATAGATCATCAGCAAATGGGGGTTGGCGGCTTTAATTCTTGGAGTTGGAAAGCCGCACCGCTGGAGAAACATCGGATACCGGCTGGCAACTACCAATATAGGCTGATTTTTACACCAACCGGCTGGTAATATCCTCTGCCTTGATTTAGACCGAGCGGTTCCATCCCATCCTCCGGAAAGCACTGGGCGTGAGGTGGAATTTCTTCTTGAATAAGCGATTAAAATAAGATACGTTCGGAAGGCCGATCTCCATGGCTACCTCGGCGACCGTTAAATCGGAAGTAGCTAAAAGGATTTGGGCTCTTTCCAAACGCTTGTTATTGATAAAATCCAAGGGGCGTACTCCATTAATCTCCAAAAAGAGACGCGAAAAGTAATCAGGATGGAGATAGACAGAATTTGCCAGTTGCTCGACGGTCAACTTTTCTGAAAGATGTTTATCAATGTACTGAATCACCGATGCCAAGCGCCGGTAAGACTTGAGCTGTTTTTCACTCTGTAACCTGCCGGTTTGAATAAATCGAGAGAATAATTGTAGCAAAATACCTTGGCTTTCAAGGTATTGATCGTAAGACTGGGAGCTATTCAGATTATAGCTTAGTAAGTCAGGCTTATTGTCATAGGTTTTTGGATCCGATTCCAGGATCGTTCTTCCAGGATTGAGCCTTAGCAGTCGTTCCATTAGTTGATGATCCAAGCTGGTGGCTTCCGTTTCATAGACGAAGGGGAGCAGGTCAAATACGCTCATCCCTCCTTCCATACTATCTAAAAAGCTGATGTAGTATTGGTCCATCAAGTGCTCACAATGATACTTGCTATAAGTGAAGTTGGGAATCAAATACAATCGATTGGGACGTAGGATATACTTTTTCTGGTTATGAAATACCCAAGCCTCTCCCTTCGTGATCAAATACAAGCGGGAAAAAGGGCTAATGACATTATCGAATTGCCAATGGTAATCCAACTCAGCATAGCCTATATGTAGTAGTGATAGCTTTAAGGTACTTAGTACTTTATGCATGGCTCAGGTTATTCCATAGGTATGAATTTGACACCTTATGTAGCAAGTCGGATTTGTACAATCATTCGTCCTTTTTGTTCTACTCCTCCCACCCTTGCAATTTCTAATATTGCAAATATCCAGATTGCACAAACGAGGCTATGTAACATATGACCAAAACCACAACACATATGGTCCATATCAAAGAACGACAATTACTTATCGTTTTCATACTCTTTCTGTTGGGGGGAGTTTTCTCCTGTAAAATGGACCTGCCGGAGCCGGTGGCCTTGGCTAGTCAACAACTGCCTGAGAAAATTGATTTTAACTTTCACGTGAAACCAATTTTATCGGATAAATGCTACTTCTGCCATGGACCAGATCTAGCCAATCAGAAGGCGGGCCTTAGCTTGCATACAGAAGAAGAGGCCTTTAATCTACTAGAAAACTCCGGCAAAAGAGCCATCGTTCCGGGGAAACCAGGTCATAGCGAAGTGGTACATCGAATCCTGTCGGATCAGGCAGAAATTCAAATGCCTCCCCCGGCATCCAATTTACCCTTGACCGACTATGAAAAAGCACTACTCATTAAATGGATCGAGCAAGGTGCAAACTACAAAAAGCATTGGGCTTACCTAGTGCCACAAAAGGTAGTCCCTCCTACCGTGAATAGCCAAACTCCGCTCGTAAACGCGATTGATTCCTTTATCGTCCAACGCCTGAAGCAGGATGGCTTTGCTTTACAAGCAGAAGCGGATAAAGAAACTTTACTCCGCCGCCTTAGTTTTGATCTCACAGGCCTACCGCCGAGTGTAGAGGAATTGGACGCCTTCCTGGCTGACAACTCACCAGAAGCTTATGAAAAGGCGGTAGATCGACTACTTGCCTCACCGCACTACGGAGAAAAGATGGCCACTAACTGGATGGATGTAGCTCGATATGCCGATACGCACGGCTATTCAGTAGATCGCTATCGCCCCATGTGGCCGTGGCGAGATTGGGTCATTAAGGCCTTTAATGAAAATCAAGGCTATGATGAGTTTATTACCTGGCAGTTAGCGGGAGATCTCTTACCAAATGCTACAAAAGAGCAAAAGCTAGCCACCGCCTTCAACCGCAATCACGCCCAAAATATGGAAGGCGGTATTGTCAATGAGGAATTCAGAATAGAATATGTTGCTGATCGCACAAATACCTTTGGCAAGGCCATGTTAGCCCACACGATGGAATGTGCTCGCTGCCATGATCACAAGTTTGATCCGGTCTCACAAAAGGAATACTTCCAGTTGTTTAGCTTCTTCAATCAAGTAGATGAAGCTGGCCAGATATCTTGGGATGATGCCATGCCTGTACCCACCATGCTCCTCACAGATGAACGACAAGATAGTATTATCGAATACCTGCAAAAGGCTATACACCAGAAAGAGCAGGAAGTGGATGCCCTCTCCAAGCAACCTAGTGCGGTTCTTACTAGCTATCAGCCCCCAGTCAAATACCAGCGGTACTTAGAAAAAGGGCTACAAGCTCATTTTGACTTTGATCGTACGCTAAAGCATCAATTCATCAATCGGGTTAACCCTAGTCAAAAAGCCAGCATCACTGAAGCTCAAAGTTGGAAACAAACCGTTCTCGAGCCACAGCTTACCCCAGCCAAGTTTGCACAAGGCGTGATCTTGAACGGTGACGACCCCTTGGATTTGGGACAAATAGGCATCTTTAGCCGCGCCCAGTCTTTTTCCATTGGTATTTGGGTAAAGATCCCCGAAGAATTGGAAAATGGCGTGATCTTCCACAAAGGTCAAGGAGCCATCTTATACAGCTTCCGAGGCTACCACCTAGCTATTCGCGACAACAAATTGGAAGCTTTAATGGCACATACATGGCCCTATAATAACATCATCAAGCTCTCTGAAAAGGAGATTCCCAAAGACCGGTGGGTGCAACTCACCCTTACTTACGATGGATCCAGCACCGCTCAAGGTCTACAGTTGTATATGGATGGAGAAAAGGTTTCGATGCTAGTAGAAAAAGACAATCTGTATAAGGATATCTTATTTCCTGCCCTGGATAAGGAACCAGGATTGCGAATTGGGGCGAGATGGAGAGGTACGGGCATCAAGGGAGCGCAGGTGGATGAGATCAGGGTATATAGCAGGGCGCTGCTCCCATCAGAAATCCATCTCCTTACAGATAAAAAAGCCTCCCTCGATGCTACGCAAGAAAGGCAGCTAGAAATCGTGCATCAGTCGGTGACTTACCAACAAAAGCAACAGGAATTATTAGCGCTCCGGCTTAGCCTGAACGAGATGCTGGACTCTATCCCCGAAATTATGGTGATCGACGAACTCAAGACCAGACGAAAAACTCACCTTTTAGAGCGGGGGGCTTACGATGCGCCGGGGGAGGAAGTCTTTGAGGGAACGCCTACACATATCTTGCCTTTCTCTGATGCGCTTCCCCGCAACCGACTTGGGCTTGCTCAATGGCTCTTCTCCCCGAATAATCCTTTAACTGCGCGTGTCATTGTCAACCGCTATTGGCAATCTTACTTCGGGAGGGGCATCATAAAATCGGCTGCAGACTTCGGCAACCAAGGAGACCTCCCCACGCACCCGGCCTTACTCGACTGGTTAGCAGTGGAATTCATGGAATCGGGTTGGAATATCAAGGCCATGCAAAAGCTGATCGTCATGTCTGCCACCTATCGACAATCCTCTAAGACTTCTCCTAAACTGCTGGAGAATGATTACGACAATGCCCTGCTGACCAGAGGTCCTTCGGATCGGCTTTCTGCCGAAGAGCTTAGAGATAATGCACTTTTCGCCAGTGGCTTAATGGTACCAAAGATTGGAGGAGAAAGTGTCAAGCCATATCAACCCACGGGACTCTGGCGCTTCAATGGGACCACCTATGTACCCGATCAAGGGGAGAAATTATATCGGCGGAGTCTTTATACTTTCTGGAAACGAACAGTTCCACCTCCCACCATGAACACCTTTGACGCCCCCAGCCGAAGTTACTGTGTGGTGAAAAGACAAAAAACTACCACGCCTTTGCAATCCTTGGCCTTATTAAATGACCCTCAATTCATAGAAGCGGGCAGAGCTTTAGCTGCTAAGGCGATGATTTACCGACGAGACACTAAGGAAAGACTAAGCTACCTATACCGCTCCTTAACAGCTCAGAAACCCAAGTCCAAAGCCCTAGCTATTCTCTTGTCTTATTATGAAGATCAAAAACAAGACCTAGCTCAACATCCTGAAAAGGTGGATGGCTGGCTTGCAATAGGAGAGTATAAGGGACAACCTGATTTCGACCGGCATGACTTGGCTGCTTACGCCATCGTCAGCAGCATGATTATGAATTCTTCTGCCGCCACCAACAAAAGATAAATTATGAACCAGCTCAATACCGTATCCGATCATTTCAATCGTAGAGAATTTCTCAGAAAATCAGGGATGGGCTTGGGCGCCCTCGCCTTGAGCGCTATGCTAAACCCAGTAGGTGGCTCCAGTAGGCTTACTCCGCCAGTCCCCAAGCTAGTCGGGAATACTCATTTCGCCCCCAAGGCTAAACGCGTCGTCTATCTCTTCCAAAGTGGAGGTCCCTCTCAATTGGAGACCTTTGACTACAAGCCATTGCTAGAGAAGATGAACGGAGAAGATTTGCCTGACTCTGTTCGGCAAGGGCAAAGGTTAACAGGAATGAGCGCAGGTCAGTCCGCTCTGCCTTTAGCTGGGTCCAAGTTTGGCTTTTCGCAATATGGAAAATGCCAAGCCTGGGTCAGTGATCTACTCCCTTACACCAGTGAAATCGTGGATGAGTTGTGTTTTGTCAAATCGATGCACACACAGGCCATCAATCATGATCCTGCCATTACCTTTTTCCAAACGGGATCGCAACAAGCAGGGCGGCCCAGTATCGGATCCTGGTTAAGTTACGGGCTGGGGAGTGACAACGAGAATTTGCCGGCCTTTATCGTGTTGGTATCTAAAAATGCAGGGGGACAGCCCCTCTATGCGCGCCTCTGGGGAAATGCCTTCCTCCCTTCTCGCCACCAAGGGGTACAATTTCGTTCAGGAAAAGATCCTGTGTTATTCCTCAATGACCCCAATGGGTTCCATCGGCAAGATCGTGCCAAAATGCTGGATTACTTGCAGCAATTAAACGAAGTCCAAAATGAAGACTACGGCGATCCAGAGTTAACTAATCGCATCGCCCAGTACGAGATGGCCTTCCGGATGCAAACTTCAGTACCTGACGTAACCGACCTATCGGACGAACCCGACTGGGTCTTTGATCTGTACGGCCCAGATGCTCGCAATCCGGGCACCTATGCTGCCAATTGCCTGTTAGCGAGACGTTTGCTAGAGAAGGATGTCAAATTTGTGCAGTTGTACCATCAGGGTTGGGATCAGCACCTGAATCTCCCCAATGGGATCAAGAGTCAATGCCAAAAGACCGACCAAGCCTCTGCAGCATTAGTAAAAGATCTCAAGCAGAGAGGTTTATTAGAAGATACCTTGGTCGTTTGGGGAGGAGAATTTGGTAGAACCAACTATTCTCAAGGAAAGCTAACACCGACTAATTACGGTCGAGATCATCATCCACGCTGCTTCACCATGTGGATGGCTGGTGGGGGGATAAAACCAGGCTTCACTTACGGTGAGACGGATGATTTCGGCTATAATATCATCAAAGATCCAGTACACGTTCATGACTTCCAAGCCACCTTAATGCACCTGATGGGCATAGATCATGAACGACTGACGTTCAAGCACCAAGGACGTCGATATCGCTTAACGGATGTGGAAGGGCATGTGGTGAAAGATATCCTAGCATAACTAGAGGCTGGATGAACACATAAGGTTTGGTTTTTTTTGAATGACAAATGTTGATAAATGGGCTTGCTGCACAAACTTGGCCAGATGCATCCCTACCTTTCCAATATATTGGTAAAAAAAGCAAGCTATGCAAAGTGCCAAACGAATCATACTATCAACCTTTTTTATGGGATTAGGAGCATTACTTTTCAGCCAAAACCTGATCAGTAATGCTGGTTTTGAACAGGGTAGTACGGCCTGGATATTCGGCACCTGGGGCGGCCCCACTGCCAACTTTTCCGCTACTACGGAACAGGCACAAGAAGGAACACAATCGATGAAAATCGAAGTCCAATCTACCGATACAGAAGCCGGTAAAGTTTTTATCAGACAGCAATCGATTATTCTCGATCCCACCAAAGTCTATACAGCATCTTTTCAAGTGCTGAGCCACTCCGGACAGAGCGAATCCATCAATTTACAGCTGTATTCTCACCCGAATATAGGTTCCACAGACTGGGGAGTGGCCTGGCAAGAAAACACGATCACCTTTGAAGGGGACGGCCAATGGCATTCCTTTAGCTTTCAATTCACCCCCAGCACCGTCGCTGGCGCTCCCGACTATAACAGCCAAGGGTTCATGTTTGGTTTTGCCCGCAATGCCAATACCTTTTACTTGGACAATGTCAGCTTGACTCCAGATGAGGAGGAACCACCGACGGAGACTCGCACCTATCACGTGAGTAAAGCCGGGAGTGACGAGAACCCAGGAACAGCAGAGGAACCTTTCCTCACCCTAGGCAAAGCTGCCGCCTTGGTACGCCCTGGCGATAGCTGTATTATTCACGCTGGCACCTATGAAGAAACCTTACGACCAGCCACCTCTGGACAAGCCGATTTTCCGATTGTTTTTCAAGCAGCTACTAATGAAAAAGTGATCATTACAGCGATGCAAGCGCTGAGTGACTGGACGCAGGATGAGGGTGCGGTTTACAAAACTACCGTCGATTGGGACCTGGGACAAAAGAACTTTGTCATGAATAGAGATGTCGCCTGTGACCTAGCCCGTTGGCCCAATAATGAAGATGGAGATCCTTTCACTCTAAACTCACTCCGAAACACCAGTGGTAGTGGCGGAGATGTGGCATTCGGGGCCTTTCTGACCCATAGTCAAATTCCAAACTGGGATTGGGGCAACGGAGGATCCATTCTCTTCTATGGAGACCGGCCAGGCTCTGGTTGGACAACCTGGAAAGCCTTTATTACAAGCAGCTCTGCGGGTAGAGTGAACTTTGATCTCAACAAAAATCCCGATTGGATCAGGACCTTCCACCCACCTGCCGATCGAGGAGATTACTTCTTAGAAGGAATTCGGGAAGCACTGGATTACCAAAACGAATGGTATTTCGATCCTAGCAACAAGACGCTGTTTCTCCAACTACCGGGTGGAGTGGCTCCCGTGGATGGAGAGGTAAGCATGCGGAGAAGGAATTTGACCATAGACCTAAATGGAAGAAACTTCATTCAGATCAAAAACCTCGCCCTCTTTGGTGGTGGCGTAGAAATCAATGGATCGCACAATGTTTTGGAAGGGGTATCAGTCTTCTATGGTAGTTACACTCGTGGCGTGGTAAGTGGTTTCAATGCCCAAAGTCAGAGCGTTCACATCAAAGGAGGGAATTCGAATCGAATTGAACGATGTGAAGTTGCCTTCGGAGCAGCGACGGGGATCTGGGATAGTGGCCATGGCACCCATATCTTAAACTCCAACTTGCATGACTTCAATTTTATCGGTGACTATGATGGAGTGATTATGGCGCGAGGTGGGTCTGCCTCAGTCATTAAATACAATACCATTTCCAGAGCAGGCCGAGATGCTATCCAAATCCTCAACAAGAATAGTGAAGTGGCGTTCAATGATCTCACTCAGAGTAATTTGATTGCTGACGATTGCGGTTTACTGTACACCCTGGGGCCCGGGCTGGATATGGAAATCCACCACAATTGGTTTCACGATATTGCAAGTCGTGGCGATTTAAAGAAGGCCACTGGCGTCTATCTAGATAATGACGCCGGTAATGTATCGGTACATCACAACGTGATTTGGAATACGGAATGGTCCAATATTCAGATCAATTGGAACGGAACCAACATTGATGTTTTTAATAACACCCTCTGGAACGGATCCGCTGCGATGGGCGCCTGGCATCTTGCGGGCACGGCCTTCTCCAATGTGCGTGTCTGGAATAATCTAACCAACAAAAACTCTCTAGAACCACAGTCCGATAAACAGAATAATCTGATCATCACCAATGGCACCGACCCTTTCAACGATTTAGCCAATAGTGATTTCACCTTAAAAGTCGGAGCGCAAGCCATTGACTATGGCCGAATCATTGATGGGATTACCGACGGCTATCTGGGTGCGAATCCAGATGCTGGAGCGTATGAAAATGGCGCGGAGATATGGGTTCCAGGAATCGATTGGTATGCGCCTTTTGGTCCCACGGGCTTGGGCTGTTATGGCCTCCCTGGCGAGAATTGTGAAAATGTGACCAGTACGCAAGACATTCCACTAGAAACGGTCAAGGTGTTTCCCAACCCCATTACTTTCGGGCACTTGACGGTGGAATTACAAGAGCATGTAGGGGAGCATATTTCCTGGTGGATGCACTCGGTAAATGGACAACCTGTTCAGAGCGGGAGCGATATTTTACTGGAAAATCTTCATATTCAAATGTCACACGTCCCAGCAGGTGTTTACCTACTGCGCGTACAAACTGCGGATAAACAGTACCAGGCGAAGATCATTCGATTTTAGACCAGCGTGAGCAGCAGAGGGGCCCAGGTCTTAGCGTGGCGTTAAGACCTAGGCTCCCCTGACTATAAAATGCCCCCCAACTATCTGTTCTCTTTTTGTGGATGTTTGTGTCCTTTTAGTTGGCATCTCTATCGCAACTTTATGGGACATTAGAATCCTATCGGCTATACCTCAAGCGGAGGGCTTCAACGTCATAAATGGAAAGACAAAATGAGAACCACATCAACACAAGTTGGGATCCTAGCTATTCTTGCAGTAGCCCTGCTTTGTACTTCTACTAGCTTGCAACGGTCCCAGCAAAACACAGGTAATTCAGCTGAATCAAAGACTGCAAAACCCAATATTATACTAATTTTCGCCGATGACATTAGCGCACGCGAGTTACCCATCTACGGCTCTTCTCAATGGAGTTCACCGCCACAGGGAGGGGATTCATCCGATCCAAAATATCGGGCCAAAACCCCTGTGCTAGATAGATTGGCCCAAGAGGGACTCTGGATAAAAACAACCTGGGCAGCTACCGTCTGTTCTCCCAGTCGAGCCATGATGATGACCGGGCGCTATGCACACTTGCACAAATGGTGGCACAATAAGGACAGAGGAAAAGTAATGACGGAGAAAAGCAAAAAGATCACTTGGCCCCTCTACGAAAGCTCACCATATACGATAGGACATATCGCTAAAGCCGGAAATTACGCCACCTATTGGGCCGGAAAAACCCAGATGTCGGGTGTACAATATTTTGGTTTTGATGAAGGAGTATTTACACCAGGAGTATCTGGACAAGACTACCCTTATTCTGATTTCAAAATCATCAATAAAAAACGCGGCGGAAAAAAGGTACTTATCAATGAGGATACGGGGGTGGAAGTTAATTATTACCAACAATTCGGTTGGTATTGGAAGCCGCATGTAGAATTGATGAATCATCCAGACGCACAGGCAGCCTTTGAATGGTGGCCTAATACCCCCGAATCCAAGGCTGATTACGGTTTGAACACGTATGGCCCCGATGTCGAGCTGGAATTCATCTTTGATTTCATGGAAAGAAAGAACGAGGAAGAGCAACCATTCTTCATTTATCACACCTCACATTTAGGACATGATGGATGGGATTTCTTTAGCAGTGAGACTGATCGAGAAAAGCGCAATAAATGGCCCGGCACCCCAAAGATCAAATGGGAGGATGGAAGATATACAAGAACGGAGCCCCATATAACAGGAGATGCTGGAGAATACGATACGCATGGTACGGTGACGGAGTCGGGTATCCATACACACGTAAATTACCTGGATTACCAAGTTTGGCAATACCTAGAAAAGTTGAAGGAATTGGGTATAGAAGACAATACTATTCTAATTTTCACGGCGGACAATGGAACAAGTAAATATGGTAAATCTAGTCCAGTTTCTCAACGGGGAACGCATGTCCCTCTGATTATCTACGCCCCTTGCCTCCAAATGACCAAACAAGGAGAACAGGATGTCTTGGTGAATATCGCTGACATGCTGCCTACCATAGCGGATATCGCGGGGGTCGAAATCCCGGAAAGCTACGAGGTGAATGGCAAAAGCCTATTACCTTTCCTTACTACCGACCAAAAAAATCATCGCGACTGGATCTACGCCTATCATAAACAGATGCAGCTCATTAGAGGGAAACACGTCTTGATCGATGGCCAAGGGAAAACGTATGATGTATTGGAATATCCGGAAGATCTCATTAGTTTTCCTATTATTAAGAATTGGAGTAGGGTTTCAGCAGCGCATCAAAAAGAAAATCAAAAGCTAAGAGCCATTCTACCTCGATTTAATCTGCATGAGGCAGCACACGATGCTCCCATTGATGGAATTGGCCAAGTGGAGCCTCTGCAATTGAAGGAAGATTAGAACTCCATACCGTTTGGCCAGTCAGCAGGAAATCGATTTTACGGTAAAAAAATCTACTAATGAAAAAGAATACCAATAGGAGAGACTTTTTAAAGAATACAGCTACGCTTACTGCAGGTATGGTGACCATACCCTCCTTCAACATTGTATCTGGACTCAACCTTAATAGTCAGGTGAATATTGCGATGATTGGCGCCGGGAATATCGCTAGAATGGCTTACAATGGTTGTGCAGGAGAAAAAATCGTGGCTTTAGCAGATGTAGACTCGAGGATGTTTCCCCGGAAATTGGAGAATCATCCCAAAATCCATAAAGCCAAGCGATTTACGGACTTCCGAGTCATGCTAGATAAAATGGAGAAGAAGATTGATGCCGTATGTATAAACACCCCTGATCACACCCATTTTGTAGCTACCATGGATGCCATGCAGCGGGGCATGCATGTGTGTACCCAGAAACCATTGGTACACAATATTTGGCAGGCCAGAACCTTGAAACTGGCCAAAGAAAAGTATGGCGTGATCACCAACATGGCCGTACAAGGTCATACCTATGATGGTATCAAACAATTCAAAGAATGGGTGGAAGCCGATGTTCTAGGTCAAGTGAGGGAGATACATTGCTGGCGCCAGGGGCCAGCGGGAAAATGGCTATCCAAAGCAGACAAGGTGTTTTATTGGAAAAAACCCAATAGCTTTCCTCCAGAGAAAGACCCCATACCCAGAAAATTCAACTACGACTTGTGGCTAGGTCCCGTCCCAGAAACCCCCTTTAATGCCACATATCACCCCCTAAGTTGGCGCGGCTATCATGCTTTTGGCAACGGAATGTTTGGAGACTGGTTTCCACATATTGGCGATGCGCCGGTCTGGGCATTTGATTTGTATGACCCTATTTCAGCAGAATTAATACGCAAAGACGGCGGTAACGAATGGGTAGTACCTGACAGCAATGTAGTAAAACTGGAATTCGCAGGTCGCGGAGACAAAGCACCATGTACGCTCTATTGGTACAATGGGGATCCCTCTTTCATGCCTAAGAAACCCGAGGCATGGCCGGAAGGGAGCTTACAGGGAGCCAGCAGTATGTTTATCGGCGATAAGAATTCTGCTACCACCAACCCTCGTTCGGATAAGCCCCGCTTGATAGGAGAGGGCGTGATGGAAGCATTCATGGCCAAGGGCGGGGTGCCCGAGAAATATCCTCGTATCCAAGGAGGTCCTTTCCAAGAATGGATTAGAGCCATCAAAGGAGAAGGGCCAGAACCCGGTGCTAACTTCGACTTTGCCTCCCCCTTTACGGAAACTACCTTGGTTGGCGTTTTGGCGGCTCGTTTTGGCGGTAAAATTGAATGGGATGCCAAGAATATGAAAATAACCAACCGCCCAGAGCTCAATCAATACGTTAAAGAGCCGGTACGTGCCGGCTGGGAATATGGCGATGACCTTTGGGAATAGTCAGATTTAGCCACCCAGATGGCTGCAAAGATAATCTCTCCAGACTCCTATAACAGATAGTGAAGGCAACAGGCTTGAGCAAACAATCAGCATCACTTTACCATAAAGGCTTCCAACAAGTCATCTAGATTCACCCTTTATGACATAACAGTGCCTTTTAGCTCCCAAGGCTGTTCCCTTCGCTTCCTACCGGCAATAGGTCATCATACCTCAAATGATAATGAAATGGCGGTTGGGTGTAGATAGTCCTACAACCTACCCGCTGTCTCCATCCTTCCTATATCACCACTTGGAATTTCTAGATGCTAGATCCTGTCTAGTTGTTAGTAGCCCGGATCACCCTAAAAATCACCTCCCTTTTTCTCGCATTGAATCCAAAATCCCATGTTTTGAGCTCAGTTTACCAGTGAGTTAGTCGCTTAATAGAGTTCTTTGAATCAACATGTCCCCAGTGATTCAACACCATTCCTTAATCCTTAAATCAACGTATATGGAACAAAAAAAAGAATTCAGTTTTGCCTAGGTGACCTGATAACCTATTAACTCATTAAATGACATCTTAACATGACGTATAAACATAAAAAAGAGGGTAATGCAACTTACCTATACAAAATGAGCTTAATAGCCATTGCGCTATTGGCTTCCGTGTTTTCTGCAACTGCCAGTAATGGCTTTTCAATGCCTTTTGACAACTCAAAAGAAATTCAGATCAGTGGAGCTGTTTCAGATAACAATGGAGCTCCATTGATAGGTGTAACCATTCTTGTTAAAGGCACAAGTACCGGTACGGTGACGGATGTTGACGGGAATTACAAATTGGGAGTGCCCGATGATGCAAGCACCTTGATTTTCTCTTATACCGGCTATCAGCCTGAGGAAGTGGAAATTGCAGGCCGTACCGTCATTAATGTGGTATTAACCACCTCTACCGCATTGCTCGATGAAGTGGTGGTAGTTGGTTATGGTACCCAAAAAGCAAAGGATGTAACGGGATCCGTAGTGCAGGTTACCGAAAAAGATTTTGTCAAAGGAGCTAATACCAATGCGCTTCAATTATTGGATGGAAAAGCCTCTGGGGTTCAAATCAGCCAAGCTAGCAGTGCTCCGGGCGGACGCGTAGATATTAAAATCAGGGGGGTGAGTTCTATCAACGGAGGCAATGGGGTTTTGGTGGTGGTAGATGGGGTTCCTAATGGGAATGTAGATGCGTTAGGACCAGAGGATATCGAGTCCATCAATATTTTGAAGGACGCCTCCGCTTCTGCCATTTATGGAGCCCGGGCCGCCAATGGAGTAGTGATCATTACGACCAAGAAGGGCCGTAAAGGTTCCTTGGATGTCTCTTACAGTAACTATGTAGCTTTTCAAGAGGCGGCAAAACGTATAGACGTGCTCAATGGACGTGAATACATGGAAACCCTGAACGCACTAGATTTTGAATCCAACCCGAATAATGCAACAGATCCTAATTATCAACCCCTATACTCGGATTCAGAAATACAAGCCATAGGTGAAGGTTTTAATTGGCAGGATCAAGTATTTAGAAGTGGCCTGATACATAACCATACCTTGTCCCTATCTGGTGGGGGAGAAAAAGCCACCTACTACGCTTCTTTTAACCACTTGGACAGTAAAGGAGTGCTTAGAAATACAGGGGAGAAAAGATATAATGCTCGGGTTAATGTGAATGTGAATCCTATCGATAAATTGGATATCAAATTTAATTTGAATGTTAATCGGACAGATACTGATTTAATGCCTTTGGGCACTAATTCGATCAGTGGCAGTGTAGCATCAACTTTGACCTTTGACCCAACCCTAGATGCTCAATTGAATGATCAGGGTCGATATAAATTAAACCCTTTTATTCAAGTGGAGAATCCGGAGGCCATCCAACAAGGCTTTGATCAGAACAGACTAAGAACGGAGGTTTTAGGGAATATTAGACTAGAGTATGAATTATTGGCGGGATTAAAAGCGGGTATACATTTAGGGACAAGAATTACTGCCAGTAAATTTGATTCTTACCAAAACAGATGGACCCAGCAAGGCTTAGGTTCAGAAGGTATCGGAATCGTAAGAAACAATGATAACACCTATGGCATTGCCGAATACACCCTAGCTTATGAAAAAGCAATGGGTGATCACAATATCACCGTGCTTGGAGGTCTCACCTACGAAAGATTTGAAAACCGATTGGTAGATGCAGAAGCACAAGGCTTTTTATCGGATGTTAATGGCGTAGACTTTTTTGGAGCTGCCAATCCGGAAAGATTCACTACGGAAACGAACAAGACACAAAGAACATTTCGTTCGTACTTAGCCAGGGTGAATTATGCCTACAAGGACAAATATCTCCTTACGGCAAACTACCGAGCAGACGGTGCCAGTGTGTTCTCTGAAACTAATAAAACATCAGTTTTCCCATCCGTATCACTGGGTTGGAAACTCAGTTCAGAGTCATTTATGGAAGCGCAAGACCTTTTTGATGTGCTGAAACTAAGAGTGGGGTATGGAGAAATCGGCAACTCAGCGATTAACAACTTTGAGACCCTTTCCACCTTTAGAATCGGAAGTAACGCCGTTTTAGGAGAACAAGTTTTAACCGGAGCTATTCCCAGTAGAATTCCCAATCCAGACTTGGTTTGGGAGACCACCAAAGAGATCAACGTTGGACTTGATTTTGCCTTGCTAGATTATCGATTGTCCGGTAGTATAGAGTATTACGTGAGAAATACGGAAGACCAGTTGTTCCAAAGACCCGTACCAAGATCAACCGGTTTTGGAAGTTTCAGACAAAATTTTGGAATCGTAAGTAACCAGGGCCTTGAAGTGTTCTTGAGCAGCCGGAACATCGCAAAAGATCACTTTACTTGGCAAACCGATCTCACCTTTTCCACCTTCAAAAACGAAGTTACGGAGGTGCCAGACTTCATCGGAGGACAAGTAACTGGCGGCGGTGGCTTTGCTTTTGCCGGAGACTTCTGGGTGATCAGAGAAGGCGATCCGATGGCTTCCTTTTATGGCTATCAAATAGATGGTATTTATAGCACCCAGGCGGAAGTAGATGCTGCCAATGACAGATTTTCAGATGGTAGTGCGAGAGCGGGATTAGGACACCCTATTGTTCGGGATATCAAGGGAGATAACCGGATTGACGAGCGGGATCGAGTAGTGCTTGGTAAGCCTTTTCCGGATTTTACTTTTGGGTTAAATAACAGATTGACCTACAAAAACTTCACACTAGATATCTATATCGTTGGCGTGCAGGGGATAGATGCCTTCAACAACTTGATAGCAGAATCATTCTACCCCATTGATCCGGACAGAAATAAACTAGCCAGTTACTACTTGAACCGATGGACGCCAGACAACCCCAATTCTCCCTATCCGTCCATGGTGGAGCCAGGAAGATATCAAGATGGTAGAAAGGTCAATAAGTGGACGGTTCAAGACGCTTCGTTTATCCGCTTAAAGAACGTCACCCTAGGATTTGATACCGCATTCGAATCCATAGGTATTAAATCAGCAAACGTCTTTATATCCTTAGAGAATTTTGTGACCCTGACAGATTTTGACGGCTTCGACCCGGATGCTAACTCTTCAAGTGGTGCGGCATCCACGGCTCGAAGAGGGACTTATGGAGATTACCCACTAGCTAAAACGGTTAGAATCGGGGCAAGAATTAACTTATAATAAAAAACACCATGAAAAATAATATATATAAAATAGGATTTTTTATGCTTCTTTTTATGGGAATATCTTGCAATGATTTCCTCGATGAAGAAGTGTTTACAGAATTTGATGCAGATGCCTTTGTGGCGACGGAAGAAGGCATAGAGGCCATCTTGATATCAGCCTATGGAAGATCCAACCCTGTGATTCGTGAAAGGTTTCATACGTTTGCTGCCTATCCCTGTGATGATGAAGTAGAAGCGGGAGGGGGATATCGCGGTAGGGTAGTGCCCTTTGAGGAATACACGGTAGATGCCGCAAATGCCGATTTAACGGCGACTTGGAATCAAATTTACGAGGCCATCAGGAATTGCAATGCCTTGCTGGATCATATTGATAATGTAACCTCCTTACCAGCAGCTAAAGTAGCAGCTTTTAAAGCGGAGGCCACCTTTCTACGGGCGTGGAACTATTCTGAGTTGTATGATCTCTGGGGCCCCGTGCCCTTGGTAACCAGCACCCTTGATCTTAGCTTTGAATATGCCAGAGCTTCCGATGCTGAAATCCGCGCTTTTATTGAATCAGAATATCGATCAGCCATTGAATCTTTGCCAGTCACTCAAGATGCTAAGGGCAAAGCCACTAAAGGAGCTGCTCAAGCTATGCTAGGTCGTTTCTTAATGAACACCCGGCAATGGCAGGCTGCGGCTGATATTTTGCAGGAGGTTATAGATGCAAATATCTACAGTCTACTACCCGATGTAACGACCATGTTTTCGCACGAAAATGAGGGTAATAACGAAATGATTTTCGTCTTTGAAAATAGTGCCATACTATCTCAGAATGGAATTCCTGCCCATAATTTCCCTCCGGGTTATCAAACCAGTTTCAGAAATTGGGGGGCCCAACTGCAATTGCAAAGAGAGTTTGTAGCCACTTACCATCCGGATGATCTACGAGCCCTACCCTGGGATCCAAGAGGTGAATTCGGCCCGGTATCTTTTGGTTGGATTTGTTATGAATACACGGATAAAAGTGGCAAGTACGTAGATTTAGTGAATGGAGATAATCCTGGAAACCGGTTTCACCCAAGGTCATTCAAGTACACTCCTACTGAGGATCCGACTCAGATAAGCGGTAATGGTAATAATTGGCCCAATGATGTGTGTTACATGAGATATGCAGATGTATTATTGTTGCGCTCAGAGGCACAGGCTATGATTGCAGGCTCTGCTACTCAAGAGGCAGTAGATTTATTGAATGAAATTAGAAAAAGAGCAGGGGTGCCAAGCTATACCCTAGCCGATTTCCCAGATTTAGAATCCTTCATCGACGCCATGTTAGATGAACGCGGATGGGAATTTGTTACGGAAGGACACAGGCGACGAGACCTGATTCGTCAAGGAAGGTTGATTTCAGATGCCCAGGCAAGAGGCAAAACCAATGCACAGCCGCATCATGTCTTATTTCCCATTCCATTATCTGAGATAGATTCAAATCCATTGGTAGAACAAAACCCTGGGTATTAATCTATACCTACTACTAAAATTGAAATGTGATCATTGTAGTTTTCTTGCTGCTGGTAAGAAGGCTACAATGATTACAACCCTCCATTTACGATTCCGATTATGGCAACAACTCAGCTGTAGATTTTCAAAACAGCAGGGGTAACAGGAGAATACTTCCCCAGAGAATCCCCGGACCAAAGCGTCAATAGTTGAACGTAACACCATAATCCTGAACACCAGCACCCTTTATCAAAAAAAGAGACGATGATTCGAAATCATAAACCTATCAAGAATAGAAGAAGATTTTTAAGAAACACCATTGCATCTGTGGCAGCCGCTTCCGTTGGGATAACGGGCCTGCGCGCCTCAAATTCGAAAGAAACCTTTCAAGCGACCGCTCCCATTGATCCATATGCTAAGATCAAAATAACCAAAGTGGAAACCTTTGTGCTCAAAAACTCATGGGTGTTTATAAAGATTTCCACCGATGCGGGGATCACCGGATGGGGTGAGATGTTAAAGGATGATGCAAAGGCCTGTGCCGCCGGCGCCATGGAAGCCGCTAATTATTTAATCGGCAAAGATCCTCGTCCGGTCACCCATCATTGGCAAGCCATACATCGTGGGGCATTCTATCGAGGTGGCCCCATAAAAACGGCTATTTCATCTGGTATAGATCAGGCGCTTTGGGATATAGCGGGGAAATGTTACGGCGTACCCGTGTATAAACTATTTGGCGGTCCAACTAGAGATAAGGTCCTTGTTTATGGAACAAAGCCAGATTACAAGACAGGTGTGAAATCCATCAAGGTAGGTCCCAAAGGCTCCCGTGTTCCTTTCAGACACGCTGAGGGCACCAAAATGGTGGATGAGGTAGTTGAACGCTTTGTAGCACTTAAGCAACAACATCCCGAGGTAGATATTGCGCTTGATTTCCATGGGGCTGTACAACCTACCACGGCGAGTCTTTTGATCAAGGCGCTGGAACCTCATCGGCCCTGGTTTTATGAAGAAATTGTACAAGCCTTAAATGTAGATGTGATGGCAGACCTGGCTAAGAAAACGCATATTCCGCTAGCTACCGGGGAGCGCATTTTTACCAAATGGGGCTTCAGGGAAATTCTTGAAAAAGGTGCAGCCATGATCCTTCAACCCGATGTAAATTATGCGGGTGGCATCACGGAATTGAAGATTATTGCGGGCATGGCCGAAGCTTATTATGCTCCGATTGCCCCTCACAATCCAAATGGGCCCTGCTCCCTCGCTGCCAGTCTTCAATTGGCCGCTTGCATTCCGAATTTTATGGTTATGGAACGTGGGAATAGAGAATATGAACTTCTTGCTACCCCATTAGAACCTGTGGTAGATGGTTTTCGCCCTATCCCAACCGGTCCTGGATTAGGAATAACCATTGATGAAGATAAATTGATGGATCAAGTCGGCGAACCCAAAAAGTACCTCACGCGATATGACCAAGATGACAATTCCGTCATAGATTGGTAACGATTGAGTAACGGCATCTAAAGCGGGTAAAGGAGGAGTCATTCTAACCCCAAAACTGATGCTGTTATAACCGCCTCAGCGGGTAATAGCGAATTGAGGATCATCCACCTTATTCAAACCATGAATAAAATATTAGCATTTCTGCTTTCTATCGGGCCGGGTATATTTTGTATCGGTTATACCGTGGGTACGGGAAGCATCACATCTATGTCCAAAGCTGGAAGCCAATACGGGGCTGACTTATTGTGGGTCTTAGCCTTAAGTTGTTTGTTTGCTTGGACGCTCATGGAAGCCTATGGGAGATTTGCCGTCGTGACGGGTAGAACAGCGGTGAATAGTTTTAAGACGGAACTAAAACCCGGGAAATTCTTAGCCATTGCGCTTGCTGTGGGCATAGTCATAGGACAATGGAATTCACTTTCCGGAATTGTTGGACTATCCTCCCACGCCATTTACGAGATATCGAGACTTTTCCTACCAGAGCTACCACCGGAAAACTATTGGACAGTGCTGATTATTGCCGTAATTATTTTAGGCTTGCTTTATTCGCTACTGATTGTAGGAAAGTATTCTTTCATCGAGAAAATATTGATCATTTTCGTAACCATCATGGGCGTTTCCTTCCTGATTTCCATGTTTGTCGTCTTACCTTCTCCAGCTGAAATTGTTAAAGGTTTTGTACCTTCTATACCTGAAGGGCCTGGAGGAAACCTTATGGTTGCTGCCTTTGTAGGCACCACCATGGCGGCTCCAACCTTTGTCGTCCGCCCCCTTTTAATGCAGGGAAAAGGATGGGGAAAAGATCACACCAAAAATCAGTCAAGAGATGCCTTGTTTTCGGCAATTCTTATGTTTGTGATCAGCGGCTCCGTCATGATTACAGCCATGGGGGCCATGTTTTATCAAGGGCTGAGTATTAATAAAGTTATTGATATGGTCCATACGCTGGAACCAGTAGCCGGGAAATTTGCCGTAGCTCTTTTTATGACTGGTGCCATAAGTGCCGGCATATCTTCGGTGCTTCCTATTTTAATGGTGGCCCCACTACTGGTATCAGACTACAAGAATGGCAAACTGGATGTCAATTCAAAGTTCTTTAAAAAGCTGACTGCGGTGGCCTGTGTCGTTGGACTATCTGTACCCATTTTAGGAGCCAATCCGATTTTCGCTCAAATAGCCACGCAAGTAGCCAATGTATTTGTCTTACCGCTTGCCATTGGAGGAATTCTATATCTCGTCAATCAACCAGAAATAATGAAGGAGCATAGAGCAGGTTGGTTGCTCAATGCTGGGCTAATTCTAGCATTTATATTTTCTTGTGTTATTTCTTACATTGGTTTTCTTGCACTAAAAGATCTGCTCCTATGAAAAATAGTTTGACACTAGTACTCCTAGCCTGTTTGATCGCTTGTAATCCAGGCCAAAAGAATAAAACGGACCTTGCTGATGCCGACAATACTTTTAGCCTAGAACAATTGGCCGATTCGGTTTTAGAGGCCCGCCAGAATCACATCCAAACCGATATTTTATCTCGGCATATTCCCAACTTAGAGATAGCTGATGCATACAATATTCAGCTTAGCATGTTGGAAAAAGAATTGCAGCAAGGAGCCAAATTGGTGGGCTGGAAACTGGGAGGCACTGCCACCAAAGATTCCACGAAATTTAAGCCTGCCTTCGGGTATATGCTGGACCGGAATCTAATGCCAGATCAAGGGACTATGCCCGTGGATCATTTCCCAGGAGGCTCAGCCGTCGTTGAAGCTGAAATAGGTTTTGTGATAAAAGAGGATATGGCACAGGGCGTTCAATCTGTAGCCGAATTAATTGATCATATAGATTATGTGGTGGGGGCTATTGAAATTGCCCAAGCGACAGCTATTTCCGCTAATGAAACCCCTTTGGATATAAACTACGTCATCGCTTCCGGTCTGGGACATGTGGGGATTGTAACAGGTAAGGTCAAATTATCTCCTGCAGACTTTGATTTCGAAAATGAAACCGCCAAATGCTATATCAATGACGAACTAGTAGTCGACGGAATTTCCACGAATATCTTTGGTACGCCCATCAATGCATTGTATGAAGCAGCCAATTTGCTAGCAGAGAAGGGCCATCCACTGAAAACTGGAGATTTAGTCATAACCGGATCCTTGTATACTAACCCTAGGCTTGCGGAGCCGGCGGATATACGTGTCGAATTTTCTACCCTAGGCAGTATTTCTTTAAAAAGTAATTGAGCAGGGTAATTCTCTAACAATACTTAGTCCTATGAGGTATTTAGTGGTATTAGGATTGATCTTAACCTTCAGTTGTACTTCAACGATTGAGCAGAAGCCACCCAACGTCATTCTAATTATGGCCGACGATTTGGGCTTCGAGTGTATTGGTAGCTACGGCGGTACATCTTACCGCACACCCAATATTGATCAATTGGCAGAAACAGGCTTACAATTCAATCAGGCCTATGCACAACCGCTTTGCACCAATACCCGAGTAAAGTTGTTGACGGGTAAGTACAACTTTAGAAATTGGACCTCCTTTGGCATTCTAGACCCAAGAGAGAGAACCTTTGGTCATTTAATGCAAGACGCTGGTTATAGTACCTGTATTGTTGGTAAATGGCAATTGCAAAGTTATGATCCTGTTCATTATCCCGGGTCGGAATACAGACGGGACACGGGAATGAAAATTAGCGATGCTGGCTTTGATGAGTACTGTGGTTGGCACGTAGGGCATACAGAAGATAAAGGTTCCAGATTTGCCAATCCGACCATTTTCCAGAATGGAGAATTTCTGAAGGATACAGATGGCAAATATGGCCCCGATATTTTTGTGGACTATCTCAATGATTTTGTGAACCGGCAAAAGGATAAACCCTTCTTTGTTTACTATCCCATGGCCTTAACGCACGATCCGTTTTCTCCCACACCGGATAGTGAAATTTGGAAAGAGGAAGAACGGAGAATGGACAACGAACCCAAGTATTTCGGTGACATGGTCGAGTATGCCGATAAGCTAATTGGTAGAATTGTCGCTAATCTTGAAGCCAAAGGTATAGAAGAAGAAACCCTGATTTTATTCTATTCCGACAACGGTACCCACCAAAAATTATACTCCAATATGGGGGATCAGGTGATCCAAGGTGGAAAAGGCTTAACTACCCAAGCGGGCATCAGAGTGCCTTTGGTGGCTAATTGGCCTGGGCATATCAAAAAAGGACAGCAATCAGATGAGCTAATTGACGCGATCGATTTTTTACCCACCTTACTGGATGTCGCCAAGGCCAAAGTCCCGGAGGAGTTCCACACGGATGGAGAAAGTATTTTACCAATACTAAATGGAGAAACGCAAGCTAGAAGGGATTGGGTGTATATGAGTTACAATCCTAAACCAGGAGCAGGAAAAGATCATTTTCATCCTGCGGAGTTTGTCATGAACGCCAACTACAAGCTGTATGGAGATGGTCGGTTTTACAACATCAAAAAGGATGTTTTAGAAACTTCACCACTGGATGTGGATGCTGAGGATGTGAAGTCGGTAAAAGTGATGTTTAGAGGAATAATTGACTCCCTGAAGAAATACCCAACTGCCGGAACCATAGAACGACTAGATCCAGCCCTTGATTCCATCATTTCGGAATTCGCTCGGATTGATCTGCTTGCTGAGGGCTTCAATTGGTCAGAAGGTCCGGTTTGGCAACCCAGAGGTCAGAATTTATACTTCTCTAATGTGCCAGAAAATAAAGTGTATAAATGGAATGATCTAGAGGGATTAAGCACTTATTTGACACCTTCTGGTTATACAGGTACGGCGCCGAAGGAGGGAGGTATAGGCTCCAATGGGTTGGCGCTAGATGAAAACGGCAATTTAGTTCTTTGCCAACACGGCAATCGGGCAATTAGCAGGTTGGTGAGTGTAAGCGATTCATTGCAACCTGTGTTTGAACCCATCGTGTCAGCTTATCAAGGCAAGAAATTTAACTCTCCTAATGATCTGTTTTATGACAAGGCAGGCCACTTATACTTCACAGATCCCCCTTATGGATTAGGGAAAAACGGAAAAAGTGAGCTAGGCTTTAACGGAGTCTTCTTCTTGAGTAAAACCGGCGAGCTAAAACTGGTGGATGGTGAGCTAAAGCGGCCAAATGGCGTAACGGTTTCCCATGACGGGAAAACACTTTTTGTAGCCGAATCCAACGTACCAAAGCCGATCATCTGGGCCTATGATATCATTGAACCAGGTGTGGTGAAAAATAAGCGCGTGTTTTTTGATCCCGGAGAAATCATTACAGCAAGTACAGCCAAACAGAACCCTGATGGCATCAAGTTGGATAAGGCTGGTAATATTTTTGTAGCAGCTGGTGATGGAATTTTGATCATTACACCACAAGGGCAACATATTGGAACGATAAACACGGGTAGAAAAACGGGGAATTGTGAGTTTACGCATGACGGTAGGTATTTGTTTATCACAGCAGACGATTATCTGCTAAGAGTCAACCTGAGGCCTTATGCGAAATAGCGTTCACCCGGCGAGGACGCGTGTAGGTTAGTCGTAACACTTGAGGAGCCTTCCTTTTAAGGTATCATTCTATCAGGCTCCACACAATTTCATCGAATTTATCACACCACTAAAGAGAGGAATTAAGCAGAAAAATGCGACAGCAGCAGCAACCATATTGTTATCTGACGTCTAAGGTTTCAGCTACTCACCTTATTCGGAATGTGTTGGTCTTTACCCAATGCTTCCTGCTGTGCCCGTTGTTAAATTATGCTCAGGCGCCCGACTTAAAATTTGAGAAATTCAGAGATAATAGGGGTTTATCTCAAAATTCAATAATGAAGGTGATCCAGGACCATGATGGTTATCTATGGATAGGTACCGCCAGTGGTCTATATAGATATGATGGGCAACGCTTTACCCTATATAAACACATCATTGATGAGCCAAATAGCTTGGTCAATAATGCCGTCTATGAATTGGAGCTAGATACCCAAGGCAATATCCTCATTGGAACAGGTCGTGGGATGGGTAAATATGACAAACTTACGGAGACCTTTCACACCTTCCCGAAGATATTAAGCGACAAACGTATTACCAGTATTTGTCCCACGGATGATGGCTCCATTTGGGTGGGCACCTTGCATTCCGGCTTGTACTATTTTGAAAAAACAGATACTGATGGTACGGAACCGGAGCACTTTTTTTTCAACCCCCAACAGGCCAATTCTCTTGATGACAATCGTATTCATTCCATTGTTCAAGACGGAGAAGGGAATATTTGGGTAGCCACCCCCAAAAGTTTACATAAGGCTTAGAACAGGGACAAAGTCGATTGGGTTTATCCGATTTGACCAATTTAACCAGCCCAAATCGCTATTCGTCGATAGCGATAAAAATCTCTGGATAGGAATGGCGGGTCGCCGATTAGTTAGGTTAAAGGAACCCGCCAAATTTAGACAAGCTACAGCAGACAATTTCAGGGAATACAAACTAAAAGCCTTGGCTCCGGACGGACCTCATTTTGGGGGTATTATCGCTATGGCCCAGGGCAAAGATGACAATATATGGATTGGAATTCATGGCAGTGGCCTGTATTGGTTGAACCCGGAAACGGGGGAGTATAAAATGTATGCTCCCGATCCCTACCAGAGAGAAGGCCTCAGCAGTGGTAATATTGAATCCATTCTAATCGATAAAACCAATGTCCTATGGGTGGGAACAGAAGTAGGGGGTCTGAATAAATGCGATCTGTCTAAAAAGGATATTCTATTTTACTATAAGGATGTCCTTTCTCAGAATACGCTCAGTAATCCCTCTATCAATGCCATCGTAAAGGGTGAAAACGATAGTACAATTTGGGTGGGCACGCAAGATGGATTGAACAAGATCCAATTCGGTGGAAAAGACTACAAAAGTCCAGTATTCCGGCATTATTACCCTGATGATGATTTAGCCCGTTCTGAATTGCCTGTTCAACAACCTGTGAGGTCGGTCTTGAAAGACAAAGATGATGATTACTGGTTAGGCGGGGTAGAAGGCATCGTGCATATGTCATACGATTCCAAAACCGAAAAAGCGGTCTTCCAGGTAGTTAAGAAGCAGATGTTTGAAGTGTTTGCTTCCTTAGAGGATAGTAAGGGCAACCTTTGGTTCGGATCCTTTATCGGCGGGGGAGGATTGATCAAGTGGAAAAAGAAGAAAAAACCAGGTAGCAATGAATTTGACTTTTCTGAGGCCGTCTATTATTCGACCAAAGATCAAATTGATCATGGCCTGAGTGGGGATGAAATTAGCTGTATTTATGAAGACAGTAAAGATCAAATCTGGATAGGAACTTTACAAGGTGGCCTCAATCTTTACATCCCCGGAATCAATGGTGAGAGGGATCAGTTTATATCCTACCAACACAATCCTGACAACCCAAATAGTATTAGCCATAATTCCATTTTCTCCATCCATGAAGACCAAAATGGTGATTATTGGATTGGAACCTTTGGTGGTGGACTAAATAAAATGATATTTCCTAAAACCTCGACGGGTGAAGTAACCTTTAAGCATTATTTGGAAATCGATGGCTTGGCCAATGATGCAGTATATGGAATTCTAGAAGACAAGAATGGGAAACTATGGCTGAGCACTGATAGCGGTATTTCCTGTTTCAATCCGGTCACTGAATCATTTAAGAATTATACCAAGGAAGATGGTTTACAAAGCGATAACTACCGAAAGAATGCCTATCTGAAAAATTCGGATGGCTATATGCTCTTTGGAGGCTTGAGGGGGCTAAACATCTTTAACCCGGATAATCTAGTTGATAATACCATACCGGCGGAGGTGAAACTCATCGGGTTCAAAATTAAAAATGAAGATGTAAAAGTTGGAAAAACCTATAACAATAGAGTGATTCTGGATAAAGCTATTGCGCACATGGAGCTTATCCAGTTGAAACACCATGAAAATACCTTAACCTTTGAATTTGCTGCGCTCCACTTTGCAGCCCCAAATAAAAATAAGTTTAGGTATCAGTTAGCAGGTTTTGATGAAGAATGGCAAGCTGATAAGGGTTTACCTTTTGCCCATTACACAAATCTGCCGCCTAGTGATTACACGTTTAAGGTCATCGCTTCCAATAATGATGACATTTGGAACGAACAAGCCGCGGAAATGAATTTCATTATTCATCCTCCCTTTTGGCTGACCAACTGGGCATACCTCATTTACGCACTAATCATATTCGGTATCCTCTTGAGCATCCGGGCGTATTATCGTCTACAGTCGAAAGAGCGAACAGCCTTGAAAGTTCAGAAGGAGATGAAGGAGGTGAATAGATTGAAACTTCAGTTTTTCACCAATATATCTCATGAATTCAAGACCCCTATCACCTTGATCTTAACGCCTCTGGAAGAGATTTTGGAGTCGATTAAAGAAGACATCTCATTTCGTCCCCAATTAAAAGTTATTGAGCGAAACGCAAATTATCTATTGCGCTTGGTGAATCAACTCATGGAATTCAGAAAAATTGAAGTTGGGGAAACCAAGTTAGTTGCTGCTAAAGCGAACATTATCAACTTTGTGCGAGAGGTTACTTTTTCCTTCAAAGCATTGGCCAGATCCAAAAATATAGACCTCTCATTTGAAAGCCAATTGTACACCTGTGACGTTTGGATTGACTGGGACAAGTTTGAAAAAGTGCTAAACAATCTAATTTTTAATGCGATCAAATTTACGGCTAAAGGAGGGCAAGTGGTGATTAGAGTGACCTTACCAAAAGGAAACCCGACCTTATACATTGAAGAGCGAGAAACACATTGCGAATATATACAGGTTGAAGTAAACGATACCGGTGCTGGAATTCCCAAAGAACAGCTGCCCTATATATTTCAGCGCTTTTATCGGGTAAATAAGGACAAAAACACTGCTAATTCAGGATCCGGAATTGGCCTGGCCATCACCAAGGACCTGGTTGACTTACATTATGGTACGATTGCAGTAGATTCAACAGAAGGTGTCGGCACTTGCTTTACCGTTAAAATTCCCGTAGGAAATAATCACTTGCAAGCCGATGAAATATTAGAAAATTCTCCCCCAGAAATATTGACGGAAGATGAACTAGATGCCGCCTTTATCATTCAGGAAGAAAATTTGGCCGCTTCAGATCCAAAGGCCATTCATAAAATATCCGTACTAGTAGTTGACGACAATAAAGACATCAGAGATGTGGTCAAGAAAGGACTTGAAAAAAAGTATCAAATATTTGAAGCAGAAAATGGGAAAGAAGGCTTGAATACTGCCTTACGGGAAATACCAGACCTAATTGTCAGTGATGTCTTGATGCCGGAAATGGATGGCATAGAATTTTGTCACCAACTGAAAACCAACATCCGGACCAGTCACATCCCCGTTATTTTGCTTACTGCTTTAAATTCTGTTGAACATCGAATCGAAGGCCTGGAATCCGGAGCGGATGCCTATATTCCCAAGCCCTTTAAAATGAAACTGCTAGGCGTTAGAATAGATAAGCTGATTGAGACGAGAGAAGCCCTACGGAAGAGATTTATAACTGAAACCAAAATCACCCCTGAAAAGGTCACCCTGACTTCCTTGGACCAATCGTTTTTAGAAAGAGCCATGGAATTTATGGAGGAAAATATGGGCGATGAAAACTACTGGACGGAAGAGCTGGCCTCAGATATGAAGACGAGTCGTTCCACCTTCTTCAGAAAATTAAAAAAGCTAACTGGACATGCACCTAGTGATTTTATGCGCATCGTTAGGCTCAAACGCGCCGCGCAACTATTGGAACAGAATCAGCTTACCATCGCGGAAATCGGCTACAGCGTAGGATTTAATGACCCAGGCTATTTTACCAAAAGTTTCAGAAAAGTATACAATCAAACGCCTTCACAATATGTGGCTAGTAAGGTTAAAGATAATGCTAGCTAAGTAGTGTGTTGGAGCAGGATCAAATCTCTGTGTTCCTACCCGAAGTCAGTAAGCGTGAAATTTCAAGGGAGAACGGACGAATCTTCTCCGAAAGACCGAGGAGTGCTAGCTTCTCGCATCCACAAACTAAAGATTTAGCTTTAAACAATTACGTAATGAATATTAAACATCTATTACTCCTTATTATCTCCTATGGCTGTCTACCCAGCTTGTTAAGTGCGCAAAGTCTAGGCTATAAAAACCATCGCATTGCCATTAGTGCGGATGGCAATAACCAGGCGGATAATCACCATTTCTGGCCGCGCGCCGATCCGGATGACTCGGGCGCCACACCCGCCACCTTGGCCATCCTTGCTAAACTAAAGCTACAAGATCAGCTCGTGCATTTTTCCTACAATAACTTTGTAGATGCTCCACCTCATACCTCCGAAACTAATCATATGAAAATTGGAGTAGAGGGAGGCATTAAACATTGGAACTTTGATGCCGACCGCTTTTTCGATGTTTCTGCAGACTTCGAGGCTGCCTTGAGTCATTTAGCGAAGGAACTGGAGAAGTCATCTTCAGAAGATCCGCTTTATTTCATTCATATGGGCCCGGCAGAGTTCTTTTATAGAGTGGTAGAGAGGGTGGTTAATGAGGGGAAAGCAGATGCCTTGGAACATGTATATGTGATTTCACATAGTGGCTATAATGACAATCATTTGAGAAGAGGGGACCCCAAATTTGACCAAGCTCCAGTTGCCGAAGCTGATAAACACCATACTATACAAGAAACCATTTCTCTAAGCGGAAATCGGCTTCAATACAAAATATACAAGAAACCATTTCTCTAAGCGGAAATCGGCTTCAATACAAAAAAATAAAGGATCAGAATTCAGGAAATGATCCGAATGCAGGCTGGAAATCGCATGACGACTGGACGGTTTGGTATTGGATGCGAGATCATAAAGACCCAAGCGTAGCTTGGATTTACGAGCGAATGCTGGTCAACCAAAAGAATTCCGCTGATATCTCCGATGCGGGAATGTTATACTATCTGCTGCTTGGTGACGAAGATGGTAGTCCGGCCAAATTCCAAGCATTTATCGGGACAGGAATAAATCAAGCGACTGACATAACTTGGGTAGGGATCGAGGATTTCAAAATTCAAAAAATAAATGACTTTGTCGCACCTTATAAAGACAAAGGCAGGAATGCCATCGCCATTAATGCCGGGATACATAAAGACAAATATGCCGCTGCAAAAAAAGTGTTTGAAGAAGCGAGTGGATATTATAACATCATCCTTACCTCATTGACCGAAGAAGATGGGGAGAGTACGTATCGCATCAAGGTTAATGGAAAATTGGTGGGAGAAGTACAAAACCCGGAAACCTCTGCTGATATGCAACCTTATACCCACACCTTGGAAAAGGTACCCATACGTACTGGCGATGTCATTCAAATAGAATCAAACACGCATTCTAATGGCAAAATCCCAGAAGGCGATGCTTTTGCCTTTGCCCGCGGAAGATGGCGTTCTATTACTTTCAGGGCCGTTAAGGATTCAGCTTCAGCTGAAAGAGAAAGGAGTAAATTACTGGTCTTCGAGGCCGAACAAATGGAGTTGAAGGGTCAGTGGAAACTGGGTGAGGATAAGGCAAAGGCCTCTGGAGGAAAGTATATCTATTTTGATGGCCCGAATGCTTATAAGGAAGTGAATATGGACAATCATCTTTCCTACACTTTTACTATTACTGACCCAGGGGATTATACCGTAAAGTGGATGATGCGACAACCTGAAGGAGAAAGGGGGACGGACAAAGGGAATGATGCCTATCTATACTTTTCCGGAGATGTGGCCTACGTGAAGGATAAAAAAATGACTCATTATGAGAAGTTTTATAGCCGGAGCAGCGATGATTTTGTCCTTCACGGCGTAGCGGAGGTCCATGATCTTGGGCATGGTTGGATGACGGCTAAATTCCCAGCAGCGGGAGAATACACCCTTAATATTGTTGGCCGATCTCATGGGCTTCAAATTGATAGGCTTATCTTATTTAAAGGAATGAGTATGGATGAAGTCCAATCGATTTTAGAAAAGGTTTCAAATCTGTGATCGAAGATATTAGGTGATGCTAGTCCTCGTTTCTCACGTGGCGCTTTTCCAACTAAAAATGGACTAAATCGGTGGGATGAATCGAATAACACACTACTTATTCTTACTTCTTATTGTAGCTTGTTCCGCTGAAAATCGTACTAGCCCGGGGCATCATAACGGTCGCCAGCGGCTAGTAGTCCTGGCTGACATGGGCAATGAACCCGATGAAATGCAGCAAATGATTCATATGATCACCTGCTCCAATGAATTTGACATTGAGGGGTTAATAGCGGTTACTGGAAAGTACTTGCGGCCAGGATCTCATCTGGGGGAGTATAATTCGGTCACCCACCCGGAGCTCTTCCAGGAAATTATCGATGCCTATGCAGCCGTATATGACAATCTGAAAATTCACGCTACAACTTATCCAGAACCACAAAAACTGAGAAAGGTCGTGGCAGCTGGACAAAAGGGCTATGGTATTGCCGATGTTGGTCCGGGTAAATCGAGTGCGGGTTCAGATCTAATCATCCGCATTCTTGAAAAGGAAGATGAACGGCCAGTTTGGATGGTCGTAAATGCAGGTTCAAATACACTGGCACAAGCACTTTTTGATTACCGGGAGCAGCATTCTGAGGCGGAGCTGGATGCTTTTGTAAAAAAGCTGAGAGTATTCGAAAACGGATCTCAGGATAATGCTGGTTCCTGGATCTGTCGGGAGTTCCCGAACATACACTGGATACGTAGCAACTACCAAACCTATGCTTATGGTGGCCCGAGCTGGGCGGATCGAAAAGCAGGACTGGGACCTCATTATTGGAAACCCTACCCGTACAGTACAGAAGGACAGCTCCAATGGCAAAAAGAAAACATCATGGACAATCATGGTGCCTTGGGTGATCTTTATCCCGAAAGGCGATTTCATGCCTGGGGCGAAGGCGTGGTTGGATTCATGGAAGGCGGTGGAACGATCCCATGGATGGGTCTGGTTAACAAAGGACTCTTCGATATCAATCAGCCCTCTTGGGGTGGCTGGAGTGGGCGATTTAGCCGGAAAAAAACAGAGAATTTCTGGTCGAGACATGCAGATATTAAAGCAGATGAAGAAAAAGTCGCTCCTTTTTATGTGTACAGTGAAGTTCCTGATCAATGGACGGATCCAGAGAATGATACGGTTTACCTTAGCAACTATTCTCCTGTATGGCGATGGCGGAGAGCCATGTATAATGACCAAATTTGTCGAATGGATTGGTGTATAAAAGCCTACAAGGAAGCCAACCATCATCCTGTAGCTGCCATCAATGAAGATGCCTCAAATTCAATTGTTTTTCTGAAAGCTAAAGCGGGTGAGACTGTAGCATTGGATGCCTCAGCTTCTGCTGATCCAGACCAGGATAGCCTCTACTTCTCGTGGTGGATTTATCAGGAAGCAGACACCTT
>JABSSL010000084.1 GCA_013214355.1 Saprospiraceae bacterium | reverse complement strand
GAATCCGGTGTAGATTGTGGTGGTCCTGACTGTCCCAGCTGTCCAACCAGCTGTAATGGTACGGAGGTGACGCTTTCCATCACGCTGGATAACTATCCTGAGGAAACCAGTTGGGTAATTACCAACGATGCTGGTGCGACAATTGCCAGCGGTGGTACTTATGGTAGCTCACCGGATGGCTCTACGATTACTGAAGAAATTTGTCTGGTAGATGATTGCTATACTTTTACCATTAATGATGCTTATGGAGACGGTATTTGCTGCCAGTATGGAAATGGATCTTATACATTGACCAATGGCAGTACAGTATTAGCTAGTGGCGGCAGCTTTGGTGGTAGCGAAGCCACAGATTTCTGTATCGGTGTGAGTGGTCCAGATACTACCCCACCCTCTACTCCTACTAATCTTACGGTAAGTAATGAGCAAGAAACCCAGGTGTCCTTATCCTGGAATGCTTCTAGTGATAACGTAGGCGTTACTGCTTATGAGGTGTTTGTGGATGGTTCTTCACTAGGTACGACAGGTGGTACTTCAGTTAATATTACCGGACTTACAGCTTGTACGAGCTACAACTTTGGAGTGAGAGCGCTGGATGCAGCAGGTAATGCCTCCGGTCAAGATACAGAGGTAGGATCTACTACTGGCTGTACAGGTGGTGGAGGAACACCGTTTACGGAAGGATACTTCTTCGAATCAGGCTTGGATGGCTGGGCTGATGGAGGAAGTGACTGTGCCCGACGTAGATCGACTTCCTTCAGCTGGGAAGGTTCCTATTCCATTCGCTTACGAGATAATAGTGGCGTAGCTTCTTCCATGACTTCACCCGCTTATGATTTGGCAGGCCTAGGTAGTGTAGAAATCAATTTCTACTTCTATCCGAACAGTATGGAGAATGGAGAAGATTTCTGGGTACGATACAATGACGGTTCAGGTTGGCAAACAGTGGCTACCTACGCTAGCGGAAGCAGTTTCAATAATGGTTCCTTCTATTCAGCGACGGTTACCCTTCCTGCCTCATCTTACAATCTTACGGATGGTGCCCGATTCCGCATTCAGTGTGATGCCAGTGCCAATGGAGACCAGATCTACGTAGACGAAATCACGGTAACAGGATCCTTATCTTCAGGTTCTGCGACTGGTGCTATAGTTACTATTGAGGAGATACCAACAGCCAAGAGCTATGACCTCAGCGATCAAGTTGAAGGTGATGTGGCACTCTCTCCAAACCCAGCAACAGATCTAGTCAATATCCGTGTTGCGGATGAGATGAGCCTAATTACTGTCTTCAATATGCATGGCCAGGAAGTAATTCGCCGTAAATATGAGGGCGTAGACCAGGCTACGCTTGATGTACGGAAACTAGGAGCAGGCGTATACTTAGTTAATATCCAGACCGAAGAGGAGGTGATCACTGAACGCCTTGTAATTCACCGATAAATATAAACATCGCATTGTACGAATACGATGACGGAAATCCCTGTCTCCCTTCCGGAGGCAGGGGTTTTCTTTTAGGGCTGGATAGGCATATCTTTTAGTTCCTTTCCCAATCAGCGCAAACTATGCTTCTCCCCTAGTGCAAGCCCTTTTCCAACAATTTACCGGCCATTACCCACCTTGTTCTTTGGAGGATTTTGGAAGAAGAGAAATCTGCTACCAAAACTTATTCTCCAGCATAGAAATCAGAGACATCCCCGCTGCGGCTCCGGAAACGAAGAGGTTCCAAAAACGGTGTTTTACCCCAATGACATTCAAGAATAGAAAGGCAATGCCAACGATGAATAAGACTACTAGTAGCTGCCCGAGTTCAATACCAATATTGAAGCCCAGTAAGGGCGTGACAATGGAGGAAGGATCCATCAAAAGTGCTTTGAAATAGTTGGAGAAATCCATTCCGTGAATGAAGCCGAAGAACAAGGCCATTGCATAGTTTCGCCCCATTTTGGAAGACTTTCCAGTTGGATGTTCACTGATGACGTTGTGGAGCGCAGTAATGAATATCGTGGCAGGAATGAGGAATTTGATGATCTTGGAAGGGATGGAGAAGGCATCCACGGCTGCGAGCCCCAAGGTAACGCTATGCCCGATGGTGAAAGCGGTCACTAGGATTAGAATATTTCTCCATTGCTGGATTCGATAGACCGCACAGAGAACGATCAAGAAGAGGATATGGTCGTAGCCGGCTAGATTAGAAATATGTTCAAACCCTAGCTTGAGATAAAAATTGAAGGGGTGCATATCAGAAGGTTAGCTGATGAGCAGATGTTTTTTTATTGAGCATTAAACTTTTGGATTTACCATTAATGTGAGCGTAAACGATGTTGTTTTGATCAAAGAAGAGATCCGTGAAAACAGCATTTTTGATTTCCAAAGAAGTCAGAGATTGCCCTTGTTTATGCTCAAAGTAGACCCACAATGCTGTGTTATCTCCCTCCCCACTTAACTTCTTGCGTTGGATTTTTAACTCTACCTTCTTCCCATTAGTCTTTACATAGAAGAACTTGTTCAAGTAATCTAGCAATAGCTGATCTGCCTTTGCCGATTCATTAGGTTGACAAAAAGCCAGTTCCTTGCTGTAGGGATCAAAAACCAATGCCTCATTCACATCCGTAAGAAAGAGTTTAAGGTTAATGGTCATCAATTGCTGCTTGGAAGTGTATTCAATTTCGCATAGTGATAACCTCAATGGGTGGGAGCTAGCAGAGGCCGCTGGAGTAGCCGCCTCTACTAAAAGTATCATGACGTACAAAATACTGTACATATATTGCAGTTTTAGGACTATCCGGCAGCCTGTATCTCCGAGGCCACTGCTTGAACTTCCTTAAAGACACGAATTAAATTACCGCCCCAGATTTTTTCGATCTGCTCTTCCGTATACCCACGTCTAACTAGCTCGATCGTAATATTCATGACTTCGCTGGCATCGAAAACCCCTTCGATTCCTCCTCCCCCATCAAAATCACAACCAATACCGACATGATCAATTCCTGCCACTTTAACGATGTGGTCAATGTGATCCGCTACGTGTTTGACGGTGGCCGGCGGAGCTGGATATTTCTCATTGAGTGCCTGGAAAGATTCGCGAAGTGCTGTACGCTCTTCTGGTGTCATTTCACTAACAGGTTTCATACTCGCTCTTAGAGCAGCTACTGCTGAGTCCCGCTCGGGGTTCGGTGGTGCCGTTCGAAGGTAATCAGCTAACATAGTAAGCTGTACAACTCCGCCATTCTTCGCCATTAGTTGCAGCATTTCATCGGTCATGTTGCGATCATGCTTAGTAACTGCTCGAGCGTTGGAGTGACTGGCAATGATCGGAGCTTTAGATAGTTCAATGGCATCATAGAATACACTATCGTTGCCGTGAGAAACGTCTACCATAATACCCAGACGATTCATTTCTTTAACAACCTCTGCCCCGAATTCACTTATTCCTCCATGCTCTGTTCCATCTGGATCAGTAGCGGAATCTGCCAAGTCATTATTCGAGGAATGGACTAGCGTAATGTAGCGGACGCCTTTTTCGTAGTATTCGGCCACGTTAGAAATATCGCTTCCAATGGGATAGCCATTTTCGATACCTATGTAGATGGCTCGCTTGCCTTCTTTTTCTATAGCATAAGCATCATCAGGGTTGAGCGCTAGCCCAACAATATCTGCGTTTTTTTGCGTGGAAGATACAATAGAATCAATCATCTGAAGGCAAAGGGCTTTGGCTCGTGTGTTGCCATCGTCATCACGGATATCCTGTGCTACAAAGGCAGCAAAAAAGATGGCGTCTAAGCCTCCTTCTTTCATTCGTGGATAATCGACTTTCGAGCCCGTTTCCTTAGGGTCATGTCGTTCTGCCATGTCGAATCCTGGCTGGATCATCCGCAAGGGGGTATCCGCATGGGTATCAACAGTGAGCACCCGATCGTGAATTTCAAGGGCCCGTTGGACTAGTTCTTCTTCAGCTGAATCAGATTCCGAACCTGCATTACAGCTGACCATTAAAAATGCGCAGAGGAAGAATAGATAAGAAATGTGGTGTAGCTTATGAAACATTGTTTCTGGCTTAAGTGAAAATAATGAGTGTACTTTCAATTGACTGTTTATTGATGTCAATTTTCCGAATTTATGTAGAATTAGGCAGTATTTAGGAGTAATTCCGCAAAACTTCATTATTCCTACTATCTGGCAGTCATATAGTTGGAATTGGGGCATAAATTCAAAATGCTATTCTTCTTTCAGGATATCAAATACGGACTCTGTCGGATAAATGCCCTGTGTTGCAAAGAATAAAATCTATTGAACTTGTAGCAACAACTGATCGTTTTAATATTCGCAATGATTTCTACGTCGCAATTTAACGCAACCGTATTGGATTGAAAAATATCTTAAGTATATTTGCAACAGAGTTGCATTTTAAAGCATTGTTTATTGATGCCTAAAAATTAATTATCACCTTATGCAGATTAGTCCAAAGAAGGTAACCTTAATCACTGGCTTTTTAGGGTCAGGTAAAACTACTTTCCTCAATCACTTTATTCGTGAGCAGCGTGAGCAGCGTATCATGGTGATTGAAAACGAGGTAGGTAAGTCTAATGTGGATGGTGCCTTGGTTGAGGCCGGTGTCGAGGAGGTAGTGGAACTTACCGCCGGCTGTTTGTGTTGCTCCCTATCCGATGGTTTACTCGATGCCTTGGAGTTAGTAAGTACCAAGCAAGACCAATTTGATCGCTTGGTAATAGAGACCACTGGAGTAGCTGACCCAAGTTCTATTGTGCAGGTCTTTTTGGCGGACCCGATGGTGGAAAAATACTTTGAGTTGGAGCAAGTAATTTGCGTGGTGGACGCTGGCCTGGTTGAAGATTGGTTAGACGAAACAGAAGAAGCGCTCCGCCAGATCGTGATGGCAGATGTGCTCTTACTGAACAAAGCAGACACCGTTAGCGAAGGTTACTTATCCGAAATATTGGAACATCTTCAGTCCATCAATCCCCATGCCCTCACCCTCAGTGGTGAAGGAGGGCGTTTCCCTATCAAACAAATCCTAGAGACGAAGACGGCTGAAGTGGCTTCTTTTGAGAGGAGATTAGCTAATGTAGGTAATCGACAAGAGTTAGTTGAGGGCCCAATTGCCGCGGCTAAAGGTAATCGACACAAGGTCAATACCTTCACTTTGGTTTTTGATCAACCCTTTGTGCTGGACGACTACTTCTCTTTGCAGCTGCATCGCTTAGTCAACCTCTACCGGGATCAGGTATATCGCATTAAGGGTATTCTAAATGTACTAGATTATCCAAATCGAGTAATCATCCAGTCTGTCAGAACCAGCTGTGTTGTCACGGATGGTACTCCTTGGGGGCCCAATGATGCCAGAGAAAGTCATTTGGTCTTTATTGGCCGAGGTTTGAAAAAGGAAGCCTTTGAGAAGATGTTGAATAAATATACTCGCAAGGTAGAGCATGAAACAAGCTAAAGTGTGATCTGAACGTTTCTACACGATTATCATACTACCTAGCTGGAAGGCAAGGCAGATGGATGTTTCAACGATTTTGTCAGAAAAGTGAACCCAACATGAGCGCTACTTTTAAAGTTCTTCTTGCTGCTTTCTTGTTTGCTGGGGTCTTTACCCAAAATAGGACCTGTGAACATTTAGGTTTTGGGCAAGCGAATTGGCATGATGCGACCATCGCTGCTGAATCTAAAGTGGATTTTATGGCAGATGAAGTTCTTCCTAACAATGCCCCATTGAGCGCCCGCTTGACGGCTCTACATACTGGGCAATTAAGGGATGGGGGGGGGAACGAGGAAATCCGTGCGTCCAAACCTCAATTTGTCAATCAAACCGCTTCTTCTACAACCGCAGAGGAGATCGAAGTAGATTGGAGAGTGCTCATTAATATTGAGTATAAGCTAAGATACTTTGAGGAATTAGGTATGGAGATGTATTCACCCGTATTTACGGATGCAGTGAAGGAACTCCATGGCAAGGAAGTGGTCATAGAGGGATTCGTTATTCCCTTTGATGAAGCAGAGGAGCTATTGTCTTTATCCTTTAATCCCTATGCTTCCTGTTTTTTTTGTGGTAAAGCTAGTCCTGCTTCCGTCATCAGTATGTATTTAAAGGACAATAGGAAGCGCTACAAAATAGATGACTTTCTGAAATTCAAGGGGACTTTGTATTTAAATCAGGATGACCCCAATGAGTTTTACTATATCCTTCGGGATGCCGAAGAACAAAAATGATTGAATTGATGTAACCTCTTTCATTTGGATTACAGCCTTTAGGTTTCAACCATTCCCAACTAAACGACAGTTATGGCTATGATACATGAAAAAGCGAAGACCATGTTACAGGAAAAGAAACTTCGCTTGACTAACACTCGCCTGGAAATGTTATCCTTTTTCGTTGATAATCCAACGGGGCATAGTCTTACCGCTATTCTTAACCGCTTTTCATCTGTTTTCGATCGTGTAACGATTTACCGCACGTTAAATACCTTTGTTGATATGGGTTTTTTGACAAAAACCCTGGCTGCTTCCGGAAGTTCCTACTATATTTTTCACCAATATCAGTCTCCCGTTCACCCGCATTTGAAATGCAAGCACTGTGACGCTATTCAGTGCTTACCTGCACTACCGGATAACTATATCACCCAGTTGCAATCCTTTGAAATCCAAGAAATACCTATGCTGTTTGAAGGGGTCTGTGATGAATGTGCTAAAAAAGGCAAAGTCTAAGAAATATCCCGATCCCACCCTCAGAAGCCATGGATAGAGTTTGAAGCGAGATGCCAGTCTAGTAGGCTGCTTTTGGCTTTGTACTGGTATTAAATTACTCACTATGTCAGAAATAAAACCAACTACTGGATCGGAACGGATACAAGTATTGGATGCACTTAGGGGATTTGCGCTTTTCGGGATCCTATTTGCCAACCTCTACAGCTTTATTGGATACAATACTTATACCCCAGCCGAGATTATTGTATTGCCCATCTTGGATCGGGCTGTATTATTCTTTATTGACTGGTTTGTAGAAGGGAAATTCTATGGCATCTTCTCTATCTTGTTTGGTGTCGGTTTTGCGCTACAAGCGGAAAGGTTCAGTGCTGCATCCGTTAACTTCCGCGCCTTTTGGTATAGGCGGATGCTTGTACTCTGTTGTATCGGGTTATTACATATGTATCTGATTTGGAACGGAGATATCCTTACGCTTTATAGTCTTTTGGGTATGTTACTTCCCTTGTTTGTGTTTCGTTCAGACCGTACACTGTTGCGCTGGGTGGTGGTCTTGTTGTTTATTCCCTTGGTGATTCATTTAGTGACCTATCTAACACCGGATGCTCCTTTCTGGGGATCTTTACGACGCATTTCTACAGGACTGAAGGCGCAATGGGGGTTTGCGGACTTATCCCTCTTGGAGATGCGAACGTCAGACTCGGCACTGGAAGTTTGTGCTGTAAACGTGCTATATGCGATTCCTCGCGCCATGAGCTACCTGCTCTCGGGACGTTACTTCCAGGTGTTGGGACTGTTCCTGATCGGTATTTTACTGGCACGACACTGGTTGCCCAAAATCAAGAACAATGAGGTCAGGGTTCCAAGTAGTGCTATTTGGATTGGGGGCATTGGGCTAATTACCTCATTCGCTTATGCTGTCATTAAAGGCATGATTGGGACTCCCTATGCCTTAACCGAGATCGGACTCCTGCAGGCGGTAGTCTATCATGTAGGTTCTACCTCCTTAGCTCTAGGAATCGCTATGCTCTTTCTGGTCTTCTGGGCTTCTGGCCGAGCCGAGAGGGTATTCCAAAATCTAGCCCTGTTAGGGCGTATGGCCTTGACGAATTACATCTTCCAGAATGTGACAGCGGTCTTATTATTCTTCGGATATGGGCTAGCTTTGATGCGCAAAGTACCTTTTAGCTACCTACCTTTTTTTGCATTTGGGATCTTGACGGTACAATGGCTGTTTAGCCGGGCTTGGCTGAAGCGATTCAAGCAAGGGCCACTGGAATATGTTTGGCGTAGATTGTCGTATGGATCGTCAAGAACAAAAGGATAGGATCAAAGCAGGAAGTAACAGACAATAGATGTATTTTAGATGCTAATATGAGTCAAGGTAATGCCACAAAGTTCATTCGTGAATATCTAGCCAACCTACAAGGTTTAGGAGTTCTGGAAGAAAGTATCCGACATATGTGGGATCATCTTAAAGTCATTACTGTAAAAACCAAAGATACCCTGCTGCTTCCTGGTGATATTTGTAAAAATGCGTACTTGGTTGCTGAAGGGGGCTTTGTTTGTCGCTACATCCATGAGCAGACGGGATTTGCGAAAACCATTAATTTTTATTTGCCGGACCTTCATCAGCTGATGGCCTGCGTAGACAGCTACTTTACACAGGTACCCACTCATTGCGAGTTGAAGGCTATTACCGATTCCGTTGTAGTGGCGCTTCCCAAAGTAGCAGTAGATACTTTAAAAGAAAAAGACAGATATTTCAACCAATTTTACCACGATTCTATGATCACGGTTATTGTGGAAGAAAAT
Organism: Saprospiraceae bacterium; assembly: GCA_013214355.1. Lineage (GTDB taxonomy): Bacteria > Bacteroidota > Bacteroidia > Chitinophagales > Saprospiraceae > DT-111. The sequence goes on along the minus strand of JABSSL010000084.1, from coordinate 86,259 downwards.
GAATTGAAGACAAAACTCATTGCTTATTCTGCAAAGGAAAAATATGACTTTATTCTTCAAGAAATGCCATCTGTCATCCAAAAAGTCCCGTCAAAATATATCGCAGAATTTTGTGGTATCTCTCCTGAATGGCTCAGTAAACTGAAAAAACAAGGGTAGACTCTTCTAATACTGTTCAAAAAGGAAAAATCTTGAATTAATTCAAGATTTTTGAAAAATGCCCCTCCTATTTTTGTGATTGTTAAAGGAAATAAACAACACAAAAGTTATGAAATACCTCATTCATTTGATCCTGGTTCTGCTACCTTGGACCGCTGTCGCTCAATCACCCGTAGGTACCTGGAAAACCGTAGATGACGATTCTGGCGAGGCTCGTTCCTACGTTGAAATCTATGAAAAGGGAGGATTGCTATTTGGGAAAATCACAAAATTGCTGGACAAAGACCCTGGTGTCTTATGTGAGCCTTGCACAGGAGCTAAAAAAGGAAAACCGGTCCTTGGCTTAGTGATTATCGAAGCATTAAAGCCTCACAAAGACTACTGGCGGAAAGGCACCATCTTGGACCCCGAAAACGGAAAGGAATACGATTGCACGATCTGGTTGGAAGACGGTACCCTAAAAGTAAAGGGAAAACACTGGAGCGGATTTTCTCGAACACAGACCTGGTATCCCTCCGAATCGTAAAATCAGTAGAGCATAGCCCAAGACCTCCGCTAGCGCTTTACACTTGTACTGTTTGACCCCCAATTCTTTTAACTATTGAAGTGGTTTGGTTTTCATGATCATCTGTAATCTAGACTTTTACAGAGACTGACTCCTGCGTCTTGCTAATATCTGCTTTTAACGGCACTACTTAAACAGCGTGGCAAGCTCCTGGTATGATCAGCTTTAGACCAATTCTCCGCAGTCGTAACCACTCCAATGTAAATCAAACCTTATGTCAAAATCTTATTTGGGATTTAAAGAAACGGACTTAGAATCGGAATATTCCGCATTCTACCAGGAACAAATGGCAAGCATACACATTGATGTGGAAGCTAGCTTAAAAAGCCCTTTACCTTGGGGGACTTTACCCGATCTTGATGAAATGACCCATTTAGAAGAAGCAGGAGCTATGCCCATAGAAACGGGCTTTTCAGTAGCAGATGATGGCAGTATTGCCGTTGCGGTGAAGACACTTGTTCCTAATACTACCCCAGAGATGTGGGATTGGTGGTTTGGATGGCACGGATCCAAAAATCAACGGTATAAATTATGGCACCCCAAGGCGCACCTCAGCGCAAGATGGGAAGACGGTAGGAGCGATAATTGTTACGTTGGAAGAAATTCCATCATCAAGGAATACATTGGTGAAAATGAGTTGGATGCGGCCATACAGTTCAAATCACCCTTGGAATTTGGCTTTTCTCATGACGCGATTAACCAACCTCAACAATCTGTTTACATTTGCGCTAAACTAGGTCATCCTAAACTTCCCGTTGATTATGGATATTTAGTTCATCAAGTAAGGTCGACTGCTACTGGAACGGAAATGCGTTCTAGATTTTGGGTTGGGGGTAAATATGTAGGCGCTCGTCATGACGACTTTGTTAACAAAGCTGCTGTAGCCGTACTGAAAAAATTCAAGTCCTTGCCGAATGGTTTTGGTCATGATTTACTGCTTCACTGTGCGGAAGAAATGAGTCATTTGGCTCCTATTCTCCCAGATCTGTACGAGAAATATGCTAGTGATGAAAAGGTGGCCATTAGTGGAAGAACCATAAACAGAGCCGATGTCAACTTTGAAGAAGCCATTATGGATACCTTGTTTAATAAAGTGCCCATATCACCCAGGCCTGCCGCCATCTATGAGCCAAAAACCGTTGAAGACATTGTTAATGTAGTCAGATACGCCAAAAAAGTAGGTAGAAGGATTACCATCACTTCAGGCGGACATAGTTTTAGTGCTAACTTCCTTCGAGAAGATTGCCTATTGATTGATATGAAAAACTTCAATCAATTTAGCGTTAATACCGAAGAAAAAACCGCAGAAGCGGGTCCTGCCGTTGGTGGTAGTACCCTGATGAAAGCGCTTTACAAAAAGAACTTATTCTTTCCTGCAGGCCACTGCCAAGGGGGGTGTTTAGGGGGATATCTATTGCAGGGTGGATATGGTTGGAATGGCCGGAAATTAGGCATTGCTTGCGAAAGTGTACTAGGCTTGGATATTGTAACGGCTGAGGGTGAATTGGTGTATGCGGATGCCCATAAGAATGCTGACTTGTTTTGGGCTGCTCGGGGGGCTGGTGCAGGTTTCTTAGGGATCGTGGTAAAATTCTATTTGAGGGTGTATGACCTGCCTAAATATCGTGCTGTTATCGTACATAATTTTGCGATCAAGCACTTGGAGACTGTGTATAGATGGGCCAATGAGGTTGGGCCAGCCATACCAAAAGCCGTCGAATTTCAAATGCTGATGAGTAAGAGTGTATTGGGACTTTTGGGGCCAGGTATCGAAGCAATAGCACCCATTTTTGCAGATACAAAAGATGAATTTGAGGAGGCAAAACTATTTATGAAAAATAGTCCTATCGCCCAAAAGGCTATGATTAAGACGCCAGCCATCAATCCGGGGATTGATCTGCTTTATAAAACAGTGATGTCTCATTATCCAGAAGATCATTGTTGGGGGGTGGATAACATGTGGACCCATTCCTCCATTGATGACTTACTGCCTTTTATCAAAGAGATTGCAGAAACTTTGCCGCCGCCTCCCTCTCATTTTTTGTGGCTCAACTGGCACCCTGGTGAGTTAGCACCGAATATGGCTTACAGCAGTGAAGACAACATTTATCTGTCTCTTTACAGTTGCTGGAAGAATCCTGCCGATACACATATTTACGGTAACTGGGCCAGTGATATGATGAAGAAGATGGAACACCTTTCTACTGGTATTCAGTTGGCGGACGAAGCCTTGCATAAACGAACTGCAACCTTTATGACTGCAGAAAATTTGGACAGGGTACAGAACATCCGGGCGGAAAGAGATCCCGGGGGTATCTTCCACGAATGGCATAGCAAGCCAGCATCTTAGCATGTCTTTATGCAAAAAAAAAGAATTGAAAATGAAAACGCTACGGTATAAAATCCGAACTAATTGGGCCTTCTATTTACTTATCATAAGTTATGCTTATCTGATCCTCAATATGACCCTTCGGCTGTGGTTTGGGGACGGCATTAATATCTTCGCCACCTATAGTGATGCCGCTACGGAGGCAGAAATGCTTATGGATGCCAACAAGGTATACTGGTCCAAAACGTGTTTTCTCTTTTTAACGTTATTGCTCTACGGACTTAATTTTGATTACCGTTTTGTAGTGGGCACAGCAGCAAGTTTTTGGTCTAGCTCCCTGATCTTGATGTTTGGCACTAGTCCAGTATTGCTTGGCGTAGCTACACTTGGAGCTATACTCCTCATACAGCAGATTATGCGTAAAGAGATCCGGTCCGCCTAGGAACAATCTGAGGATTCGCGTCTTCGTTACACAAGACTTTTTATTTCAAAAAGTCGGATAACTTCTCGTTAAAGACCTTAGGTCGCTCCCAAAACATGGCATGGCTCGAAATGGAGGTTACCTCAGCTTGAGGTGCATTTGTTTTGAGCCATTCATTGCCCTGATCATACCAAGATTCTCTGATCATGAATAGACTAGGGATTGAAAGTTTACGGACTTCTTCATTGTAATCGCAGGCTATCCCATCGATGTACAAGCTCAAGGCCACGTGAGGAGGAGTCATGAGAATCTCTTCTCGCATCCAGGATCTAGTGCTACTTTCAATAGGGTCGTTGAGCATCCAATCAATGATGCCATTTGGATCGGAAGGTTTGGCCAGCATACCTTTTAAGGTATTTCTGTAACCATCAAAAGTGCCATACACCCATTCTTCCTTCGGGTTTCCTACCCATTTCGGGGGTTCATCAATAAATACCAGCTTGGCCATGCGGTCGGTCCCATAGGCCCTCAAGTACTCAAACATAGTCAGACAGCCACTCGACCAACCCACTAATACAATTTCATTCCATCCTTTCTCCAGGATCAATGCTCTTAAGTCCGCTGCGTGTGCTGCATAATTGTTCTTATAGGTGGTTTTATCTGCTCTTCCCTGCCCTCTCGGGTCGTAGGTAATCACCTGGTAGTTTTTTGAAAAATGTTCCTTCTGTTGCTCAAAGAATTTATGGGTCATGGTCCAACCCGGGATGAATAGCATGGGCTGTCCTTTACCACTTACTTCCACGTATAGTTTTGCACCATCTTGTAAAGTGAAGTAGTCTGCTTGACTCCATAAAGAGTGAGCTAAAAAGAAGACCAACAATAGACTAAAAGTTCTCATAAATCTGCTTAGAAATGGATTCTTTGTAGTTGATTTGTAAATAATTATGTCCTTTGACAAGCTCACCAAATCCTTCCGGTGTGATTTCTGGCTGCTCCGGACCGATTAAGGTCGCAATATCACCCACCTTCATAGTAGTCTTAGCCCCTAGAGCGATATTGGCATGACTTGCATTCACATTTACGACCGGATAGAGTTGCCCCCGAAGTAATACCTTGGCTCCATTTTCGGCACCGCTATTATATCCATCTGCCCATCCAATGGGAAGCGTGGCAATCCATTCGTCCTTTTCCACCTTGTAGAAGCGAGAAAAGCCGATGGTGTCACCAGTCTTCAGCCTTTCTAGCCTAATCACTGGTGCTTTCAGTCGATAAGACAACTGAAGAGGGAACTGCTTTGCTTGCTGCATTTTTGCTCCTGGAAATGAGCCATGTAACAGAATCCCAGGGCGCACCGCTTCCTGGTGGGATGCTGATAGATCTAGTATAGAATAGGACGGGGCCAGGTGTTTTAGACCGGTCGATATACCGGCCTTGTCCAAGGCTTTAATGATCTGCTCAAAGCGCTGAATTTGCTCTTTGGCGAAGTCTTGGGGTGTGGTAAGGGTGGAAAAGGTTTGGCTAATACTCAAACGATCGTTCTCGGCAATTGCCTGCGCAATTTTCGGCACTTCCTGGTAGGGAATTCCCATTCTTCCCAAACCCGTATCGATATACAGTGCTACTTTAATGGGCTTCTTGCTTTGCTGGCTTAGTGCGCTTACCTTTTTGAGCGAATCCTTGGAAAAGATGCTTAAGGTGATCTCCTGCTGGACAAGTGTACTGGCTAGTGCACGATCAAAATCGCCCATCAGTAATATTGACTTCGATATTCCTGCCGCTCTAATGGCTAGTGCACGTTCGTCCTTAACTACAGCTATTGCTGCAATATGGGCAGAAGGGCTCAGTATTTTGGCTACCTGTACATCCCCTAAGCCGTAGGCGTTATTTTTTAGCACGGCTACAACAGGCTTGCCGTTTGCCATCTTACTAATTTGTGCCGCATTGTAAAGGTAAGCGGATTGAGACAGTTCTATCCAGGGTTTGCTGTCAGGTCGCATTTGAGCATGGAAAAGGTCAGTACTCAATACCTTAGGACTGAGCAGCGTACTTATCAATCCGGTGCAGCTGGTATAGATGAATCGCCTCCTATTTTGCTTCATATGATTTTGCGTTTTAGCGCAAATTCAAGCTAAATGGATCTTTCCAATAGTTTATTGATTATCCTGCTATTGTGATACTACTTGAATGCTGCTAAAATCTCTCCTGCATAGGCAGGCCAAACCTCCCTTTTTGAACATATGTAATCCAGTACCTTTTCCAACTGGCCAATTCGGTGAGGCTGCCCCAATACCCAAGGATGAATATTTAAGGAAAGTATTCGTCCTCCCTGCGTTTTTGCTTCTTGCAGTAAAAAGTCGCAAGCATCGCAAATCTGCTCGGCCCAAGATTCTGCTGAGTGCAGGTTGTTCAGAATGATGAAGTAATCCTCTAATTCAGTGGATAAAGGCATGGCCGTGATCGGACCATGTTGAGTTTGAAAGACATAAGGCATATCATCATTGACCCAATCACAAAAATATGTAATGCCGTTAGCCGCCAATAGATCCGGCGTATTTGCTGATTCATTTTTCGCAGGACTAATCCATCCCTTTACATCCTGTCCTGTCATCTTACGCAAGCCATCGAGTGCCTTCTCAACTAGCTCTGCCTCTTCAACTTTGTCCTGTCCACCATAATGTAAAGCATCCATATGATAACCATGACAGATGATCTCATCCCCCCTTTCCTTGATCTTGTCTATGAGGTAGGGCGTCCGCTCTGCAAGTCGGGTACTCACGGCAAAAGTCGGCTTGATACCGTATTGGTCAAATGCCTTAAGGAAACGATAAATTCCTACCCTATTACCATAGTCTCTTAAACTGTAGTGCCTGAGATCTGGATAGGGTTTGGTCATCCCACCCGGTACCTTGAACGGGACTCCCCTCTGATTGAGTGGGAAAAACTGTAAGCCTACATTAACCCATAAAGCTAGCAACTTTCCTTCGGGCCAAGATACTTTAGGACGAGTGCTTAGCATAGACCATTCATACCGATTGTGGTCCATGCCATAGGAACGATGAGGATAGTGTAAATACTTGTTATCTAGTTTGGACATGCGTCTTCCTTTTAAATCTGTTTAGCAGAAATATCAGCCAAGGCAGCGTCATAGTAGTGTTCGAGGTAATAGCTAGCAATTTCTCTTCCGGTGGTAACCCAAACCTTGCTATGACCTGTGATGTATTCTAGCGCCTCTTCATATGCCTTGATCCGATGCGCACAACTCACCTGATAGTTATGGGTGGGGATACACATGATCGTACCACTTTCAGCGCCCTCCGCGTAAAGGCGGTCGAAGTTGTCCTTCAAAGCCTTGCCATATTGTCTGGGGGGCACTTTTTGTACCAAATAAGCAATCGTGTCATTCATCTCCAGAGAATAGGGAATGGATACAAAACGTTTACCGGAGCGCAAATGGATAGGCGTCGGTTGATCATCATGGAATAGATCGCAAGAATAAAAGCCTCCTTCCGCACCAAACATTTCGGTACCTACTTCAGCAAATAGATCCAACGTCAATTCGGAATGAGACAAGGCGGGAGCAAGATAGCCCGCGCACTTTTGTCCCGTGTGCTTCAGAATACTTTCCATGGCATCTTTGATCATATCTCGTTCCTGTTGCTCATTCATGCCATAGGTATAACGCGTGTTGTAGACGCCATGACTAAAGAATTCCCAGTTGCGTTCTTCACACATGTCAATGATCTCTGGATGATGATCACATAAGGCAGCCGACAGTGATATAGAACCTCGAATACCGTACTTATCGAGCAGCTCCATCTGCCGGATATGCCCGACCCGATTGCCCCAGTCTCGGATGGAATATCCTGATACTGCAGGATGTGGCTGTGGCCAGGGCGTCCGATAGGGATTGGCCGGAGGATCTAGCTCGTAGTATTCAATATTAGGTGCTACCCAAAAGGCTAGTTGCGCACCATTTGGCCATTCTATTTTTGGACGATTTTCATACGGCCAATAGTCGTAATATCCTGGATCTTCTTTCATATGCTTGTAGGTTAGGCTTAAATTTGCTTTGGAAGTTTGTTACTAGCCCAGAATTTGGAAGTTATCCAACAGAACCAAGCTGATCGTCTAACCAAGCGTACACCTCTTGCACGCCCATCACATCGCAATACTTAAGGGACAAATCGGTCAGATTAGCATAGTGATAACTCTCGTGCTTGTCGGCCACGCATTCTTCCGGAACAATTGTACGATACCCTCTTGATAAGGAATCTACCCCAGCTGCTCTGACACAACCTGAAGTAGAGCCGCCGGTAAGGATAATCGTGTCGACTTGATGCCAGATCAATAGCGATTGTAGAGGCGTTTCAAAGAAAGGCGAAGGCATCTTCTTATCGTAAATGATATCCGTTTCTCGATTTATATCTAAGCGATCATCCAATTCTGACCGGACTGAACCGTATTTTATGTTTTGGAGACTATTGGGGGTATCCGTTCGCGTACCCCAAACGCCAGCATCTTCACCAGAGCCTACATAGGCTACGTAGGTCCACACTACGGGCCAGTTGAGCTGCCGAAAACGCTGCACCAGCCCATTGACATAGTCCATTTGCTTTGGATCATTTTCATAGGCCGTAGTGAACAAATCGGTTCTGGTATAGGCTTTTTGAAGATCAATATTAACCAAGGCCGCCTTACGGCCGAAACCAAAGCGTTTGCGGGCAGGATTGGCTTTTACTTCAAGATAGATTTCCTTAGCGGTTTTATCAGTTGTTTGCATTGGACTATTTGTCTTGTTATTGGTGATCAAATAAAGGGTTCCGATTAGCTACCCGATGACTAGCCATGAGCTATGGATTTTCACCCATTGTTGCCAAAATAGTAAACCTAGTTAACTATTTTAAATGACAAGACAGCACATTTATGAGAAATCTGTTAGGTGTACGGGGATTATTGGCACGGGAATTAGGAAGTATCCATCTTTTTCGGAATGGGAAACAACGGTACTTCCATAGGGCGTTACTAAGTTGGCTGAACTAGGAGGTCAAACTACTGTGATACGATGGGTCGGAGGATCCAAAACCTTAGCCTTACCGGCCATGTGGCTCCATGTTCGGCAGTGGATTGCCATCCCGGACATAGTAGTCAAAGTGCCTTTTCATTGCATCAAACATATCCTTTCGGAATTCCCGAACGCCATGGTCTGCTCCTTCAAATAGGATAAAGCGTACGGGATGACGATAAGCGTATAACTTCTGGACCAATTCCATGGATTGGAGTGCGGAGACGCGCCAATCTGCGCTACCGTGCATGATAAGTAAGGGGGTGGTTTTGCAGATTTTATCAGCCCAATACACAGCTGAACGTCTCTGCAGTTCTTCTTCTTTATTGTTTTCGTAATCAGGAACGAGCTCGGAATAAACGTACTTTTCCATTTCTGGTCGATCCTTGATAGAGGTAAAGGAGTTGGTGACCCCAGCAAGAACAGCAGCAGCCTTGAAACGACAGCTTTCACGTAAGGCTTGATAAGCCATCATGCCTCCACGACTTCCTCCTTCTAAGCCAATCCGCGAAGTGTCAGCGGCAGGAATCTCCTCTAGCAGAGGTAATAGATTGAGCACATCATTGACATCATCCCCGCCGAACTGCTCCACTCCTTCTCCACCATCATTCCCTCGATATTGGCTCGCAACCACCACATAGCCCCAACTCGCCATCTTGCCCAAGAAGAAACCTATACTAATCGGGTTCCATTGTCCAAAATCACGATTCCCGCCTCTATTGGCGATAATGCACGGATATTGGCCTTCGGCTCTTGGCTCTGCTAGGTAAGCTGTGACTTTTAGTCCATCGGATAAATAGATCAGCCTAGAGAACCTTATCGTTTCGAACGCTGGCAGCACTCCCACTAGGCGATTGACGATGGAATCTGGGAAATTTAGGACCTGCCTATCCAATATTTTCCCGTTTTGTCCCAATGCCGCGATACTGAGGAAAAGATTGAGCAGGAGAATGGATGCACTGGCCTTCATATAAGTCTTGGGTTGAGGTTTGTGTGGATAAATGGATTGGGGCCGATCATAAGCAAATGATATCATAATGTGACTTCCTCCCGTCGGATGCCACTCATCAAATCGTAGATGGTTTCAAATTGTTGAGAGGTATTACCGTTACGTAAAACCCAGCGATCCGGATCATTTTGTACTTCAATGATCGTATTGGCAGATTCACTCACCGTAATTCCATCCCGTTCTAGCGCACGCTTGGTCCAAAGCATCCCTTCGCCCTTTCCGGAAAGCTGCACCGTCCGTTGATAGCTTTGATACATTTGAAAGGCACCACTTTGGCGATTAAAGGCTACGCCTTCACTGGCAAAGGCATGCTCGAAAGCTCCGTTCAATACTAGATCCTCTGGAGCACCAACTTGTAGATCTCCTCCTTTGGGCAGTAGCCAAAGCCGATCTGCGCTTCTTAGGGCGAGATCCATATCATGAGTGGATAGTAAGATCGCTTTGCCAGTCTGATGAGCTAGTTTCCGCAGTAATTGCATAATCTCTACTCGTCGAGGTAAATCCAAAAAGGCGGTCACTTCGTCCAGTATCATGACTTCTGGTTCTTGGGCCAAAGCCCGAGCTACCATGATCTTTTGCCGTTCACCATCACTCAGTTCGGCGAGCATTCGTCCGGCCAGCTCATTTGCCCCCGCCATCTCTATGGACCATTGTATGATGTCGTGGTCTTTATCGGTTAGCTTACCGGTCCAAGTCGTATGCGGGTACCTGCCCAAAGCTACGATTTCATAGGCGGTAAGTAAACCTCCTTGTACCCGCTCGGTTAGTACCAAGCTGAGCTTCTTAGCCAAGTGCCGAGCGGGTAAGTCATGGATCACCTTTCCCTCCAACAAAACCTGACCCCCTAATGGCTTTTGTGCGCCGGAAATGGTACGCATTAGGGTAGATTTGCCCGCCCCATTTGGGCCCAGTAGGCAAACCAGTTCTCCCCCAAACAAGTCGACTGTGATATCCTTGGCTACTATCTTATGCTGCTTCCGTTGGGTGTACCCAATACTTAAGTTCTCTAATTGTAGAATCTTTTTCATAAGCATTTATAGTTCAAAACCGCGCATTCTACGATTACGAAGGATCACCCACATGACTACAGGTGCCCCAATCAATGCATTCACTGCATTTAGGTGAAGAAAATGGCGTTCCCAAGGCAAATGGACGAAGAGGTCTGCCGCCAAAGCAATTACACCTCCCAGCAACATCACTCCAGGAATCAGCACTCGGTGATCTGATGTATTGAAAAGACCACGAGCTAGATGCGGGACAATTAAGCCCAAAAAAAGGATAGGACCACAGTAGGCCGTTACCGGGGCGGCGAGTAAAACAGCACTGGTGAGCGTTACGATTCGAGTTCGCTTGACGGATATCCCTAAACTATGAGCGTATCGTTCTCCCAAAAGCAAAGCGTTCAACGGCTTCGCCATCAACATTCCACTAATTAGGCCGATGGCTGCTAGCGGGATTAAAATCGGGAAGTGCTCCCAGTACACGCCGGAAAAGCTACCATCATTCCAGCCTGCAAATATTTTCGCCTGTGATTGGTTGGTGAAATGCAGGATGACGCTGATTAATCCCTGAGCAAGATAGCCTAGCATCAAACCAAAAATCAAAAGTGTAATCGTACTCACGCGCCGAGCAACCGCAACGATCAAGAGTAGAACCAGAACACAGCCTAACATGGCTCCAGCTACGATGCTCAAATTACTGAAGAAGGCCAGGTTTTCCAGAAAACTGGAACCCACCACCGCTGCGGCAGTCACGACTAAGGCCACTCCAAGTTGCGCCCCCGCGGTCAGGCCAAGGGCCCAAGGACCGGCCAACGGATTCCGGAAAAGGGTCTGTAACTGCAATCCTGCCGTGCCAAGGGCGGCCCCGCCTACTGCTGCGGCAATCGTACGGGGCATCCGTAATTCATTGATGATCTTGATCCAAGTGTCCTCAGCCTGCCCTAAGCCCAAGAGTGAGGCTACGACGCCAGAGATCGGAATGTGGACAGAACCGATACCCAGTTCCAGCAAAAAGAAGAGAATAAATAGTAGGGCGATGATCGGGAAAACGTACAGGCGGACCTGACTTTTAGGCTTGACCTTAGTTGTCGCTCTAGGCGTATAGGTAGTTATTGTTGAATCCATAGCAAAGATTATTGTACAGGGGCTTTAGCTCCATCTGCTTTGTTGAAAACACCCATGAATTTTGCTTGGTGATCTGGCAAGACATCAGGATAAACGAGACTGATAAGGTCCGCTAAAACACTATCCGGGCGGACGATAGCCGTGGCATACCAGTCGGAAGAATTGGATTTGGGATCCACCCTTTCCATATTATGGTATAGCTGATTTTGTTTCCATGCAGCAAAACTGGACATGATCTCTTCTTTCGGTAAAGGAGAGGCGTGAATATCACCGATTACCCAATGGTCCGCCGCTTGGCCCCGAACCAGGAGTTGCTCAGTACTTAAAGTTTGTATTCCGTTGGCATTAGCTACAGTGTTGGATAACAAGACATTATCTAGGTTAGCATCTCGTAGATATTGAGCTGGGAAACTCTCCAGCTGCATTACCCATCTACCCTTACTACCATGGTATCCCCACAGGGCACTGCCTCCTCCCGTCGATGCTGCTAATTGCTTTAATTCTTGAACGCGATCTTCTATGACTTGGAAAACTTGATTGGCTTTTTCTTCCGCATTGAAGAAAAGTGCATAAAACTTAAGCCATTCGGCTCTGGCTAGATAGTCTTGCTCTGCCCAATCGAAGACAGCTGCTGTTGGTACATCCAATTGCCTACATTTCTCCAGACTTTCCGTGTGACTCATCGAAGCTAAGGTCATTAGAAACAGCTCTGGCTGTCTGGTAAGCAGTACCTCAATATTGGGAGGGCTATGCCAGCTATAGCCAACCTGGCCAACTTTATCTTCTAGGGCTTTGGTTCGCATGGCAGTATCATAAGAAAAAAGCCCTCCAATCGCATTAATGCGATCCACCAGCCCTAATTCCCGTAGGAAACTCTCGGAATGCTGCACATTCACGGCCACCGTTGCTGCTGGCACATAGAGCACATGGGCGTCTGCCAATTCTCCTGTAAGTGGAGGCGGGTTGCTGCCTTTTTGAACCAGCACCAGGACATCTTCTCGGTTTTTGCTGTCCCCTTCCTTCCCATTGGGGTAAAAGGTAGCATGAGTGCGCACCAGCTTGTAGCTGTCATGGTAATCAACCGTGAAATGTTTGGCGTACTTTGGCTGTACCTGTGCTGTAAAAGGAATAGCTTGTGTAGGGTCGGCCGCCGTCGCTTGAGCTGCCTCATTGGTATCTTGTTTGACGTTGGAGTTACAGCCAAGTACTAAGGAAATACATATTGCAAGAAAATAACAGTTCTTCATAATACCTTGATTGGAGCCATGAAAAATAATTCGTGATCAGGCAGTATATCTGGATGAAAAAGTTTGATTAAGTCCATTAGTAAAAGGTCTGGTCGCATAGAGGCAGTCTGGTACCAATCGCTGGCACCATAATCCTTATATCTTTTGAAGTGATGATACAAGCCTTTTTCGCGATAGGCAGGAAAGGCCTCCATATAGTTGGCTGGGGGCCAATTTTGAGTAGTAGACTGGAAAGAGATGATAAAGTCAACTTGGTCGGCTTGGGTCAGGACAATTTCATCAGAGATGGGGATGCCTTCCGACAATCCATTAGCTTTCGTTTCGGTAACGGCAGCTTGACTGCTAGCAAAAGGATTATTAGCACCGGCAGCTTCAATGAGTTCTGCGATGCCTCCATTAGCTCGTACCGTCCAGTTACCACTCTTACTATGCATCCCCCATAGAACACCAGGTTTTCCCGTTTGGGAGGCTACTAGTTGTTTGAGATTTTCGCACCGCTGTTTGATGTCTTCAAAAAAGCGAGTGGCTTGAGCCTCCGCATTCAGAAATAGGGCATCGTATTTAATCCATTCCAACTGCCCCGGGTAGCTAACTTCACTCCACGAAAACTCTGGGGCAGCTGCTAGGCCTAGTTTCCGAGTTTGCTGGATGCCTTCAGATTGCGTGAGACTGGCGGCGGTCAGCAAGGTGATGTCTGGTTTGGTTGCCAATAGTACTTCTAAGTTTGGACCCGTGTGCCAGGAGGCGCCGATCGCTGCAAACTCTCCGTCCAAAAACCGCTTGCGCAGCCCTTCATCATACACATCTCCATGGCCTAAGCCCACCAATTTATCTCCGACCTCTAGGGCCAGAAAACGCGTGGGTGCATCATCGGAATTGCCTGCGATCGTGTTCACTGGAATTTCGACGACTTGAGCTCCAGCCAATTCCCCCTCTAGCGCTGGAGCTGGGGTGCCCCGCTGAACCAGCACCAATACATCCGTAAAAGCGCGTTCCCAAGTTAGAGAGTCAGCCTCTTGATGGGCAGTGCCAAAACCGACCTTGGCTCGAACTACTTTATAATTGTTGTGGTATTCTACACTAAAATTCTTGGCATATTCTATGGAAATCTTCTGTTTGAAGTAATCTTTGTCGGCTTCAAAATCGGGAGAGGCTTGCTGCTCGACGGCAGCAGTTTCTACATGTTGGCAGCCCAATAAAATCATCATGAGAACGAGTAGTGCAAAATTTTTCATATCGATGGCTTTGGCTGATTCAAGGCTAATTCATGGGGTTTTCATGTTTACTGAGCTTTACCTTGTCGAAGAAGAGCAATTCATGATTTGGCAAAAGCTCGGGATAAAAGATAGATACGAGATCTTCCAAGACCAAGTCTGGTCTTACTTCTGGTGTTTCATACCAATCATAAGCGTTATGTTCATGCCGAGTCCGCTTCTGATAATGGAAAACATGCTGCTGTTGATAGGACCGGAAGGATTGGAGATAAGTGGCAGGAGCCCAGTCCTGGTCACTCGTATTGTTGATTAGCCAGAAGTCGGCGTCTTTTCCCTTTGCCAACAGCATTTCATTATTGATGCCAACGGGATGACTAGGACCATTATCAGCGAGTACATTAATAGCTCCTGCGGCGCTTAGGAAGGAGGCATAAAAATCGTTGCGATGTGCTGACCAATCGCTGTCTGAAGAGGGGTGATAGAGCATAAAAGCTTTGGGCTTGCTTGCTTGCTCTGCAGTTAGTTGCATTAATTCCTGGCAACGATCCGCAATTTGGGTGAACAATTCTTCCGCCTCTTTTTCTTTATTGAAGAATAATGCGGTGAATTTGATCCATTCGGCTTTGCCCAGAAAGCTGGGTTCGGCCCAAGCAAATTGCGGGATGGCATTAATCCCCAAATCCCGCCACCGTTCTAGAGATTCCATTCGGCCATGGTCATAGGCATATAGGAGAAGTAGATCTGGATTAAGCTCCACTAAAACTTCTGGTTGTGGAGCCCGGTGAAAGCTGTATCCAATGGACGCGATCTTTTTGTCTTCCCAGCGGCGTCGCAGCTCTTCATCATAAATCCCACCACCACCCATGGCTACAATTTGATCAGCCAGCCCTAGTGCGCTTAATCTAGTAATCTCCCCATCATCGTTTGCGGCCACCGTTTGTAAGGGCACTTCAACTACCCAAGCTCCTTCTAAATCTCCGGATAGTTCTGGCGACTTAGCCTCTTTTTGTAAAAGGATAATCTTCTGATCAAAATGAATCTTCCGTTGATCACTCTGGAATCGTATATGCGCTAGTTTGTAGCCTTCATGGTAGGAAACCGAGAAATGCTTAGCGTACTGCATGTTTGTCTGGCGACTGGAGGTGTCCACAACAGCTTGCGTAGCTTGATCTGTCGTCCTATGATTTGACGAACTTCCTTGCCCACAAGCATATAAGGAGATGATAGCAACCACCAGTAACAGTCTAGGCAACATTGCTTTTTATTTTGAAAATGCCTCAGCTTTCAGTTTAAATGTCTTGTCCAATTCCTCTTCTCCGCCATTTCCTAGAATTCGCTCCGCTGCATACTCCCCAACAGCTGGCCCATGCTTAAAACCATGGCCTGATCCTGCACCAATGATCCAGGTGTTGGGACTCTCCGGATATTGGTCTACGATGAAATTTCCATCAATAGAATTCGTCACTTGACAAACCCTAGTTTCTACAATCGGTTGATCAGCCAAGGCTGGGAAACGATGCCTTACAAAATCATGGGCACGTTTGACTTGATACAGGCTCGTTAACCGCTCATCCAAATCGGGATCAAAGTCATTATGGTCTGGATAAGGCGCCACCTTAAGGCCCCGTGCCTCAATATCGGGGAAGCCATAATAGCCACTTCCAGACACGCTCCATTCTGGTAGGTTAGGGAAAGAAAAGCGATTATCTCCTGGAGGTATGCCCACAAACAGTACATCCCTCCTTTGCACCTGCAGTTTAGGGAACAGCACCTTCGGAAAAAGTTTGGGTAGCCAGGGACCACAAGCAAAGACATACATTTGCGCCTGTAGTATTCGGCCATCAGCCGTCATTACACCAGAGATACTGCCGTTTGGTTCAAACTTTGGTTTCGCTTGCGCTATTTGTATGCTACCTCCGTTTTTTTCCAATTGTCGAGCTACCACTTGACAGCCTTTTCGAGCCATTAAGGTACTACCTGAAGATCCCCCATCATTGTACATTGCAACTGCTAAATTAGCGGTATGAATCTGTGGCCAGCGATAAGCAATTTCAGAGTGGTCTAGTACCTCTGTATTCTCAACTTTGGAGGCCTGTAACTGCTTTTTTCTTGCTTTGAACACTTCCCGATGAGCATCATCTGTAGACATGGCAAGCCTACCCGTAGGTAGCACCAGCTGCTCTCCACTTTCTTCTTCCATTTTCTTCCACCAATCAAAGGCCCGAATGGCACTGCGGACATATACTGGATTATCATTGTCTACTTGGATTAATCTGGTTTCTCCACCGGAGCTGGCCCTTGAATTCCCAGGACCATAAGCATCTAGTAAAGTGACCTTAGCACCCAATCGATTTAGGTGGTAGGCGGTCCAGACGCCAAAAGTACCGGCACCAATGACAATAATTTCAGGGACATTCTGCCCGCTCCATCGTGGATAGGGCTTGGCCGTCAAAGTCGTAGCCTGCAAGGCGGCCAGACTACTTCCCGATAGTTTCAAAAAGGCTCTTCTTTTCATAAGCTGCTTTACGTGAGCGATAGTTTCTCTTCTAGCTGTGGATTATACCATCCAAAATTTAAACTACAGAATAGAGGGCTATACCTCTTCCTTCCTGTTTCAGTTTTTAGAAAAGCAAATAGCTTAAATTGTTAGCATTGAATCTCGTCTTTATGGAATCAAAACAGAGAAGCGTAAAATTGGGCTTAGTATACTCGTGCAACTGTGTTGCAATATAATTTTTTTTCATTAATACCGTATTCATGAACGTTAGATTAGTAAAGGAAGGAGCTTAAGAATGAGTAACTTAGCAGGATGATCCACCGGTCCTCTGGTCTCCTGACAGAGTACAAGAAAAACCTTATGCAAACTATGTCCATGCACTATCCGCTCCCTAATCACGTTCTCTATCGAATCATATGGCCAGAGCAGGTGGATGCGGTGTGTTTCATCCGAAAGGAAGGTCATTACAAGAACTGTGTTGTTTTTGTGACCGGGTCTATGTTACATCCCCTACCAGCAGAAGAGGAAACACATCAAGCACTCCTCGCAACAGCAGAAAAAACATTGGGCATTACTATCGAACCTGCGAAGCTATTAGCCAAGAAAAATCCCGAGTGCGAAATCTTGTACAGCAAGAAAAGACCTGCTAACTTCTGGCTATCCGAGCATCATCTCTCTCCAGGCCAGGACATCAGCATTCGCTATGGAATGCGGCGAGAACGCATCGATTGGCGATCGTCCTATCCTAAGTTAAAGCAAAAAAGAGGCTTTAAGCTAAAGTACAATCATCAGCAGCGTGCTTTCCTACAGTTGGAACATTGCAATTTCCTCGGTATAGAAATGGAAAGGCTTTCCATTTTCCAATCTCCTTGGGCTCCCGACTATCCCATCAATCAATACCGCACCGTACTTTTTGGCGATGGGACCTTCCAGACTTATTTTACGCTAAAGAACTGGCTATTGCAGCGAGGAGGTCAATTGCTGGAAGCGCACGAGCATAAAGTATATCGTCAATGTCGAATTGATTTTCAGGATATTGTCATTAGATTGGCATATCCATATCGCAGCTTTGAATCTTACCAAAGCCATGGAGTTACCTTGACAATATCTAACCAACGTGCTTATCCTGATCTATTAAGGATTAGACCCTCCGAAAGAGGAATGCGTATAGATCAGTTTATCGATTTGCCGGAAATCAACCTATCTCATAAATATAGAGAATCTGACCTGGTTAGGCATTTACCTGAGCCAATTCAAGCGGAGTTTCGTGATCGATGTATTTTATGGATTGACCGGCAAAAGGAGATCATAGGATTAGGTGATCGGACATTTGCTAATATCATACACCTGAAAGACGTGGAAGGTTTTTTTGTCACGAACGTCTCACCAGCACGCGGTCCTGGCTGGAGCCAGTTTGGCGTCGTACATCGGCGGTATGGAGATATGAATCTCTTCGGTAGTACTTTTCGGAAGTTGGATTACCTGCAATCTTTTATAGAAAAGGAGCTTCAACTACCCTTCGAAAACCGGGATGGGGGGTACGATGCGTAAGCTTAGGATTTAGATAATAGAGAGGTACTTACTATCCTCCCGAGTCGATCGTTTAGCCTGGGAGGATAGTAAGTTTAAGCTATTCTTTGCAGTTTACTCCCTACGTAAGGACTCTACGGGATTGATCAGCGCAGCTTTCACACTCTGAAAGCTGACTGTCACCAAAGTGAGGACTGTCGTAATTAAGCAAGCCTTTGCAAACATCCACCAACTTAGATCCACACTGTAAGCAAACTCCTGGAGCCAGGCTCCCGTGAGATAATGGGCGATTGGGTAGCTCAATACAAAGCTTAGGAGCATGATTACAATGAATTCTTTGGAGATTAAAAATAGGATGCTTGGCACGGAGGCTCCTAGCACCTTTCGTACCCCAATCTCTTTGAACCTACGAACGGAAGAGAAAGCAGATAGCCCAATCAAACCAAAACAAGCAATGATGATCGATATGAGTGTAAAGGCCTTGATTATTTTCGAAAACCGCTCTTCATTATCGTACATGGTGCCCATTTGCTCATCTTGGAAGAAGTAGTCAAAGTTCCGGTCTGGGAATAGTGTCTTCCAAGTATCTTCCATTTGACCTACGGAGGCTTGCAAGCCATCGGTCTTATACTTTACACCTAGATAGGGGTAGTCCCGAAAACCATAGGCAATCGCCACGGGTTTGATCTGTCGATGTAAGGATTGGGTATGAAAATCCTTAGCTACTCCCATGATTCGAGCCTCGTTCCCATTGACGGTTATCCGCTTTCCTATGGCTTCCTCCGGGCTGTCCCAGGCTAAGCGACCGATCAGGGTTTCATTCACGACGTATCCCCGAACTGTATCTTCGGTAATTGGAGAAATTTCCGCCTTCCCTGCAAGCAATTCAATATTCATCGCATCGAGATAGTCATTGTCCGCATAAATGTACTGGACATTAAATCGCTCCTTGATTTCCGAATCCTGGGAAGTTAAACCGGTGGACCCATGCCCAGCTGACATGGGTATGTGCGAACTCAAGGTAGTAGATTCGACAAAGGGAAGCTGTTCAAATTTTTGCTTCAAAGCCAGCCGCTTTTCGATCGGAATATTTCCCAAGACTTTTACAACCATGAGCGATTCCTTCTCAAACCCCAAGTCTGCATTTTGAAAGTAATCCAGTTGAGACCCGATTACAATGGCGGCTATAATTAGCACCTGAGAGATGACCAATTGGAAGGCGATCAACCCTCTACGTAGGCTTACCCCCTTGGAGGGATTAGTGCTTAGTTTTCCTCGGATTACTTGCAACGGTTGAAATCTAGAGAAGAGAACAGCTGGATACAAACCCATGCTTAAGCAGATAAAGATTAATAGACCGAGAATGAATAGTAATAGAGTCGGGCTGTACACAAAATCATTGCCAATATTGAGGTTGGTGAGCTCGCTGAAATAAGGAAAGCTATACTGAGCTAATAACAGACCTAGTCCCAAGGCGAGTATGGCTAGTAGGAAGGATTCACTCATGAATTGCCCCAGGATGTGCTGCTTCGACCCACCTAGGATTTTCCGCATCCCAATTTCTAGGGATCGCTTGACTCCTTTGGCTGTGGCGAGATTAACGAAATTGATGCAGGCGATGACTATGATCAGTAGGCCAATAAATCCTAGCGTCCAAAGGTAGTTCTTATTGGTCGTGTAAGATTCAGAGCTGAAGCGTTCATCTAAATGGATCTCGGTCAAAGGCTGTAGGTCCATGGAAACAAAGTCTTCCCCCCAAACAGCTTCCATATATTTTTCATTAAAGGCATCTAAGGCAGGCTGTAATTGACTAATGTCCACCGCTTCGGGTATTTGTACAAAGGTATTGGTGATGGATACATTGCCAAAGTGGCTACCCGCAAAGCTTTCATAAGTCAACCTAGATACCAACTGCTCAAAAGGGAAATTGGTATTGGAGGGAGGATCCTTCATCACGCCAGCGACTTCGATCTTAATCTCATTGCTTAAGGTCATCATCTTACCGATGGATTCCTGAGCACTACCAAAGATTTTTTCGGCCAGACTTTGGGTAATAACCGTTGTGTTAATCTTAGCTAAGATCTCATTTGGATTCCCAATGATCCATTGCTTGGGGTCATTGTAATAATCGAAACCTTGAATAAAGTGCTCATCTGCGTATAAGATATCTGAAGTATACAGCTCTTCCTCTACCGTGATTGGATGATCGTAATTGGTACTGATGGCAAATACCTTATCGAAGGCTGTAAAATCCGTTTTCAGTGCTTCCGCCATGGGATTAGGTGTTTGCCCAACATACATGGTGAAGGTGGGGTAATAGTAGTTGTTCGTCACACGATACAACTCCTGGTTGTTCTCATGAAAGGAGTCGAAGCTGGTTTCATACTTGATCGTTAGGAAGATGATGATGCAACAAACTACCCCTAGCATTAGTCCAGTAATGTTGAGTAGATTTCCACCAATATCCTTAGATAGATGGCGGAGCGAGATTTTAAAGTGGTTAGATAACATGTCGAGGTGATTGATTCGAGTAGATTTCCTTTTTTTCCAGGCGAAAGGCCTGCATACGTCTAAGACATCGAGATAGTAGTATAGATTTGCTCTTTTTTTACCTATTTTTTCCACGCGCTCATAGTACAACTCATGCAAGTCTCCTTGCAAGGTCTCAATAACTTCGTTCGCGCAAAACCATTCCAGGAATCGATCCGCCAGTTTGGGCGGGTGGGTTGATGAGCTATTCATGGAATCCAAGATTTAGTCCTTTAATATCTTTCGATAGGTCCATGCGTAGTTGATGCGCTTCCTCCAAGGTTTTGATTCCGAAAGAGGTGAGGGAATAAAATTTCTTTCGCCTACCTCCTCTTTCCGCAGTTGCTCCACCTTCCCAGGATTTTAGTAAGCCCTTATCTTCCAGTCGGTACAAAGCTGAGTGCAGGGCGCCGATGCTAGGCTTTTTTCCTCCCTTTTCGGTAAGCAATTCCTTGATGGCAACCCCGTAGGCCTCCTCCCCTAGCGCGCCTACCGCCAACAAGACTAATTCTTCGAAAGCTCCTAATTTGATCATATTAATTTCCTATTTGCAAATCAAATATAGATAGTATGTTTCCTATTTGCAAATAAAATGATAAAAATTTGTTTCCTATTTGCAGATGAAACCTATTGGCTTGGATAAAATGACTTCGGAAAATAGAGCAATAATTGTCTAGAGCGGACAATATGATGCTCAATAGCAGTCCATTAGAATTTGCTGTTTTTGTTGGTAAAGGCTGAGGTGAATACCCTGATGTTCCAAAGAGGCTTCTTGTAATACTTCCAACACTCCATTCTGCATGGCAACCGATCCACAGATCATGATCACTCCTCCTTGCGCTAGTTGGTCAACTAGGGATTTGGCATCCTGCCGGATAATATCCTGAACATAATGGTAAGGACTATCTTCTTTGGAAAGGGCGATTTTTGCGCACTGCAACACATCTTGTTCCAACGCAAGATCAATCCATTTCTGGTAGAGTTGGTAGGATCGCTGCGTTCTGCCTCCCCAGTATAAACGGATAGTGGCTTTGCTTTTCCCCGCTTGGATCATGCCCAAGAAGGGAGCCATGCCAGTCCCATTGCCAATCATTGCAACGTAAGGTGCTTTGCTTGGAAAGTGAAAGTGCTTATTCCGATCTATTCGGCCCTCAACTTGTCCATTTACACTGAGCTTGTTGAGGTAGTTGGAGCAAAGGCCAAATTCGTGTCGCTTAATGCTGAGCAAGATACTATTATCAGGAAGCTTGGCAATGGAATATAGTCTTTCTACCGGGTCTTCAGGAGGGGTGATGGCTAGGAGGTCTCCGGAACGAAATTGGGAGGTTGGAGATTGCAGGCGCAGGATGAAGCTCTCATCGTAAGCATCTTTCACCGTTTGTTTTTCGGAGAGGGTGAAGGTATGAGACTTACCCTTCTTCTGTTGAACCATCGGAGGGATTTCTAGTGGAATCCCCACTTGTGATCCCCACTTTTCGGCCCATTTCTTGAAGCTGGTATAGGACTTATTGTGAATTAAAAAAGGCTTTTGTAAAGGCGTGCATATTTCATGCCTTTTTAAGCGCTCATCTACATCCAGCGCATATTGGCAATAATTAGGGTAGGCTAATGAGCCAAAACCGACAACGGAATAATTGGTCTGTTCCTTTGGCAAAGCCGCATCGAAAAGCTGCAAAAAACGAGTGGCATTAATCGGCGGATCTCCTTCCCCATAGGTAGAAGTCATCACCACTAGATTTTTCATGGAAGCGTAGGACTGGTAGTTATTGAGTTCATCAATGAAAACCTTTTGCTTCAATTCCAGCAGCGTCTTTTGGAGCAACTTACCAAAGGATTGTGTACTACCATTTTCCGAACCCACTAAGATGACGATCTCCGCCTCTGCGGCTTTGTATTTGTTCCTAAGCTTTGACTTGATACGCTTCAGGGAGATTACAGCTCCAGAATACATGAAGTACAAAATATTGATACAGGCAAGGCCAAGGATGATAGACCAAATGATGCTCCCATTGCCAGTGTGTAGATTGAAGCTTAGCGTAGAAAGCTGTGTGGCAACTGGATATCGTACCTCCTCGATAATCTCACCTGTAATTTGATTGATCTTCAGCTGACGATCCTTCAGCCCTAAAATGAAGAAATCTTCTACATCGGGAGAAAAGGGAAATTCCAATTTGCGAAATTCACGGAGCTGGGTTTCTCGAAAGATGGGGAAATCTGATTTTGCTAGGGCGGGACTTTCGGACAGTTTTTCGGTATGAACAACGAGATCCGGATTAGCAGTGGGAATTAGGGTGAAACGCCATAAGGACAGATAGACCCCGGTAGCCGCAATAATGATGATGGGGATTAGCATCCATCTACCGCTGATCACATGATAATATTGTGCTGAATCTTCTTTGATAACCTTATCAAAAAAGTGTCGCAAGCCTTTCTGCCTTTTCAAAAACAGAAGGAAACCGGTAATCGCGATGAGAAACAGAAAAAAGGAAGTCAGGCCCACAAAGATCCGACCTGGGGTTTTTAGGAAGAGGGAACGGTGTAGGTTGGTCGTGAATTCAAAAATGGGCCTTTTATCGGGGATGTCCCCAATTTTTCTTCCATTGTGTGGATCTATATAGAAATCTCCACCTAAATCTTCCTCCATGCTGATGACCGCCGTCTTTACAAAGCCATTGGCATCTACCTCTAGTTCCAGAACTTCATCGTAAACGGAGGTCAAAGTATCTATCACTGCCGCCAAAGAAAGAGCGGCTGAATCAGCAGCTTTGTATGGCTGTAGATTGGTGTCAAGCGGTTCAAAGGCGAGTACTAATCCAGTTAGCGTGGCCAGCAGTATGAACAAGGAAGAAGAGACAGCTAGGGCAAAGTGACTGTATCTCCAGATAGATCTGATCATGCCAGCTGCTTCTAAGAATTTGGGATCATTCTAACGTATCGGATGTAGCCATTTCCTTCAAATTTGCCAGAAAGGCTATTCGTATTCAAAGGCACTACTAAGTCTTTGTCATGATAGTCTTGATCCTCAACAGCTGTTTCAAATAAGAGCGTATTTCCTGTGTCCAATAGCGATTGATCGATATCCAAAACAAAGATGGATCGCTCTCCTCCACTAATGGTAGCGCCTGTGATTCCATCGATATCTGGCTTGCTATTAGCCGTATGATAATCCCACCAATTCGGTAGATCGGGATACCATTCCTCATCGTCACCTAGAACTTGGAGAGTAGATAAATACTTACCATTTTTATCCAAGACAGAAACAACGATGTAAGCCCCTTCACCGGTATAATTGATCAATTGTACCAGGCACTTGAACTTCTTAATCGTCTTTGCATCCTTGGTTAGTACAAAGGAAGAGAGAATCAAACAGCCAAGACCTAGCAAGGTGAACTTAGTGAATTTGGACATGTGCATTTATTTTGTTCTCTGATAATTTTGCCTGTCCAGTTGAATAGGCAAAATTGTCAAAGCAGGTTTATTTTATCTTCAGGAAGCCTAAATCAGTACCCTCTTTACTGAGGGCTTCGTTTTCATTGGCTAGATCAAATGCGCTTTCTTCGAAAGTGGTTAAAATCTTTTTGTCTGCTCCCTGTTCTAGCAAGAAGGAAAGCAATTCCTCATTTTTAGCCTTCATAGCAGCCAAGTGCAATGGAGTCAGACCATCATCATTCTTTTGGTTGATCTCGATTCCCATTTCCAAGGCTTTCTCCAAGAGAAATTTATCCTCTTTAGTTATCGCTACATGAGCCAGCGTATTGCCCTTTTCGAAACTATCGGTAAATTTTAAATCGTGTTCCTTGGCCACTTTTACGAAATGTTCAAAGGCATCCTTATTCTGCTGGCGGAAGGATTGGAATACGTGGTAGGCTAGATTGTTCCCTTTTTTATCAATAACCTCAAGATCTGCACCTTTTGTCAATAAAAATTTAAAGGCTGGAATAGAGTTACGCATGATGGCATAGGTCAAGGCTGAATAGCCATCATGATTGCTATGGTTGAAATCGCTAACCATGGGGCCCAGCTTCTCGGCCAGCGCAACATTATTCCCGCGTATTGCATTTAAAAAGGCCGTGTTGCCAGACTCATCCACTTGATTAACATTTACACCATTCTTGAGGAAGAATTCAATTATACCTGCATCCTTATTACTACCAGCTAGGTTGTGCAGAGGTGTTCTTCCCTCCCAATCAACAATATCTATCTGTAGGCCTAATTCAGCTAAATACTGATAGACTTCGATCGGATTTTGGTACCCTCGAGATCCATAAGTAGCGAAAAGCATGGCATTTCGTCCCTTCTTGTCAATGGACTTGTAGTCGACTCCTTGCTCAACCAATTGCTTCATAAGCTTGAGGTTGCCACGACGACTGGCGTACTGGAACATGCCATTTCCATCTTTATCCTTGTCGTGAATGCTTAGCCCCTTACTTTGGAAGTAGTTGATTAGCTGATCGTCTTGCAGATGTGGAGCTAGCAACAATAAGGCAGTAGCACCAGATCGGTTGGTTTCTTTTGCCTTGCCTCCACTGGCGATGATCAGATCATAGACCTCCGTGTTCTTTTGTCCAGCATTAGCTGCGAAAGTCATTAGGCCATACCCATGATCATCCACTAAGTCTATTTGTGACCCCTCCTTGATCAAGTGCTTCATGAGCGGAAGGTTTCCCTTATAGGCAGCCCACAAAAGGTAGTGCCTACCATCATGCGTCATTTTGTTTACATCATTACCCTCCATGGAGAGCAAGAATTCAATCGTCTTGAGTGGAGCATTTTCTAGTATGGCATAAACCGTAGCATCAAAAGCATTTGGATTTAGCGCCTCAGCATCATGCCCTGCATTGATCTTTTCCTGGACTTGCTCAATATTTGGAGCAGTTTTCCAAAAGGAACGATCGTGAAAGATGTTTTGACCCTGTGCTTCAGCAAAGAAAGAGATCAGAAGTAAGAACGTAAGCAATTGGTATTTCATAAGCGCTGAATTTTCATGTGGCGAATAAATCAAAGATTTTCACAGTCTAATCGACTCACTCAAATTTTGGACTAAGGTTGAAAGAATTGAGGCTGATCAAACGCAATTGAAAACAACCCAAAAACACTTATCAGGAATTAGTCTAAATAAAACTAAGCCGCAAATATAGTTGAGTCTAGGTAATTCCAAAAGGAGAAAAGTAGGATCACGAAAAGTATACGAATACTAGATATTGTGATACCTAACATTAGTACAAGTGGCTACTAAGTTTAGGTAGGTATAAAGCTGAAGAATCGGTATTGCACAAGAACGCATCGCGCTCTAATTTTGACCAACTTACCTGATCTTGATCATCCAGACGTCCTTTGGCTATGAGGTATCAGGCGAAGTACAACTTTCCTTTATCAAAATCTAAATCATGCGTTTAACATCAATTTTTACTGTACTATGCTTATTTGCCGTTGTATCCATAAACGCTCAAACTAAGAAAGAGCAGGATATCAAGGCCATTAAAAGTATGTGTGGTTGTTATGAAGTGGGCTTCAATTTTGCGGAGACTTTTAACTATTCTGAAGACTCAGCCTATAAGGCTTCAAAAGTCAAAAATGACAAGGCCTTAGAATGGGTACAGTTGGTGGAAGAAGATAAGAATACAATTGTGATGCAGCACCTACTGTTGGTTGGGACCAGAAATAACAAACGTATCATCAAGCACTGGCGACAGGATTGGCTTTATGAAAACCGCGACTTCTACCTATACAATGCAGACAACAGTTGGAACTATGTACGGAAGCCCATCAAGGAAGTGGCTGGTCAGTGGACCCAAAAGGTATATCAGGTGGATGATAGTCCTCGCTATGAAGGCTCCGCTTCGTGGGTACATGTAGATGGGAAGAGCTACTGGGAAAATACCACAACGGCTCCCCTACCACGGAGGGAAGCTACAACTCGTGACGATTACAATTTAACGATTCGTGGCAATCGACATGAGCTTACTGATTATGGCTGGGTACACGATCAAGACAACAAGAAGGTGATCCGAAAACAAGGAACGGAGGATGTAGTCCTGGCAGAAGAGAAAGGCTGGAATACCTATAAGAAGGTGGATGATTCAAGATGTAAAGCTGCTGTCAAATGGTGGGATGAAAACCATGTAGTTTGGTCAAATGTTCGCAAGAGCTGGGACAAGGTTTTTGCAAAAAAAGCGGATTTGACCTTGAAGTCTAAGGTAGATGACAAAAGATTATTTCAGCATTTGTTTGCACTAGAAGCTGGGGCCAAATCAAAAGATATCAAGGCGATTATTACGAGTTATGTAAAGTAATTCACTTAGACTTGATAACTTCAATTGGAAGGTGGATCTTAGCCTCTCTGTGGGTTGCATCCACCTCCTAAAATTTATAGGATAGAGAGAGAACAAAATTACGTCCCATATCATCCGCAAAGTATCTTAGCCGGTCCGTATAATTTCGATAGGAAGTATTTAACGCATTCCGAACTTGGAATCTCCACCCTAGTTGCTTCCAGTTTGATGCCCAACTAGCATTAACTAACAAATAACCGGGAGGAGGGTCTAGTATATCGAAGTCCTCTGCATTATCAACAAATAGGTTTACATCGGTCTGATAAGCATTTAGAAACTCTTCCACCGTGAGGGTTCTCGGATGCTGGAACTGCTCAAAAGTATAATTGAGTCCCAGTGCGAAACGTGTACCATTGATACCTTTCCATTTAGGAGCATAACTTAGCTCATAACTTAGATTGGCGGGAGGCTGCCCAACGAAGAAATCATTAGGATTGAGTTGCTTACTCCACAGGTAGCTTCCTTTGATATCGGAGGAGAAAAATCGATTATGTGTAATACGGCTACTAACATCCACTCCCCAGAAAAGTGCATCCGTCTGATCATAGATATAGTAGACGAAGAATCCCCGAGCAGTTCTAGTAAGTCCACCAGGCTTACTGAAGATGAAATTCTCTATGTAGTTTACGTAGGCTGTGGCCTCTAACTGAAAGTTCTTGCGATTAACCTCGAAGGTGTTGATCCATTTGTAACCTACTTCCGAAGGCACTGGCCGATCTTCCTGAGTTTGAATTCCGCCACTTGTACTGACCACATCGAAACGATCATCAATCGTATATCGCCACAATCCATATTCTATGAGGAAGGTGTGCTGCCCAAATCGATATAGCTCGGCCACGTTTGGCGGGCGCCAGGCGGTGCCGAAGTTCGTCCTAAAAGAGATCCCCTTATTCAACTGCCTCTTGTAACCTACCGTAGCTGTGACGTTCTTAAACTGGATCGTATTGCGATAGATCGTATTATTGGGTTCGCGGCCAGTAATATCTGCTTTCATTTCATCATAACGAACCCCAAATTCATAGGTATTTGCTCCTTGTTCTAAAGATTCAATCAAGAATACCCCATAACGTTCACTATCGAAGTTGGGAATGAACGGAACGGTATTGGTTCCCGGCAGGTTGTCATTGGCTTGCTCCTGCCATTGAAATCCGATGCGACCAGAAAAAGGCCCAATGGAAGGATGGAGCCAATTGGCATCTAAACTATGAGTAACCAGCTCTAGGTTGATGTTTGGTGCATCACCTCTACGGACACCAAATTCCTTGCGGCGGTTGATCTGGTAGCCATACTGAACATCAATGGATTGATTTTTGCCGGTGTATTTCGCTTTTGCCTTGGCCAATTCATGCGATATCTCCTGTCGTGGTTGATCGATATCATAAGTGAATGGCGAAGTATAAAACGGCGTATCAGCATTGATAGCCCTGGATAAATCATCTAGGTTGCCAAAAGTGGAACCTTGTAAAATACCCAAATTTTGATCGAATCGGCTATAGAAACCTTCGATATCCAATTCTGCTAAAGGATGTAGGCGGAAGCCGCCATAATAACTTTGTTCCTCTTTGCCAGTATTAGAAAGTAAGTAGTTTGGTGCCGAAAGATCTCCTTGTTTAACATAGGATCCGCCACCCAATAAGCTTAGCCATTTAAAGCCCTTGCGTAGCTCTGCACTGGCCTCACCGGACTGACCATTTGATTTTCCTGTCACTCCAATATTACCTTGTAAAGGCGTATTGAGTTCCAGATGACTTGGTGTTGTCAAAATCACGCCACCCAAGGCGTCGGGGCCAAATCGTACCGTAGCGGCTCCCTTTATCACCTCTATTCTATCCACAGCTGCTGGATCTAATTCGGGAGCATGATCGATTCCCCAGTTTTGAAATTCATGCCGGAGCCCATTATTAATCACTAAGATTCTATTGCTGTGCAGCCCATGAATCATGGGCTTGGCAACGTTTTGCCCCGTACTAATCGTGTTCACCCCCGCTATTTGACTCACGACCTCTCCAAAACTTTCGGTTTTCACTGCTTCTAATTCCTGGCCACTCAATTTGGCAGAAGTCGTAGTTTGTAAATTACTCCCATTCCGCTCTGCTTCAACGACTACGCTTTCTAGCAGCGTTTCTTTGGGAACCAGGAAAATCTCGAGAAAAGGATGGTGAAAATCGTGATGGTGTGTTACGGTCTTGTAGCCGATATAAGATACTTGTAAGTCATATTCCTTCTCGCACAGTCCATTAATGGCAAAGGTGCCATCTTCTTCCGTAAAAGTGCCCTCTGTTATCCCTTCCAGTTGGATCGTAGCAAATGCTAAAGGCTGCTTAGTAGTTTGATCGTAGACCGCACCTTGAATAGTAAATTGACAACTATCAGCCTGTTGAGCCCCTACGGATAAGCCTAGGCAACTTAAAATGGCACACAAAAATAAATAGCGAAAGTCTCTCATATAGCTTATGTAAATCTTAAAGGGCCAGGAGCTTAGTGTTGGTTTTCTGAGGAAATTTCAATTAATGCAACAATGTTGCGTTTACAAAAGTAAAGCAATTTATGAAACATCCTCTGGATTGGGCAGAAATTTTAGGCAAGGTAATTGATAATAGCGGTTAACCGTCAAATTTACCAAGAAGATTGCTACAGGGCTGGGTAGAAGGACTATTAGGACCAACTACAGAGCAGTGAAACTACTACCCGGATAATACTTTCTACCATACTCTAGACTAGCACCTAGGGAAGTTTGAATTTCAATACAGATCTTCGTTTCCAACGAATCCAAGTAGCATGCCCATCGGTGGTTCCTAAGTGTTCCACAGTCTTGATGCCCTGCTGGTAGGTCGTTAAGATCATTTGGATGCCTTTGGCTAGGGGAAGGAGGTTGTCAAAGATGGAGTGACCTTCAACGGCCAGGTATAAGAAGTTTCGACTGGCACCGATTTCATCCATCATGTGCCGAAAGGCTAGGCGTTCCATGGGACTAAACTGATACAACACGTGGGTATGATAAACCAATAGCGACTCCTCTCTCGGAATACGATCGATGACCGTTCTAAAATCATCGATCTTTGAACCTGCTAAGATCGAGATGTTTGCCTGTCTGGCTTCTTGTATAGCTGCTTCCATTCTTAGAAACCTTTCCTGTAGATCCGGCCAGATCAAAGCCTTGAGCCAAGTGGCGTTATCGGTAATCTTCAAGTCTAATGGATTTTGATCGATCCCGATCTTTCGTTTTACCGTAACAATGTCGGTAAAGACAGGCAGAGTTCCTTCTAGAATTTTAGATTGTATTTGAACCCTCCCCTCTCCCACCGTCATTTCTGAATTATAGGTATACCGATACTGATCGAAATTCATGGTGAGTCCGGAGCTACTACCAATATCTACCAGGTTTAATCCAGCGCAATCCCTGAACCTAGAGGAGGCAATAGGCATTAAGTAGGCGGTACGGTTAAGGGCATTGGTTTGCACGATTCTGTTTTGTAGTAGATGGATCAATTCAGCTTCCTGGTTTTTACAAAAATCGAGGAAAACAGCTACTGGAATTATACTACCTGCACCATGTTTAATGGAAGGATAATACTTAGCCAGCTTCTGACGCGGCTGCAGTAGCAATAAGTAGTGAACGGCTCCGAAAAACAAGTTCGGGATTGGCTGACGAGGACGCGCCTTGGAGGCCAATTGCAGGAGATATGGTTCTTGGGCCACCTCCTTTGCCAATTGATAGTAAAGTGGTGATACGGTTCGGCATTCACGTTCAGCAAAGTTTTCGAAAAGGGAGCTTAAGGCAGCAAGAGATCTTTGAGAAGCAGGTTGAGTCATGACTAGAGTGGATTGAATGGTCAATTGACATTAATATTGAGGTAATAGGACGAGAAATGATGGAAGAAGGTTACGGGGTTTTCAAGGCAAATTTTCTGAACGAGACAGGCTCTACCAAGATTTTAAATATATCCCCAAATTGTTAATTCTTACCGTAAGGTAATCATTCCTTTACGAGCCTATTCTTATCTGATTCACAGCGCGATCAAGTTTTTACTAGACATTTCAGTAGAAATTCATGCTTGTAGATTAAAGGCGTAATAGAATTTTCCTATTTTAATTCTAAATACAAAATTCAAAAGCCTTGCAAGCCCGGTTAAGCTCTACAGTCGTACTAGCAATACTATTGCTCAACACCTACTTTGTTACTGCCCAACAACCGCTCAACTTCCGCAAGTATCAGGAGGAAGATGGACTTTCCAATGGTTTTGTTACCTCAATTTTTCAAGATAGTCAAGGATTCCTCTGGTTGGGAACGGCCAATGGGGTGAATCGATTTGATGGCTACACATTTAAATCGTTCTACGCGGATGAACTGGACAGTACGAGCCTCTCCCACCCGACCACCTGGAATATGGCCGAAGATGGAGAAGGCTATCTCTGGTTCGGGACTTTAGAGGGGTTGAATCGATATGACCGAGCTACAGAAACCTTCAAGCAATACTTTCCGGAACCAGATAACCCCTTATCACTTTCAAGTGAGTTTGTTGTCAGTACTACTGCCGATAAAAATGGGGATATATGGATTGGGACGGCCAAAGGTGTAAACCGAAAAAAGAAAGGCAAAGATCAATTTGAGCGCTATTTATATCTGCGAGATACTTTCCGAATTGTAAGATCTATGCTACTGGCTCAAGACAGTAGCTTTTGGATTAGTGCCTGGGATACACTCTATCAATTCGATTACGAAGAAGAAACGCTGTTAGCCTATCCTATACCTGCTGCCGATCCTGAAATTAATCAGATTAGAATTCTTTACGAAGATGCTGAAAACTATCTCTGGGTTGGGACCCAATATAACGGCGCTTTCCGGTTTGACCCAAAGACTGGGGATTTTACCGAACACCTGGTCCATGACCCAAAGAATCAAAACACCCTAAGTCATAATACAGTTGCCGCGTTTGCGGAAAAGGAAAAGCAACTCTGGATCGGGACTTCTGGCGGTGGACTAAGTATCTGGGACCCTATCTCTAGAACTACCAGCAGACATACCGTAAATAATTCTCCTCCTTCCGGGGTGAATTCTGAGACCATCAGAAGTATGCTAAAGGATCAGCATGGCAATTTATGGTTAGGTAGCTTTTACGATGGTCTGTATCAGTACGAAGCCAATTGGCAGCCTTTCTTCAACTTTGATCAATCTACGGGTTTGCCTTCTAAGAAGATAAATTCCGTTGAGTCCGATTCTGAGGGGAAGGTATGGATAGCCTTTGCAGATGCGGGGATTGGGGTATTTGACAATGCGACAAAGTCTTTCGAGGCGTTCTATCGGCATGATCCCAATGATCCAAATAGCCTTCCTGGAAGTAATGTGAAGGATATCTTCATTGATGAAAATGATCGGGTTTGGCTAGGGATCGCCAATGTCGGGGTAGCTTACTTGGATCAAGATAACGGTCGATTCGTTACCGTCTTTGATCAGCGTATTGGACAGGTTTCACAGTTCTTGAATTGGATCAGTAAAGTTTACCCAGAGGAGAATGGTGATGTCTGGATAGGCACCCATAATGGGTTATGCAAATACATCCGGAAAGATCATGTGCTTCAGGCCTTTCCTTTTCCAGCTGGGGATGTAAGTGGAGCTAGGCATGAAATCAATACTTATGTCACTGATATTTGGCGAGATCAATTTGACCAGCTTTGGTTTTCAACTTACGGGGGCCTTAACCTGTATCGCGCAGAAACAGATTCATTTATCTTCTATCCTCATCAAGATCAGGTTCTCCATATCGCGAGAAGCAATAACGATACCATTTGGTTGGGTACTACCACTGGCTTAGCTTGGTTTGATCGGGATTCCGAAAGTATTCTAGGACCAAATTATCAGGAAACCTACGAAAAGGCCATATTGGCTCCGATCGAGGATGATCAGGGTAGGCTGTGGTACGGTATAGGCAATGATGGACTCCAGGTTCTAGATAGAACTGAAGGCACCGTATTATCCTACAACAAGAAGGGAGGGCTAGTAGGAAATCACCTATGGGCAAGTACTAAGACAGCCGATGGTACTTTGTATTTCGCCGGAACGGAAGGACTTGTGGTATTTCATCCCGACAGTTTAAATATAGAGAGAATCATTCCGAGGGTTGCCTTGACCGACTTCAAGCTTTTTAACAAATCTATTCCTATTCGCGGAACGATTAGAGATACAAGTGAGATACCTTCTGCCCTAGAGCAATCCATCACTGTTAGTAAGGAACTAGTACTAAAGCATTGGCAAAACTACTTCTCTCTAGAGTTTTCAGCCTTGGATTTTACGGTACCGGAGAACAATCACTATCGCTACCAGTTGGTTGGCTATGACAAAGACTGGGTGAACAGTAATGCGGGGCGTCGTTTGATTACTTATACGAACTTGGACCCTGGTCGGTACACTTTCCGTGTGCAGGGTGCTACGGCTAATGGGATCTGGGATGAACGGGCCGAAGCCACACTTAGTATTCGGATCTTGGCACCTTGGTGGGAAACCTGGTGGGCCTATTTGCTGTATATCGCGCTTCTATTGTCCGTTATCATAACGATCTATCGTTTCCAGCTCAACCAGAAGTTGGCCCAAAGTGAAGCCGCTCGCTTAAAGGATTTGGACATCGAAAAGAACCGCTTGTTTGCTAATGTTTCGCATGAATTTCGCACGCCCCTTACTGTTATTTTGGGAATGGCCGGGAAGATGAAAGAGGACCCCAAAAAGTGGTTTGAGGAAGGTGTGGAGTCCATTCAGCGAAATGGGCAACGCGTCTTGCATTTGGTGAATCAAATGTTGGACCTGTCTCGCCTCGAGTTTGGCAAGATGCAACTGGAGATGCAGCAAGGAGATATCATCCCATTTCTTAGCTACCTGATTCAGTCCTATGAGTCCTTTGCGGAGGCAAAGGGGATTAAACTGATCGTCGACAAGCAGATCAACAGTCAACTGATGGATTTCTCACCGGATGCTATTACCAAGATTACCAACAATCTGCTTTCCAATGCTTTTAAATATACGTCTGAAGATGGGACAGTAACCGTTAGGTTTGCTTTGGATGCTAATCAGTTATTGATTGAAATTAGAGATACTGGACAGGGGATTGCGGAGGAGTACTTACCACATATCTTTGATCGGTTTTATCAGGTTGATGCAACCAGTACTAGAGCCACTGAGGGTACAGGCATTGGCTTAGCATTGGTTAAAGAGTTAGTAGACCGTTTGGAGGGCCAAATCAGCGTACAAAGTGTGAAGCAGATAGGGACTACTTTCCAAGTCCTATTGCCCATCAAGCAAGAAGCTCAGGCTATGCTTGAAATCGATGACTTCGGGATTCCCGTTCCTACTCCACAAATCTCTGCAAGAGCTGGAACGTCGTCGTTGCCTGCATCGAATGGCCATTTACCGTTAGTACTCATCATCGAAGACAATGAAGATGTGGCCGCCTATATCAGCAGTTGTTTGGTAGGCCGCTATCAGGTGCATCTAGCCATAAATGGACGAATAGGTGTTGCGATGGCTTTGGAAATGGTGCCTGACCTCATCATCTGTGACGTGATGATGCCAGAAATGGATGGATATGAAGTCTGTAAGAAACTCAAACAGGAAGAGCGTAGCAGCCATATTCCAATCGTGATGCTAACGGCTAAAGTGGACACAGATTCTAGACTACAGGGCCTACGGCAGGGCGCTGATGCCTACTTGGGGAAACCCTTCAACCCGGAAGAGCTGGAGTTGCGCCTGGCAAACCTCCTACAGCTCCGCAAGCAGATACAGGCATACTTTGAACAGTTCCCATCCAAATCAGTGCCCCAACATTCCTATCCAAAAGAACAGGAATTTCTCAAAAGGATCAAGTCTATTGTGCTGGAGCATCTGGCCGATGAAGACTTTGGAATACCAGAGCTTTGTAAAGCAATGGGAATTAGTCGATCACAACTGCATCGGAAGTTAAAGGCGCTCACAGGTAAACCTACTTCTTTGATTGTACGATCGATTCGATTGGAGCAAGCTCGGGATCTGCTCCTGCGTCGAGAGCTTAGTATTGCCGAGATTGCTTATCAGGTAGGTTTTGCCAATCCCAATTACTTCAGCACTGTTTTTTCGGATTTCTATGGACTTTCACCTACTGAGATGCGGGACAAGCTTTCTCTACATGAGGATACATCAAAACAACAAACCTAAAAGCCAACTACTCCATGAAAACCTACCCCAACTACCAAGTCCTTCTATGCTACCTCTTTTTGCTCCTAGCTCCTGCCGCCAAGGCTCAACCACTACAATTTACCAAGTATCATCAGGAGCACTTTGTGACCACTGTTTTTGAGGATCACTTAGGTTTTCTTTGGTTGGGTACTCCTGCAGGCCTGTTTCGTTATGATGGATATCAATTTAAGGGGTATGTTGATGATGAAAAGGACTCCTTGAGTCTAAGTAACCGAGTAGTTTGGAATATCGTGGAAGACCAGGAGGGATTTATATGGGTGGGAACCAACAATGGGCTGAACCGTTTTGATCCTAAACGAGAGGTCTTCAAGCGCTACATGGCAGAGGTAGAACGAAGCGATGGTCTTACCAACAACGGAATCGAGGACTTGCTGGTAGATACCTCGGGAAACATATGGGTAGCCACCGGAAATGGCTTAAACCGCTACCAACCGGAATCAGATAATTTCAAACGCTATCTATTTACTGCGGATACGATTCGTCGTAGTCGCACTCCTGTTCAAAGTCGGGATGGAACAATCTGGTTGGGCGTCCAGGATACGCTGTACAAATATGATACAAACCTAGATGATTTTATAGGTACTCGCCTACCAGGTGACAAGACAGCGATTAACGCTATTCGGTTGATTTATGAGAATCCGCAAGGACAGCTATGGATTGGCACTCAAATCAATGGTGCTTACCGTTTTGATCCAACTTCCTCAGATTTTCTGGAGCACATTAAGCAAGGGAGAAATGAGCCGCAAAGTCTTAGCAATAACACGGTGTCTGCTCTTATCCAGGATGGAAATGAATTGTGGATCGGTACGACTGGGGGCGGATTAAATGTCCTTAATCTTGAAACCAGTGGAATTAAGAGCTATACGGGTACTCCACCTGATCCTTTTGGTATCAACTCTGAGACGATTCGAGATGCTTGGGAGGATCGGAAGGGAAATATTTGGTTAGGTAGTCATTATGATGGGTTGTATCAGTATAAAAGAAGTCAACGGATATTTAAGAATTTTAATCAAAATACAGGCCTACCATTTAAAAAAGTGATGGATGTGGCAGAAACTAGAGATGGGAGAATATGGATTGCTTTGAACACTGGCGGGCTAGGCGTTTTTGACCAAGAATCCAATAGCTTTCGCCGATTCTATGAAGCTAACACAGCTGGGCTTCCTGGAAAAGATTTAAACAAATTGTATACTGACAGTAAAGGGCAATTGTGGGTAGCTTCTGTCTCAGATGGAATTAGTCGTTTTGATGAGCAGGCCCAACGCTTTATAAAGAATTTTCCAAAATCAGAGGAAGAAGAGGTTTACTTTAATCAGTTAAATGATTTCATAGTAGAAGATAATGGTGATGTTTGGATTGCCTTGCATTCAGGCTTGGTAAAGTACGAAGAGTCAACAGCTTCTTATCATTCATACGTACTACCTGAAAAGAAAGACTCAAAGGTAGTACATGGACGGACAGATTTTGTGACACAACTATACAAAGACCAGAATCTGCAACTATGGATTGTTACCTATGGTGGCATCTATAGGTACCAGAAGGAGAAGGATACTTTCGAATTCTTTCCGCTCCAACATCAAGTATTGAGAATGTTGGAAGACAGCCGTGGGACTATTTGGGTTGGGACCCAGGCTGGCGCCTTTACCTTTGATGATCAGTCGGAAACCTATACGGAGTTTACGGAAATTGAACAAGCCACGCCTATGTTGGAAGATGCTAGCGGTCGAATTTGGTTCTTTAATACGCTCCACCTTATCCGCTATGATCCTAATTCTAAAGAGGTGCTTATGTTAGGCCATGATGATGGCTTGGCAAAAGGATTTTATTGGGCGGGGCATCAATCCACCTCAGGACGACTGTTTATGGGGGGGATAGAAGGTCTAACCATTTTCCATCCAGACAGTATTCAAACGGCTTACCAGCCACCTGTCACTGTAATTACAGACTTTCGCTTATTCAACAAAACGGTGCCGATAGCTGGTTCTCGGGCGGATACCTTGGAATGGGCATCCCCGCTGGCCGAGAGCATTATCTTCGCAGATAAG
Organism: Saprospiraceae bacterium; assembly: GCA_013214355.1. Lineage (GTDB taxonomy): Bacteria > Bacteroidota > Bacteroidia > Chitinophagales > Saprospiraceae > DT-111. The sequence goes on along the minus strand of JABSSL010000084.1, from coordinate 48,973 downwards.
ATCCGCTTGAAACATTGGCAAAACTATTTCTCCTTGGAATTTGCGGCATTGGACTTAAGCTCCCCTACCACTAATCGATATCAATATCAACTTGTAGGGTATGATGAAGATTGGTTAACTACCGATGCAAACCGGCGCTATGTTACGTATACTAATCTCGATCCTGGCACTTATACCTTTCGGGTGAGAGGTGCAACGCGCAAAAGTCCGTGGAGCAGGAAGGCAGCAACCGTAGAGATTCAAATCTTGGCGCCCTGGTGGGCTACCAGTTGGGCCTACCTAGTCTATGCCTTGCTCCTATTCGGCATTATCCGCACATTTTACATTTTCCAGTTAAGGAGAAAAGTAGCGCAAGCTGAGGCAGAACAATTTAAGGAACTTGATGCCGTCAAAACAAAGCTTTATACCAATATTACCCATGAATTTCGAACGCCCTTAACTGTAATCCTAGGCATGGCCGGAAAAGTAGAAGAGGATCCCAAGAAGTGGTTAGGTTCTGGAATAGATTCAATCAAGCGGAATGGACGACGCCTGCTGCTTCTGGTAAATCAGATCTTAGATCTATCCCGCTTGGAGCTCGGTAACTTAGAGCTGAAAATGTATCAACATGATGTTATACCTTTTCTGAGTTATTTAGTTCAATCCTATGAATCTTATGCGGAGTCTAAGGGTATCCAACTCCGGTTAGAAAAGAGAGTGAATAGACTGGTAATGGATCACTCAGCTGATGCCCTGTCAAAGATTATCAGCAATTTAATTTCGAATGCCTTAAAGCATACACCTGATGGAGGAAGGGTTGACGTTAGTCTAGATATTAAGGATAACCAATTACAGATTGAGGTCAGAGACACAGGGAATGGTATTCCAGCTGATCATTTGCCGCATATCTTTGATCAATTTTACCAGGTAGATAGTAGTACTACACGGCAGACGGAGGGGACGGGAATAGGACTGGCTTTGGTTAAGGAATTAGTGAATCGATTGAAGGGGCACATCAAAGTCAACAGCGAAGAAAGGCTAGGTACACGGTTTGAGGTCTTGCTACCGATTAGCCGCAAGGCCGAACTAAAGGAGTTGGTCACTGAGGTGTATCAGTTGCCAGAGACCGAAATCCAGACTTCGGTAACAAAGCCTAGTACGACCAAGCAGCCCGATAATAACCACCCCCTAGTACTTCTGGTGGAAGATAACGAAGATGTAGCGGCTTACATTGATTCTTGTCTAATGGACCGTTTTCAGGTAGTTCATGCACGCAATGGAAAAATTGGGGTGGAGAAAGCACTGGAACTCATTCCCGATCTTATTATTTGCGATGTAATGATGCCTGAGATGGATGGATACGAAGTGTGTAAGCTATTGAAGCAGGAAGAGCGTAGCAGCCATATACCCATCGTGATGCTGACGGCTAAAGCAGATGTGAATTCTCGATTAACAGGCCTTCGACAAGGGGCTGATGCCTACCTGGCTAAACCCTTCCAACCCGAAGAGCTGGATTTGCGATTGAATAATCTCTTGTATCTCCGGGGGCAAATCCAATCCTATTTTGGTCAATTCCCTAGGGACCTACAATCTTCCAATGCCTATCCGCAAGAACATGGATTCTTGAGCAGATTGAAGATTATAGTGCTTGAGCATCTATCAGAAGAAGATTTTGGTATTCCTGAATTATGTTTGGAAATTGGTTTAAGTCGTTCTCAGCTTCATCGTAAATTGAAGGCGATTACAGGGAAATCAACTTCAATGATCCTAAGAGGAATTCGAATGAATGAGGCGAGAAAGCTGTTGCTTCATTCAGATCTCACGATCTCGGAGATTGCTTACCAGGTAGGTTTTAGCAGTCCCAATTATTTCAGTACCATTTTTTCGGAAACCTTCGGTCAGTCTCCCACTGAAATGCGCGAAAAAAAGGGCATGCAACAATAGTGGAGACATTTACAACAATAACGAAGAGGCCGTAAACAGGAGTAACTTAGGTTTGTGAGTAGAGGGACGAAATCCTCAACAAATTTTTTAACCATAAACCATTTACCCTAATGAAAAACCTATTCATTACATGTCTTGTGTTGTTGTTCTCTATTTCCCTTTCCGCTCAGACCACCGATAAGGCTGCCATCCAAAAAGCCAAAGATGAGATCATTGGCACCTTCGGTTTTTACCCTACTATCTTTGAAATTGTCCCAGACTATCAAGTGCCCGGTATGTGGTCCTACTTCATCACTACTACAGGTCCACAGAACGCTATCCCACCCAAATATCGCGAACTGATCAATTTGGCGGTAGCGGCCCAGATTCCATGCGATTACTGCATCTATTTTCATACAGAGGCTGCCAAAGCTTATGGTGCAACGGAAGATGAGGTCAAGGAAACCATTGTGACGGCTTCTTCTACTCGCGCTTGGAGTATGATCCTTCAGGGTAACGGCGTTGACCTGGATGAATTCAAGGATGAGTTCAAGAAGATGATGGCTTTTATGGCTGAGAATGCCAGTAAGAAATAAGCATGCGTTCTAAAATTGCACAGCTAGTATCAGGCCGTAGATTACGGCTTGATCTGGCTGCAATTTCAATTATTGTTGGTAGTAGTTTGCAAACTAGGACCGACATGTTCCTCCATTTTCGAAAAATCTAAATGAATCATAATGAACAATAAAAATACCATTCTTCCCTTCTTTCTTCTGCTGTCGTTTTTTTTGGGTTTTGCCAATCAGAGCGCAGGTCAATCCCCTTCAGAAATAGAAAAAATGACTCGAGAATTTGTTGCGTACGAATTACAGCAACAGGACTTGGTGAAGGCCAAAACCTATTTTAACGCATCTGCTACCTTCCAGTGGCCGAATGGAAGTGGAGAAGGCTTAGATCTTGAACAATACATTCAGATAAGAAGCCAAAATGCAAAAACGGCGAAGTTCGAGGCAGAAATACAAGCTGTACACGTTGTGGGTAATGAAAGTATTGTTTTTGCAGATTGGCAGGGAACGATTATTAATGACCCAGAAAATCCTGAAAGAGTCGGAAAGGTAGCACAGGTCCCATTTGTATACCGTCTTTCCTGGAAAAACGGAAAGATTGAGCGCATGGAGATGTATTGGGATGGTCGGAAGATCAACGATGATTGGGGGAATGATTAGTGACGCTTTATCGATGTTTAAAGCAAAAAGACACTTCTTTCAAAACTGTTAGCTAACCCTTCAATCTTCAATTATGAAACAGCTCGGTTTGTTGTTGTTATTTTCTCTAATTACTTCTTATTCTATCGTAGCACAGGACAGTGAAAAGGCTTCTGTTATCCAAGTTATCGAAAACGAACACAACTTCTTTTGCGAAAGGCAATATGACCAATGGGCCGCCACCTATGACCATACTGAAAATATCCTTTGGGGCAATGGTGTTGGCTTTTCCATGCGGGGTTGGGAAATGGTGTCCAAAGAATTCAAGACCTATTTCGCTGACAACCCAGCACCAACAAAACCCAGCACCATTTTTGACTATGAGGCTACTATCAATGGAGATCGTGCTTGGGTCACTTCTAGTCAAAGGAATCCAAATGGTAATGTTGGCAAGCGTTTAACTTCTTTGATAAAACGGGAGGGTGAATGGAAGATTGTAGCTCTTTTATTTAATTGATCAGTGTATGAAAATAATCATACGTTGGTAGCAAGTCGCGACTCTTATTCCTTTTGAAGTAAGCGCAAAGTAACCTGTAACCTCAACTGATAATCCGATGTCTCTACAGCATAAACTCCACCAATTGCTACTCTTATTGACACTAGTTGGCATCTCGGCTTGTGTGCAAGAGAAGAAAGCTCCTTCACCAATACCTCCAGCCATTTCTGCGGATGGCTTACCTATTGATTACTTGGTTCAAGGAAACGGGAAGCTTAGCGTAATACTCGTACATGGCTGGTCTTGCGATAAATCCTATTGGAAGCAGCAGCTCGACAATCTTTCCAAGGAATACCAAGTAGTCACTATCGATCTGGGAGGTCATGGAAGTTCTGGACTCACTCGTGAAAACTGGACCATGGATGCTTTTGGAGAGGATGTGGTAGCGGTAATTCAGCATTTGAATCTTGAAAAGGTGGTCTTAGTCGGTCATTCTATGGGAGGTAGGGTAATAGTGGAAGTAGCACAGCGCTTGCCGGAAAAGGTGTTGGGCTTAGTTGGTGTGGATACCTGGGGCGACTTCGCGGTTCAGACGAAAGAGCAGGTGGAAAAGATAATAGCCCCCTTTCGCGAAAATTTTGTGGAAACTACACGCCAGATGGTTCGGGGTATGTTTTTGGAAGATGCAGATTCAGTTTATATGGAAGGGATCATTACAGATATGTCTTCCGCTCCTCCTACCGTTGCCATTTCTTCTGGAATGTATTATCAATTGTGGAATGCTCAAGAAGAATTTGCCGATATCCAAGTTCCTTTGAAGTTGATTATTTCTGAGCGCGGTTTCAATCCTTCAGCTATAGAACCTTATGGTATCGAGGCGGATGTGATGAAAGAAGTCGGGCATTTTTTGATGATGGAGGATCCAGATACCTTTCATGAATTACTAGCAAATGATATCGAAGAGATTATCAGCGCTGAGAATCAATAATTTGCAAAGTCAATAAGCTTTTAAATCAATCATCTAGAGATGCAAGAAAACAAATCAAATTATAGGAAGAAGATAATGCTAAGCTACTTTTTCTTTTCCATTATAATGAGTTTTGCCTATAGTCAAGGAGACACTTTGACCCGATCCTTCGTACACGGTGATTCCCTCCGTAGCTATATACTTTACTTACCGGGAGCCTATGATGGTTCAACTAGTTGGCCATTAGTTATTAATATTCATGGTTATACCATGAGCGGGGAAGGCCAGATGAATGTTACGCGTATGAATGCGCTGGCTGACAGCGAACATTTTTTGGTGGCCTATCCCAATGGTTCGACTGTTATCAACAAAATCTCCCATCTAAAGAACACTTTGCCACCACAAGGCTTGGGCTTTCATGTCGGCGGCCCTAAGGAAAAGCAATTCTACTCCCCGGGCCGCTTAGATGAAGTTGATTTTATCAGTCGACTTATCGATGATATTGCGGCGAATCATAAGGTAGATGAGCAACGAATATATGCTACTGGGTATTCAAATGGAGCTATGTTATCTACGATCCTGGCTGCAGAATTAGGGCATCGTATTGCTGCCATCGCAGCAGTCGGAGGTACTATCCCAACTTCTCGAACTTTGAAAGCTAGTAGAGCCGTTCCAGTATTATTTATTCATGGAACGGCAGATTCTCTTGCTTTATATGACCAGGAAAGTAATATGTTGACTGTTCCCAAACTAATCCAGTATTGGGTCAATCAAAATAATTGTGCTGGAACACCAACCGTTGAGCAATTGCCAGATTTAGATAAGGAAGATAAGTCGAAAGTCGAATTATTGACCTGGCAGAATTGTGCTCAGCCAGTTAAGCATCTGAAGATTATCAATGGTGGACATCACTGGCCTGGGAAATACAACTCCCTTCCCTTTCCCATCCTAGGAAATTTCAACAAGGACATCGATACGAATGTAGAAGTTTGGAATTTCTTTAAGCAGCATGCTCTGAATTGAAACCAAGGGATAACTCAAGCTGAATTAGCTATTGTTGGTCGTAGCTGAGAAACTACGACCAACAAAATTGACACTCTATTCACACCCCTCCATCTCAATCACAAAGAATCCCTTGCTAGCAATATCTTCTTCCCAGTCCGGTCGCAGTTGTTCCACATGACAGAAACGACACTGCTCAGCGGCTAAGGCTTGTCCTTTTTGTCCTTTTGTTGCCAAATAGGCTTGACCGTATTCGTAGATGAGTTGGGGATCAGTGATCTCGACCGGGGCGAGAATATCGAAGTGCATAAGCCCCCCATCCTTGCGGGTAACATAAGTGTCCCAGACGTTAACCTTGCTTCGTTTATGCTGCATATTAGCTGAATTTAGTTGAATGTTACTTAGAAACTTTATAGGGTAAGGAAAGATCTCCTGAGGCTACAGAGTAGACCGAATAGACGCCTAGCATTGGCAAGTCCTTTTTTGAACCGTTAACCTGCATGTAGGCTGTCACTGCATCAAAACTGAAGTCTGTACGGTGATTCATTCGATAAGCAGGCACCACTACTCGAATGGTATTTCCCTTGGTGATCACAGGGAATCCAGGGGAATCCATGAACATCGGCATACCAGGATTGGTAGGAGGTAGTTGTACCTTTTCTTGCTCAGGATTGAATTGTTTCACAGCCAGGCCTCCTGCCACTCGCTTATCTTCATGAAGCACGACCCAGTGCGGATGCCAAATCACCCCATCATTAGCGAAGTCCTCATCGCTATTTTCATCCCAAAGTGGGGTGTCATCAAAATCAGGGTGAGAGGTTAATGCCAGCGCAACAATACCAGGCGTAGCGCCAAAGCCTACATCAGTAGGTTTCAGTGTGGTCGGAAATACGTAACCTAGCACTGGCGCCCCATCCAGTTGCCCTACAGCCTTAGGAACAGAAGCGCCTGCCTCCCCTCCTACTTCAATACTGAAGATTAATTGATCTAGGCGCTCATCAAAAACCACTGAGGTGTTGGAAATCAAGAGATCCTTTGAGGTCTTAAAACTTGGATCCTCATTTTTGCCTTGTGCGGCCAAGGAATAGGTAATGAGTGTAATCGCTAGAATTAATGTTAACTGTTTCATTGCCATCTAATTTTAGTTAGGAATACTAACTTTGTTAAACAAAAAAATTTTACCACACACTTAGAGTTGTAGCTAGCCTAGCTGGCTAGCTTAGAATCATCAAATAATGGAACAAAAGATGGCACAAATATAATTAGGATTCCTAACTAAATCAAGTGCGGATCAAAATTTATAAGCTTTCTCCTCCACTATCCTTGCCTTTGACACTGATCTTGCGGTGGCAATAAATCATCCCAGTCAGTGATAAACAACATCATGAAGCAGTAGGTAAATTGGGAAATTGCAAGAAATCGCTTTTCTCATGAATGCTATACAAATGCCAAAACTTTTGATCATTACGGGCCTTCCCGGAACAGGTAAGACGACGGTAGCTACTGCCTTAAGTGAGCGACTTTCTGCCGCCCACTTCAATACCGATATGCTTCGGACAGCATTGGGATTGCGAGGCCAATATGATCAGGAAACGAAAGCCCAGGTATACTCGATACTCTTAGCGAGAGCTAAAGATGCTATCCGAGACGGTAAAACAGTAGTGATCGATGGAACCTTCTATCAAGCAAAATTGAGGGCTAGGTTTGAGCAATTAGCAAATGCTGAGGGCGTTCCCGTGCATTGGATAGAATTATCAGCAGATACGGAGGTGATTCGAAAACGGGTAAGTAAGCAGCGGGCTTACAGCGAGGCTGATTTTGAAGTTTATCAGAAGATAAAGGAATCCTATGAGCCAATCCTAGCGCCACACTTATCCCTACGGTCTGAGGATACTAACCTGCAGCACCTAATTGGAGAGATCTTATCCTATTTGCGTTCGCAGCAAAAAAATAGGGGTGCTTTATCGAAGGCTTGAGTCCCTATCTTCGATATTACACCCCGATCAAACGAGCAAATTCAATGTCTCTTCTTAGGTAGTGGCTATCTTCCCCCTGCCTAGGCTTCCACTGGAGCGCGTTTTTCCAGGTACTTTTCAAGCAAGTCAGGTACTTTTTCGAAAGCGGCAGCTATTCCTCGATTGGTTTTGGTACTCACAAAGGAAATCTCATCTCCCTTAGAAACCAGGAACCCTATCGGTTCGATGCCAACGCCGGCACCACCTGCGCCGCCCTCACCATGACCTTTCTTCGGATCATCTCCTTCTCCGGCACCTGTTCCAAAGCCCATCCCAACTCGGATAACTGGAATGCAGTGATACTCTCCTAGCATAAACGCTTCTCCGATTACGGTCTCTGATCTTGCTTCTTTCTGAATGAAGTTGGTAATCTTGTCCATTAAATTTTCAATGTGCACTTCCATGATTTGAATGTTTGGTGAACAATAGGTTTCCTTATAACAGAATCGCCTTTAGCAGGCGGATTAGTCGATTTTCAATATGTAATTGCAAAGAAGATTCTCCCTGATAGTTGATGCCTAATTGTAAATGCTTGGAATTGAGCAGGTGGAATACAGGGTATAAATAGCTGTTCAATATATAGTCATCTGTATCGATCTTTAGATCAAATTGCCTCACTATGAAGCTGCGGATTAGTCTTAAGCCCAGTCTTCTCCAATTTATCTTCCTTCTAGGCTTCCGTTTCTTAGTTCTTTTCTCAGCACTCTGCTTTCGTGGTTTTGACAGCGAATCAAGGGGGCGAAAGTCCTTTTTCCAGAACCAAACTCGTAGACTTAGAATGGGCTCGTCATCTTGAATGTTGAATTGGAGGGAAGCGATTCCTCTCCAGTGTACCCAGTACAATCCACGTAGGGTATCAATTTGCAAGACGATGGGCGTAAATAATATCCATAGAATAGGAGCCACGATTAAACCGCAGATTAGTAGGATCATCGTTATGGTTTTATGGTACTTAAAAGGTAATCCTCAAACCCTTGAATTGCGTTGATCTTTTCCCACTAGAACTACTGACTTGTATCAAGTTCTGCTTTAACAAAACTCATTTGATCTGATGTATTCTGCTGGTACCTTAAGTAGTACGACAATTGATATTTATCGTGCAATGATTTCTTGGCCGCTTGGGTCAAGAACACTTTCAAACCTTCAAAACTCGATGCATATGAAATTACTTGGGAAGATTTTTTTCACTGTGGTATTCTTCTTGGGATACTCCTGCTTATCCGCGCAGGTATTAAATCAAGGCAATTTTGTGATGGGGGGAACCATTGGAGTATCAGCCACGGATTCTAAGGTGTCTGTTAAGACCAATGACTTAGATCAAAGGGGGGAAGGGCCTTCAGCTTTTCAGCTTAACTTCGCCCCGACTGTCGGATATTTTCTGATAGATAATCTAGCCATCGGTATGGGGCTGGATTACACCTTTAGCCGTGTGCAAGATCCAGATCAGGATCGGACGGACGATAGTGATCTGTTGTTTGGACCTTTTGCACGCTACTACATTCCAGTAGGTGTTGATATGGCCTTTTTTGTTGAGACCGACTTTGGTTTTGGTAATGCCAGCGATCAACAGTTAATCGGATCAGATCGGCAGCGTATCAATACCCATGTTTTTGCCTTTGGAATAGGGCCGGGCTTTAGTATTTTCTCTACGCATGATATCGGAATCGAGGCCTTGCTTAAGTATAATTATGCACGTAGCCAATTTGAGACCGAGAATGGAGGGTTGACCACAACGACAACCACTCGGACTAGTCAATTCGATATTGCGGTTGGTGTCCAATTTTACTTTGGTGGGGTAAGAAAAGTAGGAGAATAGGATTATTACATTCAGTAAATGCCACGTTGCGGATTCAACAGCAGCGTGGCATTTTTTTGCCTTTCCGACACTGACTTAGAACCTTAGCTGACGGGTAGCTTTTGCAGCTGCTCTTGATAGGATTTCATTAGTTCAAAATACCGTCGAATTCGCTTTACGAGCTGTCGCTTCGGCTGATCTTGCGCTGCAGCTTGCAATAGCTCTACCTTAAATCTGACGTTGGCACGATAGAGTTTATAATACAGAAATAGCTGACGATCAATTTCCCCCGTCATACAAGGATTATGTCGAAGGTAAACTTGTAAGAAATGTTCTTCTAGATCGTAACAGTCATAGAAATTGAGATCCATGCAAAGGAAAGCCAACTCATCTAGCACATCTACTTCCCGAAAGTGATCGCCAAATTCGATGCAATCAAAGATTACTGGACCGTCTAAGAGGAAAATATTTCTAGCGTGAAGATCTCCATGTCCATCTACCGTCCAGCCCTGCATTTTTCTGACGTAGAGCTGAAAGGCCTGTTCTTCTAGGAATGAAAGAGCAGAGTCAACGATCTTATCTAGAGAATGGAGCGCTTTTGCCCCCAACAGCTTTTGCAGTTGTGGCTTCACGTTCAAAACATCTGCAAAGTCAGTTTGTATTTGTTCCAGTTTAACCGGTGTTTTGATCTGCTTGGCCTGCAGGTGAAACTGAGCCAATTGTTCGGCTATTTGTCCGATTTGATCAAGACTGACCTGATCTTTTTGTAGGAGGAGATCCATTTGTTTGCGTTCGTCCATTCTGCGCATAAGGACCGCATAATCAATAATTTCTCCATCATTATCACCTGTCAGAATCTTGCCTCCAAAGGCCCTAATGGGGATTACTCCCAGATACATGCTAGGGCTCAGTCGACGATTGAGGCGGACCTCTTCTTGACAATAGTACTTGCGATTTTTAATGGTGGAAAAATCTAGAAAGGAGTACTGTACTGGTTTTTTGATTTTGAGCACATGCTCTGGACCTAGGAGCAGCCAAGAGATATGCGTTTCGATCAATTTGAAGGTTGAAGAACCTTCTTTTACAGCTTGGGATTGAGCGAGTTGCTCGACTTGCGCCTGGGTCATAATTTTCCTTTTTGTGGCAAGTTATTCCCAATAGGAGCGAAAGGCGAGCATCTTAGTCAGTTGGGCCACTGATATTAATCATTATTGACTAAGTAGAGGAACCTGACTGTTTGAAAGCGGTGATAATCAAATGTTTCTGTTGATTCTCAATTAGATTAATTCTAACCAGCCGCAAAACTATTGGAATCCGATTTGAGGAAAGAGTGCTGGGCATACCACTTGAATTAATTACCTAATTAATACTTAATGGTGCCAACAATTAGGTATCCTCGATACGAATAGTAACTAACCGAACTTGGGTATTGGAATTTACGAGGGGATTATTGAACTTCGTTGTTTAGAATGAATCTAAATAATTTAACCTGTTAAGGCTTTAATACCGTCTTGGATATGACTAATGCAAACTTGTTGGGCACGAGTAAATTAGGCTTTACTTTATATAGTCCCATAAAGAAGACTTTCCAGCTCTCTTTTGGTAACTTTATTCTCAACCTTACCATGCGGGGCTTTATGCAGTTCACCGATTTTATTCATCATTTGACTGGCCAATATCTTGGAAAAGGTGATCCTGTACAACGAATGATAGAGGTGGGTACGCCCTACAAAGGCATCTCATTTTTGTTGAGTTATGAGGAACTAGCGGAGCTCAATGACTTATTGGAAAATAGCCGGAAAGAACTCATTCAGGAAAACTTCTTTGACCTCAATTAACGAAAGGATATGATCAGCTTACTTTTGAAAGTTTTCTTCTTGATCGCAAATCTGATAAAGAGCGCAATCCGTTGGCAACATATAGATGGAGATTTACGAAGTAAAGGCCAACTTTTCGTTAAGGCTTGGTTTAAAAACCGGATCGCCTTTTTGGCCAAATTGGGTATGCTAGGTCTGCCTCTGGTCTACATATTCACTCCCGTATTAGGCTTTGCCAATTATCAGTTACCGATTGCGATAAACATCTTCGGTTGTTTTCTATACTGCCTAGGCCTATTGGTCTTCTACCGGGCACATCATGATTTAGGGAACAATTGGTCTCCGAAGCTGAAAGGGCAAGCCAAAGAGCTGATTACTAATGGGATATATGAAAGGGTTCGGCACCCTATGTACAGTAGCCTTTGGATATTGGCTATGAGTCATCCGTTGATTTTGACCAATTGGATTGCCGGTTTCTCCGGTTTGCTGGCATTTGCCTATTTCTATTTTAAGCGAGTTGAAAAAGAAGAGGATTTGCTTGTTAAGCAATTTGGAAAACCCTATTGGATATATATGCAAAGTACAGGACGGGTTATTCCTAAATGGTAGCGCATGGCGCTTATGAAGCGCGGCTTTTTATATTGAATTCTGCCGAAAGAATGAGCCCTATTATTCTGCTTCTTTAATCGTAAACTCTATCTATCCACTTTTTGGAGCATATACAAGCTTAATCCTTTTACCAACTGGCTTCAATACCTAAACTTCGTTATTTCTTCCAAGGCAAAGCATTCACCCGCCGGCCTACCTTAAAACCTACATCCAAGCCCGCATCACTATCCATTCGGAAATGTACACCTAGCGGTATGCGAGAGTAAGCATTTTCCTTGGCCATACCATAGAAACTGTTAAAGGGCCTTGGCCTACCCTGAAATTCTGTTCGACCTTCATGGCTTCGATCAATAAACCTGTAGCTGTCTCCAAAAATTTCGGTCAAAACCTCTGCGGCGGCACCAGCAAAGGCAGCATGCCCGGAGGGATAGGCTGGGAAATTGGGTGTGAAGTAGCCACCAGAGCCATCCGGGCACATGATAGTGTTCCAGTTCGAGTCGTTCATATTTCTGCGGATATAATCAATAGGACGTTCACAATTGTATTTATACTTTTCGTACCAACAACGAATACCTGCATCGCAGATCGCAAATCCTACTTTCGCATAGGTGTAGACAGCTTCGTCCAAAGACAATTGTTCTTTTTCAATGACTTGATTGGTAATGGATATCATCCGTGCTGCTGGGGAGAAGGTGAGAATAGGGCAATCATCACTCCAGAATTCGGCGATCCAACGATCCTCATTCCGGCTTCCTCCTTTGATATCGCGGACCATATATTGGACATCAATGGCTTGTTGATAAAGCGGAGAGGTTTGTTCTTCACTGTAAGGTAAGGGAGCAGGGCCAGTATCTGCATCCGTGGCAGCAAAGGTACGTACCTTGCCCCAGTGCGGCAGCAGGGCTGGAGAAAAATCGGGGTAGGTAGGTTGCCATAGGCCTTTATCTTCAGGGGGGATATAGGCATCATCGGTATTCTTGAGAAATCCTTCGTGTCCCCAGGTATCTTCAAATGACCACTCAAAGATAGTAGAGGCGACTTCACGTCCAAAATCTACCGAGCGATTGAATACGGCTTGACTTACACTTGGCAATAGGACATTCTCTAGACTATCAGCTAAGGCAATTACCTCAAATTGTTGAGTAGCAGGAGCAGTTGGAAAATAAAAATTGAAGGCAGCCTCATAGGCGGCATTTAAGGCTACTTCCCAATTGTACTCTTGGTTTTCTTCCGGACTTGGGAGAATTAGATCTTCGTAGACCAACTGCATACTATTGTAATCCTCAGACATGCTGGGCAGGAGCGTTTCATAAGCAGTCAGTCCTAGGTAAGCGCTAGTTCTAGCAGAAACAGGAGGTCGGTATCCTGGGGTAAATCTTTCCACTCCTAAGTACAGGGTATTCCATGCTACAGCCACTCTGTTACTGTAGGAGTCGATCACAATCGGAGTGGGGATGGTCTCTATTTCATCTTTTTTACAGGCAGATAAGAATAGAATAAGTAGGAGTAAACCAGGGTAAAAGCTTGTTGTTCTAAAAGGATTCATGTTCGAATAATTTGTAATGCTGACTAGCCCTGCATGATGCACTTAACTACTGACAGGGTGCCTGAGTCTGACTTTCCAACTGTTTGCGGAAAGCTGCCAACTCTTGCTCGTCCTCCTGTTCGATAGTTAGTAGTAGTGCTCTTTCTTGGGCTTTGATGGTATCTCGCTCTTTTTTCAGTTCTAAGATGGCTTGTACAATACCTTCGTCTCTTTGTCCAGTTAGCTGTACTAGGGCTTTAGTCGTATCTGCCAAGAGGTCATAAGACTCAAACATTTGGATGAGGTTCACATTCTTGACCGTTAACATATTTTGCCTTTCGGCGGCCGGCATGCTGGCTGGGAGTTGGGCATCCAGTTCTAGCGCTAAGCTATCCCACATGTTTCTGGTCTCTAGTTCTAATCCCTGCTGTAGACAATGAAGTTGGCGCAATCGCTTGATTAGCTGTGCACCTTCCTGCTGATAATCTGTTCTTGATTGGCAAGACCCTAATATCATCCCTACCAAAAGTATGTATTGCAATCCACGCATAGTGTTTTAGTCTCTTTTACGGCTACAACAAGGAATAGGCTAGCTTTCGGATTACCGAAAACTAGTTAAGAATTAGGTATGCAAGACCATACCTAAGAGCTCGAGATAGATAGATGATAATGGAAGTCAATAGGTGTCTTTTCTCAGATTCTGGACACTCCATACCCAATTTTGGTGCAAAGCTATACCTAGGATTCGAGCGCTAAATGCCAATTTTCAGTATTTCACCTTTGCGGAGTATGGCCTACATTTGCTGCTGAAATTATTTAGAATTAGTCTAATTAAAGATCAAATATGAAGACATTTAATCACTCACTGTTATTCAAACGAGATAATTTCCTGACGCTTACATTTCTATTTCTTTATCTATTCTGCGGGAATTTTGCTTTTGGTCAGCAAGGTCGTATCGAAGGAACCGTAACTGATGTAGAAGGCAATGCCCTACCAGGGGTCAATATTTTGCTAGATGAATTAGGAAGGGGGAGCACCACAGACATTAGTGGAGCGTTCTATCTCGATAAGTTGTCACCTGGTAATTACACCCTCAAGCTTTCCTACATTGGTTATGAAGGGTTTCAACAAGCTATTAATCTAAAACCTGGTCAAACCTTAAGTCTTGCCCTCACTTTACAAGAGGGCATCGAATTACAAACCGTAGAGATTATTGGCCGTCGTGAAAGAGGCTATAAGAATACTAGCTCTTTTAGCGGTACAAAATCTGCCAGTGCCTTGAAGGATATTCCTCAGTCTATTGGCTACGTGACCAAAGAGCTAGCCTTAGACCAAGCCGCCTTTAGGCTAAATGAAGTAGTGAAAAACATTAGTGGAGTTAATCAATTTTCCTTCTACAATGACATTACAATCAGGGGGCACCGAGTAGCGGGACAGCGAAATTCTGGGCAACTCGTAAACGGCATGCGAGCTTTTACTAGTTTTTGGAAGCAGCAATTGATTCCACACATTGAAAGGGTCGAAGTGATCAAAGGACCAGCCTCTGCACTTTTCGGAAATGCATCCCCAGGAGGTACTATCAATCGCGTAACTAAAAAACCCTTGAAGGAGGTACGGCAATCCATCAGCGCAACGGTGGGTAGCTTCAATACCTTCCGCACCTTGGCTGATTTTACGGGCCCGATGACCGATGATGAACGGCTTTTGTATCGGCTAAACCTAGGCTACGAAAACTCCGGAAGTTTTAGGGATCTGCAATTTGATAAAAACCTAATTGTAGCGCCTTCTTTTACTTTTTTACCATCGGATAAAACCAGCCTCAATTTTGATATCGTGGTGCAGAACTCCAACGGAAGATTGGATCGAGGCCAAGCGGTATTCGGTGATGGAGATCTATTTTCTGTTCCAATCAGTAAGTCTTTGAGTGCCGCTAATGACTTCTTAAATGAAGAAAGTATCAATGCTACGATCTCTCTACAACATAAGTTTTCCGATCGTATCACTTTCAACAGTGTATACATGCGTTCTAGCTACCGCGAAGACTTATTGGAGCATCGGACGGCCAATTCTTTTGCAGCTTTGGGAGATGGTTCCTTTGATATTGAAAAGGTAGCCATGCGGGTTTTCATTCGCAAGCGGAATTGGAACAATGATAACTTTAATAATTATCTGAACTTCAACTTCGATTTGGGACCGGTTCAGAACCAACTTTTAGTAGGCTACGACTATTTCCAACAATTACTGGAACCGGGTGGGTCACAGCTAGAAGCCAGATCCTACCTGTTGCAAAATGGGACAGCTACCAATGGTTTTAATGTCGATAATATTGACAATTACGTATTGGATGCCAATGGGAATCCAACGACCAATGTAGCTCATTTTGATCTGACTTCTCCTACGGCCAATGCGATTAGAGATATGTCCAACTATATCTACCGGATCCGTAATTTCAATCAATTCTTGCAGTTTAGCCATGGTATCTATATTCAAAATCAAGCCTCCTTCGGTGATTTCAAATTGTTAGTGGGACTCCGACAGGAATTCTTCACGGATCGAACCAATTACAATACGGATAGTGAAGAGACAGTGGAACAAGATGCTTTGATTCCAAGAATAGGACTGGTTTACTCACTCAATCCCAGCATCAATCTCTATGGTACCTATGTGGAAGGTTATCAGCCGCAGACAGCTAGTGTGATCAATGATCCCAATGCTGGTGGACCCTTCGATCCCTTAGAAAGTCAACTCTTTGAAGTGGGAGCGAAGACGGAATGGTTCAATGGTCGCCTCAGTGCCTCTCTTGCACTGTTTAACTTGATTCAGCAAGGCGCCCTGTACAATGCCAATGACCCGAATAATCCGGATCTACTTGCCCAGATTGGAGAAGAGGAGTCTCAGGGATTTGAGTTGGATTTGGCCGGACGTATTAATCGCAACTGGAGCCTGGTAGCCAGCTATTCTTTTAATGATGCTACGATTACTGCCAGTGATGACGAATCTGAGGTGGGCCGGCAAAAGCCGAATGCGCCGAGACATACGGGAAACCTATGGACGAAATACATCATTGGTAGTGGTGATCTAGCCGGGCTGGGCATTGGCTTTGGTGCTGATTTTGTTACGGAGCGTTTCGGTTCAATCGTAAGAACAGATGAACCACCTTTATTCCCTGGTTATGAGCTATTTAATGCAGCGCTCTACTATAAGCAGGATAAATTTCAAATTCAAATCAATATCAACAACCTAGCAGACAAAACCCACTGGGTAGGAGGATACGATTTTATTCGAGCTTTCCCCGGTGCACCAAGACATATATTGACTACCGTTTCGTACACTTTTTAGAAGGGGGCATTACCCTCAGCCCTACCCGCCCCTGACGCTATGGTAGCCTTTAAGGTTTGCACCACCTCAGCAGATCGGATGCTGTTGAGCCCACCTCTAGCTATCATAGTGTCTTTTTAGTGTGCTGCTGCAATAGCAACAAGGTCAATAAATTGCAGTTTATTAGGAATGATATAGTTTAAGTTGATTAATCATTTTCATTCGGCCGCTGGATTCCACAGATCCAGTGGCTGATTTTTTTGCGGTGAGTGAATTGGTTTGGTGTCGGCAATCACCAAACATGAACTTAGCTCGACTTTAGCATTCCGAAAAGCTTGAACCCCTAGCTGTGGGGAAAGCTGAGCAGCTACCTGTGCTCAGCAGGTCTTAATTAGACTTGCCCAATTTTCTTCTCCACAGCCTTCTTAGCTTCCTTCACCGTACCATCAAACCTATCGAGTTTTCAATTTTATGATAAGCCTTTTAGTAGGTTTTTGTCATGGTTTCTGGAATCACCAGGATGAAATTGGCTTTACCCTTGTGCTCTTGGTCTAACTGCTTGAGTTGATTTTGTTCTACCGTGCTAATGGTTATGTATTGTAAATCGGGTTGCTCTTCTCGTAGATACCAGAGTATCCCTTCAAAATTGTCAGAATGGTAGGTACCGTTGAGGTGTAAGGAGAGACCACCAGGCTTGTGATTCTCCAAAATAAAGTGAGCCATGGTGACGTCCTTGATTGCTTGTGCCTTGGGAAAGTTTTCTCCACCATGCCCTGGCATCATGTCTAGCATCGCCTTATAGCCGGGGAGTTCTGGGTCGTAAGCAACGGGCAAAGGAGCAATCCAGGATTTTTCCTCCGCGCTCAAGGTATCTAGACCTTCGAACCCCTTTCGGTATACCAGGTTGGCGTAGCGTCGAGGGATATTAGTACTCACAAAGGGAATTTTTTCCTCTTTTGCTAAGTCAACTACGGGGCGATAATCTGTCTCGTAATTGGGCCACAAGCGAGCTAAGGTATCCAAGGCCTTACCATCGATAGTGCCACTTAGGTAATTGGCTAGAGCCTGCTCATTGTCCCTTTCAAACATCTCCGCACCGATTACTAATTTATCGTTCATTAAATCCTTTGCTAACTCGAATTGAAGCCAGTGGCAGATCGGATTATTGTGGTACTCTCCAAAGAGGACGATGTCCGCCTTTTCAATTTGCTTTAGCATCTTGCCATAGCTCACCTTTTTACCATTCTCTTTAAAGAGCTGATAAGCTGGATTCTTTTGCCCGTTCACTGCAGTCACAGAGAGGCAAAAGATGAGTACAAGCCATTGTATTTTTTTCCAAAGTAAAGTAACAGTCATAATTAAATGTTTAGTGCGAGAATTGGACGTAATTACTGCTCTTAAACATATAAAACAAGTGATTAGCGAAGGTATAAATTATCTGTAATTAGTCTAAATAAGAATAATAGAACCGTTTAACCTTGAGGGTAAAACCAGTACAATACCAATATTTAGGTAGACTAGAGGCTCAACTTTAGGTATTGGGTGAGTGCCCAAATTTTTAGATTTTTGCTGATCACCACCTATCAATTAGACAACTCGGCTACTATTGACCTGCTGTTACAATTGACACATCCATGAAATGGAATAAGCGTACCTTTTTTAGCATTCATAGTTGGATTGGCATCCAGTTTAGCATCTTGTTCTTTATTGTGTGTTTTTCGGGCACGATCGCGACTTTAAGCAATGAACTAGATTGGCTGTTTACCCCCGGTATGCGGGTAAGTCCGCAGGAGACGCTTGCACCACGCAACGAAATTCGAGATCGCATCGAGGAACAGTATCCAGGGGGTGAAATTGTCTATTGGACTAGCCCTGGGCCGGCCTATTTGGCGGATATCGTTTATGTAGTAAAAGAAGGGGTCAGAACCTACGTTTTTGTTAATCCTCACACTGGATTAATTCAAGGAGACGCTCAGATTACTATTCAACGGTATTTTCGAGATCTGCACTATTATCTGTTTATTCCCTTTCAAGTTGGGCATTTCACCGTACTGCTATTTGGGTTCTTGCTCTTATTCGCTTTTGTCACAGCTTTACTTTTCTACAAGAAGTGGTATAAGAAACTCTTCCAGTTGATCACAGGAAAAGGAATCTTGGTGTTTTTTCGAAGTTTACATCGATTAGTCGGTCTATGGTCTGTGCCTTTTGCCTTCCTGTTTGCTGTAACTGGGATATGGTACTTTATTGAGCGGGCGGATGTGGGAGGTGTGAGCAAGTACATTCGATATCAAGTTCCTAAGGTGGAGGTAACGGATGAGGAAAAATGGGAAAACCTAACTTACACCGTAGATTATGACCAGGCTATTGCTATTGCAAAAGAGCAGATACCAGGCTTAAAGGTGGAACGGATAGGCCCTCCCCACTCCACCGGAAATCCAATCTTTGTTTATGGGGAAAATGAGGTTCCCTTGGTTCGGGCTCGAGCTAATCGAGTATATCTGGATCCCTTTACTTTCGATGTGCTGGCTACTCAAAATGCGAAAGAAATTAATACCCCGACCTGGTTGAATGATATTGCCGATCCCTTACACTTCGGCTACTGGGGAGGTCTAACGACGAAGTTTATCTGGTTCTTCATGGGAATTGGTATTTCCTCTCTGGTTTTATCAGGTATTTGGATTGCGGTCAAACGAACCATCCGGCTACAAGCTGAGAAAAGGACCCGAATCAAAGGTTTTTGGAAATATTTCAACTACGTGATTACTATACTGATGTTCCTGCTGATGTTTGTTACGCTTATCCTCCGCTATCAGGTAGCTTGGCACGTGATCGTAGCAGTGGTGCTCTGTTGGGGCATTCTTATTGCTGCTGCCTATTACATTTATAAGGTTCGATTGAAACCCATTCCGCACCCTTCTAGAGCAAGTAGGGAAACTTCGCCAGCTACCTAGATCCTAAAGATGACAAATAGATAGGTAGAAACATGCAATTTACTTTAGTCGACTGGGAACAAAGCCATATCTCTTCTTAAAGGCTGAGGTAAAGTGCTGTGGGTTTTTGTAGCCAATCCGATCTGCTACCTCGCTGACCGTCAAATGATGCTCGATCAATAATAGTTTGGCCTGCTCCATCCGGATTCCATTCCAATAGCTATGAACACTGGTGCCGAACACTTCTTTAAAGCCCTTCTTCAGGGTATATTCATTGGTTTGGAAAAGGCGGGCCAAGTTTAAAAGTGTACAAGGTGTCTCAACATTTTCGGAGATGTATTCCTTGACGGCATGTATTTTATCTACATCTCTTTTCTTGAGAGAGTAACTATATAAATCGCTCGGAGTATCCATTTGCTCTAATTGTAGCATTAGCAGTTCAATTACTTTAGATTCAATGAACATCCGTTGGTAAGCTCCTTGTCGTTGACAGGAGAGTATCTCCTCTATAATTAGGTGCATTTTGGGGGTAATGGCCAGGTTAATTGGGCTCAACATTCCAGACATCTGATCTTTCAGCATTTGCCGAAAACGCCGGTAGTAAGTATGTTGTTCTGGTAAGAAGCGTTGGAAAAATCGCGGAGTCAGATTGATCTCAAATATGCGTACCCCTTTTTCTGCCACGTATTGACTCTTACCTCTGAATCCTGCAGCATAAATGATATTGTGGTGATTGTATTTGAATTGATAATTCTTCTTAGTCTCGAGGTCTTCAGCTTGCGTAGTACCGTAGAGGGCAAAGTGTAATTCTATCGTTTCCATATCAGAGTCAAACCATATTTCTGTGTCCTTCGCCATACTCATATCCCCATGGCCGATATGGATATTTTCCATGAAGAGCTCATGGTAGCTACCACGTCCTCCTAGCAATTGCGCGTTATGCTTCCGTTTAGTAATGCCTCCCTCCTCCTTTGACTTGAATTGTTCAGGGAAGCTACTCTCGATGATTTCCTTTAGGTCATTGCTGTGCAATCTGACTTTCATAGTTTCTTTTGCGTAGGTTTTATTCCGTTTTGCGTTGTCTGCCTAATCCGAAATAAGCATAGATTGAGTCCAATAATACACTTTATTTAGATTGATTCTAAACAAGCGACAGGCATTTTTTGGCATTTTCTCCGTCAAATCTTGTTCAAAGCAAGGTCTGTACAAACAAAAAACAGTTAAAGCTAGCAGTATGAATCCAATTATCTTAAAAGTAGTTTTTATGCTTATCTGGTTCGGTACCTGGATGATCAGGGCCCCACACGAAAGACGACAAAAGAAGAACAATATCACTGTAGATCGTAAGACTACCTTGGAGAAGTTTCTGCTATTTGGTGCCTTCTTAGGCATGGCAATCCTTCCGCTGTTTTATGTCTTTAGTAGCCTCTTAGCCTTTGCGAATTATAGCCTTCCGGTACCCTTACAAATACTGGGAGTTGTCTTGGTCCCCATCACACTATGGCTCTTTTACCGATCTCATAAGGATCTAGGACTAAACTGGTCACCCACCTTGGAAATGAGAGCGGAACATACGCTGGTTACTAAAGGTGTGTACAAAAAGGTTCGGCATCCCATGTATACCTCTATTTGGATTTTGGTGATTGCACAGGCCTTATTACTCAACAATTATGTGGCGGGGCTCAGTGGCTTGCTATTTTTTGGGGTACTATACTTCCTAAGAGTAGCCAAAGAAGAGCAAATGATGCTACAGCAATTTGGTGATCAATACCAAGATTATATGCAGGTGACAGGGCGTCTTATGCCAAAGTTTTGAACAACTATGCCATTTCTAAAAGTTCTGAAGTATGGAAATAAGTATAAAAGGATTATCGAAAACCTATCCCAATGGGGTGCAAGCACTTCGGGATGTAGACCTAAATATCACCCCTTTCTAGGTAGGGTTGGAGCATTGCCGGTCTCTGGTCCTTCCGTTACCTTTGCGTCGTTTTAAACCTCGTATAGACACTATATATGGCAATTATATTAACAGGATTAGCCTGCTTTATTTTATATAGCAAATCAAAGTACTTCCCAAAGCAATGGCAGTCGATTAGAGACTTAGCTACAAAGAATACATTGTGGACCAGAACCTTGGGGTATCTCCTGTTCGCGGTAGCTTCATTACTACATTTTACCGAGTGGGGGATTTTCACCGGATTCGTGATTTGGTCCATCGTTTTTATGTTTTGCTTCAGCCTATTATTAATTATCGTCCCTACTATTCGATGGTGGCAGGATGAGGCCTAACACTTTGAATGCAATAACCATTGTAATCAAGTTTCTGGTCTTTTGATATCCCACAAATTATCCCGTATCTGGGAGTTACACTTTGCCTTAACTGGGACACAGGCCAGTTGGCAATGCATTATAGCTGTTACCTATCATTAGGTATCCTTCCTACCTAATTGTCCATAAACGATTAGTTAACAGTTCCCTATAATTTTACCAAAAATAGGTATTGTCCAATCTTATGATGGAGCTTAATTTTGTTCCACACTATTGAGAATTTGTCTAAATAAAAATAAAAAATACATGAAAGGAAATCTACATCTGTTATTACTACTAGTTTTTGGAACTATCTCCTTACAAGCTCAAACATTCAGAGAAATCTCTACCGGGAGTCAATACAATGATCAAGTCTACTTCCAGTTAAGTGATTTTACACCTACTGCCGTAGCGAACGACTCCTGGGATTTAGCCTTTACGGCTTTTGGTGTGCAGGATGCAGGTATCCACGTGAATGAATCTGCTCGCTTGGATAACAATCCTCCTCCTGTACAGTTGTTTTTTGCACCTTCGAATAATTTCGATGATATTTTTCAAGAGAGTGAACTTACGGACCGCTTAGTCAATTCTGAGGAATCTTGGTCATGGGGTGCAGGAAATCACGGTCGTGATCTAGCCAACTTCGCAGATTACGGATGGGGAATGTACAACCCAGCCATCAATCAAGTGATTGGAAATAAGGTATATGTAATGGCCATGCGTGATGGTTCGTACAAGAAGTTTATCATTGATTCCTTAGTAGCTACCACCTACTACTTGAGACATGCCGACTTGGATGGCAATAATGAAATGTCTGCTACCATTAACAAGGCTGATCATTCAGAGGCTGGCATGGCCTATTTCTCTTTTAGCACCAATTCTACGATCAATACCATTCCCGCCAAATGGGATCTTTTCTTTGGACGATACCGAGCTCTTTTGCCAGATGGTACGCCATATGATGTAACCGGTATCCTGAGCCACCCTACCTTGGAGGTAGCAGAAATTAACGATTTGCCAGCTGAAGAGGTGGACCAAAACACATCATTAACATTTGAGGATCGAATTGATGTAATCGGTTCAGACTGGAAAGGCTTCAGCTTTACTTCCGGCTGGATCTTAGCAGATAGCTTGAGCTATGTAGTGAAGATGCCAAATAACCAACTATACAAATTAGTATTCATTGACTTTGAAGGGTCTGGGACGGGTACTGCAACTTTTGAGCAAAGTGATTTGGGTATTCTATCTTCTAATAGAGATTTGGGGCCGCAAGGAGCTTCTTGGTCCGTTTTCCCAAATCCGATTAGTGATGGTCGATTCACCCTAAGCTTGGATTTAGACCAGCAACTTAACAACGCAGAGGTGAGTTTATTCAACACACTTGGTCAACAACTTTGGCAACGTCAATTGGCTACGCAGGTGGGATTGAATGCTTATGAACTAGAATTACCTAATGCGCTACCAGCAGGACAATACTGGATTCGCTTGCAGGCAGCTTCAGGACAACTTGTGAAAAGCGTCTATATCAAATAAAACCAAATTATGTGCCTTCTTTTTTGAGGGCAGGAATCTTCTTTGAGCAAATTCTGATGATCTGCAAAAACTATGAACACGCGAATGATACATGGATCAATACCAGAATGCGACTAAGAGAATCCGTGAAGTTAGAAGATGATTATAGCATAATATGATTAGTTATTAGTTAGGAATGTACACCTGCTCAACTGGATGGCATATTAGTTTTTTATCTGAGAGGCCTTCAGTTGGGCAGCGCATTTTGGGCTAATTAGGATGCGAGAACAGATTTTGCATAGGAAAATTAGAGAGTAAACCAATTAGTTTCCTGTCTAGAAGCCGCTCTAACCAGTTACTAGCATTTAATATGCCTAATCGTTGAAACTATTCTAGTGGAATTAATGATGAGATTGAATCTATAGCCAGTTTCTTGGAAGAGTCGGGTTATTCTATTCAAAAAGTTTCAGACTATTTGGATGGGATATCCAGCTTCCAAGTGTTTTGTCAGGCTGGTAGCGAATTGATCCCTTTTACCTGGAGATATGAGCTGCCATCATCATCACATAAATAGCTGTTCATCTAGATAATACAGATGACAGTTTTTCTTTAAACTAATTAGCCAAAGGGTCCTCAAATTTTAACCCATGGATAACTACAATGTTCTCATAGAGAAGCGCACCGGTTTTGTATCCTTTTGCGACTGTTGCAATACCTTTCAGATCGTATATGGCAACTTAGCACTAGTTAAGAGTGAACAGGAATTCCAAAAATTGATACACACCCTATCGGATATTCGCCGATACTACCGCCTTGAGGGAAAGGACAATCACAAAACCATTTGGCTAGACACTTCCTTGTCCGGGGTTCGCTTTGTCTTTTCCTACAATGAGGCCACGGAAATGCAAGAACTTGCGGAAGAAGCTTATCTGATTTATAAGGCTGAACAATTAGTCAATAAATGAGCAAAGTTGCAGCTCAAAAATCTGTAACTAAATCTCAGATTGTAAGCAAAACCAGAAATCAGCTACTGGAGGAACATTTAGATCAAACAGGAATATCTACAAACACTCCCTACACACTAATGATCCATAACTATAAGCAGTAAAGAACCACTTATGCTAACTCTGACATCCTTACAGGAGCGATATAAAGAACTGAAATTGGCCAAACCCAGCCTAAGACTTCGCGAAGCCTCAAGAATGCTAAATGTCACTGAGTTAGAGCTCTTAGAGTTAAATTTAGGGAGTGGAGTAGTGCGCTTATCAGGAAGCTGGGAAGAAATGTTGATACAGCTATCCACCTTAGATATCATCAAGGCAGTAACTTCAAATAAATATGTTACTAATGAGAAAATTGGGAGATATGATAGCAATGTCTTTTACCAGGGCCAAGAAACCAGAGATCTATGTGAAGGAAGTATTGATGTTCGCTTCTTTCTGAAAAACTGGGTTCATGCTTATGCAGTCAGAACGGTAAGGCCCAAAGAGGTGCTGCATAGTCTTCAATTTTTTGATGCTTATGGTGTAGCGATACATAAGATCTATTTGACACCTAAATCTAACCCTTTGGGGTTTCAAAAATTGCTCGAAAAGTATAGGGCTAAGAATCAAAAGAAGAGAGCAAAACTCAAACAGCTACGTAAAAAGTCGAAGGCCAGTTCCAATATTACGGTAGAAAGAAGACGTAAGTTTCAAATGGAATGGCTGCAGCTAAAGGATATTCAAGACTTCTCTTCGCTGCTTACGAAATATAAGATAGCAAGAGTAGATGCCTTGCAAATGGCACCTAAGGCTTATGCCACGAAAATCCCCAATGCAGCAATCTTGTCAATATTAAGGGCAACGGGCGCTAGAGAGATCCCAATGAAAATAATGGTAGGCAACCTAGGTTGTCTTCAAATCCATACTGGCCCTTTAAAGATGATTGAGGAAACGGAGCAATGGTTTAAGATAAGGGGTGCTGGATTCAACCTACTGTTGAATCGGCATGGCGTAGCAGACAGTTGGGTGGTTAAAAAACCCGCTAGATATGGCCTTGTGACTAGCCTTGAACTCTTTGATCCCAATGGAGATATGCTTCTCAGCTGCCACGGGAAGCGGGAAGTGCAAACTGCCGAAAGAAAAGAGTGGAGGGAGATCATAAAACAATTCTCTTCTACAAACTAGAGTAGAGTCCGAGATGCCCGAATTAACTGTAATAGGAACTAGACCTTCTAAGTAATCCAAGTTTTTAGCCCGTTAAATACATCTAAGATGAGCCAGAAGACAGAAAGAAAAGCCAAAAAGAACGCCGTGAAAATACGTAAAGACAAGGTATTGACCTTTTTTGATCAGTCCACCAGTAATGGTATGACCCGATTTTATGGGGTGGTTTCGAAAGAAACTAAAATCATCGTAGGGCTACAAAAGAGACCTTCTATAGATCAAAAAAATGCTAATGATTCCTAAAAATCACTATTGCTTTTTAGCACTCATCTTGATCTCTTGCAGTCTATCTGGGCAAACTGGGCCAGATACCTTGGCTTGGAGTATTGACCTAGATGATGTGGTTGTTACTGCTCAATACGCTCCTACGGATCGTCGCAATGCCATTCAAGATATTCAGATTATTAAACGAGATGTTATTGAGAGAAGGGGCGCGACCAACCTGGAGCAATTGCTACAACAAGAGCCTAATATTTCAATTCAACAGGATTTGGTACTTGGGAGTAGCCTTAGCCTTGCCGGGGTCAGTGGACAAAATGTAAAGATTTTATTAGATGGTGTCCCCGTGATTGGTCGGCAAGGTGGAAATATTGATCTTGGACAGATCAACTTGCAAAATATTGAACGAATCGAAATTGTCCAGGGACCACTGGGCGTAAGTTACGGGACAGATGCTCTGGGTGGGGTGATTCACCTCATTAGCAAGAAGTCCCAGATTAAGCCCATTTCAATTGGCTTGAATACTCAATTGGAGAGTAGAGGTGAAAGGATTTTGGGCGGTAATTTGGGCTGGCGTTGGAAGGATAAAACCTTGCTTCAGTTTAAAGCTGGCCAGGATGTATTTAATGGATTTAGTGAAGATACTACCCGTTCCGTCTTGTGGAATCCGAAGGAACAATGGTATGCTACGGCTTCCCTATCCTACCAGTTAAGTGATGAACAAAACTTGCGCTATACTTTCAATTACTTTGACGAGCAAGTAGATAATTTAGGGGATGTGCGTCGACCACAATTCAAGCCTTATGCCTTTGATGATCGATACCAAACACTACGCGAAGATCATTCCCTAAGCTTTGAAGGAGAAGTAGGAAGTAATTACTACATACAAGCAGTTACGGCTTTCAATTCCTATAGTCGTTACAAGAATACTTTTCGCAATAATTTTGAACAGGCTACTTTAGATGAGGTAGCAGGGCAGCAAGATACGTCCTTCTTTGATAGTTACATGCTCAGAGCAACTTTAGCTAGCCGATTCAAAGATCTAGCCTGGAATTATCAGCTGGGGGTAGATCTAAGATATGATAATGCCACTGGAATAAGGATTCAGGATCCAAGTAGCAAGAAAGCTAATTTCAGTGAGCTAGGGGACTATGCGATTTTTGGTACCCTGCGTTACGATCTATTTTCTGATCTAACTCTGGAAGCAGGGATGAGATATGCTTATAATACCAAATATGGGAGTCCCGTTATTCCCTCCCTGAATCTAAAGTACTCCTGGCACCCAAAATGGACAATCCGGGCTTCTTATGGCCAAGGCTTCCGGAGTCCCGATTTGAAGGAATTATTTTTTGAATTCATTGATATCAATCACTATATCATTGGGAATCCTAATTTACGGGCTGAGAAATCTGATAATGTCCAAATAAGTATAAGTCATCAGCATAAGGAAGATAAGAACAGCTGGGGGGTAAAGCTGAATGGCTTTTATAATGATATTCGGGATCGAATCGGACTGTTTGAATTTATCGAAGGTTCTGATGGTCTAGTGCCCGCCACAGATACCTCAACTTTGCAATTTGCCTACTTCAATCAGGTCGTCTACAAAACACAAGGTATCCAGGCCCAAGCCAAGGGTCAACACCAAGGATTTAACTGGCAAACGGGACTTGCCATCATTGGTTATTACAACCCTTTGTCTTCTACCCTGGAAGGAATAGATCCTTTTACCTATACCTATGAATGGAATTCAGAATTGCGATACAATTGGTCAAAACCTGCTTTACAAGCAGCAGTTTTTCTTCGGTATAACGACAGGCGTATCAGCTTCTTTCCTGATACAGATGACGAGGGTAATACCATTGCTAGGCAAAGATCTCAGAAGGGATTTTGGATGTTGGATGGTTCACTACAATTCCCCAAGATTTGGCAGAATCGCCTCCTGCTAACAGCTGGGGTTCGAAATATCTTGGATGTTAAAACGGTCCAACAAAGTGGCGGTGGCGGTGGTGCTCATAGCAGTGGTGGCGGTACTGCTCCCATTAGTCCAGGTCGAAGTTTTTTCGTAAGAGCGAGCTTTAATTTGTCTCTTTGAAACAAAAAGTATAGAGGTTTAGGAGAGCTCATTCCCTGTAACGGCACAATAGACTTTATTCTAAACTAATTTGTCTGCATCAAGAAGTGTCTTTAGTGGCTGTCCTGCGTTCAGTCCCCGTCTGGCCGCCGGACAGGCTCCCCTTAAGAGCTAAGGCTATTAGGGTCCGGTCCTGCCTTGGTCAGCCACAAAATACATCTCCCTAATACTATAAAACCAGTTCAGAATAAAGTTTAATAAGAAATCGTTGAATTCTACAGTTTACTCTAATCCTGAAAAGCTTATGTTAGCTAACCGAAATAGGATTTTACATCTTTTGCGGTCTCATCCCAAATTCATTTCCTCTGAACAACTATATCTCAACATGAGAAATAGCGGTATCCAGATTAGCTACTCCACTGTATACCAGCATTTGCGTCAACTTAAAAGAGAACGTGTTTTGTTAGTACGGAAGCAGAAAAGGGCCTTAGAGTATAAACTTAACAAGAAAGGTCATGATCTTCCTATTTCCTAAGTCTCATTCGTTCTAAGCTCAAAAAAACTAGGTGTCTCTTCTTCAAGAAAAAGTTCTTACCTTTCGGCAGCAGTATTCAAAGAGTTATAGTTGAGGTCTCTGCAATGAATTACATCTCGATAAGTCTTTACAAAAAAATCTTATATCATGCCTTGGCCGAAGGTATGACGGAGCGCGACTTTAAGCATCTCCCGATACCTATTGATGCGCTAGAAAAAATCCAAGCTGTACCTGCGGATAACTTCTTCGCCTTGCACGAGATGTTGGACGATACCTTGGGGCCAGGATTTGCCGTCCGGGTTGGGCAAGAAATGAAGATGGATGATTACGGTGTGTTAGGGCTCTCCTGGAAAACTTGTTCTAAAGTTGGAGAGATTTTCGAACGGAGTGAGCGCTATTTTCAGTTGCTATCCAATACTTATGTATTCAAAGTAGAAAAGCAAGGAGGAATCTCAAAGATATTTTTGTATCGAGATGCCTATCGAAGAGGCGTTTCCTTATCGAATGAAGCGACCTTTTCAGCTACGGTAGTGGTGCTAAAAGCGATCTCAGAAAAGGATGGCATCCTACCCTTGAGCGTCTCCTTCAAACACGCTGCACCTACAAAAATGGATAGTCACCAACAGGCCTTTAATTGTCCTGTCCTATTTGATCAGTCGCACGATTTCATGGCCTACCAAACGACTGATTTGGAGACTCGTACCGCCAAGGCGGATACTAGCATCAACAAATTTCTGGTAGAAAGGGTGCAAGAGGAAACCAAAGGGATTGAGGTCAGTTCTAACAAGATAGCTGCTGATGTCGAAAAGCTAATCAAGGACGCCCTACCTAGTGGGATACCTAGCATCCTGCAGATTGGTGAACACATGGGAATGAGCAGTCGCACCCTCACCCGAAGGTTGTCTGATAGTGGCCTCACCTTTAGAAGCTTGGTCAAACAAACCCAAGAAAGAATATCTATCGATTTGCTCAAGAATAGCTCTAGTAGTGTAGGCGAAATAGCCTTCCAAACGGGCTTCTCCGAGCAAAGTGCCTTCAGTCGCGCCTTCAAACAATGGACCGGCCAATCCCCCCTGGATTATCGCAATCGACTTTAGAACATTTTCCGTTTGGCTTAAAGTGTCATAAGATTGGCGCACAGGGTCAAGTATGAGGTCTCGTTTTCCTCCAATTTTGCTACTGTAAATAACACAGAAGTGAAATGAAAATAATGAAGTTGTTTAAAAATGCCACACTGGCTGCGATGAAGCTCTTTTTGGCTCACTCTTCGTTTTCTTGCCGGAGCAGGCGGGTTTATCGCCGGGTAGCACTGCTATCCTGCCTGGCAGCTCGACAGGTACGACTCAAAAAAGCCTTAATTGAGCAAAAAATCTTCTCCATCTAGGCTCAGCGGCCATTCTTAAACCATTTCAATCTACATATACTTACTCCCACTCAACTCTAAAAACATCTTTAGTCATGGAAATCTCTATTAAATCAATAACGCTATTGACTGCCGTTATCCTGACCGGTCTATCTGCCGGATTCTTTTACGCCTGGATGGTCTCTGTAATCCCAGGTACCAAGAGGGTGATTGACATCACTTATTTGGAAAGCATGCAATCGATCAATCGAGCGATCCTAAACCCTGCCTTCTATCTAGTTTTCATGGGCAGTCCTTTGGTGCTTGGGATCAGTACTTTTCAGCACTACCAAGCTGGACCTAGGTTTTGGCTCATGCTCGGTGCTACCCTGGTCTATATGTTGGGGACTTTCGGTGTGACCGCCTTTGGTAACGTGCCGCTTAACGACGCCTTGGATGTCTTGGATCTGTCCAGTCTTGGGGAGGCAGAAATGAAGGAATTCAGACGTTCCTACGAAATAAAATGGAACCGTCTGCATTGGATTAGAACACTATTTGCCGTGCTGTCCTTCATGCTTTCACTGATTGCGGTGTTCCCTAATTCAACCTCTTAGTTCGTCCTATTTTTCACTCATAAAGATTAAGTCAGATGCCATTCTTTAAGCACTTAGATGACTATTCAGATATCACGGATATTACCTTTAATGATAGAAAACGATTAGGCCCATTGGACAAGGTAGCACAGCGAATCATGCGAGGGCAATCTCCTTTGTCTGCAGCGGAAAAGGAAATCATGGCGGCCTTCGTATCTGGCCTTAATGCCTGCCAGTTTTGCTATGGTTCACATGCTGCCGTCGCAGCTCAATTTGGAGTGGAAGGAGATATTATCGAGCAACTCTTAGAAGATATCGATCAAGCTCCGATCAAGGAAAAGCTCAAGCCCCTATTTCATTACCTAAAGAAACTAACCCTTACGCCTAGCAAAATTGTGCAAAAGGATGTAGATAAAGTTTGGGCTGCGGGCTGGACAGAAGAAGCCCTGTACCACACCATTCTTATTGCCTGCCTATTCAACTTTTATAATCGCCTCCTAGATGGACACGGAGTCAAAGGAAACTCCTTCATTTACCAACTTGGGGGAGCGCATTTGAGCAAGAATGGATATGGAGTGCCTTGGTTTATAAGCTTAATCAAGAAGCCACTTCGAGAGGATAAACTGAAAAGGCTAGCTAAACTCAAGGGCAAGGTTACCTAAGAATCAGCTATTGATCTCAGTAAAAGGTAAAATCAAATTACCTATTTAGCAATTTCTGGGCATTGGCTATCCACTACTTTGCCAAAATGAGTACATATCTTCTTCGGTTTTCTACGATGGAATGTATCTGAAACTGTAATTTTAGGTTGAGAACCAAAGAACCCGTCTCATGCCCCGAAAAATGCGCTATAAAATTGGGCCAGTCCAATCTGTGGTGATCTCCTATGTGCTGCTTTTTTTGTCGCTTGCTGGAGCTGTTGAGGCTCAGTCCTTCCAATTATCAAAACAGATCGTCTTTGAAGAAATGGGGCGGATGAATACGCGGACATTTCTTGAAGACAGCTATGGCTTTATTTGGATTGGAGCTCGAGGTTTGTACAAGTATGATGGTTCCGCGATCAGAAA
The DNA here is from genome assembly GCA_013214355.1 of Saprospiraceae bacterium. Lineage (GTDB taxonomy): Bacteria > Bacteroidota > Bacteroidia > Chitinophagales > Saprospiraceae > DT-111. Next base: position 17,538 of record JABSSL010000084.1, on the reverse strand, counting down.
GCAGAACTTTCTACTGGAAGATTCCACAAAGTTTAACCCGGGCTTGATTAATGCCTTGCTGGAGGATTCCAATGGTAAGATCTGGATTGGTGCCGATAATGGACTCTTTTGCTATGACAGGTTTTCAAATACGATTTCTCGGTTCTTGAAGGATAGCCCAAACTACCAAACTGCTAATGGTCGCATTCTTTCTCTATGTGAGGACGAGCAGCAGAGACTATGGGTGGGAGATGCTCAAAATTTATACGTGCTGTCTGACCTTGAAATTGATGATATAAGGGTGTTTGATCAACTAGATCTTGGAGAACGGAGGCAGGGCGCCCTTGGGGTAACGGCTATCCAAGGGACAAGTGGAGATAGTATTTTTGCCGCTTCGAATAAGGGTATTTGGATGGTGGAAAAAGATTCTTCCCTGAAGCAGTTTTTACCGGAACAGTGGCAAGATTCGCATCAAGAATTTCAAGTGTTAGATGCGGCTATGGATCATGGGGATTCGATGTGGTTAGCTACAAACGATGGAGCCTGGCTATTCGATTTCAAGAACAAGTCCTTTTCTAAACTTGATATACCAAAGCTAACTAGCCCTGTCCTCTTAGATGTCTTAGTTAGTACAGCAGGTGATGTTTGGTTTGGAACCCAAAAGGACGGTCTATTTCGTTTGAAAAAAGATGGGGGTATAGAAGGATATGAACATGATCCGGATAATCCGTATACTCCGATCGACAGCAGAATCCTTGCCCTCTTGTACGACCGATTTGACAATTTATGGGTAGGTACTCTGTTTGGTGTCAGTAGGGTGAATCTCGATCAGCAGCGATTCCCCTTCTACCAAATAGATCCTGGACCACATAAATACGACAACTATGTCTTCAGAGTAATGGAAGATTCCCTTGGGGGGCTGTGGTTTCGCTTATTAAGATTGGGATTGGGGTATAGTCCAGGACCGGGTAGGGACCTGGATGTCTTGCTTAGGCCTGAACCGAGTTCAATAGGGGAAGAGATCAAGGATTTTTGCGTGGATCCGGATGGAGACGTTTGGGTGATCACTTTGACCAATGGACTTTTTCGGTTCAGGAAGGGGACTAGGAGATTTGAATCCATAGACTTAGGTGATTCGTTGAAGCAAGCCTATACACATACCATTTTATCTGATCAAAAGAATGGACAGTATCTATGGTTTACTTCAAAATTTGGGCTATGCCGAGTAGACCGGTTTACCTTTAAGCGAAAATGGTTCCGCTTGCAGGATGATCTGCCAGAATTTGAAGACAGTGGCATGGGATCTCTGGAGCAGTCAGAAGATTATAACTTTTGGTTTACGCGGATGAAGGGAGGCAAACGGCAGATCCTTTGCTTTGACTACGATAGTGAAAGGTTTTCAAATATTTCTGAATTACCGATTAATCCAAGCATCCCACATTTTCGAACAGGACAGGTCAAGGCGCTCTCTGGTAATCGGATCTGGATTGGTACTACCATTGGTTTGATTCAGGTCGATGCCAGCACGAAAACCTTCCAACTAATTACGGAAAAAGAGGGCTTACCAGTTCCTAGTGTACGGAGCATCACCCCAGATCTTCAAGGAAATATATGGTTTACAGGCCCCACAAAAATCTGCAAATTTGATGGGCAACAATACGCTTGTTTTGACGGACAACATGATATAGACTTATTCAATAGCACTAGTGTCAGTTTGGGAGCAAGTGGGCGAGTCAGCTTTGGCGGTAGAAACGGCCTCTATTCCTTCTACCCGGAGGATATCGAATTCAAAAGGGATACCTTTCCTTTGCCGGTTCATTTAACAAATTTCAAAGTATTTAATAAGCCTCGCAGGCTGGATAAAGCTTATGAATTAATTGAGCAGATTGAGCTGCCCTATAACGAAAATGCCTTTTCGCTGGAGTTTTCGGCTTTATACTTCCTACAACCTGATCAAATTCGGTACAAGTATCGTTTACGTCCATTTGAGGACGAATGGAGGGAAGCTGATTTCCAAACTAGGGAAATTCCCTATCCCAAATTATCTCCTGGTACTTACACTTTCCAGGTCAAAGCTTCCTTGGATGGAGAACGATGGAGCGCTGATACTGAAGATCTAAAGATCACACTTAGAATTCTACCTCCATGGTACCTTACTTGGTGGGCCTATTGCTTATATGGCCTATTCTCTATTGCCCTTCTAATGGCCGTATGGGGTTTCCAGTTGCGAAAACAATTGGCAAAAGCAGAGACACTTAGGTTGAAGGGACTGGATAAGGTCAAAACCCGACTATACACCAATATTACACATGAGTTTCGAACTCCCTTGACCATCATCAACGGAACCACTACCCAATTGAAGCAGAAAGTTAACTATGATAATAGACTTGAACTAGATCGGATCCATCGGAATGGCGAGCAATTATTGGATTTGGTTAACCAGATGCTTGACCTTACCAAATTGGAAGACGGAAAATTGGGGCTGTACATGGTCCATGGGGATGTAGTGCAATTTCTGAACTATCTGTATGCGTCTTTCCGTTCCTTGGCAACTTCCAAGGGAATTAGCTGGGAGTTTCAGGCGGACACAGCAGATATTTTGATGGATTTTGATTCGGAGAAGTTGCGGCAGATTGTCAGTAATTTATTGTCTAATGCTCTGAAATTCACAGCTCCAGGAGGTAGTGTGTTGCTGTCGGTGGATGTGGAACACGAAAGGAATCAGGGCGGGGACAACCGCTTGTTATCGAAGAATAAGCATGCGACTTCCTATTTGCGTATTAAGGTCACTGATACGGGCATTGGAATAGCACCTGATCAATTGGATAAGGTTTTCAGTCGTTTTTACCAAGTGGATAACTCAAGCACCAAAGCCGGTGAAGGATCGGGTATTGGCCTAACACTGAGCAAGGAATTGGTAAACCTGCTAGGTGGGCAGATCGGCGTTAAAAGCCAAGTCGAGAAGGGAAGTGAATTCTTTGTAGTGCTGCCTATTAAACGGGAAAGCACTATCCCTTTTGAGTGGAAGGAGAAAGATCAAAAATTATCAGATAACTTAATATCAAACGTGCTTGAGTCTAAAAAAGAAACAAGCTTATCCCAGCAAGAACAAGAACTGAATCGGCCCCAACTATTATTAATCGACGACAATAAAGACGTCCTTGCCTACTTCCAACTTCTTTTGCAGGATCATTATGCATTGACTACGGCCAAGCACGGTAAGGAAGGCTTGGACTTCGTTCATAAGGAAATGCCTGATCTTATTATTTGTGATGTCATGATGCCAGAAATGGATGGCTTTCAGTTTTGCAGGACCCTCAAGGAGGATGTCTCGACTTGCCATATCCCAATCATACTGCTGACCGCTAAGGCAGATATGGATTCTCGACTAGAAGGTATAGAATACGGTGCAGACATTTACCTCTCCAAGCCGGTGGTGGAGAAAGAGCTAAAAATTTGGATTCGCAAACTGCTGCAGAACCGAGAGCGGCTTAAACAATTTTATACCTCCGGACCCTTTTTCAAACACACTAAGGATGTCCCCACCGTTGACCCGCCTCATTCTACGGTAGATCACGGATTTTTTAGCTCACTCGTGCAGCAGGTGGAAGCTAGTTTGTCAGATCCGACCTTCACGGCTGAAAAACTGAGCGAACAACTATTCATGAGTTATCCTACCTGTTTGCGGAAAGTTAAGGGAGTCACTGGAATGACCATCAAGGAATACATTCGGCATATCCGGATACACCGAGCTTCATATCTACTGCTTGAGCAACCTAATCGTAAAATTACCAGCATAGCACTGGAAGTTGGCTTTGCCTCCAATGCACATTTCAGTCGGGAGTTCCGCAAGGCTATGGGGCTAAGCCCGACGGCTTACCGAAAAGAAAATCTAGCCTGAAAGATTCTATGTTGAACTATTTTGAAAGATTTAGGCAAGGTCCTGATAGATTCGTGCAAATATAAAATCCTATTCTGCTGTAGATTTAAAGCTCATTAGTCCACTCTATAGTACAAATAACTGAAAGTTTAACGCCTTGAGTCAATCCCATGACTTAGTGATTGTCGCTCTATAAATAATCCAAAATCAAACGGTTAATACTTAGGCATAGCTGATACTCTTTACTTAGAGTCCGCGACCTATAAACACCTTGAGCGACCTACTTGTGCTCTAACGCTCTTCCAATTTTTTAAAACCTCTAATGTTTATTATGAGAACCATTCTCCTATTACCCGTACTAGCTATTTTGACTAATGTTCAATTAAGCCATGCTCAAGAAACTTGGTTGCCATTGGTTAACGTATTACCCGACTCATTTGGAGTTTCTACTATATCAGCGGTGAATGAAGATGTGATTTGGGCGGTCGCCGTGAATTGGAGTGTTGGCCCCCCTGTACCACCAGACCACGTTTCTAAGGTTTTGAGATCCACTGATGGGGGAGAATCCTGGGAAGTACATGATGTGGAGGAGGCCAGGGGACGATTGTGTTGGAAAATCGTCGGGATAGATGATACGACTGCTTGGCTAACTTCTCAAAACCTGGGAGCTGCTGGCGGGAGGGGACTGTTCAAAACGACGGACGGTGGCCATACCTGGCAAGAAAAGTTCAATCATCCTGCTGGTGGTGGTGCGCTACATTTTTTTGATGAGCAGGTGGCGGTCTGTATCAATTGGCCCAGGATTGCTTATACGTTTGACGGTGGGCAGTTTTGGCAATTTGTTCCTGCCTTTGAAAGTCTGAACCCGGAAGAAGACGAATATTTTATTTTTATCTCGACCATAGCCAACTCCTTTCCCGTGGTTGGAGATACTATCTGGTTCGGTACGACGAAAGGAAGGTTACTCAGGAGTGCTGATCGCGGAAGGAGCTGGACAGAGCGCTCTTTTGGCCTAGGAGAGGTACAAGTTTATTCTCTTGCCTTTGCCGATTCTAAGAATGGCCTTGGTGTTTACATTGATCAGGATAGCGTTCGGCAGGTAATTCGAACCATGGATGGAGGAGATACCTGGCATCAACTAGCGGTCCCCAATGAGTTGGGTTTACTGGAGATAACACATCTGCCAGGAACTGCGCATACATTTGCGGGTGTTTCTTATGAAGACCCACCTCAGACTGCCTTCACCTATGATTTTGGGGATACCTGGGTGATCTCCCCTGATACCATTTCCGCAGCGGCCATAACTTTTTTAAGCAGCGAAGTGGGATGGATGGCGGATGGTAACGATGATGGTAATACTCCGGATATCTATCAGTTTAACTCTGATTTTCTAAGCTCGAGTCATGCCAATGAACTTGTTCAGAAGGTCACTGTTTTTCCCAACCCCTTTCAAACATCTATCAACCTTGAACTGCAAAATTTGTCGATAGAAGATATCAGCCTGTTCAATGCAGCTGGGCAGGCTATTACCTTGAATCCGCTTCAAACGCAACAGGAACGGATAACCATCTCAACCAGGAATAATATTGCCCCAGGAGTGTACTTCTTGCGGGTTACAACCCATCTTGGGATCCTATTTAAGAAGTTGGTAAAGGGGGGATAACTACCGCATCTACAGCTAAGCATCAAGACGTTCTGGCGAGTTGATCGCCGAGCAAATAACCAGCAAACATGGAAAAGAAAGATCGTTTTTTACAAAAAGTCATTGTTGTCGTTAACCGAAACATGGAGCGAGAAGGATTTGGCACTACGGAACTTTGCCAAGCCTTATTTTTAAGTCGCTCACAGCTACACCGAAAGCTCCGGACGCTTACAGGCAAGTCTACCACCAAAGTTATCAGGGGAATTAAGATGGCTAAGGCTATGGAACTATTACTCCATAGTAATAAGAATATTGCTGAGGTGGGCTACGCAGTGGGCTATGGAAACAGTAGTCACTTTACTCAGGTGTTTAAAGAAGAATTTGGAAAACCTCCTAGTCATTTTCGGCCATGACCTAGGAAGACAGCGCTCAAATCCGAACCCGGTAAGATAGGAGAAAACAAATCGATTCTCTCGGACCTTCTCCTCTTTCCGGGTACCTAATAGCTCATCAATACGAATCAACCTAATGTATAGTTTTTCCGACTTGTAGAAGTCGGGAGTAACTCACTATGGAAACCCAATAAGAGTAAGGATTCTCCAGAAGTCCCTATCCTGCCCGCTCTAAAATGTATCAACAATTTATGTTTTCCGTAAATCTATTGCGACATTTACGATGCAAAGGATTGTTATACCTTTAGGGGATAAAGAAACAGGAAGAATGCTGCCCGCTCTAATTGAGGTAATTGAGGTTTGATCAAACACGTTCTTAATTCCCTCCAACCTTGCCTCCTCTTCCTGCACATATGATCTATTATTAACCACTACTTAGTTATCGTAAATGATTCGCAGAGCGCTTTTTCACTTTTTCATACTTCTGATCCTAATCATACCTACTGCCCAGCTCAAAGCCCAGTTTACCTACCCATATCAACTGGATGCTACAAAGGAGAGCATCATTTTTGGTGCCTCAATTAGCCTTCTGACTTTTGCAGAGCTGAAGTATAAAAAGGTACAACCCCTCTCCTACGAGGAGCTTAGTCAATTGAATAGAGATGATATTTGGGCCATAGATCGACCAGCTACCTTTAATCGATCGCTGAAAGCTAAAAAATGGAGTGATGGGTTGCTATATTCTTCCCTTGCCCCTCCCCTTTCGGTAGTGTTGACTGGACCTACGGATGGGATTGGAAGAAGCTCGGTACTTTTACTGGAAACCATATTGGTTAATACGGCGGTTACAAATTTCACTAAGGTCTTGGTACGGCGCAAAAGGCCCTACCTATACAATGAATTTACGGAAGCGAAGAAGAAGCTTTCTAAAAAATCAAGAATGTCCTTTTTCTCCGGCCACACCTCCTCAGTCACAGCCATGTACGTCCTTTCTGCTAAGCTATTTGAGGACTATAATCCTGGTAGTCCATATAGGTCAACGGTTTGGACCACGGCTCTTTTGATCCCGGCTACAACTGGCCTGCTCCGGGTAAAGGCAGGTAAGCATTACTTCACTGATGTGTTGACCGGCTTCTTGGTAGGTGGCGCGATTGGATTTTTGATCCCCGAAATACATAAACTATAGACGACCTACCTTACCTTCTGACGAAAGATGATGAGATACCCATCGGGATCTTCAATTTGAAACTCTCGCATGCCGTAGGCTTTATTTTCTAAGGTTTCTTTGATGACAACATCCTTAGCCAGGAACTCTTCGTATAGTGTATCTATATCAGAGGAATAAAAGGCAAGAGACACATGTCCAGTCGGTGAGCCGGCAGATCGTTGATCCAGCAACATCAGATGCTGTGTACTATCCCTTCTAATCTCGGCATAATAAGGTGGGTTACCGTAGGAGCTTACTAAATCAAAGCCCAATTTGAAGCAATAGAACTCTATAGATTCCGAAACATTGTTGGAAGCTAAAACGACAGAATAGTGAGTAATTAATCCTTCTTCCATATATCAGTTATGTGTATTCAAAGGTACAAGATCAATTGCCTTGAAGTATTCTGTACGTTTTGTAATTAGAAAATTAGATACGCAGGGGAAGTGCCCCCTGTCCAGTTTTTGTTCATATTGATTTTCTAAAATTTTACAGAATAAATCAGAGCTTAGTAAAGTCTACCGATGATATTACGGCAGTTATGCAAGTTAGCATATACAATCTAGCAGAACAGCAAAATCCTTCTTTCATGCCATTTGAAGCTCGACTTTTACCCAAAGCTATGCTGCTCGGCCTACTAATGGTTCAGATCGCTTGCAGCGCTGATCTTCCAAAACCGATAGCTGCTGCTAGCAAGGAACTCCCCAAGGAAATTGACTTCAACATTCACGTAAAACCCATTTTATCCGACAAATGCTATGCCTGCCATGGTCCTGATAAGGCCAACCAGAAGGCTGGCCTGCGGCTCGATGAGGCAGCAGCAGCTTTTGCTGAACTACCAGAGTCACCAGGAAAGTTTGCTATCGTACCAAAAAATCTGAAAGGATCAGAAGTATTTCATCGCATTATTTCCGACTCTCCTGATGTGATGATGCCACCCGCAGAATTCAAGCTTGAATTGTCAGACTATGAAAAGGCAATGCTAATTCGTTGGATTAAAGAAGGCGCAGCATACAAGCCACATTGGGCCTTTATTAAACCAGAGCAACCGAAGATTCCAAAGCTTAAGTCTGGGGAGAAACTAGCCAATCCCATCGATAAGTTTGTGCGAAAGAAACTTGAACTCTTGGAGCTAGCTCCCGCTCCCCAAGCAGAAAAATCCCTGCTTTTAAGAAGACTGAGCTTTGATTTGACTGGCTTGCCACCAAGTCTACAGGAAATACAAGATTTTCTTGCCGATAATTCGGAGGATGCCTACGAAAAGCAGGTGGATAGACTGTTGTCTTCTATCCACTACGGAGAAAAGATTGCGACGGATTGGATGGATCTGGCCCGTTATTCCGATACCTACGGTTATCAGGTGGATCGGTATCGGGATATGAGTCCTTGGAGAGATTGGGTGATAGAGTCCTTCAATGAGAATATGCCATACGATCAGTTCTTAAGCTGGCAGTTAGCAGGAGATCTTCTGCCCAATGCCAGCAGAGAACAGATTCTAGCTACTGGCTTTAATCGGCTGCACCCCCAAAACATGGAAGACGGTATTTTTGGAGAGGAATTCAGGGTAGAAAATGTCTCAGATCGAGTGGCCGTACTGGGAGATGGCCTGATGGGCTTAACGCTATCCTGTGCGAAGTGTCATGATCATAAATATGACCCGATTTCACAAAAGGAATACTTTGAACTTTACAGCTTCTTCAATAACATCAATGAGACTGGCCAAATTTCCTGGGATAAAGGTACTCCCGTCCCTACCCTCCTACTGCCTACTGAGCAACAGGAAAATTGGCTAACCCAGCAAGAGATCCAGATTCAGACTAAAATTTCTGAAATGGAACAGATTTCTAAGTCTGAACAAGTGGCCATCGCCCAGTGGATGCAGCGAGAACAATATCGAAAATTGTCCAATCGGCATCCTAAACGAGGTTTAATCGGACATTACCCCTTAGAAAGATTACCAATAAGGAATGCGGTGAATCCTCAGCAGCAGGCTAGTATGGAACGAGAATTCTCCAAGCAGGAAGTTCCGCAGTTGGTAACGGGCCACCGGGGACAAGGCTTGCAAACGGATGGGGATGCTTGGCTAGACCTAAAAGGGATAGGAATCTTCAGACGTACAGATGCTTTTTCGATTGGCATTTGGGTGTACTTACCCAAAGACTTGGAAGAAGGGGTGATTTTTCATAAAAATAAGGGTACCACCCTGCATTCCTATCGTGGATTTCATCTCTACCTAAATGACGGGAAGTTAGAATGGGTCATGGCGAGGACCTATCCGGAAAATGCGATCATCGAGAAAACTCAGGTCGATGTACCCAGAGCGCAATGGGTACAGTTGATGGTCACTTATGATGGTTCAAGTACGGCAGCAGGAACCAAACTCTATCTAAATGGCGAGGAGCTGCCCACGCAAGTTATCAAGGACAATTTATATAAAGATATCATCTTCAATAAGTTGGTGGATATCATCTACCCGAAACCTATTGAGCCTAACATCAAGATAGCAGGACGTTGGCGAGGAAAGGGCCTAAAGGGTGCGAAGATAGATGAAATTCTAGTTTATGATCGGGAACTGGCCGCCCTAGAGGTTCAACAAGTTGTCGGGCAGAATCAGCTGGCTGATGTACCAGCTTCCCAGCTCCACCCAAGACAACAGCAAATACTCACTCAATACTATCTCAAACACCATTCTTCCACCTATCAATCTACCCTTTCCGATTTAGAAAGGTTGCGAACGATGTATGCTGACTCTATGGAAAAAATACAAGAGGTAATGGTGATGGAAGAAATGGAAAAAGCTCGTCCGACCTTTATTCTAAATCGAGGAGTCTATGACGACTATGGCGAGCAAGTCTCCCCCAATACTCCAGCTAGCGTCTTGACTATGCCGGACGACCTGCCCAGGAATCGCCTAGGCTTGGCCCAATGGCTTGTCCACCCAGATCATCTCCTCACCGCTCGCGTAGCAGTTAACCGCTATTGGCAAAACTACTTCGGGCGAGGATTGGTAAAAACGGTGGAAGATTTTGGGAATCAGGGAGAGCTGCCGAGCCACCCGGAACTATTGGATTGGCTAGCGGTCACCTTTGTTGAATCAGGTTGGGATGTAAAAGCCTTGCAGCGTTTGATTGTCACCTCTGAAACCTACAAACAGGATTCTTATGCTAGCCCTGAGCTACTGGACACAGATAAAGAAAATGTTTGCTTGGCTAGAGGGCCCAGCATTCGACTAACAAGTGAGATGATGCGGGACAATGCCTTGGCAGCTAGTGGTTTATTAAACCGAAAGGTAGGAGATGAAAGTGTACGACCTTACCAACCGGAGGGTCTATGGAAAATGAACTTTGATGCCTATGTTCAAGACAGTGGCGATAAACTATATCGACGCAGTTTCTATACCATTTGGCGTAGAACCATACCCAATCCTACCTTAGCTACCTTCGATCAACCAGAACGCTAAGCCTGTACGGTCCGCCGTCAAAAGACCAATACTCCTTTGCAGGCACTCGTATTACTGAATGATCCCACCTTCGTGGAAGCGGCTAAAGTTATGGGCGAAACCATGGCTAGGGAAGCCAATATTGAAATCGCTATTCAGAAAACCTTCACCAAGCTGACAGGGAGAGCACCGAATCAAAGAGAATTAAAAATGCTCGCAGAATTGCAGGCCAAAGAATTTACGATATTCAGAGAAAACCCTGAGAAGACAAAGGGCTGGCTAGAAACCGGAGCCTACGAAATTGATCCAATGCTCGATCCGCATTTAATTGCAGCAAATGCAGTGGTTGCAAGTGTCATTATCAATGGCGATGCCACCATCACTAAAAGATAACTTTCTTCGACTAGCCTTGTGGACGATCATAAAATGAGCGGCAAAAGCGACCAAAATAAGCCTTGCCTTTCATTTTCGAATGTCTTCAAACAGGGGCTTAGTCGAAGAACCAAAGATAAAAGTATGAGTCATTATCATGATATCCTTCGATCCAAGCATGCGGGTTTACAGAAAATAGAGCAACAAATTGATCGACGGCAATTCTTGACTAAAACCTCCCTAGGAATCGGGGCCATGGCTTTGGGCGCTTTGCTGAATCCTAAGGGCTTGCTAGGGCAGCCTTCCAGTAACTTAGCTAGTGAAGTAAGTGGCGGTGGACTTCCTGGACTTCCCCATTTCACGCCTAAGGTAAAACGGATAGTATATCTGTTCCAAAGCGGCGGTCCTTCTCAGTTTGAAACCTACGATTACAAACCCAAACTACAAGAACTTTTTGGTCAGCAGTTACCAGATTCGGTGCGTAAGGGCCAGCGTTTGACGGGGATGAGTGCTTCACAATCTTCCCTTCCTATTGCTCCTTCCCTTTTCAAATTCAAACAATACGGGGAATGCCGTAAATGGGTCAGCGAATTGATGCCCCATACAGCAGAGATGGTAGATGATCTTTGCTTCATCAAATCGATGTACACCGAACAAATCAACCATGATCCAGCCATTACCTTTTTCCAGACAGGCCACCAATTACCTGGCCGCCCCTCTATTGGTGCCTGGGTTAGCTATGGCCTAGGATCTGACAATGATAACCTACCGACCTTCATTACTCTAGTTTCCAAAAAAGGTGGCGGACAACCCCTTTATGCGCGCCTCTGGGGTAACGGCTTTTTGCCAACGGAACATCAAGGTGTGCAGTTCCGATCGGGTAAAGATCCGGTCCTCTTTCTCAATAACCCTGAAAACTACGATGGGGAAGATCGAGCAAGAATGCTAAGTTATCTAAAGCAGCTCAATGGTATTCAGCATGACACCTACGGCGATCCAGAAATTAATGCTCGCATTGCTCAATACGAAATGGCTTACCGTATGCAAACCTCTGTACCGGAAGTGACGGACCTCTCTGGTGAACCGGAGTACGTTTTTGAGATGTATGGGGAAGAAAGCCGCGACCCAGGTACTTACGCCGCCAACTGCCTGCTGGCACGCCTCCTCTTAGAGAAGGGAGTGAAATTCGTACAATTATACCAAAGGGGTTGGGATCAACATGTGGGATTACCTGGAGGAATCAAGAAGCAATGCCGAATGACAGACCAACCTACGGCTGCGCTACTCAAAGACTTAAAACAAAGAGGCTTACTGCAAGATACCTTGGTGATTTGGGGCGGGGAATTTGGCCGTACCGTTTATTCTCAGGGAAAGTTAACCTCAAAAACCTATGGCCGGGATCATCACCCCCGTTGCTTCACCATGTGGATGGCAGGCGCTGGCGTGAAACCTGGATTTAGCTACGGGGAAACGGACGATTTTAGCTATAACATTGTTAAGGACCCCGTCCATGTTCATGATTTTCATGCTACCCTACTCCACTTAATGGGCATTGATCACGAACGGCTAACCTTTAAGCATCAAGGCCGGAGATTCCGATTGACCGATGTACATGGTCATCTCGTGAAGCCTATTTTGAGCTAGATTTTTTGATCTGTTGATCAAAAAAGAGAAAGGTTTTTCGGACATGTTCCTGCCAATACGGCCATTCATGCCCACCGGGATATTCTTGGTAATGATGGGGAATATCAGCTGCCGTCATTTCCTGATGTAAGGACCTATTAGCGTGAATTAATTCATCGGATACTCCGCAGTCAAAGCGAATGGCAGGAAGTTGATCCTTATTGGCTAGCATACTATCAATTACATTGGGGGTTTGGCATTCTTCGGCATAGGCGCTTAGTGGCTCTTCTACAAATTGCGCCATTTGTGCCAAGCGCGTAATAGAACTGTGACCGGAGATAGCCCGAAAATGACTCGGGAACCTCGATCCTAGAGACAGGGCACCATAGCCCCCCATCGATAATCCGCCGATACATAAGGGGGAAACAGTACTGGTGCCGGCTATGTTTTCGGCAATGGCCAAGGGGACATCCTCAACAATCCATTTGTCAAAGGCCATTTGATGATGCGTGAAATAGGCTGATCCATCACCCCATAAACCGTCGGAAGGCATGGCGATTACCGCGGGTTGGACGAAGCCTTCATCCAATAGTTGCTGGAAGGTTTGATGAGCGGCCCCCTTAAGGGCCCAGGCCCAGGCACTCCCGTATACCCCATGTAGTAAGATATAGAGGGGGAGGTGTTCATGATCCTCAGCCTGGCTAGGAACGAAGAGGCAAATATCCCCCCTACCCAGAAGATTGGGAGTTTTGATAGTCATGAATCGAAGTCCAGCCTGCTCAAAATTCGGATCGGAGATTTCGATGGTTCTAAAGCTACTCTTTGACATAAGTTCCTATTAATCAAACACGACAACCCCCTTTGCATTTCTTCCTTTTAGCATATCATCGAGCGCTTGACTTAAATCCTCTAACCTATATTCTCGAGTGATCATCTCATCCAGTTTAAGCTCTCCTTTTTTGTATAAAGCCATCAATTTAGGAAAATCAATTTGAGGCCGAGCCTGCCCATAGAGGGGATTGATATAGATTTTATCCCATTCGAATAAGCGCATATCGATGGTGATCTCTTCCTCGATGCCACTTACTTGAACCGCAGTACCTGCATTGCGCACCATGGCTAACGGAGCTGCCCCTAAGGCTGGGACAGCTGTGCATTCAAAGGCGTAATCCGCCCCTCTCCCATTGCACATCTGGCGCACTTGCTCCGCCGCTTGGGTCAAACCTTCATCGGCGCGATCTGCCAGCAAAATATCCGTGGCTCCGAATTGTTTAGCCAGTTCCAGTTTATCCGCATTGATGTCAACGGCAATGATCTTGGCTGCCCCGGAAATGGCTGCTGCTTGGATCACATTCAGGCCGACGCCCCCACAGCCCAGCACTGCTACGGAACTACCCGCCTTTAGCTTCGCAGCGTTGACCACAGAGCCATAGCCCGTCATCACGCCACAGCTCACAATGGCCGCTGCCGAGAAGTTCAATTCTTCTTCCTCCACCTTGACTAAGGCTGAATCTTTAACTAAAGCATATTCACTAAGTGTTCCTAAGTTGAAGGAGCGCTCAATCACTTGTCCCTTCCATTTCGTTCCTTCTAAATGGGCGTGTCCAGGCGTATGCCCATTACCACCTGCTACTACTGGCGAGTTGGTCTCGCAAATATGTTGATTACCTTCCTGACATTGAAAACAGGTCATGCAAGGAGTAGCCCAATTGAGGATCACCTTATCACCGACTTCAAAACCATTTACGGCGGAGCCCATTTCTACAATCTCACCAGCTCCTTCATGCCCCATGACAATAGGTTTGCCCCAAGAAAGGGAATCGTAATCGGTATGACAAAGTCCTGCCGCCCGCATCTTTACTACGACTTCATCTGGCTGTGGAGCCGCCAAACTTACTTCTTCTATCACGAACTGACCGTCTCCAGTCGCAATGGCACTTTTTGAACGTCTTGACATATCAATTTTTCATTTTTAGGCAACTTCAACTCCTCGATCATACAGCAGTGGGAAAAATTGCCCCTGCATTTTTTCTCCTTTAGGGATGGTTGGTACCCCTTGTAGTAATTCTTCATCTGAATCGGATCGAGTGCCGTCAGCGAATACATTCAATACGAAGGCTCGACGAGATCGATCTGAGTAATTCTCATAAGAGCCATGGACCATGAGTGGATGATGAAACGTACCATAGCCCTTTGGCATTTCAATGGCAACTTTACGATCGTACTGCGCTTTTTGATCTTCCGTCAGATGGTCTGTAAGACCGTCCATATTTCCGGCCAAATCAATTCGATCTAGTAAATCCCAGCGATGACTTCCCGGAATGTAGTTTAAACACCCATTTTCTAAACTGGCATCATCCAATGCCACCCAGCAGGTTAAGTGTTGCATCGGCTTGGTACGGGTCCAGTAACTGTAATCCTGATGCCAAGCCACTACTCCACCGTGTTTGGCGGGTTTGCAAAACAACTGATCGTGCCAAAACCGAACCGCTTTATTCCCCAATAACTGACTGGCAACTACCACGAATCTTGGATTCCATAACACATCATGAAAACCTGCTGAGATTCTCCAATGTCCAAGGGAATGGAATAGTACGGTATTGGGATCCGAGGATTCATTAGAATGAAATTCATAGAACAGATCGTGTTTGGGATGCTTCGGATCTCTCACTTCTTCTAATTCCTTTCGCAATTGATCTAGCTGTTCCTCTTCCAAGATTTTGATATGACTGAGATAGCCGTTTTCTTGGAAGAATTCTATTTGCTCCGCTGAGATTTTATAAGCTTCCCAAGCTGCTTCGGTAGATAAATTAGGGAATAGGTCGCTCAGCAGTTGGTGGTGCTGTGATAGGTCTCTTTTGATTAAAGTATCCATTTCCTAAAGTTCAAGAAATTACCGGATCTACCGCAAAGATCGATCCCTTTTTTTGAGTAAGCTTATCTTTTTTTGATCAAGAAGTTAACTATTCTGTTTTCTTTTGTGGAAATTGTACGGAAAGAGGATAAAATAGAGTATTTGATGAAGCCCGTCCTAGAACAAGTCCGATTGGGAGCTGCGCAATCTATCTTGGCTTTTCGCTATTCAGATGAAAGTTTTGATGCACCTTGGCATTTTCACCCTCAGCACGAATTGACTTTAATTGAAGAAAGTACCGGTACCAAGTTTATTGGTGATTATGTCGGCCCTTATCAAGCCGGGGAGTTGGTCTTGCTTAGATCTAATCTGCCACATTGCTGGAAAAATCAGCTAGAAGAGGAATGTCAGGCTAGATCGGTAGTGATTCAATGGGAAAAAGGCATCTTTGCGAAAGTCCCGGAGCTTACTCCTCTTTTATCATTGCTGAGAGCGGCCTCGAGAGGGCTACTCTTTGCTGCCGAAGAGGTAGCGACCCTTATCACGTCTGTCCAGCAATTACCTGAGTTGAAAGGACATCAATTGTATCTTCAGTTATTATCCGTTTTACTACAATTATCGGACTGTAATTACCAGACCTTATCCGAAAACAGGTTCATGGATGACTTACCTACCGAATACAGTGATCGCATGTCCAAAGTGCATGACTTTGTCGAGCTTAATTATCAGCGCAAAATTTATTTGAAAGAGCTGGCCCAGTTGGTTAGCATGTCCGAGCAGTCTTTCTCCCGTTTCTTTAGTAAAATGATGGGCCGTCCTTTCTTTTCTTTTCTCAATGAATACAGAATCAATATTGCAGGACGGATGTTGGTGGATACAGATTGGCCGGTGGCCCAGATAGGATTTGCCTGTGGGTATGAATCCCTCCCCTTTTTTCATAAGCAGTTCAATAAATTCAAAGGAGAATCACCTTCCAGATTTCGGAAGCGGCATCGAGGGTAGGACGTAGTTGAATAGGAACATCCGAAGTCACACTACTTAGGGAAGGACTAAGGTGAACTTCGGATGTAGGTTATAGTTTACTCACTATCCTCTGAATAGAAATTCTCCTTGGTGCTTTTACCCTCTCGAATCTTCTGGCTGTACGATACTCTAGAACGCATTTCATTGGCAAACATACGTCGCATGCTTGCGGGGTTCTTTTCGAATCGCATTGTATTCTTGATAGAAATAGATTCGGCGAAACTTTCGATATCGTGATCTGCACCGATGTAAGTGAAGGTCCAGTTTTTCTCGCCTAGTTCATCTACTAGGGCTTTTATTGCAGCTTTATTGTATTCTTTGGAGGCATTCTCCATCCCGTCGGTTAGGATAGTAACCAGCACATTGCAATTACTAATCGTGTCGGTAGTTTGCCGGAGCTTTGCAATGCCTTCTCCCATCGCATCAAATAAGGGAGTGGAAGAGCCAGGCCGATATTTATTGCCATCAATCTCTTCCAGCTTATCTACCGAGGCGCAGCTAAGGTGTGTATTAATGCCTAGGCCATTAAAGGAGACTAAAGAAATGAAGTGGGCCTGCTCGGGGAATTTAGCGGCTACTCCTTTCACGGTTTGGACTACTTCATTAAAGCCGCTGATGATGGTGTTCTTGATCGAATTCATCGATCCACTTTCGTCCAGAATGATCAAATTGTAAACGTGTTGTTTGGTTTCCATATGTCAATAATTTTTGAGGTAAGAAAATATTGTGAGCTTTTGGCTTGGATAACTGGGAAGGTAAATGGAGTGGTGGGATTTCTCTGAAATACGCGTTCTCTAGATCAAGCCTAAACCATACAACCGGAACGAAAGAAAATTAGTTCCTAGCTAAGGAAAAAAGTTGTGCGCCAGCGAAATATCCAAAGTTTGACTAGTACTTCGGATGTGGAGTGGTTGAAATATTGGTATTATAAAAGTCTTTTTTTCTCCAACGAATGGATGTCAAAAACCAGGATTAAGCGTTTGCATTTACAATGCTCTACAAATGGGTGGTTCATATATCGTACATAAATGCCTATGGTTTATACACATCTAAATAAGTTGATATGTAATTATTAAATTGTGGAGATGGTCACGAGCATATTTCATCCAAAGAGTAGTGCAGATTAT
>JABSSL010000083.1 GCA_013214355.1 Saprospiraceae bacterium | reverse complement strand
CAAGCAATTCAAAAAACGAAGAGCCAAATTGGTCAGCATTTTCAGATTGGGGCTAGACCATCTAAAAACTAAACTGCTCAACTTTTTGAGCTTGTTTCAAGAAATCTATTTTTTGTCCTGTACATAGTAGAATTCTTTTTCTTTGATTCTTAGATTCGTTAAGAAGATTAGCATCTTACAGGTTCTTATAAAACCTTTACTTTTCCCTATTGAACGTCTTCTCCTACTGCCTTCGAATCCTGATATCCTTTGTAAGCTATTCCAGCACTGGCGATAGCCCCAAAAACACCAATAAACCAAGTTTCCGTAAAGAGTAGGCCAATTCCACAAATGAAACCTAGAATGCCAATTACTAAGGCTAAATTAAATGTACTATTACCTTGCTTACTCATATGTCACTTTTTTGATTTTGGATGTCTTGCTCCAATACTGAGCAGTCCTTTATGAAAAGTTACACAACAACTAGCTACTGAACAAGAGGTCTAGATAAACAAATGCTTACTATCGATTAAGACTTCTTTGGTGTAAGATTTGGAATACCCTTGTCCTTGAGAATGCGGTTAAACTTATCCCATATCTCCTGTTGTTTTGGTCCCCAGTGAGAAAAGCCATAATGAAAGACATTAGCCTTCCCGTTCCGTATCCATTGACTGGAGTCATCCGGCAGATCTACTTGCAATTCAAGATTAAGAAAATGTGTGGTCTGAAAGCTCTGTCGAGAAACCCTTTTCTCATAGGAGGTATAGCCTCCGCTGACGACTTCGAAAGGAAATTGCCATGATTTAAAGCCCTTTCTCACCTTTATCACCTCCTTTTTTTTGAAGGTGACGGATTGGATAGACATGATGAAATAATACACCACTAAGCCTAATAGATATAATAAGCCAACATAGGCGAAATAGTCGTCGCGATACTCCGTAGAGGGCAAAGCGCAAATACCAATCAGCGAAGCAATGAACAGCGGGATCACAAAGCCTTCTGGTCTACTGGAAATCTTAATGACTCCCGAGTTGACATTCTCATGGATAGAGACCTTTCGCAACATAAGGCACCTTAATTATTGTACACCGGAAGGAGCAAAAATTAAGAAAAAGAAAGATACAATGCCCTAAATGATCCAACTTAATTTACGCAATAGCATTGATCAACTTGCTAAAGATACGATATGGCTGGCCGTGTGCAGGTCGTAATCCGTAGTCTGCTGCGTTTATGACAATGACCATTTTCCACTTAGTGTTCCTGCCTGAGGAATGCCCAAAATTTAGGTCAAGCATTCGTCCTTCCCCATCCATTGCCCAGCATTACCAGGCGTACTGCCATCATCTAAACCAGAGGACATTCCTACTTATTGAGTAGATTTTTTCGATACTTACCAGGACTAAGGCCAAAATAACGTTTAAAGGTGTAATTGAAGTGACTCTGATCCGCAAACCCAGCCTCGTAGGCTACTTGGGTAAGCCGATAGCTAGGGTCTAGCAGAAGAGGTATAGCTCGTTTTATCTTTGTTTGTCTGATGTATTCCCCTAAGCTAACAGAAAGGTATTTTGGTACGGCTCTTGAAATATGAACGGGATGAACATCCAGTTGCTGAGATAAGTGCTGTAAGGTAAGATCAGCATTATCGAAGTGGAGAATTTCCTTGAGTTTGGCTACCCAAGTGGGTGTT
Organism: Saprospiraceae bacterium; assembly: GCA_013214355.1. Lineage (GTDB taxonomy): Bacteria > Bacteroidota > Bacteroidia > Chitinophagales > Saprospiraceae > DT-111. The sequence continues at coordinate 99,418 of JABSSL010000083.1, read as the reverse complement.
CCTTTTGCTTGAAATTGTTTGGCTGTTCCCATTACATCACAGATTTGCAGCAATAGGAGTTCAATGGAGAGTTCGCTATGTTCGTCTGCCACATTAAATTCGTGATACAATCTTGCAAATGGAAGATGTACCTGCGGATCCTGGATTAATTTACTGCCTTCGAAGATACTAAGGTCTACGCCCTTCTTCTTAAACCAACTTTTCTCGAATTCTAGGTGAAAGCCGGCAGCATGATGGGAGTTTCGATGGCCAAAATGTTCCTCCTGCCAGTTGTTGAACATTAGGCTACCTGTAGGAAGCAAAGTCTCAACCTGCTTATTGTGATCTACCATATTGCCATGAAGCACAAACATAAAATAGGGGTTTTCGTGATAGTGCCATGGTGTGGTTTCAATCGTATAATCGTATTGAGTCATTACAATTTCACCTAAGGAAACCTCGATATCTTCGGTACCATAGTACTTACCCTTGGTAGATACTTTCATCGTATTATTGTTTGCTCATAATGCTAGTCCCTCAAAATGCTTTAGTATGCAGATTATGCGGATCACTGAAACGACAGATGCACAATCTAAGGCACCTAGGAGCCATACCCATCTATCGAGTTTGTAAATCTTCGATGATCTCTTCTACTATAGCTTCGGGTGTAAATTTGATGTCAATATCAAGCGATTCCGTGGAATGCTGAAGTGTATCAAATTGTGACTTCAATAATTCAGCTGGCATAAAATGACCCGCTCGGCCTTCCAGTCTTCCCATTATCTGCTCAAAGGTACCTTGTAGATGAACCCAAATACAGTATTCCTCAATCTCTTTACCTAGCAAATCACGATAGGCTTGCTTAAGTGCTGAGCATCCAATAATACAACTACCTGTTTCTAGCTGCTCCTTCGCCAGGGCATTCAAGGTCTCTAACCAAGGTTTTCGATCTTCGTCGGTCAGCGGTTGCTTATTCGACATTTTAAGGATATTGCTGCGAGGGTGGAAGTCGTCTCCATCAAAGAATGGGATAGCCAGTTTTTCAGACAATAAATTCCCGATAGTGCTTTTACCTACTCCGGAAACGCCCATGATAAACACCACCTTTTTCGATTTCATGATCATACTGTGACCTCTATATACAGTAGAGTGATATACGTATAATCCGCCATGTTGGGTTACCCATTAGGCCTAATCCTTTCACTATCCAGGTCCTTATCCTAAGAAATCCTCTCTGGCAGGACTAAATACGTCTATCAACATACCCGGCTTGATACAAGTACATCCATGCATGACATGTGGTGGAATGTAGTAGGAGTCACCTGTTTTAATCGTCTTAACCTCCTCCCCAATCGTCATCTCAAATTCCCCACTAGCCACGTAGGTCACTTGCGAATGATAGTGCTGATGCAATTGCCCGACACCTACTTCCTCAAATTTGACCTTCACCAACATGATCTGGTCATCGGTTCCGTGAATTTGGCGTTGAATTTTCGGATCTACTTGTTCCCATTTTTCTTCTGAAGCAAAGAAAAATTCTTTTGTTGTTTTTGACATGTTTTTCGTCTTTTGCTACCCTATTGACCTACCCGTTCTTCTCGTGATACTTATTATAGGAATCAACAATCAATGGCAAATTCTTATACCGAAACCCTCTTTTGCCAATTCTCTTTGCTAAGGCAGGATAGTCTTTCATCTTTCTGCGCATCACGCCGCGAAAAGAAAAGCGATATACCCGGAAGGGTTGCTCTCCCTCAAATTGCAACCATATCTGCTGCCTGTTCTCTTGTACCACGATAGGGTCTTCATTAAAACCAGAAAACTGAAGCTGTCTTTCAGAACTGGTATACCAGGTCAATGCCTGCCCCTTTTTCTCTACCCTTAAGAACTGCCACTCTCCATTCAGAAATTTGCTCTCATATATTGATATTTCACCCTCTTCTTCATAGGAAAAGCCAGAGATGGTGGAAGCATCAACCATATATTTAGTTCCCAGATCATTCACAAAGGAAATTTGGGTTTTCTTTTTTTTGAAAGTGATAGTCCTAATGACACCCGTTAGTTTGGATCCATCTAGGGTAATCAAAAAATCCTTTCCAGGATCGTTAGTGGCTAGTGCATCAGCACCGAGCAGCAAAACAACCGCCAGAATTAAGTGGGCACGTGCATGTTTCATGGAAGTATAGTTTTGATGAAATAGTTTTCTAATCTATAAAAAGCCTTGGAATAATTTGCCGTTTAACGGACAGTTTAGAGAGATCGCCTAATCTTCTCTTCACGTCCTACTTCTCAGATCATTCATAAGGTGAGATGTACATCAAATGGCAGTTACCAGGGAGCAAGATTCTCCGCATAACCAGTCGCTAATGAGTCGATCTCAACAAAAAGCATAGGCGACCTACACCTCGTACCTAATGCAAATAATCACATTATGTTGCTGGAAATAAAGGCTTCTTTCGTATTTTCCTCATGTTAATTATATTACGAATCCATTGTCTATGAGTTTCAGCACTCGAACCACCACGCTCATTCTACTCCTTCACCTCACCTTAAACCTCCAATTCTTCGTCATGAATCATCTAGAGGCACAATCCGAGCAAAAGCCTCCCTTACAACTCCTAGATCTATTCGATCTGGAAATAGCCGTCGGTCCGCAGATTTCACCGGATGGTAAAAGGATAGTCTATGTACGACAATGGGCGGATATCATGAGTGATAAGCGTTTTTCCAATATCTGGCTCATGAATATAGATGGTAGTGAACACCGCCCAATAAGCGCCGGTAAGTTTCAAGCCCATAATCCGATTTGGTCCCCAGATGGCAAGAAATTGGCTTTCATATCAAACGAGCAGGGAAGTTCCCAAATATTCGTTCGATGGAATGATAGCGGCGAGACGGCTGCGATTAGCAATTTGACTGAGCCCCCCAGTGCTCTGAAGTGGTCACCCGACGGGAAACTTATCTGCTTTAGCAAGTTGGGACCAGAGGCGCCTGTCCAGATCGGCAAACTCCCCCAGCCTCCTGAAGGGGCGACCTGGGCTGCTCCCGCCAAAATGACGGATCAGTTGATCTTTCGTTTTGATGGTGTTGGCGAAATCAAACCAGGGTATAATCAGCTCTTCGTTATCTCCGCCGAAGGTGGTGCACCCAAGCAAATTACTACAGGGGATTACCATAATGGTGGGTTTGCTTATAGTGGGCCGAGCTATGATTGGTCTCCCGATAGCAAAAGTATCATCCTATCTGCAAACAGAACCGAAAACTGGGAAAACGAACTATTCGAATCAGAGATATATGAGTTCTTGCTTGCTGGTGGTCAGCCCAAACAATTGACAAAACGTAAGGGTCCAGACCGAGAGATAGTGGTCTCGCCCGATGGAAAACACATTGCTTACACAGGATTTAACGACCGGCGTCAAGGCTATCAAGTCCGACACTTACATCTAGCTAATAGAGATGGTTCCAACATTAGAATTCTTGCAGAGAACCTGGACAGAACCATCTATGCCCCTCGGTGGGCAGCGGATGGTCAAAGCATCTATGCCCTCTTTACGACGGAGGGAGAAACGAAACTAGCCCAGTTTATGTTAGATGGAAGCTACGAGCTGATAGTAGAGGGCCTTGGGGCTTCAGATTTAGCTTATAGCGCCGGAGACTTTACGGTTTCAAAGACCGGAGTTTTTGCCTTTACGATGAGTAATCCTCAGACTTTAAGTGAAGTAGGCATCCGAACCAAAAAGGGAGTGGTTAAAAAAATCTCTACGCTAAATGATGGTCTGTTTCAGCAAAGGCAGCTGGGAGAGGTAGAAGAAATCTGGTGGGAGTCTTCCAAGGATAATAAAAGGATTCAAGGTTGGATGATCAAACCTCCTGGGTTTGATCCCACCCAGAAGTATCCCTTAATTTTAGAAATACATGGCGGGCCTTTCGCTTCGTATGGCCCCAAATTTGACTCGGAGAAACAGCTGATGGCCGCAAGCGGAGCGGTGGTCCTATATGCTAACCCCAGAGGCAGTACGAGTTATGGAGAGGAGTTTGGAAACCTTATTCATCACGCCTATCCAGGCGATGATTTTTACGATTTGAATTCCGGTGTGGATGCCGTGATTGAAAAAGGCTTTATCGATCCAGATCAGCTCTACGTAGCGGGAGGATCCGGAGGAGGTGTACTCACCGCTTGGATGATCAGTAATACAGACCGATTCAAAGCGGCAGTATCCTTTTATCCCGTCATCAATTGGGAAAGCTTTAACTTTACAGCAGATATCGCCTCTCGCACATTGGGGTACTGGTTTCCTGGCATGCCATGGGATCACCCGGAAAATTATCGGAAACGATCCCTGCTCGAGGTATCCAAAAATGTACAAACCCCAACCTTAATTATGACGGGTGAGGAAGACTGGCGTACTCCTATGTCTGAATCTGAGCAGTACTATAAAGCCCTAAAAATGCAAGGTGTAGAAACTGTATTGGTGAGGGTACCCGGTGAATCCCATGGGATTCGTAAGAGTCCGAGCCACCATATGGCAAAAATAAGTACCTTATTGGGCTGGTTTGAGAAGCATAACGACAAGAAGAAGAAACCATGAATTCCTTTGCAGCTTCACGCTAAAAAGTGACTGCTAGCTCTCAAAAGAACCCAACCTATCTCAATTACAGGTTCTAGCAGGATTACAAACAACGCTATTAGGAAGACTTTGGAAGCTAACTCCTACAGTTAAAGCACCGTGCCTTCTTAAAGTCGATGAACAACACGGATATGACAAGTATAGGCGTATCTTTACCCTGTTGGTATTTAGTAAACTAATTTATGACCTCACCCATTAAGATGTCCAAGCAATTTCTAAGTTGGTGTGCTGCAATATTCTTGATCACCGGGCTTCAAGCACAATCAGATAGTCTGATAAGGGAATTGGATCGGCTGGACTTCCAGGATCTTCTGTTCAGTGACAGTCTAGCCCCTGATGCCCAGGTATCTGCTGCCAGTAGATCATTGCAAAACATTTCTGAATTACCATTTTCTATTCATGTCATTCAAAGGGAAGAAATCATCAATAACGGTTACATTACCTTGGTTGATGCCCTCAAGTCGATGCCTGGAATCAGAGTTTCTCAACCAGGTTCTGCATTAGAAGGGGAAACATTTACTATGCGCGGACTTCTAGGCAACACCTATGCTAAAATCCTAGTGAATGGAAATCCGATTAAGCCCTATGTGGTAAGTGGAATGCCGATTGGAGCACAGCTACCGATCCAACAGGCTGAAAGGATTGAGGTGATATATGGACCCGCTGCGGCGCTATACGGGGCTGATGCTTCTTCTGGTATCATTAATATTGTGGTAGCTGACTCGGAGTACCCCATTTTTACTAAAGCTAGTTTACATGTCGGTTCGGACAATTACAAGAGTCTGAACCTCTTGTTTGGTGGAAAAATTGGCAAAGGAAAGGATATTGTACGCTTCAAGTTGTTTGGAACGGATACGCGATTTGATGATCGCAGAATCTTTTATGATGAAGGGGTACTATACAATCCCTTAAATTATATCGGCCCAAATTCGGACACCACTGACATCCTCAACGATCCGAATTATCGAGGCAGGCCTAATTCGCCCAATATCCAAAACACACCACATGAAAGTCGTTCAGTTGGAGGTGAAGTAAGTTATCGCTTTCTGAGCCTGGCTGTCCTCAATATGAACCGGAGAGATCATAGTTCTATCGGCTACAACCCGGCTACGGTTTCCTATGCCAACCCATTAATAAGTACCGGGGAGAATATTACTTCTGCTTTAATTAAAGCTCAGTTCAAGATTAACCAGCTAAGCACAGAAACCAAAATCCAATTCCTCAGTTACAACATGGATAACCGATCCAGCAATCAATTTGTCCATCCCATCGTGAATTCCTTGTTGTACAGTGCCATTCCGGATTCTAGCAATACAGCGGCCGTGCAAACTCAAGTGGAAAACAATTTTTTTTCCGGCTTACGCTTTATGGGTGCCAATTCTAATGAATATAGCATCGAACAAACCTTTAACCTGCCCGTCTTCTCCGGAGGGGATTTATTGGCAGGAGTAAAATACTTGCTAGGTCGAGGCGATGCACTCCGGGAATTTCAAGCCCGGGTTGTTGATTTTGAACTAGGGGATGCCACCAATCTTATACCAGCTTTTACAGACCAGGGTATCCGAGAGTACAGTCTTTTTGTTCAGTTGTTTCAGCCCTTAGGCAAAAGGATAAATCTGTTGGTAAGTAGCCAGTTCCTCAATCGAGCCAATGGAGACTTTGCAGCCTCTATACGAACCTTTAACCCGAGATTGGCTCTGCTTTACAAACTTTCAGAGGCCATCCAGTTTCGAGCCTCTTACAGCACAGCAATTCGGGCCCCTTCTCCTTACTTTAGTGCTACCAGTTATACCTTTCAAGCAAACAATCCAGGGTCTTTGGAAACGGGAGTAGAGCAATTGGAGCCCGAGCAAACGGGATCTTATGAAATTGGGATGAGATGGGACAATAGCCAGAAACTAAATCTGGATATAAATGTATCATACACTAGGACCGATCAGTTTATCAATTATAATATTGCCTTCGACAGAGGAAGACCACCAGCAGGACTTACTGGCTTTGTGCTTGGGTATTTCAACGACGAAAATTCTTCAGCAGAACTACTGGACTTGCAAGCCGTTTTGCGATTAAGAGACCTTATGCCTAACATTAAGTTAGGAGCTACCCTCAGTCTGAATTATGCCACTGGAAGGGAAAGCTTAACAACTACCAATCTTGGGGATTTTAATAATGAAGCTCGAGTACTAGATGATGTAAGGGCTCATCCTAATGTAATTTCCAGACTTTCCCTATTTGCCACACCGCTACCTCAGTTGACGGTAGGAATTGATCAATATTTTGCTTCCAGATCTTTAACTAGAAACTCTTTTCGCCTTAATGCTAGGGATGTACTTAACAGAGGGGTAAACCTTTACAACGAGGGTTATCATACCGTGGATCTTAGAGTAAGCTATGATATTAATAAGAACTTTTTGCTATATGCAAAAGGTTTTAATATACTCAATACAAAGTATGCCGGGATAGATGCTTCCTCTAGCAATGATGTCCTCTTTTTTAACCCACAGGCCCTATTTACTTTTCACCTGGGGTTAAACTATGAGTTGAATTAATGCCTTAAAGATGCCTTCACAACTTTTACTTCGCTGGATCCTATTTGCCCTATTCTTGCCCGTGAATCTACTGGGACAAGTCAGGGATTCGACCGTCATATTGCAGATAATCCGTCAAGCTACTACAGCTGACTCAATAGGATTCGCCAAGGAGAAATTCGAGACGGCATACACCCTGGCAAGCCAACAAGAGTTCGAGGAAGGTATTCTTGAGAGTCTGCAAGGGCTGATCCCCATAGAACTTGAACAAGGCAATTTAACCAATGCTTTGAGGTATCTGTTAGAAAAAAGGAAAATACTAGAAAGACGAAATGAAACCCTAGGATTAATTCAAGTTAACACTCAAATTGGAGACCTATATAGCAAAGCATCTCTGCACAAAGAGGCTATTTCTTACTACAAAAGTGCAGAAGCACTTTTAGATCTTTCCAATGAGGATGAAGTTGGGTTATTGTACGAAAAACTGGGATTCAACTATGTACAAACCCTAAAACCTGATAGCGCAAAAATCTACTACTTGGCAGTCATGAAGCTGCCTGGCAAGGATATTACCTATCAACTAAGCACCCTACGGAAGCTGGTTTCAGCTTATCAAAAGGCTAAGGATTACGAAGCCGCGCTGGTCTACAACCTTCAGATAAAAGAACTTATGGAGGCCTCTTCCCTTTGGAAAGAAGAACTAGGTACTATCTACAACAACTTAGGATACACTCATAATTTCCTATCTCAGCATCAACAAGCGATCCAATGGTTTGAACAGGCTGAAGGTTACTTTGTGGGGGACGACAATCGCTTAGCCGTCCTATATACCAACCTTGGAGTGGCGCATTTTAACAATGGAAATATAAATCTTGCTCTGCAATACCTACTAAAAGCCCTATCCAAAACGGCTAAAACAGATCATCTTGGCCAAGGAAATATTAATAATGTTCTCGCAAACATCTATCTCCATCGGGATGACTACTTCAATGCGCAAAAATTCAACAGGAGCGCCATCCAATCAGCTAACCAAAGTCAAAATCCCCAATTGAGGGCTGAAGTTTATGAAACCTCAGCAGAAATCCATTCGAGACTTTTCGAATACGAAGAGGCCAACAAAGCTTTTAAGATTCAAAAGGCCTTGCAAGATTCAATGCTGCTTAATGCCCGTTTGGAACAGGATCGATTATACCAGAAAACCATACAACTGGGCGAAACGGAGAAGCAAGTCAAGTTGCTTTTGATCAGAGGTGAAATTCAGGAGTTAACCATTGATCAACTGGAATTAGAAAAAGAACGGCAAAAACTCGAAATTTCCAACCTGAATTTAGCTGCCCAGCAAAGAGAGAATGATCTGGAGATACTAAGACAATCAGAAGAGATCCAAGAAGCAAAACTACAGAACCAGGAATTGGAGACCCAACGCACTAAACAAGCGTTATTGCTAGCACAAGGTCGGTTGGAAATCCAAGAGCAAGAACGCCAGTTGAATGAATTGGCTCAGGCCGAAGCGCTGGCCCAATCTGAATTGGAAAAAAAGGAAGCACTCCTAGTTCAGGAAGAACAGCGCATTACCTTATTGGAAAAAGAACAGGAAATCCAACAAAAGAGTACGCTTGCTGCACAACGTATTGGTCTTCTGCTATTTCTTATTTCACTCCTGATCTTAGCAGGCTTGGTTTACTCCAGAAGAACCAATAGAAAGCTAGGACAGCAAAAACTAGAAATCGAGGAAGAACAACAAAAATCAGAAAACCTACTGCTTAATATCTTGCCTTACAGTATTGCCCAAGAACTCAAAGAAAACGGAAGGACTATTCCACGCAAATACGAAAGTGTGAGCATCTTCTTTTCCGATTTTGTCAATTTTACCCGGATTTCCGCCCAGAGTACACCTGAAGAGATCATTGCAGAGCTTAATGACTGCTTTAAGGGCTTCGATGCCATTATGGAAGAAGAAGGAGTAGAAAAGATCCAAACGATAGGCGATGGATATTTAGCAGTAGGTGGTCTGCCTGAGGAACTTCCGGATCACGCTGTTAGATGCGTCTCCGCTGCCAAAAGAATTATCACGTTTTTGGAGGGGAGGAACCAGACTAGTGCTATTCAGTGGCAAGTACGAATCGGCATTCATTCTGGGCCTATAACCGCCGGGGTGGTCGGCACAAAGAAATTTGCGTACAACATTTTTGGTGATACGGTAAACACGGCCAGTCGTCTTGAAACCGCAAGCGAAAAAGGCCGAATCAATGTTTCTGCCAGCACCTATGAATTAATCAAACATCATTTTGAGTGCGATTACCGCGGTAAGATTAGTGCCAAAGGAAAAGGCGATTTAGACATGTATTTTGTGAAGTAAAACGCTACTCGCCATCATCAAAAAACTACCAAGAATAGTATTCTATCTTTCTACTCTAACAGCCTAGCTCCCAATGGGTTGAGACAACTGCTTGAGGATACGCTCGGATCAAATTAAGACTTCAGTACCTTCCTTTGCCAAAAAACAGTTCGGAAAAAGGGCTTGACAGTCTTTTTCTACCGTACGTAGGAAAGCATCATGATGATCAGGGTCGTGGTGAGTGATGTATAGCTTTTTGACCTTAGCTTGTTTGGCTACCTCAATAGCTTGTCTAAAACTACTATGCCCCCACCCTCTGCGCTCTAACAGTTGCTCGTCGGTAAATTGGCCATCATGAACCAACACATCCGCATCCCTGCAGAATTCCACGACTTCGGGATCAATCGTTTCACCATGTTCTATATCAGTACAAATGACCAAGGATTTTCCATAACCATCTATGCGATAGCTATACGCCCTTCCCGGGTGGTTGTGTAGATGGTAGCTGAACTTCACGTGCTGATCTAAGCTTAGCCTTTCCTGAAATTCTTCACTAGAATAAAAGCGCATATTAGCTCCCATCCGATCCAACTGCACGGGGAAATACTCACGCTGCATTTGCTGTGCAAAGATTCCCTTTAATTTATCCCAATCTTCCGCATGGAAATGCGGAGAAAATAGAGCAATCTTCTGATCGGGAGAATAGGCTGGCGCAAAGAAGGGAAAGCCTTGAATGTGATCCCAATGAAAATGGCTGAAATGGATCAAGATATATTCCGTGCGAGGAATAAACCCGGAGAGAATATCCTTTCCCAATTGTCGAATGCCGGTACCTGCGTCGAAAATGACAATGGCCTTCTCCCCAGTTGGTTTGATGAGTAGATCCAAGTAAAAGCAGGTGGTATTGCCTCCGAATTCTGTCGCAGTAGATTCACAGACGGGGATGGAACCCCTAACACCGTAGAACTTCAGTTTCCAAACGGGGGTCTCAGACATGAATCAGGATTTTGAGTACGCTGTCTAAACTGAGATTAGTTGGGATTGTTCACTCGCTGCTCGCTCCGAGCCTGACCAGCTACTGGCCCACAGTTCTCGGAACAATCCATTTATTTCGAAAGATTGCGGATGATTTAAAAGTAGCAAAGGAAATCGAAAATGTACAATTAATTAAGGCAGAAAAATTCTTTAGGAAAACAACAATTAAAGAGTACCATAAATCTCACTACGAGAAAAGACTTATTAAATAGTAAATCGCGAATCCCACCATCGCTATGAGGCCAACATACGAAAGCAAAATCATCCAGGCGGGTGGACGATGTGTCTGGGGGATTTCCGCTCCTTGCATGGCACGCAAATTCAAGAAGGCGATAACTGGCGCAGTGATAAAAGCAGTGACGGTGGCCCATTCCAATACTTTGATCATGCTAGCAGCAGAAAGATAAAAAAGTAGAAATCCACCAATTCCAACCGTGATCAATACTATTTTATAACTACGCTCTAGGAAGCTTTTCTGTTCAGCATTCTTCTCTATCTGCTTAAATTTCAGTACGCGAAGGCCTCGCACAAAACTCCGTGGAAAAGCATCCATAATTGTGATCAAGGTACCGTAAATGGTTCCAAAAGCTGCAATGGCCAGCACCGGATAGGCCCAAGAGCCTAAATTAGCCGTAAAAACGCCCAGCAGTTTATTCGAGAATTGAGTAGCATTGCCCTCAAGCAAATCCCCGCTCCCATACACCGTGAAGGCACCGATCGTCATGAACATCAAAGCTAGCAGGGTAGCAAATAGATATCCCACATTAAAATCAAATAGATTTTCCTGCAAGCTGGCCTGATAGTGCTCAGTATCTGATTTCTCAATTACCCAAATACTATTCATAGTGGAGGCTTCAATACCGGCAGGCATCCAGCCTAGCAAACTTATGAGCAAGGTAAGCCCCGCTCCCTCTAACAAGCTTGGCACCTCAAATCCCGCCGCAGGCTCCAAAGGCCCTTTCACCAAAACAGCCAGAAAAGCAATCAGAACAGTTATTAGTAGAACCACCGAAAGCAGCTTAATAAACTTGTCCAAACCTGCATAGCCGCCCACCCACAGTATAATCACCGTAAGCAATATCACTAAACCGGCCAGCCAAGGAACCGGCAGCACGGCAACGCCAAATAAAGTGGCAAGCAAACCAGCCGTCACCGCTCCTACCGCGCCCGTCACCGCAAACATATTGATAAAGATGACAGCAAGAAACAACCAGACCGCCCAATTGCCTTGATCTCTATAGCCCTTCAATAAGCTAAAACCGGTGGCATTAGCATAACGAGGTCCAAATTCGTAGAAAGGGTATTTCAGGATGAGTGCTGCCAATATAATCCAGAAAAAGATCATCCCATGATGCGCTCCAGCTCTGGTCGACAAAACCAAATGGGAGGTCCCAATAGCGGCACTAGCAAAAAGGAGACCTGGCCCCAAGGCCTTTAGGCGCTTTTTCCATCCCGCATTTTCCTGGTTTGATCTAGCCATCATTGTATCTTTTGTAATTCCTGTAAATTTTCCACGCCCAGCTGTACCATATTGTTTCGCAAATCATCTTTTAGAATTTCTACTACATGATCTCCACCAAAGGAGCCCAAGGCTGCCACGCCATAAATGAAGGCTCGTCCAAGTAGGACAAAATCTGCCCCCAGATACAAAGCACGCATAATATCGAGGCCCGATCGCACACCACTGTCAAATAATATATTCACCTTGCCGGCTACTGCTTCCACAATGGCCGGTAAAGCTTCAATCGCCGGCACAGCACCATTGAATTGTCGAGCGCCATGATTGGACACCACGATCCCATCTAAGCCAATTTCTGCCGCTTTCATAGCATCCTCTGGATGGAGAATCCCCTTTAAGATCACAGAACCATCCCATTCCTCTTTCAAAATTTCACAATACTCCCAAGACAAGGTTCCACCTAAACGATTGCCTACCATGGTGCTAATGAACTTCATATTGGTATGGGTAGCATATTTTTCTACCGTTTTCAAACGCGGTAAACCGTTCTGGAGCGTTGCCAAGGTCCAGGCGGGATGAGTGATGCCTTGCCAGATCATCCGGGGGGTGATGGAGGGAGGCATGCGAAGGCCAGCCCGTTTGGTGCGTTCGCGGCGACTGGGCATAGGCACGTCTGCCGTCACAACCAGGGTGTGAAATCCACTATCTTTGGCTCGCTGCAAAAGGGATTGTCTAAATTCCTTTTCTCGTGGCGGGTACAACTGAAACCATCCCATATCTCCAACCTTCGGCCCTACGGCCTCCGGCGTATCGGTTGCTACGGTGCTAAGGGTATAAGGAATTTGACAGCGATCTGCTGTCCCTGCTAAATACTGCTCAATCTTTGGCCACATCAAACCTGTTAATCCCACCGGAGCAATACCAAAGGGGGCTGCATATTTCTTTCCCAAAAATTCAGTCTCCATACTGGGATTTAACGTACCCCGACAAAAACGGGGTTTGAACCTTATCTGCTGCAAGGCTATTCGGTTCTGCTCAATTAGAAATTCATCACCGGTACCAGACTCCAGGTACTCCCAGGCTACATATGGAATCCTCTTTCTTGCCTTTTCTGCTAAATCTTGTATGGCAGGATACTGATTTAGGTATTGTTGTCGCTTTTTCTCGTAGCTCATATTCCTCGCATTAAGGGCGATAACCGAAAGGTAAAGAAAAAGGACGATAAAAGTGCTTACTCAATATTACCTCCCACTGGAAGTCCGCTGGGTACAGACGTGGGCATCGCTTTGTCAAATTCGGTGTCATTTAACGTATTGAGAAAGGAGATGATGGGCAGCATATCTTTAACCCTGAGATCAAGTTCCTTGATCAAGGGATCAATTTCCTCCCGAGTCACTGCCTCATGCCCATTCTTGCCGCCCGCAATATCTTCATAGAACTCCAATACCTCCTGCAAGGAATTAAACTGCCCATTGTGCATATAAGGAGCCGTAAAGCGGAGGTTTCGCAAGCTAGGCGTACGAAAAGCAAAGGTCTCATCAATTCCACGATCAAACTCAGTCAATTTTTTGTTCTTAGGTACACCAATCACATGAGACTGATAATCCGAAAACATAGGTCCATTATGACATTTTCCACAACCTACTTTGTTGAACAATGCAAAGCCATCACGCTCAGACAAGGAGATGGCACTTTCATCCCCTCGCATATATTGGTCAAAGCGGGTATTGGTAGTGACCAAGGTACGTTCAAAGGCAGCAATTGCTTTGGCTATGTTCTTCGCACTAACAGCATCGTCCTCTATAAAAACAGCGGAGAAAAGCTGAACATACTCCGGAATGTCCTTTATCCGTTGGGTGATTTCATCCAAAATTTCCACCTCCTCATAGTTAGGTCCACGCATTTCCTCGAAGGCTAGCAGTGGTTCCAAAGCTTGCTTTTCCAGGGAGACTACCCGATTGTCCCAAAACATTGGACCTTCAGCAGGATCATATTTATTACCCGTATCGATTCCGTTAAATGCTGTATTGAGAATGGTATGGGCATTTCTTTTCACTAAGGGAATCACATTCGGCTCCTTAAAAACCCGCTTGATACCAAACCCTTGTCCATTGGTTCCAATCGAAAGATCCCGGTATTCTGCGTATCCGTTATCAGGATGATGACAGGTAGCACAAGCGATATCTTTATCGCCAGAAAGAATAGGATCAAAAAATAGTAGTCTTCCTAATTCTACCTTATCATTACTAAGTGGATTGTCTTTGGGGCTCTTTACTTTTGCAGGAAGTGCAGAGTGAATACTCAGGGGGGCCTTTGAGCGGGTAGCCTTGCGCTGGCTTGCCGTAGCATCATCTCCGCTACAGGTACTAGCTAAAAGGATGATGATCGGAACCATCAAAATAGACAAGTAGGGTTTCACTGTCATCTCAGGATTATTATTTCAAGCTACATTCAATTTGGTAACAATACTGGGCAGGCAGTTTAATGGCAGAGCCAGGGCAACGCAAATTACTGAAAAATAGTAAAGGAACGCTTAGTTTTAAGGGGGATAATGTCATGGGGCTAATACACTGGTGTAATCTTGCCTCCTTGGTACGTGAGTAAGTTCATTTTCCTTTGTTGAGATTATTTGCTCATAGTCTACTACTTTTAATAATTTTAGCCATGTGCACGATTTATGTCTAAAGCAGGACGGTGCCAATAGAATTTCTTCTCGATTTCCTTTAATCAAATGATCATGATTCAACTAGAACATCCCGCACTCTTCAAAACACAATCCTACATCAATGGCCGATGGGTGGAAGCCAGTACCGGAGCTGCTATTCAAGTCTATAATCCTTTCGATCAGACGCTGCTAGGAAGTGTTCCGGATCTAGGTGTAGAAGATTGTACTAGGGCCATAGAAGCGGCAGCGGCAGCTTTCCAGGAATGGAGAGACTATACCGCAGCCAAACGCAGCAAAATCCTTAGAAGGTGGTATGAACTACAATTAGAACACGTAGATGATTTGGCTAAAATATTGACGCTAGAACAGGGTAAGCCCGTGGCAGAAGCAAAGGGAGAAATTCGCTACGGTGCAAGTTTTGTGGAGTGGTTTGCTGAAGAAGCCAAAAGAGTGTATGGAGATGTCATTCCTGGGCATGGTAGTGATAAAAGAATTACCGTTATAAAACAGCCAGTAGGAGTCGTCGGTGCCATCACGCCTTGGAACTTCCCTAATGCAATGATCACGCGGAAAATTGCGCCCGCCTTAGCTGCCGGTTGCACCGTGGTTATCAAACCCTCAGAACTGACACCCTTTAGTGCCCTGGCGCTTGCTGAGTTAGCCGCGCAAGCAGGTTTCCCTCCTGGCGTAATCAATATTTTGACCACTAGCGATGCGGCCGCCATCGGAAAAGAACTAACATCAAATCCTAAAGTGAAGAAAATTTCCTTCACTGGCTCCACCCGAGTAGGAAAGATATTACTGCGACAAGCTGCAGATTCAGTAAAGAAAGTATCCATGGAGTTGGGAGGAAATGCCCCTTTCATCGTATTTGACGACGCAGATGTGGAGGCAGCAGTAGAGGGAGCCATTGCTTCGAAGTTTCGGAATGCTGGACAAACTTGTGTATGTAGTAATCGGATCTTTGCCCAGGAAAAAGTATATGATGAGTTTGTCACAAAGTTAGCTGCAGCTATCCAAGATATTACCATTGGTAACGGCATGGAAAAAGGCGTGAATGTGGGCCCCTTAATTGAACCCAAGGCTTTATCTTTTGTAGAAACGCTGGTACAAGATGCTGTAGACAAAGGAGCTACCGTTCTAGCAGGTGGAAAAAAGGCAGTCAATCACGACCTAATTTTTGAACCCACTTTGATTACTGAACCTAGCACCGAAATGATGGTGTATCGAGAAGAGATTTTCGGCCCTGTAGCACCAGTCTTTAAGTTTAGTTCCGAGGCCGAAGTCATCGCCTTAGCCAATGATACCAACTATGGACTTGCCTCTTATTTCTACGGGCGAGATTACGCCCGCATTTGGCGGGTAGCGGAAGCCCTGGAATATGGGATGGTGGGTATTAATACCGGGATGATCTCGACCACCGTCGCCCCTTTTGGAGGTATCAAAGAAAGTGGCTTTGGGCGGGAAGGGTCTAAATATGGAATCGACGACTACGTCAATATTAAGTATATGTGTTGGGGCGGAGTGAGTTAATCAAAGTACTAGATCATTATGAAAAATCACAGGATACTGGTTCTTCTTTTCCTTTTTACAACGCCCCTTTTCGCACAGCCTGAACAAAGCTTCGAAGCTGTCCCTGGCACCGAGGGGTTACAGGTGAAGCGAAATATAATGATTCCGGCAAAGGACGGTATTGGCCTAGCCACGGATATTTACCGAATGGAGGGTAGTAAAACGCCTTTACCAGTGGTGCTCCAACGTACGCCTTACGGGAAAAGGAGTGAACGCTTCAAAGCAGTGGTCTCTCATTTGGCGGCCAGAGGTTATATTGTTGCCCTGCAGGATTTACGAGGAAGGTATGACTCGGAGGGCCTATTTAGCAAATATAGTCCCCAAGAAGCTGGTGATGGAGCTACTACTGTGGAATGGTTGGCCAAGCAGGAGTTCTGCAACGGGAAGGTGGGTATGTGGGGCACCTCCTATGGGGCTCATACTCAAGCTGACGCTTCTAAGCTGAATCCCAACGGACTGGCAGCGATGATCCTAAATATGGGTGGTATGACCAATGCATGGGATCATGCAGTGCGACAAGGTGGTGCCTTTGAATTAGGACGTGAACTGACCTGGGCTTTTAAGCAAATACCAGCAGAGATCAAAGACCCGGTGGTACAGAAGCATTTCGAAAAGGAGAAAATAAAAGATTGGTACACGGCTTGGCCCTTCCGGAGAGGGCTCAATCCATTGTCCATCGCGCCAAATTTTGAAGACTATATCCTGGAGGAACTTACCCACTCAGACTATGACGAGTTTTGGCAAACGACCGGTATCAACTGGGAGGAATACTTCGCTCAAACAGCAGATGTACCGATGGTTCATGTAGGGGGATGGTACGATACTTTCTTGCGAGGGACGATTCAGAATTATGTAGTTCTGGATAGCCTCCAAAAGACGCCCAAATGGCTCATCATTGGCCCTTGGACACATAGTGGCAATGGGAGAACCTATGCGGGAGACGTAGATTTTGGCGCAGCAGCAAGTATCGATGATTTTCGAGTCGGATATCAAGGCGTTTGGTTCGATTATCTCTTGAAAGGCCTACCGCAAGAGCGCATCGAGCCTGAACCTGTACAGTTATTCATCATGGGTACGGGGGATGGGAGTAAAAATGCAGAAGGACGGTTAAACCACGGTGGCTATTGGAGAGGCTTTGATACTTGGCCACCTCCTGAAATCGAAGGCTATACCTTGTATTTGGGAGCGGATGGTTCATTACAGCCCCATGGACCTAGCACCAAATCTTCCAGCACTACCTTTACCTTCGACCCGAACCACCCCGTCCCGACTTTGGGCGGTAATGTATCGGCTCGAGTTAAGGATGGAGCATTCAATCAGCGGGAGCGCCCAGATTTTGTAGGCAGTCGTCCGCCTTATCTTCCGATTAGAGCTAGACAAGATGTAGTGGTTTTTCAAACGCCTCCATTAGAAGAAGATATCTGCATAGGAGGGCCCATAGAAGTCGAGCTCCACGTATCCTCAGATGCAATAGATACCGACTTCACTGTGAAGCTGTTAGATATCTACCCCCCTTCAGAAGATTTTCCGGAAGGTTTCGATTTAAACCTAACGGATGGAATTGTCCGGATGAGTTACCGCAACGGGCGGCATACTCGGGATTTGATCACTCCGGGGCAAGTATATACCCTCAAAATTGACCTGTTCCCAACGGCTAACGTCTTCAAGAAAGGTCATCGCATTCGTGTAGATGTCTCTAGTAGCAACTTCCCGAGATGGGATGTCAACCCAAACACAGGAGAGCCCTTGGGAAAGCATAGAAGAATGGTGAAAGCCAATAATACTATCTATCACTCTTCGGAGCATCCCTCTAGGATCAGACTCTCAACCCTTCCAAAGAAGGAATAGGTAAAGCTTCGCCGCTTCACCTATTCCCTCTGAAACTTGGTAAAACTGAGTGTCTACTTCACTGCTGCCAGTTTGAGTTTTGCTACTACCTCCTTAGCTACCATAGCTGCAGAAAGATGGTTCTGCCCGGTAACTAGGCGATCATTAGATTCCAAATGTGGGGTACCCCTAGCCGCCACCTTGAAAATCCCGCCTCTTTCCTCAATGGTCTTTTGAATCAGAAAGGGGAATTCCTTAAAATAAGGTCTGTCGGTAGCCTCATACGCTTCGGGATACCCATTTACGGTCTGCCCAACATACAGATAGTTCCCATCTGAGGTTTTCAGGTTGACGATACCTGCCGTACCATGACAGACAGCAGAAACAATACCGTTTTGCTGCTCATAAATATCCACGGCCAAGTTTTGTATTTGTTGATTTTCCGGAACTCCAAACATGGCACTCCCGCCACCTACGAAGTAGATCACTTGATAATCTTTCGCCTGTACTTGGTCGGGAGATTTCGTGTTTTTCAAAGCATACATGAGGTCGGGATCATATAGGTAAGCAAGTTGCTTATCATCTGAAGTGTTGATATAGGCTAGCGGTACACTACCTCCTTCAGGGCTAACAAAATCAACATTGTAACCCGCTTCTTGGTAAATGTGATAGGCTTCTACAATTTCCGAAAAGCTGTTCCCTGTTGGAAGATCCGTATCCCCATAAAAACGGGCATTGGATAGGACAAAAAGGATTGGGTTTCCATTTTCGTTGCTGCCTTTACTATTGGCAGTTTTGCTAATAATTTTCCAGCTCCCTTCAATTTTTTTGAGGATAAACATATCAACGAAGCGCTTCTGGATTTTAGGAATAAGGATCTCCACCTTAGCCATGGCGATATTCCCAAAATGATCTACGGACAATATACTTCCTATCCGACCATTGAACTTCCCGCGTTCTCCTTTTTCAAACCAACTCGCGTATTCTTTGGAAGGTACCACAAAAAGAGAACCATCTTTTCCATCTAAAAAGAGTTCGGCATCGGCATAAAAGGCCTGCTGAATAAGATCCACTTTATTATAAGAAGTTCCGTCGATGTAATAGGAAAGCGTTTGCCGAATCTCCGCTTCTTCTGATTGTGCAGCAAGCCAAGAAACAGCAAAAAGTAAGAGTAGATTAAGAGCATATGTTTTCATAAGTAAATATTGTTGAGTTTTGATTCACGACAATATTACTTTGGTTTTCAGCCAAATACACTCAAAAACTATAAACTCAAACTACGGATTTATAAATTCGGAGCGCAAAATGGGCTCAATTCTCGCTCATAAAACGCGCTGGTGTGGTATTGGTGAATTTCTTGAAAGCAGTGTAGAAGGTACTTGGGGAATTAAAGCCGCATTCCTCAGCTACTACTTCCATTTTGAGATGATTATCTGACCTGAGCAAAGCCTTGGCCTCTTCTATACGGTACTCATTGATGAACTGCGTGAAGCGTTTTTGAAGATTGTCATTGAGCAGTTGAGATAATCGATGCGGACTAATGCGTAGCTTCTTTGCTAAACGACTCAAACTCAAATTGGGATCCCGATATAACTTTTCTTCTTGCATCAGCTCCTCAATCTTGCCTAAAAGGGTTTCCGCTTCAAAAGACTCAATCTTTTTGTTAGCATACTTCACTTTTGGTCCCTCCTTGATGGCATGCTGCTTTCGAAAAGCCAAAATTACCATAATGGATAGGTAGAACACGAAAGAGAAAGATAATGCGCCAACAATGTAAGAGGTGTAGGATGAGGTAAAATAGGCCAACCAGATCGCAGTCACCCCAATCAACACACTCAGCACCCAGATTTCGTCATATCCCAATTTTTCTCGATTACCTACTTTCTGAAAAGTGCCGCGCATGAGGTACACGGACGCCATAATAAAAGCCAGCCAGCAGTAATTTATGGTCGGATAGAAGGAATCGCCCCATAAGGTCGGGTTCAGCTCATAGGGATAGAGATAACCAATACTAATCGTGGCCAGCAACAAAAGGGATAGTAGCGGAACCGCAAAGCGCAACTTACGATCCGGGAAAAGTTTCGCCTGCACAAATAGCCAGAGGAATGGCCCTATGAAGAAACAGGCAGTCAATCCGATTTGCAGATAAATCTTGGCGAGTGCTGGGTTGAAAAAAAAGAACACAGATTTCCCGATCCGAGTGCTTAAAGCCAGCAGTAAGCCCCCTAGGAAATAGTTGGACATTTGCTTCGGCTTTGCTAAGAAAAGGAAGTAAGTGCTTAGAAGCAGGCCGTTAAACGCACCCAGTGCACTGAAAAAAAAGAGCAGTTGCGTATTGGTACCCATTTAATCTCATTAGTTCTTGTAAAGGTAGGGGAAAATCATACGCTGTGCGCTGAATCTTCAAGACAATTTTGCAGATGCAATAGGCGCGGTCGGCATTCCAACAAGAAACCAGCAGCAGGTCCATCGGCCTACTACTGGTTCCCTTATCATCCTTAAACTAGATACAGTTCAATCCTTATTTACTCGGGAGCTTTACCGTTGCCCCAGCGGGAAAGGTTCTCACGGCTCGTACATGACTATGATCGCCTTCCCAATGTGCAAAACGATCACCATGTAAGAGATCTAATGACCACATATTGTGCTCATCCTTAGCTTCTGAACTCCAATACCATTGATTTTGGAAATGGGTCATACCCGACTTCCGCAGATTCTCGTACAAAACCTCCAGTTCATCTAGGGTAGGCAAGCGCCAGTCGTTTTTTCCGCCTGAGGAATAATTCCCACAAGCCTGCATCGCATCTTGGAAGCTCATATCCTCATCAAAGTCTTCCTCCGCACATATCAATCCCCGACGACCTGTTTCGTCCACATAAAAAACAATGCCCCCATCCGCTTGCATGCCAACTTCCAGCTTTGGGCCTGGTGTGATCGGTGCGCTAGGTGCATCGACCTCCGTAATCCTCCAGAACTGGCTTGCTACATTTCCTACGGGACTTAAAAAGGCAACGGGATTCTCTGGATCAATATTCCCGTCTAGTGCCTTCTCAGTTTGCCATCCGTTGGCGAATCGGTACAAGCCTTCTCCAGAAGGAACGATCATCCAATATTGTCCACTGTAACCAGCTTTATCCGTTAATCTCATCTTGTTGTTAGTGCCATCGTTGATTACATCGATGACCTTACCTTCTCCCAACGATTTGCAAGACAACATTATAGCTCCGCCACCTTGTGGCATGAACTTCCAAAGCTGACCTTCAGAAGTTCCAGTCACAGCCATACTGATAATCATATTTTCCGGATTCACATCGAGGGAATATTCTTCTCCCGTCCAAATATTTGTAAGGCGATAATATTTATTTTCATCAAAATCAACCTGCTGTGCAGTAAGCCGACCTAAACAGGCTATCAACAGTATTGATAGTATAAAATATCTATACTTTTTCATGGATCACTATTTAGGTGGATTAATTACGAGATGGGTAAAGCCCTTGCAAGGCAATGATATAATTTACCGCGAGACTTGGCTGCATAGCCGTTACTTCTGCTGGTAATCCAGAAATAGCCATGTTTCCATTAGGAGCTTGCGTTACTCGCACGGTTTGGGGGGTAATGGCTACTTGCTCCTGTCCCCATTTCTGTCCAACTTTTCTTGGGGTTAGTCCAGGCCCAGTTCCGGCATGTACGGCCACTCTGCCTCTAAGATCTGGTAATCCAAAAGTAGTCCGACCGTCTCCTCCGTACATAGTACCCAGGAGAGAAAACAATGCATCGTTCTGACTAATTGGTAGTAGGGTACCATCACAGAAAGCCCATCCTCTAGGAGCGAAGTTACCCGCAAAAATGGCTATTTGGCCTAAGGTTGGCTGCCCCCATACTTCTTCTTGACATTCTGCCACTTTCAGCTCTTCTAGCTGGCTCGTCATATTTTCCATCTTGAGCGATAGCGCTGCAATGGCTTCGCTATTTGATTGTTTAACCGTGGAAGCAGAGGGAAACAACAGAAAACCTGCTAGTATAGCTACCGTTAAGCCAAGTGCACCAAAGGCATTGATGATCTTATTATTTTTCATTTCTTTTATTTTATGTCTCTGATCAATCCGCAAGCTAAAGGCCTAAGAAAATAGCAACTGAGACAAACCCCAATTCTTTTCTTCTACCAACCTGCTACGAATGTCCAAAGAGGAATTAACATTGATTTACATTTCTAAAATTGAGGAGATCCCTAGTTACGAGAAGGGTAAACACCTACTAAAGCGATGATGTAGTTGACACCTAGCGCCGGTTGCTCAGTACTTAGGTCTTCCGGGGTGACCCCTACAGCTACATTAACTGCAGCTCTATCAGACACTGTAACGGGGAAGCGTGACGTTTTAAGGCTTGTATACTGGACGCCGAACTTCGTCCCCAGCCGATGATCATGCAAACCGGGACCTTGCCCTTCATGGACGGGTACGCGACCTCGTAAATCGGGTAAAGCAAAGGTCGTTCGTCCATCTCCACCATAAGTAGTACCCAAAAGAGAGTATAAGGCTTGATTCTGACTAATCGGCAGGATTGTGCCATCGCACATAGCCCAACCTCGTGGTGCAAAATTACCAGCGAACATCGCGATCTGCCCTAAGGTGGGTTCACCCCAGGCTGAGACCTGCTCCTGGAGACTGTGCAAGCTCTGGAGCTCAACTTCCGTTTCTGCCACCTTAGCTGACAATTCTCTAATAGTTTGGCTATCCGCCTCATCAACAGAGGAATAAGAGCTGAGGGAAAATAGACCCAAAACGGTAGCTAGTAATAGCAGCACCGGTAGTGGACTTCGAAAGAAGTTTTTGTCTTTCATGTTGTATGGATTAATTAGTAATAGAGTATCACATCAGGTCATACCTGATGAAGGTCTTGAGCTAACCCAAAGGGCTAGCGCCATGTCTTCGAATTTGAATAAGTACACGACTTACTTGCCGGTGGGAGATCTTAACGCTAGGCTTCCGAAGTAGAAGCCACTATTACTCAGCATTGAAGTCGGTGACAGTAAGGTGATTATTGGAGGAGTCAAATTTGATTTATTTATGCCGTAAATCTGCAAATTATAGTCCTATCCTGCCAAAGACATTTCAGAGGCTTTACCACAAAAAAAATCAGATAAAAACACACTAAACCATCTTATCCAATTGATATTCAACCTATTATAAAAATACACTACCACAACAAACCAACCAAAAAAGCGGGCAAATTTAATTACGACTATGGCATTTAGGCTAAATTAGAGGAGGGAGTATGGTCAATAGGGAGGCTATGAAGGAGCGTTCGGGTCAACACAGCCAGAGATATGATTGTCTTTTTATTCGGGTAGAGGGTAGGAAGATTAACAGCAATCAAGCTTCCCACCCTGCACTATGATACAACAATAATTTCAAATGCACACATTATTTCACGACAAACTGCTGCACAGCAACACCGACTCCTGATCCACTAGTCTGTAAGGTATAAATCCCAGGACTTAAACCATTCAATTCCAATTCAAATCGCTGTCCAGCAAAGGTAGCGTCCAGCTTGCGCTGCAAAAGAACTTGTCCTAGACTATTTTGGACCTCCAATATTACCTCCTTGATTTGATGCTGAAATTCCACTTGCAAATTTTCTCCTCTAGCAACAGGGTTTGGAAAGATGGTAAAAGAAGAGGCATCTATTGCTAGGGATTCTTCCACATCCGTCACATCAAGATTGAAATAGGGCAAAGCATACTTAAAGGCATCCACCCCAATAACTTCTCCGATTAACCTCCCCGGAATATCATCCGCCGGAGGGTGGATACCTCCCCAGATGCGTGATAAACTGGTTTGATCAGAGGCGTCTCGATAAGTGGCCCACTGGAGCACTATATCAACACTTGGTCCTTCCTCAAAAACCAGGAACTCATTTTTCTTAGCGACAAACTCACTCATGCCCCCAGGGAAGAATTCGTCTCCTGTCAACAAGGTCATGGCTTCTGCCGCTGCGCGCGAAAAGGTGGAATGCCCAGAGATGTATCCTGCAAAGGGAGGCGTGATAAAGGTGGGGCGCTGATAAGGCCACCAGTTTTCAGCTAAAATCCAACCAACGCCAGCCTCGTCAGTTTCTGGTTGGTCAATATAGTCTGGTCCCCGCCAAGCGTACACTTTTATTTTCCCGACATGCTCATTTTCATCTCCAGCTAGTTCATCTCCTTCCTCAACTATCTCTATGAAATCAGGCAATAAAGGGATACCGCCCGGGGCATAGTTGGGTAGATCAGGATCCGAACTTTGTCCCCTATCTGCCATGAAACGAATCGCGGAAACAGGTCTGACATAATCATACCAGCCTTTAATACCCCAAGCCGCAATCGCGGCATCATGGACCGCCCCTCCAAGTATGAAGTAAGCTTTTACATCCCATTCTAAATCATCTAGTTCCTCTCCCTGACCTTGGAAGCGTTTTTCGAACTCAGGATGATCATTGACATAGTTCAAAATGGTAAACCAATGCCCAGGAGGGGTTTCCGAATCAGGACCATCTGCCCAAAATTCAGCGAGTACTCTAGCATAATCTGCTCGGGGCACCATTTGAGGTTCATAGGGTTGCCCGGTATGTGGGTTCATCGTATGACCAATACCGGGATCTCCTCCCTCAACTAGATCATAGAAGTCTCGATGTTCCTCCAAGGTTTCGGGATAGGCTTGTATGTTTCCAATCGAAGCAGGCGATATATCCCACATAACACTGTCAGAAGGATCTAGATGTGCGGACCAGACCGAAACTAGCGTATGATTCCATTCATATAATCCATCCCATCCTCGAGCTGCGGTCGTATCAAGATATGGGGGCAGTCCTGGATCGTGGTAGACCCAGAATTCATTACCCTCTTTTTCATAAACCTGCAGATCTTCTTCCTGTAAGGCAAACGGGATAACTGTTCCCCACTCCGCACTTAAGAATTCTGGCTCGTTGAAAGGCGTTACATTACCGGACTGGTCAATAAAGACGCGTAAATAAAGCGGTTGCCAATGATTGGGATCTGTCATCTCGGGGTTTCCTGGTAGCTGCGGCGCTAGAGCAGAATTGAGCGGTTCATAAAATAGATTTTCATAATCATTCTCCTCATTGCAAAGCTCTGTCAAACCAAAAGTAATAATTTGATCCGCCAGATAATTACCCAAGGCAGCGGGTGAGCCCGTAGAGTAATCAGTGCTGACCATATCGCGATCATAGCCCAATTCAGTCATTAGGTTATTTAGGTCAATTTCCGTCTCAAACCCATTTGGCGAACGTCGAAACCGATGTTTAAGCAGTCGATATAGGGCATAACTCATGGCTTCTTCCTGCGCTGCACGTATATCGTCAGGCATCGGAATACTATCAAATTCTATAGTATATCCTCCCCTTTCCTTACCCAGAAAAAAATTATCTGCCTGGTCATCATAGACGGCCCAGCAGTCATACATAAGTATTGCACTATGATATAGATTCCTGGCATGTATCGTCGGGCGAGCAAAATCATTACGAATGGCATCTAGCAATAGTTCATTCCATTGTCTGGCTACAGAGTGTTGCGCCATAGCACTGGTTAGCCCCACGCATAAGAAAGAGAAGATCGTTAAGGTTCGTACAATTCTTTTCATCAATCTATTCAGTTAATCTTAGCAATAACAGTTCTTTACGGCTTTCTCAAGTATGTGAAATAGGCTTACCTTTCGGCAAACTTCCAAAGGGGGTAAAACTTAGTTATGTTGGCAGTGTAGGGAAGAGGTATACTCCTTAGGTAGGCCTAAATCTACGACAAATATTAGGTCCAAATAAGCTAAATTCAGCAAAAAATGACTTGCTTGCCATTTCTTTACAGTCGTTACTGACTTCATCTTATCCATTTAAACAGCCCCCTGAAATATTGCTTTCATACTAGATCTTAAGCGGGCAAATCAACTACTTCTCAGTGTGCTGTGATTCCAACCACTTTCTGGCATTCTGAAAGGCAATGATCCAAGGCGAAATATCATCCTGGCGACCATCCGGATAGTTGGCCCAATTCCAACGAAACATAGATCTTTCAATGTGGGGCATGGTAACCAAATGGCGGCCATCAGCACTGGCCATCATGGCCGTATTGTAATCACTACCATTTGGGTTAGATGGGTAGCCATCATACCCGTACTTTGCTACGATGTTATAGTGATCTTCAGCCAAGGGTAAATGAAACTTTCCTTCCCCATGCGAAATCCAAACCCCGAGTGTACAACCTGCTAAACTAGACAGCATCACGGAGTTATTGTCTGGAATTACGACAGAGGTGAAAGCGCTTTCGTGCTTATGTGTGTCATTATGTAACATCTTAGAAGAAACCTCATGCGCTGGATTGATGAGGTTCAACTCAACGAATAATTGGCATCCGTTGCAAATACCAATGGATAACACATCCTCCCGGGCAAAGAAGTTTTCCAAGGCTGTTTTGGCTTTTTCATTATACATAAATGCACCAGCCCATCCCTTGGCCGAGCCAAGAACATCTGAATTCGAAAATCCACCGACCGCACCTATAAACTGAATATCTTCCAAGGTTTCTCTCCCGCTAATAAGATCTGTCATGTGCACATCTTTCACGTCGAATCCGGCGAGGTACATGGCATGTGCCAACTCTCGTTCGGAGTTACTACCTTTCTCCCGCAAGACAGCTGCCTTAGGTCGAGGTTTCGACAGATCCGGTTGTGGGCGTAGGCCATCAAAACCAGTGGGAAACTGATACTGCAAAGGCTGTACCTTATAATGGTCAAAACGCTCCTTGGCCTTAACCGCACCGGACTGTCTCTGGTCCAAAAGGTAGGAAGTTTCATACCAGACATCCCGCAAACTAGCCACATCAAACAGATAGTCTTCTCCGGCATTTTGTACCGTGAGTTTGCCATCTCCCGTAGCCACTCCAATTTTACTCAATGAAACGCCGTGTTCCGCCATAAAAGAGGCCAATTTCTCATCCTTGGCTTGAATGACTAAACCACTATTCTCTGCAAACAGCAATTTCACAGAATCTGCCTCTCCCAAGGCCGTTAGATCTACGGTGGCACCCACCTTTACATCAGCAAAACACAACTCCAGCAGGCAGGTCAATAATCCACCCGCTGATACATCATGCCCCGCTACAATCAAGCCATTTTTGATGGCCGCTTGCACAGCATTGAAGGCCTTAGCAAAGTGATTAGCATCCTGGATAGTAGGCGCCTTCTCCCCTACCTTGTTTCTGGTCTGTGCGAAAGAAGAACCTCCTAGTTCATAAGTATCCTGAGAGAGATTCAAGTAGTACAATGCTCCTCCCTCCTTCTTCAGCACGGGTTCTACTATACTATAGATATCATCGCAATGCCCAGCAGCAGAAATAATAACTGTACCAGGTGAAAGCACTTCTTCCCCTTGATACTTTTGCTTCATAGAAAGAGAATCTTTCCCCGTTGGAATGTTAATCCCCAAGTCTATGGCAAACTGCGAAACACTTGCTACCGCTTCATAAAGGCGAGCATCCTCTCCTTCATTTCTACAGGGCCACATCCAGTTCGCAGAAAGAGATACGGAACGGATACCTTCCGACATTGGCGCCCAGACAATATTGGTCAAGGACTCCGCAATGGAATTTCTCGAACCCGCAACCGGATCAATCAAGGCACTAATGGACGAATGGCCAATTGCAGTCGCCAAACCATTTTTGCTGTCATAATCCAGCGCCATTACTCCGCAATTATTCAAAGGCAATTGCAGCGGGCCGGCACACTGTTGCTTGGCCACCAATCCTCCTACGCAGCGATCCACTTTATTCGTCAACCAGTCCTTACAGGCCACTGCTTCCAAACGTAGAACATCCTGAATATAGGAAAGCATCTGATCGTCTTGGTAGGAGACCGCTGCGTATTGCCGGTCAATTTTTTGATCAGCCATGATGGTCGTAGGAGAGCTTCCAAACATATCACTAAGCGCTAGATCCATGGGATTTCCCGCTCCATTTTTTCCCTGAAAAGAAAATCGATGATCTCCACTAACCTCTCCAACCACATAAATGGGAGCTCGCTCTCGTTCTGCAATTTGTTGCAACTGCTGCAAATCTTCAGCCGAAATAACCAACCCCATTCGCTCTTGTGATTCATTCCCAATGACCTCTTTGGCGGAGAGCGTTGGATCACCAATCGGCAATTTACCCAGCTCAATTTTGCCCCCAATATCTTCGACTAGTTCGGAAAGACAGTTCAGGTGGCCACCTGCTCCATGATCGTGGATCGACACGATAATATTCTCATCTCCTTCCACCACTCCTCGAATAGCATTCGCAACTCTCTTCTGCATTTCGGGATTGGATCGTTGTACGGCATTAAGTTCAATACCTGAACTATATTCTCCTGTATCAGCGGAGGATACCGCCGCTCCGCCCATACCAATTCGGTAATTATCTCCACCCATGATCACAATCTTATCCCCTTCCTTTGGCGCCCCTTTCAAGGCCTGCGCAGCCTTGCCATAGCCAATTCCCCCGGCAAGCATAATCACCTTGTCATACCCCAGTTTTCTATCGTGTTCCTGGTGTTCGAAGGTAAAAAGGGAGCCGGCAATTAAGGGCTGCCCGAATTTGTTGCCGAAGTCAGAGGCCCCATTGGAAGCTTTGATCAGAATATCTACTGGGGTCTGATACAGCCAGGGGCGTTCCGGCATTTGCTGCTCCCAGTCTCTGTTCTTATCCAAGCGAGAATATGCGGTCATGTATACGGCTGTTCCCGCCAGCGGAATAGATCCTTTACCCCCAGCTAAACGATCGCGAATTTCGCCACCGGAGCCGGTAGCCGCCCCATTGAAGGGTTCCACTGTAGTGGGGAAATTATGGGTTTCTGCCTTTAAGGAAAGTACCGAATCATAGGTCTTCTTCTCATAAAAATCCGGTTTTTCTGGGCGCTTTGGCGCAAACTGAGTTAATGCTGGGCCCTTAATGAAAGCGACATTATCCTTATAGGCAGAAACTATTCCATTCGGGTTTTCTTTAGAAGTTTGTTTGATCATCTGGAAAAGCGACGCTTCCTGTTCCTCTCCATCTATGACAAATACTCCGTTGAAGATTTTATGTCGACAATGCTCGCTATTAACCTGAGAAAAACCAAAAACCTCCGAGTCGGTCAACGGTCTTCCAATACGATCAGATACTGCTTCCAGGTATTCGATTTCTTCCTGACTTAAGGCTAGCCCCTCTTGTTCATTGAAAGCAGCTATATTTTCAATAGCCAGGATGGGAGCTGGTTCAATATGGATAGTGAAAATCGATTGATCAAGTCCGTCGTACCGCTGTGCCAGCATGGGGTCAAAATCCACTTCTTCTTCCGCAGCGAAGGTATATTTTTCAATGCGTTGGATTCCCTGAATGGCCATATTCTGGGTAATTTCTACCGCATTGGTGCTCCAAGGCGTGATCATGGTGGCTCGAGGCCCGATGAAGACGCCAGTCAACGCTTGGACTTCCAGTTTTGTCTGCTCACCAAACAGCCATTCAAGTTTTTGAATATCAGCTGTTTCTAGCATTTCTTGAACTTGTACTGCAAAGATATTTTTTGAAGGGTCACCGAAGAAAAGGATCATAGGAAGCCAGGATTGATGATTAAAGCTGCAAATTTAGCCAATTTGGGGAATAGCGAAAGTGAATCTCTTTAATTTTGAAAAAGGGTTCGGCCTCCTCTCCCCTCTTCTGGATGTTATACAAGCTAAAAGAAGATTTCGAGCAGGTTTCCACGAGATTATTAACTTTGAGAAAGGCATCCAGCCTCATTTCGGCTTTACTAGCTTAGGCCCTCTGCAGGAGGGTCACTTATGATCAAAGCGCACTGTAAATTTGCATCGTGAAATGATTTCCAGTAAACGCTTCAGCATACAGATATCCAAAAGATATGAAAGAGAAAAAGCATCGAGAGACCCTACCTCCTGGTTCAGTTGTCTTCAAAGGAGACCAAAAAATGGAGCGCGTAAGCATTAATTATCTAAAATATGATGCGGAGCACCTTACAGAACAGAAGCTAGATAATCAGGCCGAAATCACTTTCTTACAGTCCGCCCAAGAAATAGTGGATTGGTATGATATCAGAGGACTGCACGATACTCGATTAATTGAGACCTTAGGTCAAACCTTCGAAATTCACCCTTTGATTTTAGAGGATATTGTCGATACAGATCAGCGACCTAAATTTGAAGAATACGAGAAAGGACTTTTCCTCGTGATCAGAGCCCTTCGCTTTGAAAAGCTCCAAGGAGAATTGAATGTGGAGCACATCACGATCTATTTCAAGAAGGGCTTAGTAGTCACCTTCCAGGAAACAGAAAGTGATCTCTTTGAATCGGTGCGTCGACGGTTACAGTCTAAACAGGGAAAGATTAGGACCCGAGGGGCTGACTACCTAGTCTATGCCTTGGCAGACGTACTGGTAGATCAATATTACTTTATGCTAGAGGATATTGAAGAAGTAATCAATCAGTTGGAAGAGGAGTTACTGGATTCTCCGGACGAAACTATTCGAGAAAAAATACACCACATCAAGCGAACGCTCATTGTGGCTAGAAAGAGCATCACCCCACTTCGAGAAGCCATCAATCGATTTGCAAAAACGGAGAACGATATCATCCAAGACCACACTAAATTATTCATTCGAGACTTGTATGATCATACCATTCAAGTGATGGATATGACGGAAAACTACAGGGATATGCTCAACGGTTTGCAGGATTTGCACCTATCTGAAATCAGTCACAAGATGAATCAGGTTATGCAAGTGCTCACGATCATTACGACCGTGTTTGTACCCCTTTCCTTTCTGGTGGGCCTATACGGTATGAATTTCGACCATATGCCCGAACTTCATTACAAATACGGCTACTTCATCCTTTGGGGTTTTATGTTGCTGATTGCCTTAGGTTTGCTCTTTTGGTTTAGGAAGAAAAAATGGCTGTAACCAAATCTATACCAGACATTTATGGGCACCCATCTACAGATAGCTCCCCATTTTGCGCCCAGCAATCCTCAAAAATAGAGCAGTAGCAAAAATCAGTCAGAAGATCAATGATGGGCATTTCTCCTGCCAGTTCCTCCGGATGCAAGATCGTCAACTTCAATATCGTGATGGTTTCTTTAGGTGAAATGAAGTAGCTGGTCGGATCAAAAAAACTAACCAGCAGACCAGCCTTCGGTGGAAATAACTTCTTAATTGCCGCTAAGAGTTCCGTATTGTTGGCCATGATCTGACCATTTAAACGGAATTCAGCCTTTCGGATTTTAGCTGGGCCAATTCCCTTATTTTCAATGGTGTAGGTATATGGATTTGGCCCAGGTAATCCGAGATCAATGTGTTGAGACAAATGGGGATACACAGCTGCCTTTTGTTGAGATTGCATTATTTTCTGTTGCGCTCTCATTATGTTGGCCTCCACTATAGAGACGGATAATGCCCCAAGGCTTACGATTAGTGCTAAAAAGGCAGTTACGTCAGAACGGTTCAATTTCATATTGTCATATCATCAAAGAGGTGCAAGGGTTATCCTTTAAATTTCCTCCAAGATAGGAAATGAACAGAAAGCCTCCGACTAATCGCTACAAAACCAACCCGTTTCACACCTACTCCCCACAGAAGTAGGTATACTTTAATGCAGCTCTTTCATGCCCAAGATCAGCGCTATTCTGCAGATCAACACAAGCAGATACTGGATCAAAGATCAAGAAATGGGCTAGGCCACGGTTGTATAGGCTTGAAGGATCATCTGGAGTCAATTGCAAAGCTTCCGTGTAATCCCGGATAGCATGATGATAGAAGCCAAAAACTAGATTAAGGTTCCCTCTACTTTGCAGCAATTCAGCCTGATCAGGATGCGCAGCTATGGCCTGGTTATAGTCGACTAGCGCCCCACCAAAGTCCCCCAACTGCCTCTTTGTCACCCCTCTTTGTAATAGTGCCGCAGTATGCTGTCCTTCTGATCTTTGCAGAATGCTACTATAGTCTGCTAGCGCTTCCTCATATCCTCCCTTCTTTCTAAGGACACCAGCACGATCAAACTGAGCCTGAATAAGATCTTCTTGCAATTGCACCGCACGATCATAGTAGACATTAGCCTGTTCTAGATTATCTTTTAATTCTTCTACGCGTCCATAATTATACCAAGCAATCGCAAACTCTGGCGCATGAATAACCGCAGTCGCTAAGGCTTTACCCGCCTCCTCCAATTGCCCTTGACGCGTGTAGATCATTCCTTTCAGATCATAAGCCAAGCCAGAGGTAGGAAATGCTTTCAATAACTGATCAAGTTCAGTCAGGGCAGCATCGAAATCCAGTTCCTCCACTTTCCGCAAGGCGCGATCAAGCCCTTCCATCTCTCCTTTATTGATCCCTCTTTCTGAGTACCGTATATCCCATAATCTATAATAATCATCTAGGACATCAACTTGATTAAGCTGTAAGGCCCCAGGGTCAAAGGTCTCATCCAGGAGTGCCCATAGCCCTTCTGGTCCGTTGTAACCATATAGATCGGCTAAGTAGGGATTTTGGCGATTAACTAAGGCCAAGTCCTGCCGAGCCTCTCTTTCCATCCCAAAGGTCTTTCTAAATACAGCCCGACGCATCAGCACCTCCGGCGAGTTGGGATTCTGTGCCACCGCATTTTCCAAGGCAAAGAAAGCTCCTTCAAAATCAAATTTTCGCAGCGCAATATCAGCCTGTCTCACAAAGTTGTGATTTTGAACGCCATACTGCTGAACAACATACGTTCGACCAATCCATGGTTTTTCCAAAGATTGAGACTGGCCATTCGCCTGAACGAAAAACAACATAAACATCAAACAGAAACCACAAGACTGCAATTTTTTCATAGCCGTATTGTTTTATGATGAAAATGTATTACTATCAATACAGATAGTTTTACTATCATAACATAGCAATAGCCGATTTGTTTTGTCCGACTTGGACAATGGATTAATACGGTACTCAGCAGCGGGGATGGTTCTGAATTAAAAGCAGGCTATTGGATGGTCTCTGACAGAGCCGCAAGAATTTGAGTCTGTAGACGGGTAGCTTCTAGATTTCTTGGATCCAATTTGACCGCCTTGTCGATATGAGTGCGGGCTTCCTCTAGCTTTCCCCAACCATAATACACGTGCGCCATGATTACATCCGGGCGTGGAATGGCCTTTCCGGCGTTTGTCCGAGCTAAAGCCTCAGCAAGAGCCAACGCTTCTTCAAATCGTTTTAACTCAGCTAGTAAGACTGCTTCATAGCCTGCCAGAAAGGCATTCCCAATGACACGATCTTCCCGAAACGAGGATAGGGAGTCTAAGGCTGCCGCAGCCCCTTGAGTGGCATGAATAAACTCCACACATTCAGATTCAATATAATCGATATTGGGATATTGGAGACGAACGCCACAAAGCAAGGTTTGGGCGCGAGCCAGGAGCGTGGGACGCATAGCTGCTGCTTGATCCGGGTTCTTTTCTCGGCTTAATGTGTAATTCAGTAAACTAAGGAACACCTCCAGGAGATCGCCCTCCTCTCCTATCAACTGGGATCGTTGAGTTTGAATATGTTCATAAAAAGCTTGCCGCTCCTCCAAATCCTCTGTTAGTCGAGCCAGCACACTTTGCCCCAACAGGAAAGTGGAATCAAAAGACAAAGCCTTTCGATAAGATACCTCAGCTGGCCCATAAAAACCTTGATTTAAGATTTGGTGCCAACCCAGCAGATAATAATGGATCGTAGAATCACTGTCAGTGGTATAGAGACTGTCAGACTTGGCTTCATCCGTTTGTTGATCCGGACTACAGGCCAGCAGAGCAAAGAGGGATAAAATGGATAAGATTCGCATGCTCTAAGGTAGAGAAATTTAGAAATCTAGTTTCCTTTCGCTTTGAGCGCTGGTAGCTTTACACTCCAAAATAAGATTGATAGATTTTTTTTCGCGGAGAAAAAGCGGCGTATAAGGCGGGATAAAGAACTGGAGTGAGAAAAGATGGTTTGGCTTTGTATTCTATATCATCAACAATCATAGAGTATTGTTCATCTATTTTTTCCACGATATGTCGGTGACGCCAAAAACCTAAAGGAAAGGGAAGTTTCACGCCTACATCTATAAAATAGGCTTTTTCCTCATCTGCACCATGCTCTACAATGTCACTAATCCATTCCATGGAAAAAGGGCTGTTAAACTTCAAATGCACTCGATCCCCCTTTTCAGAACCTGTGAACTCCACAATTTCCATATCGCCTTGTTTGGGCTTCAGGGCCTCGAATAGATCACGGTCAAAGCGCTTCATCACCTCCTTGTAATGTCCTCTCACTCGGGTCTCAAATCGAATCTTCATTCGTCGTTTTGGGGATGTAACACGTAAACCCCAAATAGGTTCGCCGGTACCCAAAGGGGCAACTCGATTCTTCTGACTGGATTACAACCTTAGCCCAATTAAATGGTTGTAATGGACATAAGTAAAGATTATGAAGGCAAGCAGAGAAAGCATTAAAAGTATTCGACCTGATATTCCAAGCATCACGGAACAGCATGCTGCTTCCGCGGCGGAACAATTCCAAAACAAAACTTTACGTCCGATCCTAAAGCTACAGAATGATCTGCTGGTAGCCCTTTTTCAGGACTACATCACCCTACGAAAAGGTAAATTCCATACACTTTCTCACCAAGGAAAAGCCCAATTTATCAAGAACAGTCTACAGAAGGATCAGAAGTTTAAACATCTGCTGCTTGGCTGTATTCTTGGCCATTTTACCCCGTCAGAATATACCGTTTATCAGACTCACAAAGCAGAGATAAGTCGGAGGATCACTACGCTACTCATTCAGCGTCTTCAAGATCAATTGCTTAATTCTCAGGGCTGAAGACAATAGGTTGCCTAGTTTTACATTATATTTAGGAACGAAATCAACTAAAACTAGGCTTGGAGACGACTACACAACCCATTACGTTTGACCCGTATTTAAAGAGACTTGGATTAAGGAAACGGCTTAAACCTAACCTAAGTAACCTCGGGCGATTGCAAAAAGCACATGTTTTACAGATTCCTTTTGAGAATCTTGACATTCATGCCCAAATTCCGATCGAACTAGATATTGCGCGCATCTTTCAAAAGGTTATTTTAAACAAAAGAGGTGGGTTTTGTTACGAACTCAATGGGCTCTTCTACGAATTACTTACCCACTTAGGCTATGAGGTACGTAGAGTATCAGCTCGTGTTTACTCGGTAGAAAAAGGATATTCCCCGGAATTCGACCACATGGCCTTAATCGTCACCATTGAGAACCAGGAATATTTGTCCGATGTCGGATTCGGAGAATTCAGCTTTGGTCCAATCGCTCTACAATGGCCTTCCCAACAACTGGATCAAAGAGGTGTATTTCATGTAGATGAACATCCCGATGAGTACATTTGTATCAGTAAAGATGATGACAAAGCGGAAAAAACACCAGAATATAAATTCAAACCTATAGCACGTGCATTCGGAGATTTCCACGGCATGTGTCAATATCAACAAGAGGATCCTAATTCGCATTTTAGAGCCAAGCCTTTGATCAGCATGGCTACGGCAAAGGGCAGAATCACACTAGTAGGCCGAGAACTCAAGATTAGAAGAGGGCAGCAAGTGGTTGTACGAAAAATTGCAGATGACAATGCCTTTACTAAAGCGGCCTGGAAATACTTTCGGCTCAAAGTACCGCCATTGATCAACTCAAATGTTGCATCCCCTACAAAGTTCTGAAGGCCAAATGAGCTCAAGATTATTGGAGGAAAACGTGCTTCAAAATCCAGTAAATAACAGTAACTTTCCCGCAGATAGGTATTCTCCTTTCCCAACTAGGAATTGAAAAAAGTATGAATCGCTCTAAAAGAAGCGCTGCACTCTTATTGCTACTTTGTGGCTGTTATCTTGCAGGACACACCCAATCTTATACCCAATATTTCACTGGAAATGCGACCGATGTAAGCACTAATCCGCAAGGCGGAGTCTGCATGATGGGAGGCGCCACGGAAAATGATGCCGCTATGCGTTGGTTTTTACAGAGAGCGGCGGGTGGAGATGTTCTAGTCTTAAGGGCAAGCGGTTCAAATGGCTACAACAACTATCTCTATTCCGAATTGGGTGTTGCAGTAAATTCCGTGGAAACAATTGTTTTCAATAATGCTGCTGCTACCGATGACGCCTATATTCATCAAAAAATCAAGCAGGCAGAAGCCATTTGGTTCGCGGGAGGTGATCAATGGAAGTATGTATCCTATTGGCGTAATGACGCCATTGGCGCGTTAATCAATGAAGCGATTCAGGGCCGAAACATTGTGATTGGGGGTACTAGTGCCGGTATGGCCATTCTAGGAGGGGTCTACTTTTCGGCTCAGAATGGGACCATCACCTCCAATCAGGCATTGGCAAATCCCTACGATGCCAAAGTAGTGGTGGATAGCAGTCATTTTTTGGAGGTCCCTTATTTACAGCACACCATCACTGATACGCATTACGATAATCCTAATCGTAAAGGGCGGCACATGGTTTTTCTTGCCCGCATGGTCCAGGACTATGGCATGGCAGCCAAGGGAATTGCCTGCGAGGAATATACCGCAGTATGCATCGATGAAAATGGTATGGCTAGGGTATTTGGTGGCCATCCTCAACATGATGATAATGCCTTCTTTTTGCAAGTTAATTGTGAGCTAGAAACATCTGAGCCAGAACAATGCGCGCCGGGTGAAGTGCTGGTCTGGGACCGAGAAGGATTGGCGGTTAAAGTGTACAGCGTGAAAGGTACCCCACAGGGACAAAATAGCTTCAACCTGACAGATTGGGCTAGCGGACAAGGGGGGACTTGGCAACGTTGGTATGTGAAAAATGGATCTCTCCTGGAGCGAAGTAGCGAGGCTCCCAATTGCCTACCCGTCAACACTGATAGCCCAGGTGACCAAGGCCAACTGCTGCTGTTCCCCAATCCTGGGCATGAGCAATTGCATATACAGCTGGATCAGCAGGAAATTGTAGCCGTTAGCTTATTGGATCAGCATTCGAGACCCTTGGTGTCAAAGACGGGGATCCTAGGAAATAGTACCACCTTAGCCGTAGACAATATCTCGCCCGGTATCTACTTCATGCTTGTTCAGACTGCGAAAGGGAATTGGACTAAAAAGTGGATTAAGCAGCCCTAGGGATACGGTAAGATGACGCGGGTAGAGCCTCAACAAATGGAACGTATTCTTGTTAGGCTCATAATCGGAAAAGGGAGGAATCCCAACACCTTTCCAATTACCCAAGTAATACAGCATCCATGCATCCATTCAGGCAATACATCCAAAAGTATACTCCTCTTCCAGATCGAGAATGGCAACTCATTCAGCCCTTGCTACGCTACCGTGAAATTCCCGCTGGCTTTAGCTTACTTGAAGAAGGGAAACGTTGTCAACACCTTTATTTTTTGGAAGAAGGTCTTTTGCGGTTTTTTGTGTGGCGTGATGGAAGGGATATCACCAAGTTTTTCACTACCGCTCCCTACTGCTTCACCTCCCAAAGAAGTTTTGCCCAACAACTACCTGCCTCCGAAAATATAGAATCGCTCACCGCTAGTTCCTTGTGGTCTCTAGACCGGACTTCGGCCTTCGAACTCCTAGCGTATCCCGCCTGGAGTACCTTTGTTCGATTGCTAATTCAAGAAGTACAATTTTACACAGAGCAAATTCTAGCAGAAATTCAACAAGAAACCGCTGAACAACGCTATCGTAAAATGTTGCTTGAAGGAGATCCACTCTTACAAGAAGTTCCCCTTAAACACCTCGCTTCTTATTTTGGCATTGCCCCACAATCGCTCTCCAGGATACGCAAAAAAATATTCGAGGAAGTACGAACTTAACATAGGTGCAGTGGAATACGACATCACACCCGCAACTTTGTGATGACAGCCGGGGGGAGCAGGTATCAAGGATATCGGCCTACCTGGTTTATTCAATCACTAAAACGTTTTGCAATGATGTCTTTCATTATTCTACTAAGCACCTTCGTCGGAGTAGATACCTTAGCAGAACCTACCAATAAACACTTTTGGCATACCCTAGAAACCGAAGTGGATCCAACTAACATTTGGCAGGTATGGACCACTGTTGATCTGTGGCATGAATGGGATACGGGGCTAAAATCAGCAACGATGGAGGGGGCTTTTGAACTGGGAAGCACAGGAAAACTGATCAGCTTGGAAGGCCGCCGATCCAAATTCAAGATTGTGGATTATGAAGCAAATCAATCCTATACCTTTCGCACTCCCTTGCTTTTTTCTAATCTTTATGTAAAGCGGTATTTAAAAACAGTCAACGGGAAAACCACCATCACACACGAAGTTTGGTTTAAAGGACTTACCGCTGGAATTTTTGCCAATAAGTTTGGGCCAAAGTTCCGGGAGCTGCTGCCCGATGTCATGAGAGAGGTGGTCAAAAAAGCCCAGACGCTATGATTGGGGTTGTCTATCTGGCGAATATTCTAGTGGCGGGCTGGATTAGCTGGACTTGTTTGTTCTTTCCCGAAAAAGCAGTGCAAACAGTTTTCACTAATCATCTAGTTTACTCGGAAGCCATTCGTTTAGTAGGAGCCTTGTGGGGCGGCATCTTCGTTCTATCCTGTATAGGCCTATTTCTACCTTATCGAATGAGTCTTATTCTATTGTTCCAATTGATCTACAAAGGTGCTTGGTTGATGTTTGTGGCAGTACCCGCTATGCTTCAGGCTCACCCCTATCCCAAGAGCATGGCTATCTTTTTTTTCGTTTGGGTGCTTGTACTTCTTTTTGTGATTCCCTGGAAACACATTTTCGGTGCACTATAACCTAAATGGATTTGGTTTCCTGAAGCTTATGTAAAAGATGGTAGTTTTGCTTCGGTCATGACTCAATCGGACACGATAGCAATACTACCATCCTCTCATCTATTCCTCTTCCAAGTGGTCCAATTCAAGAAATTCAGGTGCTTGAAGCCATAGTTTTCTTATGGCAATCTCGGTTTTTTCCCTCCTTAAAGTCTGTAGTTCACCAGAAATATTCATTTTTTCGACTTCAACTCACGCGCTCACAAATAGCTTTCGGACGACATTTATCCAGCAAAATCAAGGCTTCCCAAGATTTTAACAAATTTTTTTTCAAAATCTACAACCATATAAAGAAAGTTGTGTTATCATTGTAGATAGTTTTACTATCATTTATAATTGCAAAATTATGACGAGAGATACGACTACTAGCACTTTTGCAAGTGAGTTTAACGCACTATCCACCTATTTGCGCTCATTTGCCTTGAAACTTACTCAAGATGTCCACCGAGCAGAAGACTTATATCAAGACACTGCTTTTCGGGCTTTTAAGCATCAGGATAAATTCACCAGCAATTCCAACTTGAAGGCTTGGTTGTCTACGATCATGAAGAATACCTTCATCAATAATTTCAGAGTGAGGAAACGTCAAGCCAATGTATTTGACGATACTCCAGATAATTATTTGTTGAATAGTGAGGCGAATGAGATTCCAAACGATGGTGAAGGGAAATTGGCCCTGGATGATCTTCATCAGTTGATTGACCAATTGGATGAGCGGTATAAATACCCCTTCTTGATGATGTACGAAGGGTATAAATATGACGAAATCTGTACTGAACTAGATCTGCCTATCGGAACGGTGAAGAGCCGCATTTTCTTGGCTCGGGCAGCACTTAAACATCAAATAAAACGACTATATCACGAACCAGCAATGTTAAATTGATCCAATGAAGCTCCTTGTTTATTATAAGACTGGAGTTCACCAAAAATTGCTTTCTTGATATGACTCAATTGTTAGTAAATCTTAAGATTAACCCAAATCTCCACATCAAGAATCCACAGGAGACAGAATTGGGGAAAAAAATCATCGAATACAGTGTAATCTTGATCGATGAGATCGGCTTCGAACAATTCACGTTCAAGAAGCTGGCAGAGGCTATTTCTTCGACTGAAGCTTCTATCTATCGGTATTTCGAAAATAAGCATCAGCTTTTCGTTTATCTACTCAACTGGTATTGGGAGTGGATGATCATCCGAATAGAGTTGAATACCCTGAATGTGACCTCCGCAAAGCGGCGATTGCAGATTGTAATGGGAATCATTGTGGATACAGCCAACAGAAATACGGCTATCGAATTTGTGGATGAAGAGGCTCTACATCGCATCGTGGTTACGGAAGGGACAAAGGGCTATCACCACAAGTGGGTGGATGAAGATAATAAGGAAGGTTTCTTCCTTTCGTATAAGCGTTTAACGCAACAGATTGCTGATATCATCAACGAACTGAATCCTAAATTTCCTTATCCCAAAGCCCTGGCTAGCATGTTGATTGAAACAGCGAATAATAATCTTTATTTCGCTCGACATCTGCCGCGATTAACGGACTTGAAGGATGAAGGTCAAGCACTTTCTGATAAGGTGACTAAAATGTTGGAATTCTTTGCTCATCATCTAATCCCTCAAGAGGAAGCAGCTGAAGTGGAGGAACAACAAGCCACCTAAGGTCTACAAGATCCACCTTGTGGATTATGAATAGATCTTGCAAACTCAATTGACAGACTAGGTGCTGTATCTTGTTTATCCCACTATTATTTAGGGATAATTGCTTTCACATGTGATCATTTAAAAGCCAAAATTAGCTTCGTCCGTGGGTATGAGTGTACCTAGGACGCCTCATTCTATTATTCAAATTTTAATGCGTACCTAAATTAGGCATCTAAAATCGTGATCATGAAAGCCCTTATTTGTCTTACTGTAATCATTGTCAGCAACTGGTTCTTATCCAAGGTAGGCAAGAAGCACGGCTATATACAGCTTTACGTTGGACAATATCCGATTTGGGTTCAGCAAATAGTTTCCGGGCGATGGTCTCTTTATAAGCAGGAAGTAGAGGTCGAAGAATATGTGGGTGTGGGTCCGCAAGGATTAATAAAAGAAAACATCAAAACAAAACGATACTACTTAAGCACGGCGCAAGGAATTAAAGAATTAACGCCGAGCAACTACAAATCTGTTATCCTCGAATTAACACCTTCAGCCCCAAAATATAAAGCGGTCCAACGGCAGATCGGGTTGGAATATAATCAGATTCCTGCTTTAGTTAAGCAGTATAATGACTGGAGTTCTGTAAGTCAGTATACCAAGTAGAGGTATGTACCTACTTACAGATAGATTTTCGAGTGAAGAACAGAAAACAGCAGAAGTGAAAGAATCCAGTGTTTATGTGAACTCGTATTCGTACATATCAAATCCACTTGGGCAGGTCGGAGGACCTGCCCTTTTCTTGGCCTCGAATTACAACATTCACAAATCACAAAAGAGAGGTATGAGCTATGAAATTTTATTCTCGCAAACTTATTAAACCGGGAGATCTTAACGCTAACAATACCTTGTTTGGAGGTCAGCTACTTAAATGGATTGACGAAGAGGCAGGTATTTATGCGATGTCTAAACTGGGCAATAAACGAGTCGTAACCAAATATATTTCTGAGATTGATTTTGTCAGCTCCGGTAAGCAGGGCGATATTGTCGAAATCGGATTAGAATTCTTGGCGGTAGGTAGAACCTCCATTTCCTTTCGCTGCGTGGTAAGAAACCTCGTCAGTAAAAAGGTAATCATCAAAATTGAAAAACTCGTCTTTGTAAATGTAGATCAGGAGGAAAAAGCAGTTCCTCATGGCAAAACACTTGCCGATCTCATTCCCCTTGCCCCACGGGGCAACACATAGTCATGTGTCTTTAGGTACGGAATTGTGAACTCGTATTCAGATATTTAGTAATGGGCAGTTGCATACGCACACTGCCCATTTTTATTTCTGTACTGCTTAAAACAACCTTTGAATTTTGATGGGCTGATTGTTCACCCAATACTAGAAGAAGAACTTGCCCCCAACCGTGAAGCGACCAATTTCTCCATCTCCAATAAAGTAGTTGAATCCTACCGCTGCTAGATCAAAGGGAGCTAGCCAAATACCGCCACCGTAACTGTAGTGCCAAGTATCACTATCTTCCCCCGTTTCCCATACCCGGCCGTAATCAAAGCCCGCCAATAATCCAACAGAGAAGGGAAATACCTTAGTCTTAATATTGATGACCTTTAAGCGTAGATCTGTATTCTGGTAGAAAGAGCTCTTTCCAATAAACCTGTCCCTTCTGAAACCGCGGAAGTTACTATCGGGGCCAACCCCTCCCAAACGCGCACCTTGGAAGAATTCATACTCATCGTTGAAATTATACTGCCCACCAATACGAGTTCCAAAAATAAAGTTGCGATTCAGGTCTAGCGGTTGATAGAGGCTAAGATCACTC
Source organism: Saprospiraceae bacterium (assembly GCA_013214355.1). GTDB lineage: Bacteria > Bacteroidota > Bacteroidia > Chitinophagales > Saprospiraceae > DT-111. The sequence continues at coordinate 57,020 of JABSSL010000083.1, read as the reverse complement.
TTGAAGTAAGGAACATCTCTTCCTTCCGTGTCCAAACTGAACTTCCAAGCAAATTCAGCATGAAAGTTGAGGCCGCGGGTGGGCATCGTTGGGCTATCTGCGTTTTCGAAGCTTAAGGCTGCCTGAAGTCCAACAAAGGTGACATCGTCAAAAATATCTGGATTTAACTGATCCGCAACTTCATCAATAAATCGATCACCGGAAAGGTTGATGCCAGTCAGCTCAAAAGTTGGTCCGAAGTAAAAGAAAGAGGCACTATTGAAGCGCTTCATGAAGGAAGGATTAAAGGAAATCAAACGTTGTTTTACTCGATTGAAGTTATTGCCTTCTTCCTCTTCCGGATTCTCTGTCTCATTACCTAGTCCGTAGAAATTCGTGGCGTAGAGTGGCGTCTTGAATCTAGCATCCAACAAGAACTCCCAACCCCCAAAAACATTAATGAATTCACCAGAATAAGCAATATCAGCACCACCAGTGGCTACGGCAAAGTTCGCATAATAAGTATGTCGGGCAGAATACGGCTGTTTCTTAAACCCATAGCTCGTATTGGTTCCCAAAATACCTAGAAGCAGCCCATCATCCGGGTTAAAACCAAGATTAGGGAGCAGACTACCAAAGTTGAGGTTGTAATCAGCGGATAAGCGATCATAAGTATTGAGAATCGGATTGTTGCTAATCTTGATCCGCGCATCCGGATTAACCTTCAAGGTAGTTTTTTCGTCATCTGCATCATAAATGAGTAGCCGACCACTCTTAGGGGAGGAATCGGTAAACTCATCTTTACCCAACCCACCTACTGCTCGAATCTTTATGTTGGGCTTTCCTTCTCCACTAAATTGGAAGAAGTCATTGCCATCCATTCCGTATAAGACAATTTCCTTAGTTTCGTTAGCCAAGAAAGTACGGTCGTAGTACATTCCTTCTTTCTCAGCATCTTTGTTAGTGTTGTAAGCGCGTACCCTCAAACTATTATCATCCAACCTTTCAATCGTAAATAGATCTCGTTTTTCCGTCCCTAGCACATCTTCTTTCTTGGCCATAAACTCGTAGACCTTACGCATGACCTGCGGGAAAACTACTTTACGCTGCTTTAGTTTGTCGATAATCTTGGGTGCATCCAGATTATAGACCTCATCATTCCAGTTTTCTCGGAAGGCAGATTCAATCACCTCGTCTGTAATGTTGTCAGTGATCAGCTTGATTTCCTTTTTCCAATCCTCCCAATCCAATCCATTTAAGAAACTAGCGTCAAAGTGCCGACTATTGTAATTGTAAAACTTGTAGTTTTTAAAATCACCTCTAAATACCGGCAATTTCTTGAGATCCGGCCCCGTCAATCTCGCCAGTCCCAGGATCAGGCCATCATAGTGGGCGAATACCTGATCTCGATCTCGAGGAATGGGGCGATAGTATTTATCGTCATTATCATCCTCGAATTGCGCCCATCTCCATTGGTCATCGTGTCGATCCCAATCCCCTAAGAAGAGGTCAAAAAGTCTCGATCGCAAGGCAAAAGCTTGATCTACATTATGCCCATGTTTTCCAAGAACATTATCAAGCATTTTGCTGTAGCTCATAATGTTTTTGGAACGACCAAAGCTAGGTTCATTGCTCCAATCGTCAGAGGGACGTTCTTCGAAAAGGTACATGGCATCCCCATATTCATCATTGTAAATGCCCAGCTTATTCTGCTTTGGAACAAAAACCAACTTAGGATTCGCGTGATATACCCCCACGGCATCAGCCATTTTGGGGACGACCAGTGCTCCCAAAGGATGCGAGGCGCTAAAGTTATCTTTAATCAGATCTTTAGCTATGGACTCATTAAATGGATAAGCTATGGTACGAGTAGCATCTTTATCAATGCCACGCATTGTGTACTGATGCTCATTGTTATCCTCCAGGCGCAAGGAACTCGTTTGCATTCCCCCACCCTGCTTAATGGGCTTTAAGCCACCTTTATCGGCGGAGAGATCAAGCGTTTCAACATTTACTTTAGCATTATAAGAAGTGCGATAGTGTTCTCCCCAGAAGATCTGTCCAAAGTTGCTCCGGGTGAAGTCGTCCTCTGTAATCGGTAAGATAAGATCATCCGGCATTACATCATCATACAGCTGCTCATCAGCCACCTGCGGCTTCTTATCTCTAATCTGCTTCCGATATACGGGTTTTGCAGTTGTACCATCGGCATTTGGGGTCCAAAATTCAACCCAGACCGCACCGTTCTTGTAGAAATAAAGTTTGGAATAGCCGTAGTTACCGTAGGCAAACAAAGCCCCGTTGCCAAGCTTAACGGGAGCCTTCTTTGCGCCAGCACCACTAACGATGTAGTGTTGGTTATCATTTTCAAAGTATTGCAACGCATGCTCGTGCCCCGCTGCAAAGATGAAACTACCAAAGTTCTGAGCCGTGCTCACCAACATATTGCGGTACTTCCGGTTCACCGGATGAGGAATATCTTGTTTACTGGCTACCGTTCCGCGCAACAAAGGATAAATAGAACCGATTACAGGTAAGGGAATCCATAAATCCTTACTAGCTGCAGTTAGTGGAAAGATATGATCCTTTAAGGTAAATTGACCACCATGAGCACCATTGGAATAGATGGGATGATGCATCGCTACCACTACATTTTTTCTGCGGTTACCTCTTAGGGCAAACTTGTAGTAGTTCGCAAAAAACTCCCGGCTCTTTACTGGACAATCATCATTGATTTCCGTTTCATTTTCCCAATTGGTGAGATACCATTGAGAATCAATTAGTAGTAAGACCAGGTCCTCTCCAAGCTCGATTTCCTCCGGTCCACTACAGCCTGGCTTGGGCAACAGCACGTTTTTACGATCCAAATACTCTTCTATGAACTTCTCCTGGCGTTTCACCCCTTTCAAACCATCTGCATACCAATCGTGATTTCCAGCCACAAAGAAGGGGCGGCCTGGAAAGGTCTTAGCCACATCTAGTTGTGCGGTCAATCGTCGCTCTGCTTCCGCCCTACCTGGGTCCTTTTTACGCGGTAGTCCTTCCGGGTAAATATTATCTCCGAGGTAAACTATAGAGGAATTCTTAGTTTCCGTTTGGAGGTGTTTCTTTAAATAAGTCAATACGGGATTGACACCTTCTCCTTCAGGAGGTAGTGTTCCGGCATCACCGACTAGATACATGGTGTGGGCAAGGGGCAGGTCAGGCAAAACAGCCGTTTTTTCCCAATTGGCTTCCTCCCCCTGATAGTGCAACTTGTAATTGGCGCAAGCATTGAGGCTAAGCAGAAGAACAAGCAGGAAGAATGGTTTCAATGCGTTAAATTTCATGGCTAGTGTGTTTCTCTTGGAGGTTGTTTGGTGCAAGTTTGTCGGTCTCATTACTCGATTCATTGGCTACAATCGTCACAAAACAATAACTAATCCAGACCCAATCAATTAATAACCAGACCATTACTAATGACGACAAAACTTAACACCAGAACAAAATGAAAATATTACCGTAGCTCCAGATGTCGTTTTATGCTCACCGACCTTGCAAATACTGCTGAAAAGGTAATCAACACTTGCTAGAAATCACAACGATTTCAAAAGCAGATTCCGGACTTGAGTCTAATTTCACGAATAATTCTCGTTCGGGTAAGACCTGCTCCACAACTAGCGATCCCTTTTCATACTTGCTTCTACTCAACAAGCCAGTACTCTAGAACGTTGACCTATATCTTGAATATTTTCCATTAAAAAACCCCATCTAGGTGAACTACATCTAGATGGGGTACTATCTCTAACAAGAGATTTTTCTTGTCATTTACTTCTTAAAGAGGCCTGCTATAAAGATCACGGCCATAGCTCCAATGGCTGACGTAATGATCGATCCCACTAATCCACCACCTACGGATACACCAGCCACACCCAGCAACCAACCACCTACTACACCACCGATGATACCTAAGATGATATTTGTAATCAAGCCAAAACCGCCACCCTTCATAATTTGACCAGCTAGCCAGCCTGCAATACCTCCGACAATAATAAAATACAAGAATTCCATGGTTTTTAGTTTTTAGATCTAATTGGATTACTGGGGTCAGTCCCCAATTTGACCTGGTTTATAAAAGTGGTCTTTCTTTAGAAGAGATTTTGATAAAAAGTCACGCTTGCAATCGCTCCAGCACTTGCCAACATTGCCACAAGCCCCGAGGTACATGGAAGCATCCCTTCCACTTGCCTCCTTTTAAAGATAACAAAATCTCCCCTTTTCGATTCAAGTACCCAAACCATTCTCCGTGTTTTTCATCTGGGAAATGATTCCAGCTGTACTGATCCACTTTCTCAAACCAAGTCCAATAGATTTCTTGCTTGGTGAGTTCAAATGCCTTTAATAAGGCGACTAAAGTTTCCAGATGTACCCACCATAGCTTTTGGTCCCACTCCAGTTGCTGGACTGGGTACCCTTTCCGATCCATGAAATAGAATATGCCACCATATTGCTCATCCCAGCCATAGGTTAACATTTTCAATGCGCGGCTGGCTGCCGCTTCAATGAGCGCCTGATCATTGCGCTTTTGCCCCAAATCCATAATGAACCACATCGCCTCTATGGCATGCCCAGGATTTAATAACCTACCATCAAATGTATCGGACAACTGGCCATCAGGCCTTATGTTTTCTAGCGTCAAACCGCTTTCCGTATCGTAGAAATTCTGCATCACTTCCTCGATACACTTATCAATCGTGGCTTCTACCTGCGCGGGCTCGAGTAGAGACTCCAATTCTAAGGACAGGTTACACAGGATCATCGGCAAGGCAAAGTTCTTGAGCGGTCTAGTACCTTCTACGGCCTTATTGTATTTCCCTTTTGGGTTGTCCTGTCGTTCTAAGATTTGTTGAAAGGTTTGCAGAGCTATTTCGCGATAGGATCCTTCTCCAGTAGCATAATAAAGCTGTGCAAAGGCCATACAGGCAAAGCAATCAGAAAATATATTGTAGGCTTGAATCAGCGGTTTGCCATCAGGAGCAAGAGAAAAATACCAGGACCCATTGTCGTCTCGCCCATGCTGGATAAGAAACTTCGCACCATGCAAAGCCATCTCTAACCATTCACTTTTCGGCTCCAATTTGTTGTATAACATCGAAAAGGTCCAACACTGCCTCGCCTGCAACCAAATGAACTTATCTTGATCAAATACTTGTCCATCTGCCAATAAACAGGTGTTGTATCCTCCTCCTTCTGCCCGACTATGTTTCATCCAAAATGGAATGACACGGTCTAATAAAGCCGTTTGATACCTTTGGCTGTACTTTGCGTAAAGTTGTTTATCCATGAATATCTTGTAGTTGTTCCATGTACCGATTGTACAAATGATGTGCCTGCGGGTAGGCGGATTGGGGGCTCATAAAATGTGAAAACTCAAAAGTGATAGCTCGGTCCAGGCCAGCTTCTCGGGCCGCATTAAGTTTTAGTAGGAGCTTCTCGAATTTAATGGGTAAAAACTTAATGGGCATATCTCGATCAAAAGACTCCGCATTGGTCCAACACTGCATGCCAAAAGTATCTGCCAACTGCTTATTGATACTAAAATATTGCGCCAACTCATGGTATTCCACATGTCCATCCTGGAATGCTACGATATCAACCGCCGACTGAATACCCGAGAATATCTCCCGCCAATCCTCCTCATGTTGCTGGATGCTAATGGCTTCGGCCTTGGTCAAAGAAGCTTGACTGGACAGTAGAGCCTTACTCCCATCAATGTAGGGAGAGATTAAGGTGGGTAAGTTTCCTGAAATATGCTTGCAGTGCGTACCGAGTTTAGCGTACAGATCAATGATGGCACCCGTTTTCCGACTGACCTCCTGGCACAAGTACCATCCCTTAAAAGCAGGGAAATGCCCATATTTGGCCCAGACCTCATCAATAACTCGTAGGTTAATATCTACTTCTTTTTCAAAATCACCTTGTTCCCACCAATATTTACCTGAATCGTATAGCCCAAAGTAAAATTGTAGTTCATGCTTTTCTGCCAATTCCAAGAAAAGCTTTACCAAATCGATCGGTGGAGCATAAGCCCCTTCCCGGTCCATCAATACCTCAGAGGGATAAGTGATCCAACGTTTGTGACCTGAGCGAATGAGTATCACGGTATCAATGCCCATCTTCTTCATCCAGGCAAAATCCTGATCCCACTCTTTCCGCCCCCAGTTTTGGTGTGGAATATCATGGCTAATTTCATCGAGAAAAGTCCCAGTAATGGGTAACATAGGCTAGGCTTCTAATTTGTCGTACCAATAAATTTTCAGCAAGTAAGTAGTGACCGCAAAGAGGCCAAAGCTCAAGAGCAAGGCACCAGTCTCCCTAATCAATAAATAGATGGGCATGATCACCAGACACATTTGCCAAACAATCCCGACCACTACATTAAAGCAATCTCTTCCAAAGTCTTGATTGGGGACAAAAGATGGATCATCTGCTTGTATCTTGGCAATAACGGGCTTCCAAAAGCCCCAAGGTTTAGTATTGCGATAGAAATTCTTCAAAACTTCGTCCTCACCCGGAGGAGTGAGTAGGGTTCCTAGAATACAACCCAAAAAGGATATGCCGAGAATAATGGGAAAAAGATAGATATCTATCACATCTGGCATCATCTGCGGAACAAAAGTAGAAGCCAATAACCCTCCAAGCATACCGAAAAAATATCCAAAGCCGTTAAATCTCCACCAAATCCACTTTAGCACATTAGCCGCTGCATAGCCACCGTACAGGGCCGAAGTAATCCATAGGGTAAGTCCATTAATTGAATCGGCGAAAAATCCAGCGATGATTCCGATAATAACTAGGACCAAAGAGGATACGTAGCTGAATCGCACGTAGGTCTTCTGTGGGGCGTCCGGACGTATATATTTCTTATAAAGATCGTTTACGATGTAAGCCGGGGCTGCATTGATAAAGGCGGCAAAAGTACCCATAAAAGCAGCTAAGAGGCCAGCTAAAAGCAAGCCCTGGAAACCGACCGGGACAAAACGGTCAATCGCTAGGGGCAAAACGGTCTCAAAGTCAATGGCAGCACCCATGGCCTGGAATTCTGGCGTCAAATACACCAACGCTAGGACCGCGAAGCCAGCGACCATCAAGTAACGGGGAGCATAAAGAACTAGCATAGTTAAGCCGCTCATTTTCGCCGCTTCTGCTGGTGTGCGAGTAGATAAGACCCGCTGCATATCATAGCTCGGTACAGGTCCGGCTAAACTGGCAAAAATGCCCTTAAAGAGCATCATCATGACCAGATAGCCAATCAATTCAAATCCATCTTGTTCGATCTTAGTGTTTACACTTGCTAAATGATTGGACCAATCCAGGTTCAACTCCCAGCCAAAAAACAACTGATTCCAACCAGGGGGCACCGCTTCAGCAATCTGCTCCCCACTGACCTGCGTAAAGGCGATATAACCAATCACAAAACAGGAGATGGTCATGATAACAAATTGAATCACCTCCGTAATGACCACACTGTACATTCCGCCCTTGATCACATAAAGTGTAGTGATGGCGATGATTAAGAACGCATAGCCCTGTTCTGAGCTCAATTGAAATCCAGCGATAGAAGTGGAGAGGTCCCATGGAAAGAAGATGGTGGCAAATTTTCCAATACCCACAAAAAAGTAGGCAATGAAACCAAAGACGCTAATGATGGCAAAAACGGTAATGATAATGTGGGAGAGTCGACCTCCAACTTTATCTCCGAAGCGCGTGGTGATCCACTCGGCTCCAGTCATGACATTGGAGCGACGCAGCCAAATGGCTAGAAATACCATCACAAAAACCTGGTTCCAGACGGGCCACAACCAGGGGATCCAAGCACTTTTGAGCCCGTACACAAAAAGGATGGTGACGGTCCACATCGTACCTGATATATCAAACATACCTGAGGCATTCGAGAGGCCCAGGTAGTACCATTTGATACTATTATCCCCTAAAAAGTAGGAAGAAAGGCTAGAAGAAGCCCTTTTCGAAACCCAAAACCCAAGGGCAATGGTCAGTACTAAATACAATAGGATGATACCTATATCGATTGGATGAAGATGCATAAGCGATATATATCCAGCCAATATAGGCTAAAGTAAGTCCGAGGCAAAATATTCCCAGAACTACTTCAATTCGATATTCTTAGCAATGATATCTGTGAAGGTTCGAAGTTCAATCCGGTACTTGCCTGCCTTATAGGCTTTCATATCCAATTCGTAAATGGTATTCACGGGCAAGTCAAAAACATCCTCCTCGTAAATGATCTTATTCGATTCATCTCGAATCACAACATCACTAATGTTGACTTTAATCGTTTCGAAGTCAATGTAGTAAATATCATTTTCATCATCGTGAAAAATCGTCCAATCTTGTTCTTGCGTAGGAGTTGAAGTCTTGGAAAGAAGAGCGGAAACTTTTTTATCGGTTTTTGCTGTACTCTTAGCTGCATTTTGTGCGGACAGTCCACCTGTTATTCCGAAAAACAGCACGAGGCACACCACAGCGATCTTGCGATGCATAGTAATTAAATTTTGGATACGTTTAGGATTGATCCTCAAATATATAGTAAAAATTTCAATAATTCGCAGGCCATTCTGAAGATTTTTTCGAATCTATTTCAGCTTTGACAAAGCCCACAATTTTTCTTTGGCAGTTACCTTCCAAGTAAAATTTTACTTGGAAAATCAGGCAATATGGAGAGAAAACTTCGGATTGGGATTAGTCCCTGTTTTCAAGGACTTCCAGTATACTTTTATATATAACGGGAGAAGTTTGTAAAAAAGTATCTAGGTCTTGCCAAATTGCTTGTTCAATGTCTTCTTCTGTCTGTGGAACTAGTGCTTGACTAGGGGCATCCATGCGAAACCAATAGGTTCTTTTCAGGATTCTATTGCCTTTTTTTGTCCGGTAGGTATGATAGGTTTCGGTAATCAAATCTCTGAGGGTAATGTCTTGCAAGCCGGTTTCCTCTTCCACTTCTCGCACCGCAGCCTCTTCTTTAGATTCTCCCGGATCAATCTTACCTTTGGGAAGATCCCAAAAATCTCTCCGGAAGATCATCAAGACTTTTTGGTCTTCATTGTACACTAGGCCACCAGCTGCCTCCAAAATCTTGTAGTTACTCTGAAAATCAGCTACTAATTTTTCGTAATCAGTACTGTGAATGATCACCCGATCATAACGCTGAGACTTCTCTAGCATATCCGCGTAATTCAGCAAGAATTTGGCCTTTCCCGTATACCTCATCAAGAGCTCATTAGGCCCTGCTTCCGGTAGTTTTTGGCCCTTTCCTGCATCAAACAGTAGCAAAGGGGTTTCATTGATATAGATTTTGTACATTTGCAAGCATTTTAGGTGTTGACGGCGTAGGAATCCGGCATATCCAAGCTCCAAATGGCCCGGTTATGATTGGAAAAACGCCCTTTTCCGAGTCCAACGCACCACAGAGAAAATGGCATTCGTAATCGAAAAATTTAGCCTAGCAATGAGTATTGCCGAAGCTGTGTCTGAAAAGCTCCTGCAAATTAATGCAATTAAACTGAGTCCACAAAAACCCTTTACTTGGGCATCTGGACTTAAGTCGCCCATCTATTGTGATAATCGAATTGTCCTTTCCCATCCCGAAATTAGATCATTTGTAATCGATCAATTTGTCGAATTAGCCAAAACTATGCCTTCCTACGACGCGGTGGCGGGGGTAGCCACAGCCGGCATCCCACACGGGGCATTACTGGCGGATAGACTGAATCTGCCTTTCGTCTACGTTCGATCCAAGGCGAAGGCTCACGGTCGGCAAAACCAGATTGAGGGGAGACTAGAAAAAGGACAGAAGGTATTGGTAATCGAGGATCTGATCAGTACTGGCGGAAGTTGTCTACAGGCAGTAGAATGTTTGCGGGAGGCAGAAGCTGAGGTAGTGGGAGTTTTGGCTATATTTACCTACAGCTTTGATAAAGCAAAAGAGGCTTTCGATTCAGCCAATTGTCGAATGGCAACATTGAGCAACTATGAGGCGCTAATTCAGCAAGCAACGGCTCGATCCTATATCTCGCCTGATCAACAGGCTACCCTGGAAGCATGGCGGATGGATCCCAAGGCCTGGAGTGAGCAACATTAAAATTCGCCTTTCATTAAGCGTTTTTTAGGTTAAACTGAATTTACTACTAACATGTCAATAATTACTACAAGCGCGGAGGCTTTCCTCAAGAAATACATCAACAACGCATCTCCCACCGGCTTCGAGACCAGTGGGCAAAAACTTTGGCTGGAATACCTTTCTCCTTTTATTGATGAATGGCATTCAGATAATTATGGATCGGCTTATGGGATCATCAACCCTGGGAAGGACTACAAGGTGGTAATCGAGGGGCACGCCGATGAGATTTCCTGGTACGTTCATTACATCAATGACAACGGCTTCATCAATGTGATCCGCAATGGAGGATCTGATCATCTGATCGCTCCTTCTAAGAAGGTCAATATCCATACTAAGAAAGGTATTGTCAAAGGGGTCTTTGGTTGGCCTGCTATTCATACTCGCCGAGGAAGTGACGCGAACTTGACGCCTAAGCTAGACAATATTTTCGTTGATGTCGGAGCCAAAGATAAAGATGAGGTTTTAGAGATGGGGATTCACGTAGGTTGTGTCATAACTTTTGAGGATGAATTCAGTGTATTGAATAACCGCTACTACGTTGGTCGAGCGCTCGATAACCGCCTCGGAGGCTTTTGCATAGCGGAGGTGGCACGCATGATCAAGGAAAACAAAGTAGATCTTCCCTATAGTTTGTATATCGTCAATGCCGTACAAGAAGAGGTGGGGCTCAGAGGGGCAGAGATGGTAGCACACACCATCAAACCCGATGTAGCCATTGTTACAGATGTAACCCATGACACCCATACGCCTTTGGTGAAACCGAAGAAGATCGGTGATGTACAATCCGGGAAAGGTCCTTCTGTAACCTATGCTCCTGCTGTCCATAATAAGCTATTGGACCTCATTATAGATACAGCCACAGATAATGACATCCCCTTCCAACGGGAAGCTTCATCTAGACGAACCGGTACCGATACGGACGCTTTTGCTTACAGTAATGGTGGTGTACCTTCGGCTTTGATTTCTTTGCCCTTGCGTTACATGCATACTACGGTAGAAATGGCTCACAAAGAGGATGTAGAAAATGTCATTCAGCTCATCTATCAAACCTTGCTTCGCATAGAAAACGGACATAACTTTAAGTATTTCTAGTCCCGACGAATTACCTATGCGGAAATGGCTGATCAAGTTTATTGATCTTATCTTCTACAGTAATCTTTGGATTGCATTGGCGGCTTTAGCCATGGCCCTGCAGACGCAGCTCTTCCTATTTGGACGAGTCCAGTATACGCCTTACCTACCGTTCCTCTTTTGTGGAACCTTGTTTCTCTATGCTATCCATCGGATTGTTGGTTTGCAAAAAGCCAAGCCCTTTCAGGGCAAGGGCCGCTACAAGGTTATCGCCACCTTCAAGAGCCATATTCAATTCTATGCCGGTGTTTCCGCCTTGGTAGGTGCTTATTTCTTTTTCCAACTTGAATTCTATTTCCAATTAAGTCTTTTCGCACCAGCGCTATTGTCCCTGGCCTACGTTATTCCACTTTTTAGAGGTAAGAAGCGCTTGCGCGATTTTCACTTCATAAAGATCTTTCTCATTGCCTTGGTTTGGTCCTGGCTGACGGTAGTAATGCCGGCCTTGTATTACCGACTGGAGCTACAGCTTTGCACCATCCTCATGTTCTTGGAACGGGTGTGCTTTGTGTTCGCTATTACGCTGCCTTTTGACATTAGGGATTTGGAAATAGATCGGTTCAATAAAGTCAAGACCATTCCCTTCCGATTAGGTATCAAAAGAAGTAAAGCCATTGCCCTGGTTTCCCTGACAATGGCTTTATTTTTTGCTTGGTTGAATTATTATACCATGGGCATTAGCTTGATGCAATGGCTGGCTTATGGTTTGAGTGGTCTCGCAACTGCTGTGCTGATCCTCAAAAGCTCAACGAGCCAACACGATTACTTCTATACTGGGCTAATGGATGGAACAATGATCTTGCAAGCGGGTCTCGTCTTTCTCTTGACTTAATTGACCATTCTCCTAGACATTTAGAAGTCAGAGATAAGAAGATTGGCGACTAAGTTCGTCCAATACCTATGGCATCTCGCAGTGAAGCGACCTTACCTCTTATATCTTACCTCCAATCATATCTAATAGAATAGTAGTGACCTCATTGACCAAACATCGACTATAGCTGCTTACAGCATAGCTCCTGAGATCATTCCAAATACAAACATCAAGGCATAAAAACCTAGGAAAATAGCGGTCAATATGCCCATGAATTTGTACAAGGATTTGAGGTTTTGGAAAGAGGAGGTCAATTCTGCTTCGTTGTCAGAGCGCAGCGCAACTTTCATTTTGTTTGAAAACCTAAATAGATATAGCACGGGAAAGAAGTAAAGGGCGGCTATAATCAAATACATTACGGTTAGAATAGCAGGGTTAAAAAGGGCCAATTCAGCCATGCCCAATGAGCTCATAAATGTGCCAATGAACAAGCCTGCTAGCACCATAAAGCCAATGCCAATGAAACCGACAATAGAAAGAAAATAAGCCCATTTCGCCGTTTCAGCTAGATAGGATTTGATTTCGGAATTGAGCGTAGAGCCCCCGAAGTTGTCATCGATAATTTGTGGGTTATCCATAAATAATTAGGGTTGGTTTTGTTTAATGTTACAATATAATCAAAAACCACCTAGAAAATCAACCCCACAAGCGAGTGACATAAGTATCTGATAGTCCGTTTTATATCCGTAGGCAACGGCTTAATAAGTGTTTAATCTAAGCAACCAATTACTCGGAATTCCGTTCGCCGATTAAGCTGATATTCCTCCTCCTCACATTCTTTCCCATCAACACAATCATTGACGGGCTTTTCTTCGCCATATCCCCGTGCAATCAATCTTCGTTTTGACACCCCCTCACCCACCAGGAAGTTGACAATATTGTTGGCACGTCGCTGCGATAAATTCTGGTTGAAGCTCGCTCCTCCTCTAGCATCGGTATGCGAACTAATCTCAACGATAAGGTCTGGATTGTCCTGTAAGAGATCCAAAAGCTTGAATAGCTCAGGAACCGATTCCTTCTTTACACTGGTTCGACCTACATTGTAGTAAATGTTCAACAGGTACGAAATCTCATCACCTGTACCACTACCTTGACTTACCTTAAAGGATGTTTTCAGGGTATCCTGTGGATTACTAGCGGTACTTCGAGAGGTCACTTTTTCCTCTTGTACCCTAATGTAGGGCTGTAGCAGGATATTTCTGACTTCACCCTTGCGCACATCACAAAATTCCTTTTCGGACTTATGTAAAAAGTAATTGTCGGCATCAATAGAAATCCGAGTACAGCAAATCTCAGGCGCCTCTATTCGCACCCATCCTCGCTCATCGGTCACCCCCTTGAATTCTAGATCACAATCGGCATCACTAAGCAGGACTACAGCCCCAGGGATTCCTCCTCCGGATAAATTATCAACCACTTCCAGGTCGAAGTAGAATACATCTGCAGCCGGTTCTTCTGGTTTCTTCTCTAGTTCCTGCATCCCGATGGTAATCACATTGGGCTGATCCTGGATAACGGACACACAATCCTCCCAATGCTTGGGTTCATATCCTTCAGATACAAAAGATAAACTAAAGCATTCTCCTTTCGTTACCTCCATGGTATAGTACCCCTCTGTATCAGCAGTAAGAAACCTCCCGTCCTCATGTACCTTGGCAGTAACCAGACCCACAGCTGCCCTGGTTTTACCGTTTACCACTTTAAAGCGATAAGCTTGCTTTGCCTCCGGCTCATCCCATATAAAACCATAAATATCATCGGCTCCTTTTCCACCGGCACGGTTGGAGGTAAAGTAACCATATTGATTGTCCTGATGAATAATAAAGCCAAAATCATCATCATTGGTATTGATTGGGGGACCTAGATTTACTACTTCCGACCATTGACCGTCCCCTTTATCTTGAACCTGGTATATGTCCTGCCCGCCTAAACCAAAATGTCCATCGGAGGCAAAATATAGCTTTCCATCTTGATCAAAGAAGGGTGTAATTTCATCTCCTTCCGTATTAATCCCTGGTCCGAGGTTAATGGGGTTTCCCCAAGCCTCCCCATCCCAAAAGGACAGATAAATATCCTTACCTCCAAAGCCACCAGGCATATCCGAACTAAAAAACAATCGCTCTCCCTTAGGGGAAAGGCAGGGATGTGCTACAGAAAAAGAAGGATCATTAAAAGGTAAGGCTTCTGGTTCGCTCCAGATGTCTCCGGCGACCTTTTTCGCGGACAGAATCTCCAAACGAATCACGGGATTGCGTCGAGGATCTTGCTCTTCTTGTCTATTCCTCGTTATATATACTTGTTCTTGATCTTGGCTAAAAGTCACGATTGCCTCGTGAAGATTGGTATTGAGATTGGAGGAGAATTGATCTGCTGTACTAAAAGCAAAAGGGTCATTCATCCTCCCATCCGCATAGTAGAGGTCAAAAAAGGCGGCTTTCCGCCTGCCCTCCGGAGCCTTAATAGAACCAAAAACTAAACCGTTCTGGTAAAAGGCGGGGCCGAGATCGTCGAAGGGCCCGTTGAAAGGCAAGTTTTCGACTTGGTATTGGGCCTTTTCCCCTTTCGCCAAGATTTTGTCTTTTTCCATACATGGGCTTTCCAGGTAGGGTCGCCGCAGATCATAGGGTCTCAGCTTCAGATATCGCTGATACATCATTTTGGCCTCAGTGCAAGAACCATTGTGCTGTAGGGCTTGACCATAATAGTAGAAAATCTCGGGGCGAGCGTCTTCCAACTGTACTGCCTTTTCAAACCAGGGCAGCGCAGCCTCGTATTGATTGGTTTTCTTGTAAGCAATGGCCAAATTAGTCATTGCTTCAGGATTGTCTCCCTTCTCTAATAGCTGTTGATAAATGTCAATAGCTCCCTGGTAGTACAGGGATTCCATGTAATATCTCGCTTTTTTCAGTTTGGCATTTTGGGCATTCAAAGACCAGTGACAAGCAAGAAAAAGAACCATGAATAATAATGTCGTTTTTCTCATAGGTTTGCAGTCAAGTAAGTTATTAAACCAGTGCTTGTGTGCTATATTTCTAAGGAATGAGGGAAAAATAAACTGCACAAATAGGCCAAATATTTTTTCACCAGACTAGGCTTCAAAAGCTGGGTATAACCTAACTGTATTTTTTATTTGTGCCTCATTCCTAAGGCGAGGAATCTATAAATAAATGAGGGCATTTCAAAACCTGAGGGGGGATTAATAGACGGCTCACATAAGCTTTACGCAGCTATCTCTAAAAAGTTACGAGACCTTAGCTTGAAGGTCGGTACCCTTGCAATTCTAATAGCTGAGTTCGGCTCATGAAACTGCAAGCAGTCTTTCACCATCCCCGATCAACTTAGTTGCCCTTTGCCCTTCTAATCGGAATGTGTTAGCTAGAAAAGTGGATGACTTGAAATTTTGGGTATCCTTTATTAGACTCCTTTCCCAATCTGGGATTTAGCGTAAGATAAGATACTTAATTACCAGTAAATATCCAAGATGACTAAGGCACCAAATATCAGGCTAGCCATTCCATTTGCTGTGAAAAACGCCCGGTTGACCTTGCTTAAGTCATTTGGCTTTACGATGGTATGCTGATAAATCAGAAGGCAGATGAAAAGCCCTGCTGCTAACCAGTGGAGACAAAAGAAAGCTGGATAGGTATTTTGTAGCAAAAATGCTGCCAAAAGAATGAGTCCCGCACAGATGATATGTAGAAAGATGGAAAGTTGTAAGGCTCTGGTCTTACCCAAACTAACAGGAACGGAGTGCAAAGATAGAGACCGATCAAACTCTTCATCTTGTAGCGCATAGATGATGTCAAAACCCGATACCCAACACAACACAGCAAAAGAATAGATGATTGGAATGGTATCAAAGCCCCCTCCTGCTGCCAAGTAAGCCCCAATCGGAGCCAAGGACAGTCCAAGGCCCAAAACGAAATGACAAAGAAAGGTAAATCGCTTGGTGTAACTGTATCCTAAAATTACTAATAATGCCACTGGAGAGAGGTAAAAACAGAGTGGATTGATCAGCCAAGTAACCCCGATGAATAGAAGGCAATTAATTACCACAAAAAGTAAAGCAGACTGAGCCGAAATTACTCCTGCGGGAATCTCCCGCTGAATCGTCCTAGGGTTCTTTTCATCGATGTCTCGATCCAAGTAGCGATTAAAAGCCATGGCAGCACTACGGGCAAATATCATGGCCGCAATCACCAAACCAAACAAACGTGCGCTGAGGCCTTCTCCTAGTTGTAAGGAAGCAAGAAAAAAACCCAACAGGGCAAAAGGTAAAGCAAAAATCGTATGGCTGAAAGTGATCAGCGACAAGTAATTCTTCATAATACTGCTACAACAATTAAGACCGCGCAAAGTTACGAAAGAAGCTAGGCAAACAAAAGGCCCTTCCAGTTCTGCGACTCGAAGGGCCTCTGATCATTCTAGAATGATCGTTGCTTTAGCTGCAACATGCCAGTATTACTGAGTAACTTGGATGTTAGGAGCTGCCTCAGTGCTCAAAACTTCACCAGTCAAGTAGATGAAAGTTTGAGGAGGATTAGTATTAGCAGTAATGGTAACTTTCTGGTTACGCTTACCTTTTTTACCTTTTGAGTTAAACTCTACAGTAACTTCAGCTTCAGCACCAGGAGCAATTGGCTCTCTTGGCCAGTCAGGAACAGTACATCCGCAGCTACCTTTAGCATCGCTAAGGATCAAAGGCTCGTTACCTGTGTTTTTGAATTTATACGTGTGAGCTACTTTTTCACCTTCGTTAACAGTTCCGAAGTCAAAAGTAGTTTCAGTGAATGCCATTACGGTAGTAGGGCCAGCAGGGGCAGCAGGAGTAGCTGCTGGGTTTTGTGCAGTGGAAGTAGCAGGTTGAACGGCATTAGTCACATTCTCGCGAGCAGCTTCACGAACACCCTGATTCGCATTTTGGCAGCTAGCCAAGAAACCTACCAACGCTACAGCTAGGATACCAACTTTAAGTTGCTTCAACATTGTAAAGGAATTTTAGTTTGAAAATTAATATTTGTGGAAACGTGTTTACATGTTTCTTACTCACAATCACAAAAGTAAAAAGCTTTTTTTACTTGCCTGTTAATGAGGGTTCAATATTTGTTAATGAGCTGTTAACGACCATTTACAAGCCACTTTTCGAAGGCCGCCAAGGATTTTGCATTGAGACAAGTCTCCGCAGTGAGTCCACCTTTGCGAGCGGAAAGGACCCCAAAGTGCATGTCGTGAATGCCCTCTTTGCTATGGGCATCTGGGTTCACCGAAACCAGGACTCCTTTCTCCAAGGCATAGGGGATCCAAGTCCAATCAAGATCAAGACGGTAAGGATTGGCATTGAGCTCTATAGCTACCCCATTTTCCGCACAAGCATCGATTACCTTCTTATGATCAATCGGATAACCTTCCCGACTCAATAATAATCGCCCGGTTGGGTGTCCCAATATTCGAGTATAGGGGTTCTCTATCGCGGTGATGAGTCGTTGGGTAGCCTTAACTTCATCCATTCTTAGGTTGGTATGCACGGATGCAATGATGAAATCAAATGCTTTTAGCACGTCTTCCTCATAGTCGAGTGAGCCATCATTTAAGATATCGCTTTCAATACTCTTGAAAACTCGGAATGGAGCCAGCTCCTGATTCAACTGATCGATCTCCTCCATCTGCTGATAGACGCGTTCTACTTGCAAGCCGTTGGCATAGAAAGCTGACTTGCTGTGATCCGACATGCCCAAATACTCGTAGCCCTGTTCCTTCGTATAGGTAGCCATATCTCGCAGAGAATGCAGCCCGTCACTATAAGTACTGTGATTATGCAAAACGCCTTTTAGGTCGGATAATTCTACCAGTTTAGGCAATTGTTGCGCTTTCGCTAGTTCCAGCGCCCAGCTCTGTTCTCTCAGTTCCGGCTCAACGAATGGGAGCTTGGCTTTAGAGAATACAGCATCTTCTGTGGCCAGTCCGGAAAAATCGAGTCCAGGATTTGATTCCACAAAAGCGTTCAGAAACTCCGAACTTGCCGAATAGCGAAACAACTTGGATCCGAAGTCACCCGGCGCACATACATAGATTCTAACAGAATGCCCATCCGCTGTTGTTCCTACGAATCCATTTTCTGCAGTCTGAATTTCCTCTAAAACATCACCTAATTGCTCAGTTGATAAATCAGCCTTACCGACTAAGAGATCGATGCTTTCCACCTCATTGGCTTTCCTCCGGATCGCTCCCACCAAGTTCATCGGAACATCTGGATACTTGGTTTGTAATTGCTCTAACAGAGAGTGGGCAGGTCCTTCTAGCTTAGCGTAATGGGATTTCCCTTGTGACCGCTGGAAATATTCTAGCTTTTGCTTAAGATCCTCTTGTGTTTTTTCGCCAAACCCATTTAACTCAATCAAGCGATTCTCATTCACCGCATAAAGTAATTCCCCGACACTTTGAACCCCCAAATCCTTCCATACTGCCTTGATTTTCTTCGGACCAAAACCTTTAATACCCAGCATCTCCTGAATTCCTACTGGCGTTTCGGCTTTGTATCGTTCCAAGGTGGCCATTTGCCCTCCATCTAGGAGTTCCCTGATCTTACCTACAATCGCCTTCCCAACCCCTTTAATCTTACCGATCTCCTCATCGGACATTTCCGCCAAAGGTTGATCCAATTTCCTTAAACTTATATAAGCATTTTGGTAAGAGCGGATCTTGAACTTATTCTCATCATGCAATTCCATGATATTCCCCAAAAACTGGAAGGTGCGAGCAATTTCCTTATTCGTCATAAAGTGAATCAATCAAATTCTAAAGCGTAATAAAAAAGGTCTTTGTGTTGTTCATGTTTGATAAACCCTTGGCTTAAACAGCGTCAGCCGCTTCAATAATAGTCCTCACCTGTGCCTCCGCAAATCGTTCCACAATCTCGTCATCCATTAACAATGAGGCATCATCGAAGTTATCGAAAAACAGATGCTCAATCAGGATAGCAGGCATCGCCGTATTCTTTAGGACAAAGAAATTAGCTTCTCTATCAGGATCCCCATCCGAACGGGAAGGACGGTACTTGATACGGTCACCCATCAATTCCTGTACATTTTCGTATAGTAAGGTTGCGACCTTATCTGATTTTGTCTTCCCTCTAGTCGTGTACACTTCGAACCCTCTCGCCTTCCCAGAACTAGAGGCATTGGCGTGATTAGATATGTAGAGGCCCTTCTTATAATTCCTATGGTACCAATTTGCCACATTAACACGATAGTGCAATGAAATATCTAAGTATTCGTGGCTTACTATCACATTACAAATCCCCAAGTTACTGAGCTTGGCCGCTACTCTATTGGTTAGCGTCCGATTGAATACTCCCTCGTAAAACCAGCCATCTCCGTGAAATTCTCCCTTGTCGTGTTTGAACTGCTTGCTTGGTGCGGTGACGTATTTCCCATTCTTATCCAAGCCCCCATGGCCCGCGTCCAAAAAAACGCAAAAATCAGTTTTCATGGTTTTATTGATTTAGATTTGGTGTTCAGAATTAAGCGTAAAGGTCCATAACGGGTCAAAGGTCCTTTGTCGTACGCAAAAGTAAGAAAATCGTCCATATAGCAGCACTTAAGTCAATAGAATGAGCTTGCCTTTATGCGGGCAAGTTTCTACCTTTGGCCTTACTACTTTTCCTCAGTTACTCCTGTTTTATCTTCTGATATTTCATTTTTTAGAGAGAACAATCCACTAAAAGAATATATACTGCCAAGACCTGGCTTATCCCAAAACTATAAATCCGATTGTCATGCACTTCCCCCTATCAAAACGACTTTTACTGCTTACATCTAGTCTACTCTCATGCCAAGCGCTGAGCGCGCAGTCCATTCCTTTCGGCGAGGTGGTCTTTACGGGCTACAATTCTACTGCTGATTCCGACAACACCAATACTAAGGGCGAATTCTCCTTCGTGTTATTGAGCAGCGTACAGAGCGGACAAATCCTCTCCTTTACGGATCGTGGCTGGCTTTCCACCGGCGGATTTAGAGAAGGAGAGGGTATCTTAACGCTTACATTTGATTCATTTTACGCCTGTTCTACGGAATTCAGGGTCTTTCAAGCGGAAAATAGTTGGACAGTAGAGGTCTTATCTGGAACCGGCAGTCCTAGTATCTCAGAATCTGGTGATTTCAGTCTTTCTAGTGCTGGAGATCAAATATTCGGCTACAATGGGAATACGGAGCCCACGGTAGCAGCGCAAGGCGCCTTTGTCACAGCCTTACAATTTGCTGGAGCCTGGCAGTCAGAGGCTTCAGGAATCGTAGAATCGACCCAGCCGACCATCTTTGCCAACAATCCAGGAAGTGACTTTGTCATAGATCCTCATTTTGATCATGGAAAATATAACTGCTTGATTAATGCCGGGGCAACGGCTGACTTGAGAGCCAACATCTACAATCTATCCAATTGGGAATTTGACAACTCCAGCTCTAATCAATTTGACCTTAGCACAGCTTGTACCTTTTTCTGCCAGGGCGTTTGCACTGCCCCAAACATTGAGAGGATTAGTACCGATATGATGGGCAATATTTTCTGTCCAGGAGATAAAATCACCTTTAACATCGACGGAAATCTAAATGATGCTAGCCTCTGGAGTTTATATAGCGGTAGTTGTAATGGAGAGCAGCTGACTACCTCCAATTCAAATACGATAGAATGGACAGCCACAAAATCTGGCACCTTCTACATCGGAGGGCTCGGTGGATGTGTCACCAGTCCTTCTTGTGTGGCCATCAATATCACGGTGGAAGGTGGTCCTACAGCCATCTGCCAAGATGTGACCATCAACTTTGGTGAAAGTTTGACGGCTACAGATCTGGATGGTGGTTCCCTAAACAATTGCGCTGATTTCACTTTATCGGTAGATGAAGATTCATTCGATTGTGAATCGCTGGGAGAAAAAACAGTTTTACTCTACCTGGAAGATACCCTAGGTCAGAGAGATAGTTGCCAAGCGATCGTTACAGTTCTGGGGGAGGATGAAGATTGTGATGGTGTTGCCGATGAATGCGATGCATGTCCAGGAGGAAATGACAAAATCGACAACAATGAAAACAATGTATCTGATTGTACGGAAGCCTTGCCAGTAGAAGATATCATCGAAGCCTGGCGATGTGGCCCCCTGCTAGACAGTATATTGGTTTGTAAGATTACAAATGGGGATTTCAATACAGCCCAAACAGAATGTCGTTTATCCGATGAAGTAAAAGAAGTGCTCAATGCAGGAGGGTATCTAGGGCCTTGTGGGAATACTCCATGTGGCATGATCAGCCACACCACGAGTATAGGCTATGTCATTTCCTTAGGTGTTTATCCAAATCCTGCGCGGAATCAAGTTTTCATCGAGATACCTGATCTCCCCTTCGACAACCCTCAACTCAGACTCTACAATGCCTACGGACAAATCATTTACCAAAGGGCGTTGCAACCTCATATACCGCAAACCATTAGCTGGGAATTAGGAGCCTTGACAGTAGGCATCTATTTAATCAGCTTAGAAAATCAGCACGGTTTCATAACCCAAGAGAAATTACTTGTACTACCATAAAGAGAAATAGACATACTACCTATAAGAAGGCAAAGCTCCCAGATATTGGTTTTTTGGGAACTTTGCCTCGCTAATCCGAGCAACAAAGTTCTCTGTGACCATAAATAACTAATGACCAGCACTTTAGTTATTGTTCCATTTTACAAGTCCCTCGCTAAACATCCAGCCGAATCAAGGTCACTTGTACAAGTCAGAAACCAAGTCCACACTTATACAATAAATTAATAATAAATACTTGGATATATCTGGGGCAAAAGGTACTTTTGAAAAGTAAAGTTACAAGCAACCAATCTTTCTCCACTCAGTAATTGTATTCAGTATTTATTTAGTCTCCTAACTGTTTTCCTTACAAACGGAATCAGGAATTCCTCCAATCCATCGATTCTAACCTATGCTCGACTAAGGGCTATCGTCTGCCTTAGTCCATAGGATTGGAAACCCATTTCCAATCAGTACTCTAGTGACCTCCCACTAGAGACGGGCATTCTTTTGCCAATAAGTAAAACAAACAATATGAGATCCTTTGTTTACCATTTTCTTTTTGTTCTTAGTCTATTGACTTTGGGATTCTTTAATAGCCAGGCCACCACACTTGGGCTTGGGGATATTGCCTTTACCGGTTACAATGCTGATGATCCTGACGAATTCACATTTGTACTTCTTAAAGGCATAGATGCCAATACTGAAATCACCTTTACCGATAAAGGTTGGTTTCCCAATGGCACTTTTAATACCTCTGAAGGAACATTAACGGTAAAATTCACTAGTAATCAATCTTGTGGAGATGAGTTTAGGATTATTGATCAAAGTGGTTGGAAGTTTTTTAACCGTAATGGAGCTACTGCAGGGATGATAACTGAAGCAGGCTCCTTCGCACTTTCAGCCAGTGGCGATCAAATCTTTGCCTATCAAGGTTCAGCACCTAATTCTGAGACAGCATCCAATTGGATTGCGGCCATTCATATGAATTGCGAAGCAAATGGTTGTAATGCAACCTTATGGGATGAGGTGGCCGACAATTCCAATGGTGTCTCTGGAAGTCCGGAATCTGCCAAACCAAGTATTTTCAATACAGGTAATTATTCTGTATTTGGTGGTGAAAATGATGCGGCTAAGTATGATTGTTCTATTACATCCGGGGATGCTGCATCCCTACAAAATGTCCTCAATACGGATGCAAATTGGGCATTCAGTGAAGACAGGAATTCAGCTGTAGCTAACTTTTGTTCAAGTCCTTTCTCCTGCACTCCCGACTGTACCGCTCCTACTATCACTAGCCTCACCACCAACTCCACCATTGGTAGTAATACCTTTTGCCCAGGGGATAATGTAGTCGTAACGGTTACTGGTACACCTGGTGATGCCACGACATGGAACTTGTACACGGGAAGCTGCGGAGGAACGCTAGTAGGTTCGACAACTGCTGTCAATGGTGCCACTTTTAGTATCCCATCTATATCAGCCACTACTACCTACCATGTAGGTGGTACAGGAGGATGTGTAAGTACTCCAACATGTACTCCGATTCTAATCACAGTCAATGGCTTGACGGCTAATGCAGGCAGTGATCAAAAGATAAACGGGAGCACCACCGCTAGTATCAGTGGCAATGGTTCAGGCACTTGGAGCATTGTAGGAGTCGGAGATGGGAATGGTTTCTTTAATGGAGTATCCGGGACAACAAGTTCTAGCCTAGCCACGACTACCTTTACAGGCACCGCTGGTCAAGAATATGAATTAAGATGGACAGTTAGCAATGCTGGCTGCCCCAATAGCTCCGACGAAGTATTTATCACTTTTTTGAGCTCGACTACCTTAGGGTTAGGAGATATTGCCTTTACGGGCTACAACTCAGATACCCCAGACGAATTTAGATTTGTTTTATTAAAAGATATCAATGCGGGCACCAGGATCACTTTTACAGATAGAGGCTGGTTCAGTGCAGGAGGATTTAGAGGAAATGAGCAGACGATTACTTATGAATTTTGCCGCCCCTATGCCTGTGGTGACGAATTCTCTGCCCTAAGCAGCAATACGCATATCAAAGACGAGGGCGGAAACGATGCTGCTCTTTTTGTCAGCGGTAGTTTCCCACAGTTATCTGGTAGCGGAGACCAGGTCTTTGCTTATCAAGGAATGGAACCCACCACCGGAGGGGCTTCCAATTGGATCGCAGCTATTCAGATGAATGGGGTTTGGAATAGCGATGCCAGCAATGCTAATTCTTCTGCCCAACCCTCTGCCTTTACAGATGGAGTAAATTCAATCTCGATTTCTCCCAAGACGGACAATGCCGAATACAATTGTGCAATTACTACTAATTCTCCTACCAATCTTGGAGCAGCAGTTAACACGGCTAGCAACTGGAATAGTAGTAGTACGGTAATCGACTTGAATTACTGCAGTTTCACTTGCGGCTCCTGTGTGGAGCCGGTATTGACCAGTGTCTCTGCCCCGTCATCGGCTTGTCCAGGGCAAACGGTAGCCCTAACCATCAATGGAACACTCAATGGCGCCAATGAATGGGCCATTTATACCGGCAGTTGTGGAGGTACGCTAGTTGGGACTACCTCTAGCTCGTCATTCAATGTTACGCCGACTGCTACAACCACCTATTATGTCAGTGGTCGAGGAGGTTGTGTCATCACAGAAAGTTGCCAAACGGCTACCATTTCGGTCACTTCCGTGCAAGCCGACGCCGGACCCAATGATGTAGAAAAGATCATTGGGAATACCATGACGCAATTACAAGGCAATGGTGGTTTAGGGGATGGTACCTGGACCTTTGTCGATCCAGGTGATGGTCAAGGGATGCTAGCTGACGATGAAAACCCAACCACTACTTTTGAAGGAACCGCGGGCCAGTCCTATACCCTTAAATGGACCATCGATAATTCCGCCGCGAGCTGTCCCGATACGGAGGACGAGGTCACCATCGTCTTCTTGAGTCAAACGGGCTTAACATTAGGAGATATTGCTTTCGTTTCCTACAGTGCCGACGAAGATGACGTTGCCTTCGTCATCTTGAAGGATCTTAACGCTGGAACCACCATCACCTTTACCGATAATGGCTGGCTAAGCTCCGGAGGCTTTAGAAGCGGCGAGGGAACCAGAACCTTGGAATTCTGCCGCCCTTACAGTTGTGGAGATGAATTCAATGTTTTCGATTTCGCCGTTAATCCAAGCAAGTTTTTTGATGCCAATGGAGTAGAAGCAGGTGATGTCAACGGAAGCGGCAATGCGATTGATTTATCTATTTCGGGAGACCAACTCTTTGCCTATCAAGGGAACGCACCCACAAGTGGTAATGAAGCAGCCTTTATTGCAGCCATTCAGATGAATAGTGGTTGGGATGCAGATGCTACAAACTCCAACAACTCCGCGAAACCAAGTGTATTTACAGATGGTGTGAACTCCATTTCGATTTCCCCTGAACGAGACAATGCTACCCTAGACTGCTCAAAAGTCAGCGTTGCTTCCGGTTTACAGATTAATACAGAAGCTAACTGGAACTCGAATGATGATGCTTTTACTACCCTACCCCTCAGCTGCAATCTCGCCTGCTGCTCGCCCGGCGTGGTCAACAGCATCAATGGCAGCCCTGGTCCATTATGCCCATCCTCCCTTCAGACCCTTTCAGTCGTTGGAAGTCTAAATGATGATCAAAGCTGGGTGTGGTATACTGGCAGTTGTGGAGGCGCAGAAGTCGCCACCGGTCCGAATTTCAACGTATCACCGACTGTCACTACTACCTACTATGTCCGTGCGGAGGGCACTTGCTCTGGTACGAGTGGTGCTTGTGCCTCCATCACTATCACCGTTGAAGATGGTGTCAACCCTGTAGCAAGCTGCCCTGCCGATATCACTGTTAGCAACGATCCAGGACTTTGCAGTGCATTGGTCAGCTTTAACGCTACGGCCACAGATAATTGTGGTGGGATCGTAGATATTACCTATAGCCAGAATCCAGGTACAGTATTTAACGTGGGAACAACCCAAGTAGACGTAACCGCTACAGATGACCTTGACAATACTGACAACTGTTCCTTTCTTGTTATCGTAAGGGATAGTGAAGATCCGGTGGCGATCTGCCCAGAAGATATTATGGTCAATAATGATCCTGGACAATGTGGAGCGGTAGTATCTTTCTCCGCTTCAGCCACTGATAACTGCCTAGGAGCAACGGCATTTGCAATCCCATCTAGCGGTGGCTTATTTCCTGTAGGCGTCACCCCCATCACTGTAACGGCTACGGATTTCAGCGGTAACACAGATGTTTGCAACTTCACTGTCAAGGTGAATGATAATGAAGCACCAACCTTTAGCAATTGCCCAGGTAATATCTCGGTTAGCAATGAGCAAGGTCTGTGCGGTGCCAATGTAACTTGGACGCCTCCTACGCTAGGCGACAACTGCCCAAGTACCAGTCAAAACTCAAGTCATAACTCAGGAGATTTCTTCTCCGCAGGTTCTACCACAGTTACGTATTCAGGAAGTGACGTAGCTGGAAATAACGCCATCAATTGTAGTTTTACCGTTACCGTTAATGATACGGAAGACCCTGTTCCAACCTGTCCGAGTGATATTAGTGTAAATAATGATCCTGGTCAGTGTAATGCTGTAGTTAGCTTTGCGGCCTCCGCTACCGACAATTGCGATACCAATGTAGAGATCACCTATAGTCAAAATCCCGGCACAACCTTTAATGTAGGTACTGCACAAGTCGATGTGACGGCTACGGATAATTTTAACAGAACTGCTAACTGCTCCTTTAATGTGACGGTGAATGACAATGAAGATCCTGTTGCCAAATGTCCGGGTGTTATACAAGATGTTGAACTCGACCTAATGGGTAATGGGACCTTACCTGCCAATATAGGAGATGGTAACTCCACCGATAATTGTGGTGCCATAGAGACGAGCCCAGAGTTGAATTACACCTGTGACGATCTCGGTATACAAACTGTGACCCTGACTGCCAATGATCTTTCTGGAGGTATAAGCACGATCGACTGTAGTTTTAATGTGGTAGATAATGTGGGGGCTTGCAATCAACCCCCAGTGGCCAATTGCAAGAATATTACCGTTTCTACCGCACTCAATACCTGTGAAGCCAGTATTACCCCCGCACAAGTAAACGATAATTCTAGTGATCCAGATAACGACCCATTACAGCTTAGCTTGGATGACAGTGGGCCATTTGGACCTGGCACATATACTGTAGGACTAACTGTAAGTGATGGTAGTTTGAGCAGTCAATGTACAGCAACTGTGACGGTACAGGATCTGCAAGCCCCGACCTTCAGCAATTGCCCAGGTAATATCTCCGTCAACAATGATACAGGAGACTGCGGTGCAAATGTCAATTGGACACTGCCTACCTTAAGTGATAATTGCCCAGGAGCTCTATCTAATAGTACGCATTTCCCAGACGATTTCTTTCCTGTAGGTACTACGACCGTCACCTACTCTGGTAGTGATGTTGCTGGCAATGATGCGATGGACTGTAGCTTTACGGTGACGGTAGCGGACAATGAGAAACCTGATATCGCCTGCCCAAGTAATATCACCACTAGCAACGATCCTGGTCAATGTGGGGCCAATGTCGACTTCACGCCGGCCCAAGCTTCGGACAATTGTGATGTACAGAACGTAAAGGCCAGATATAGAACAGTTGATGAAAACAACAACCCGACTGGTAGCTGGACCAGTAGAGTCTTCGACCCCAGTGGTTTCTTCCCTGTAGGACGCTACGAGGTACAATGGAGAGCTAAAGATATTCATGGCAACAAGAAATCTTGTTCACACTTCCTAGTAGTATTTGATGGAGAGGATCCAGTGGCAGTCTGTAAAGATGTAACTGTGGACTTCAACGGAGAACAGGATATCAACTTGACTGTTGCACAGGTTTGGAATGAAGCTGCTAGCTCAGATAACTGTGGAACGGTCGAGTTCATATCTGCTGATCTAACAATCGGTTGTGATGAACTTGGCAATACGGTAGCCATTCCAGTCACCATCAAGGATGGCGCTGGGAATGAGGATGATTGTACCGCCTATGTCGATGTGATCGGCTTACCTTGTGGTTGGTCTGAAGGACCGGATGATGGCAGCCTCAACTGTGATGGACAGACTACTTCCGACTACGATGTCGATGACGAAAGCTTTACCCTTACCTCCGATGGCTGCTGGCCTGCTTTCCGAGCAGCCGATAAGGCCACCTATGTCTATCAGTCACTTTGTGGAGATGGTACCTTAACCGCAGAACTCGCCAGTATAAATACTGGGGGCTATGCCGGTCTAATGGCTAGAGAAAGTCTAGATCCTTTAGCTAGAAGAGCTGGGGTATTAAAGAATACCTCCACACGCAGTGTCAGGAGAGAATATAGGGCTAGTTACGGAGGCATCGTTTCGCAGTCTCGTTCGAATAGAAGTCGCGTAAAATGGCTACGTATCGTTCGCAATGGAAATGAAATCAAGTCCTATACCAGTAGGGATGGTAACTATTGGAGGTTATTATATAAAGTGACCTTCTCTAATCTAGATGAGTGTATATATCTCGGAATGATGGCTTACAGCTTGAATGGCAGCGCAGTGGTTGAAGCGGTATTCAAGAATGTTAGCCTATCCGGAAGCGGCACTTTGGCTGGTGGCATCCTAGGAGATCCAAGTTCCATTACTCCAGAAGACTTGCAGGCTTGGAGTAAGCTGGGAGACGTAGAAAATGGAACCATTGAAATATTCCCTAACCCCGCTTACAACCAAGCTCAGATTGTGCTCGATGGGTTTGAGGATGTTGCCGCTAAATTGCTTGTCCGCGATGCCTTTGGCAAAGTGCTTCGGCAAGTTGATCTCGATTCGGCAGCAGGGGTAGTGATGCCAATGGATGTACAAGATCTTGCCCCTGGCGTTTACTTGATTAGTCTCATCCAAAGTGATCGATTAGTCGTCAGTAAGCGGCTGGTGATACAGAAATAGAGGTACTTTTCTATTATCGAAAAAGGCCTGCTGGGTGTTCCCAGCAGGCCTTTTCTTCGACTCCTCTTCACTTCCTGAGTCTGCCGTTTCTATTTATTCCCATCTGATTTAGCCTTTGCCAAGGCCGCTTCTAATTGCTTCAATTCCTCCTTGGCCTTCTTCAACTTAGCTTCTAGTTCAGATAATTCTTTCTTAGATTGATCCGTTTGCTGCTTATAGGCAATCAGTTCTTCCTTGATCTTGTCTTTCTCCGCCTTTGCCTTTTGCTTCTCTAACTTAATCTGATCTGCGGCATCTGATTTCACCTTAGTGATTTGCTCCTTGGCATCTTGTTGAGCTTGGTAGATGAGTTCACTGGATTCCGACTTTGCCTTAGTAATCTCGGCATTACTCGCCTCGCGTGCGGCCTTTGTTTCTGCCAAATACTGTGCCTTTTTATCATTTGCATCTTCCCGTGCTTTAGCCACTTCTGCTTGAGACTTTTCTCGGGAGGCGGTAATTTCCTGCTTTGCCCGCTCGTGCGCTAATTTCACCTCTGCAGCAGAAGCAGCTTGCTGCTTGATAGCATCTTCCTTGGCCGTGGCAATTGCGGCAAGCGACTGCTTTCTAGCCTCGGCAACATCAGTCGCCGCCTTCTCCTGTGCTTCGGCCACCTCCTCCGCAGCTTTTTCCTTGGCCTGTAGCACCTCTACCGATAGCCGTTCTTTTTCCTTAGCAGCTAATTCGGCACTCTCTTTAACTTCCTGTGCCTGCTTCTCCTTTATAGCGGCCAAATCATTGGCCAATTTCTCGCGGGTAGTAGCAAGATCTACCGCAAGTGTTTCTCGTTCTTTGACGGCATTTTCGCGCGCCTTACGGACGGCCTCGGCTTCTTCCTTTTGAATCGTAGCAATAGCCTCTGCTGATTTTTGCTTTGCTTCTGCAATAGAGGTAGCCGAGTTTTCTAGCGCTTTGGATTCCTGCTCTCTGGCTACGGCTATAGCTTGAGCGGCCTTTTCTTGGGCAGATCTCACTTCCGTAGCCGCTTTCTCTTTCGCTGTTTTTACTTCTTCAGCACTCAAAGTCTTCTTCTCTTGCTCTTGTTCCTTGGCCTTAGCGATGGCAGCCGCAGTTTCTGCCTGTATTTTCTCCATCCGTTCCTTGGCAGCAGCTTGAGCCGCCTTGACTTCAGCTGCATAATTTTCTTTTGCTTTCGCGCTAGCGCTATTCGCTTCTTGCACCTGTTCCGCTGCTTTATCTTTAGCTGATGAAATCTCCCCTGCTGCCTTATCCTGCGCCATCTTCACCTCATTAGCTGTCTGTGCCATCACTTCTTCCTTTTTGCTTTGCGCATCAGCAATGGCCTTCTGAAGATCCTCCTGAATCTTATTTAATTCCGCATTGGCATTTTCACGAGCAGTCTTAACTTCGGCGGCAATCTTCTCCTTTTGTGATTGTGCCTGAGCTCGTGCTTCAGCGACTTTGGCAGCCTCTTGCTCTCCAATCTCCTTGACGGAAGCAGAAGATTCCTTCTGGGCCACCTGGATGGCCTCCTGCGCCTTTTGTTGTTCTGTTTGGACTTGGGCACGGATCTGATCAATCTCCTCGGCAGCACTCTTCTTGGCATTCGCTACCTCTACCGTCAAGTTTTCTTTTTCCTTAGTCGCATTTTCTCTCAATTCAGCAATTTCTGCAGCATTCTGTTCGGAGAGTAATGATTTCTCCTCCGCGACTTTTCGTCTACTCTCTGCTAGCTCTAAAGCTATTTTCTCTTTCTCTAATGCCCCCTTTTCTCGCAGCTGTGCAATTTCCTGAGCCGTTTCCTCTTGAATTTTAAGAACCTGAGCCGTAGCCGTTTCCTTACTAGATACAACCTCTTCCGTGGTCAAGTTCTTCTGCTTAGCGGCCTGATCTCTAGCATCTTGAATCATTTTAGCCGTTTCATCCCGAATTCGATCCAACTCTGCCGATGAATTCTCTCTGGCGGAGGACACCTCGTCAGCATATTCTAACTTTGCTAATTCTAGCTTTTCTTTAGCAGCCTTGATTTCAGCAGAAGCCGCTTCTCGTGTAGCAGCTATTTCCTCCGCTGATTCCAACTGTGCCTGCTGGATGGCTTCGTTGGCATTCTTCCGTGCTACTGCCACCCCTGATTGGATTTCGTCCATCTGAACTGCCGCATTTTCTTTTGCAGTCTGCACCTCAGCCGCCATCGCTGCTCGAGATTTTTCGATTTCTGCCTGCGATTGCTTCCTAGCAGCTAATACTTCATCAGCAAACTGTTTCTTCTGTTCAGCTGCCCGCTCCCTAGCCAAGGTAACTTCCTTCTGAATCTGTTGCTTGGCTTGATCTCCCTTTGCCCGCTCCGCCGCAATCTCTTTTCGAATCTGATCTTTAGTCGCCTGTAGTTCTTTCTTAAGGTCCGCCAGCTCTTGATCATTCAACTCCTCAATACTAGCAACCTTTTTCACCTTTGGTGAACCAGGTGTAGCACTAACCGGTACCTTAGCCTTCTCCCCTTTCTTTGGAGGAGTAAAAGTGTTATCGGTTAGTACAATATCGTTCACCTTATCTGGATCAATCGTCTTCAAAAAGCAATTGGCAAGGGCTGCCAGTTCCTGCTGTCGACTTTGATTGATGGTGAACTTCCGCATTTGATTACTAATGTTATTCTTAATGTAAATGGTCGTAATGCCTCCTCTGGAGAACCATTCCACTGCCTTTAGGTCTAGCTGTAGGGTATTTTGATGCGTTGGGGTACCTTTCTGACTCTGCATCTCTCCCATTCCGATGAATCGATAACTCTTCCGAATCTGACTACCATCCATGAAGATGATCTCATCATCCTGATTAAATTCCACCCCTCCCTTGGAAAAAACCTGAGCTACGATTCCCCTATCATTACTCAGTAAAGCCAAGCTATAGCTATAATTACCTCGCACAACGAGGGTTTGAGAAGCAGTCTGCAGTAGGTGTGTGCTACCAATAACACGATCATCGACGATCAAATTGACGCAAGACTGGGCAGACATACTGGAGCATAGGAAAATGGAGCTAAAAAGTAGAGGAATCAGTGGAAGTACTCTCATATATAAGCGCTTTAATTTACTGTAATATAACCCTTTTTGAGCTGAAATAAAATAGACAGGAATCCTAGTACGGCTTCCAAGCTGAATCTTATATACAAAAAGATACCATACAACTTAGAAGACCCAATTTGAGATATGATTAGTCCAGATCGCTTCGAGCTCTACTTAGATTAGGAAAACAAAAAATCTGCCAAATAATGTTTTTAAACAATAAATGGTAAAAAAAAATATTTATTTCTTGTCTGAGGCTTAGAGAATAGCTAAGAATGTGTCACTTATGAGTAGTTGGTCCTTAGATGGCGCCATTGGAATATATGTAGCGATTACCTTCCATCTCGTTTGTTAGTCTCTTTTTGGGAAAGCCGCCTTACACTGGGAATTGAGCGTTTAGATGTAACAGTCGGAGCAGAATTCTTAGCCATAACGGCCAAATTTGGAAGGCTAGTATAGGAGCAAGCTGTTTTTTGCGGAGTTCACTATCTGGAGGCTGCTAAAAGGTATAATACGGCCATACGAACTGCCACACCATTTTCCACTTGCTGCAGAATAATGGAATGATTCGAATCTGCCACATCACTGGTAATTTCCACTCCACGATTAATTGGACCGGGATGCATGATAACAATTTCCTTATCCAGTCGATCCAATAAGGCCTTGTTTACACCGAAATACTGTGCATATTCTCGCAAAGAAGGAAAAAACTTGATGTCCTGTCGTTCGAGTTGAATTCTCAAGATGTTGGCAACGTCACACCAGGCCAACGCTTTTTCAATGTTGTATTCTATCTCAACCCCCAATTGATCTATATACTTCGGAATCAAGGTGGGTGGTCCGCAAACCTTAACTTCAGCCCCTAATTTCTGTAAACAGAACACGTTGCTCAAAGCTACTCGTGAATGCAAAATGTCTCCACAGATCAACACCTTTTTGCCAGCTAAATCTCCTAATTTCTCCTCCATGGAAAAAGCATCCAATAAGGCTTGGGTAGGGTGTTCGTGCGTGCCATCGCCAGCATTAATGATATTGGCGTCGATATGTTGAGAAAGGAAGTGATGTGCTCCTGGAGCTGGATGGCGCATGACGACCATATCCACTTTCATGGATAGAATATTATTGACTGTATCGAGCAAGGTTTCTCCTTTCTTTACTGAGGAGGTAGAAGCTGAAAAATTCACCACATCAGCGGACAGTCGTTTTTCTGCTAACTCAAAGGAAATTCGAGTACGGGTGGAGTTTTCGAAAAAGAGATTAGCCACAGTAATATCCCGCAAGGATGGGACTTTCTTGATGGGGCGATTAATGACCTCTTTAAAGGTCTTTGCCGTTTCAAAAATCAAGCGAATATCTCCTGGTGTGAGATATTTAATCCCTAATACATGGCGAGTACTCAATTGCTGAACCATACCCTATTCGACATCTTTTTTATGCGCATATAACAAGACTCTGTCTTCTGATTGGTCTTCTCCTTTCCACTCTACTTTTACGTAAGCCTGATCTACTGAATCCACCGTTAAGCCGACATAGTCTGATTGTATCGGCAAATGGCGATTGAAACGACGATCTACCAAGGCCAACAGTTCTACACGATCAGGTCTCCCGTAATGGTTAAGAGCCGTAAGTGCGGCATTTATCGTTCGACCGGTATACAAAACATCATCTACTAGAATGACTTGGTAACCATCGATTAAGAAATCCATTTGAGTGACACTAGCTGCCAATGGCTCAGTCCTGGTCCTGAAATCGTCGCGGTAGAAAGTAATATCCAATTTACCATATAGGATGCTGTCGATCTCGAGAATCTCCTTTAGGCGCTGGCATATACGGTCCGAAAGGAATACCCCTCTTGGTTGTATACCGATGATACAGCAGTTTTCAAACCGATCGTAACGCTCTATCAGTTGATGACAGATGCGATCAATAATGATGGAAAATCGCTTTTGATCTAATATGATTCTACCTTTTTCCATGGCAAGTAAAGATAGTATTATTTTCAGAGCGTTTAGCCACTCCTCTGCCTTTTCTAATCAGAGGACACTGAGTATATGCTCCCTTATAGCCTACTTCTTTTGGGATTTCGCCCAGCTATCCTTGAGGCTGACCGTCAGATTGAAAACCGGATGTTCAGCTGTACTTTCTTGATCCACACAATAATATCCTTTACGCATAAACTGCAACTGTTCTCCTGGTTTAGCATTAACTAATCCTGGCTCAACATATACATTGTCAAGAATTTCCAAAGAATTAGGATTGAGCAATTCTAGGTAGTCCTTATCCTCTTCCTTAGTCGGTTCTGCCACGCTAAACAGGCGATCATACTGGCGAACCTCCGCTTTAGCAGCGTGTTCTACGGATACCCAGTGCAGTGTTCCTTTCGCCTTTACACCAGAAGTATCCTCTCCACTCTTACTATCGGAATAGTAGGTACAATGGATTTCCGTAATGGTGCCGGCATCATCCTTGACAAAATCTTCGCAATGTAGAATATAGGCTCCTTTGAGACGCACATTTCTGCCCGGGCCCATCCGGAAAAACTTTCTCGGTGGATCTTCCATGAAGTCTCCTCTTTCAATATAGATTTCTCGAGAAAAAGGTACTTCTCTGCTCCCAGCATCTGGGTCCTCCGGATTGTTATCGATGGACAAATATTCCGTCTGCCCTTCTGGGTAATTGGTGATCACTACTTTGACCGGATCCAATACGGCCATTACTCGATTCGCGATCTTATTCAATTCATTACGTACCGCATATTCTAGCAACTCAATCTCAATAAGATTATCTCGCTTAGCCACCCCCGCTCTACGACAAAATTCGCGAATAGCATTGGCGGGATACCCCCTGCGGCGCATTCCGGCAATTGTTGGCATCCTTGGATCATCCCATCCCGTCACATGTCCTCCATCCACTAATCGTAGCAGCTTACGCTTACTCGTAATCATATAGGCTACGTTCATCCGAGCAAACTCAATCTGCCTAGAAGGAAAGATTTCCAATTTCTCAATAAACCAGTCGTATAAAGGTCGATGATGTCTGAACTCCAATGAGCAAAGTGAATGGGTAATTCCCTCGATAGAATCTGATTGCCCGTGTGCAAAATCATACATCGGATAAATGCACCAGTCATCACCTGTCCGGTGATGAGTTTCGTGCTTAATACGATATAGAATAGGATCGCGCATATGCATGTTCGGAGAGGACATGTCCACCTTAGCGCGCAATACTCTAGCACCATCTTCAAATTCTCCTGTCTTCATGCGCTGAAATAGGTCCAAGTTTTCCTCGATGCTTCGAGTCCGATAGGGACTCTCCTTCCCAGGCACTGTAGGCTCACCCTTCATCTCAGCAATTTCTTCCGGAGTCGAATCATCCACATAGGCTAAGCCCGCCTTGATCAACTTGATGGCGAATTCATACAATTTCCCAAAGTAGTCCGAGGCGTAAAGCACTTCACCATTCCACTCAAACCCCAACCACTTGATATCATTCTTGATGTTCTCTACGTAGGAAGTTTTCTCTGTGCTGGGATTGGTATCGTCCATCCGCAGATTCGTCAAACCACCATATTTCTGGGCCAACTCGAAATTGACGGTAATGGCCTTAGCATGGCCGATATGCAAGAAGCCGTTGGGCTCAGGCGGGAAACGTGTATGTACCCGTCCAGCATGCTTACCTTGACTCAAATCCTCCTCTATGATTTGTTCGATAAAGTTTAGAGAAGGTTTGGTTTCCTCGAGATTGCTCATAACTATTTACAATAAATTGAATGAATATTTTTTTGGATGCTTACATGCGTTCAGGCATCTCAATGCCCAGCAAGTCCATACCATTTTTCAAGACGCTTCCCACTACTTTACTCAATAGTAATCGGAAAGCTTTCGCCGATTCTTCGGCATCAAAGATAGATACATCATGCCAAAATTTGCTGTAAGACTTCGCTAACGCATAGCAGAAATTGGCAATACTTGAGGGATCCAGATCTGCAGCTGCTTCCTGAATCAATGCTGGAAACTGATAGAGGTTTCGCAATAGATCTCGCTCAGCAGGTTCTAAGCTTACATAATCTTTTGCCTGCTCCCAACTCACGCCCTCTCGCTCTGCTCTCTTCCCTACCCCATTGATTCGCACGTAGGAATACTGAATGTAGGGTCCCGTTTGCCCCTGCAAATCCACAGACTCCTTGGGGTCAAATACCATCCGTTTCTGTGGTTGCACCTTGATAATGTGAAACTTCAAAGCCGCTAGGCCTATCTTACGGAAAATGTCCTTTCGTTGTTCCTCTGTGAAGGAGCTGATTTCAGAGCTGTCTTTGGATGCAGCTTCTGCCTCCGCAATTACTTCTGCCATCAGGTCATCCGCATCCACGACTGTTCCCTCTCGAGATTTCATTTTACCCGTTGGCAAATCCACCATACCATAGTTCAAATGGTACAAACCATCTGCATAGGGCTCCCCCAGTCGCTTCATGGTTTCGAACAGGACCTGAAAGTGATAGTTCTGCTCATCCGCTACCACATAGATCATCCGCTCCACTCCAAAATCTTGATATCGAAGCTGCGCCGTACCAATATCCTGGGTCAGGTAAACGGATGTCCCGTCTTTTCGAAGCACTATTTTATGATCCAATTTCGCATCTGTAAGATCGATCCAGACGGAACCATCTTCCTTCTTGTAGAAGACATCTTTTTCCATTCCTGCGGCAATCGTACTCTTCCCTAGGAGGTAGGTATCAGACTCGTAGTATAGTTTATCAAAGGCTACACCCAGATTTTCGTAGGTCGTATTAAAACCTTCATACACCCATTCATTCATCTGCTTCCAGAGCTTCACCGTTTCTTCATCTCCCGCCTCCCATTGGATTAGCATAGCTCGCGCTGCCTGACCAATTTCACTGTACTCATTGAAGTAGGTGTTCTTATAAGCTTTGAAAAAAGCAGCCTCTCCTTGCTCCTCCTTTGCCTTTTCGGTAAAGATGGCTTGGCCCTGATCTGACGCTTGCCAGGCTTTGTATTCTTCCTGAAAAGCCTGCTCAAACTTGACGTAAAACTTTCCAACAAAATGATCTCCTTTGATCCCACTCGAAGCAGGGGTCTCACCTTCGCCAAATCGTTGCCACGCTAACATACTCTTACAGATAGCAATGCCTCGATCATTAACAATCTGCGTTCGAACTACCTCGTAACCAGCAGCTTGCAATATTTTATAGGCTGACCAGCCCAATAATATGTTTCGGATATGCCCTAAGTGGAGTGGTTTATTGGTATTCGGAGAAGAATACTCTACCATTACCTTTTTTCCATTGGCCGCGCCGATCCCAAATTGATCGCTGTCTTTGACCGTTTCTAACAGAAACTGCTGCCAGAAAGAATCGTCTATCACGAGGTTAAGAAACCCTTTAATGACATTGAATTTACTGACCTGTGGGACCGTATCTAACATAAATTGCCCCAATTCTTGGCCAATGTCCTCCGGCTTTTTTCTGGCCATTTTGGTATAGGGAAAAACCACAACAGTGAAGTCTCCTTCAAATTCACTGCGGGTAGCATTCATCGAGACTGAATCTCCAGCAATTGATGCGCCGTAAAGGGCTTCTACACCCTTGACTACCCCTTCTTGAATAATACCAATAATGTCCATGATTCTGATTGCTTTATTAAAAGTCAGCTATTGTTAATTACATTAGATTGTGCGGTTTGCCACCTGCTCCATTCGTTTCAAGTTGGCAGGTAAATTTGCTGCTCTTTCATTGAGCGGCAAATATATAATTTTATAGTGATTCCACTAGGTTTTACAAGCCTTCTCCTCCTACACTACGCTAAATAAATAACGCCTCTGCAAGCCTTCTGCTAGATTTAGGCTGAGAACATCATCTCTCCATTAACGTCTAGTGCCAAATGGAATTTCTCAGACCATTTCCAGAAGGTATTAAGTAGCTCAACCTTATAGTTTGCTAAACAGTTCCCGAATCAGGCTAAGGTGTGAAAATACTGAAGATCGTCTTAGAGTAATTTCGAACCTGAAGCAGCTTGGGATGCTTACTAAAATCATGGTTCGGATTGTGCTCTAGCACCAGCCAGCCACCCTCTTTTAACATCCCTTTCTCTAATATTCGATCAGGTATATCCGGAATATTAGGTAAGGGATAAGGAGGGCCAGCAAAAATATAGTCGTATGCAGTGGTGGCATATTGGATAAACTTGAAGACATCCCCTCTTACGATCTGAATCTTATCTTCTATTTCCAATTGCTTACTTGTCTTTTTCACAAAAGCTACACAGCCAGGAAATTTATCCACATAAGTCACATCCGTACATCCGCGAGAAATGAACTCGTAACTATGACTCCCAGTTCCTCCAAAGAGATCGAGTACTTTGAGTTCGCTGATATCGAAATTGTTCTGAATAATGTTGAATAGCCCTTCCTTGGCGAAGTCAGTGGTTGGGCGGGTGGGCCAGTTTTTGGCCGGCGGGGTAAAGCGTCTTCCCTTAAATTCTCCTCCAATAATCCGCATAGGCTCTTAGAAATGCTGTTGGATACTCATTAGGTCAAAATAGAAATACGAAGGCTGTAGGCTCAACTTAGGTCCAAAGGAAAAAGTAGCCGGAACCTTCAGAAAATCAATCCTTTGTAGATACCTAAACAAGAGTCGATATACTTCTGAATCCTTCACCAATTGTCCAGATAAAAATACGGGTACATCCTTAGGATCTAAATTGTAGGATTTGAATACCAGCAGGACGTAATACAGAAAATCTCTAGCTGATTGGTACGTGAAGTGATTGGCATACTGTAGAAGGGTACCATCAAAAAGAAAAAGGTAAATCTTACGAGAACGTACATGGCAGAAGAGGTGGGCCCCCTTTTGCGTAGCTGCGTGTGGTCGCAGGGCGTCCAAAAAGGCGGTATATAGATGTACCTTTCTAGCCGCTTGAAAATGACTGCTGATTACCTGTGTCTTCGGATCGAGGGCATATATCAACTTGGCAGATAAGTGATGAAGATCTTCAGCGACCACCTTGGCATTTACAGAAAGATCCGTTAGCTGTTCGAGATAGGTCTTATTTTTAGCCGGATTGTAGAGGCGCTCCGGGAGGATAGTAGCCTGCAAACCGATAAGTCCGAGTTGAGTATTGCCGTAGGCCAATTTAAGGAGTGCATCGTCTTTGACGATCTTTTGCATGGCGCGTTGACGGCGAGGTAGGCTAGCCCCTTCTTCTAAGGCATATTCTTTGAGTACCTGGATATGGCGTCTTTTATCAACCACCATATAGGTAAAGCTGTCCACCCCTGCCAGGATGGACAGCTCTAGATCCTTTGCTTGTGATTTAGCAAAAGTATCTTCAACAATCTCAAATTTGATCATTCCCAGTTACCGGACAAATTGGGTGCGTTCATGTTACCAAACTTGATCGGTTTGTTTGGATCATATCCTTGATCATACTTAGCAAATCGCTTGTCTTTGTATTTCCCCATGAATACTCTACGAGGAATACCGACTTCTACCACATTTACCGTTGTCTTCTGATAAGTGATGGTATCAGCAGCAATTTCAAACTTTACACCGCCACCGTAAGGCACGATAGAAAGGGAATCAAGATTGATACCCAAAGTTTGAATGGAATCGATAGCTGGAGATAGAATAGTATCATACACGATTTCTCCAGTGAAATTAGGATCATCAGGGTCACCAATCACTTTCACTACAGCGAAACTATCCGTCATCAGCGTCTCTCTCAAAGAGTCGAAAGTAGGAGAAAAGCCGCCTTTGATACTACGGAACAAATCTTGAGCAGTACGAACTTCCATCAAGCGCTCAACTACAGCTCGCTCACGTTTTTCCTTTTCTGCCTTAAATGCGATAGGTTCCTGAATGCTGCTAATTAATGTCCAGACCAACCCGATTACTACGGCAGCGAGAAGCAAATTAATAAGTAATCTCATTTTTTCGGTTTGTTTTGATGCAATGATAATAATTTTTCGTTAAAAGATTTGAACAAGAAGCTATTTTTGCGATCCTATGCAGATAAACATTTTAGCAATCGAATCTTCCTGTGATGATACTTCTGCTGCCGTCATTCAGGATGGAGAAGTCCTGAGCAATTGTGTGGCCAATCAGGAGGCTCATCGGCTATATGGCGGAGTCGTTCCGGAGGTAGCCTCCCGAGCACACCAAGCCAATATTATTCCGGTAGTGGATTTAGCCCTGAAAAAGGCGGGGATACGCAAAGAGGAATTACACGCTATTGGCTTCACCAAGGGGCCTGGTCTTATCGGTTCCTTAATGGTCGGGGTGTCCTTTGCCAAAGGCATGGCCCTGAGTTTAGATATCCCACTCATAGAGGTGCATCATATGAAAGCTCACGTCTTGGCTCACTTTGCCGAAGCACCGCACCCCAGCTTTCCTTTCCTATGTCTTACTGTATCCGGCGGGCATACACAAATTGTACGCATCAATAATTACCTGGATATGGAAATTCTGGGTCAGACCATCGACGATGCGGCGGGCGAAGCATTTGATAAAACGGGAAAAATCTTAGGATTAGAATACCCTGCTGGACCAATCATCGATCAACTCGCCCAGCAGGGTGAGGCGAAGTTCTCCTTCTCTGAGCCTAAGATTCCTGGTCTAGACTTCAGCTTCAGCGGGCTTAAGACGGGGATTCTCTATTTTCTAAAGAAACAAGTCAAGGAACAACCCAATTTTCTGGAAGAGGAAATGCCAAATATCTGCGCCTCTGTGCAAGACCGGATTGTAAGTATCCTGATGAACAAGCTAAAGCTTGCCGTCAAACAGACGGGCATTCAAACTGTTGCTATCGCGGGTGGAGTTTCTGCAAATAGTGGTTTAAGAAAGGCACTACAGCAAACTGGTGAGGAACTGGGCTGGCAAACTTTTATCCCGAAATTTGAATACTGCACGGATAATGCAGCTATGATTGGGGTAACTGCTTATTACAAATATTTGGAGGAACAATTCAGTGATCAGGGCGTAGCTCCGGTGGCTCGCTGGAATATATAAGTAATGGGGTAATATAAAAAAGCATCAGATACAGATTGATCTGATGCCCGTTTCGATAGCAATAAGCTCTTTATAGAAAATCTCGACTAGAAGTCAGAGATTAGTTTCTTTTTCATTTCGGCAAACTCCTCGTCGGTGATGATACCTTGAGCTTTCAATTCTCCTAGCTCCTTCAGTTTGGCTAAAACATCCTCTTTGGTAGGTGCTGCTTCGCCTACAGGTTCAGCTTCAGTAGTAGTTTCCGTTACAGGTTCACCTGCTTCTTGGGAGGCATCCTGTTCTTTCTTCAAATCCTCAGCCACTTTTTTACCTTTCTCAAATTTCTCTTTGAAGACTTTCTTTAATCTTTCTGTATCGAAATCCAAGATGGTTCCCCCCATATCAAAGTGCTTCTTGAA
The DNA here is from genome assembly GCA_013214355.1 of Saprospiraceae bacterium. Classification (GTDB taxonomy): domain Bacteria; phylum Bacteroidota; class Bacteroidia; order Chitinophagales; family Saprospiraceae; genus DT-111. Next base: position 15,831 of record JABSSL010000083.1, on the reverse strand, counting down.
TACTTCGCCTAAGGCATAAGTAGATGCACCGTTGAATACAGAAATAGTTACACCGCCAATAATGGTACCTAGGCCTGGGATCAGCTTCACTACGCTCCTAGCGCCTGCTCTGGCCAGAATAGAACTGGTCAATGAGGTAACAATAGCTTTTCCTTGCGTCTCTGAAAATTCAAGATCGTACACCCGACAAAGCTGTCGGATCATGTCCATTTGTACCGCAGTGGCAGCAAAAACGTCTGCAATAGGAACAGGAATGAAACCGGTACCCATCGCCCAGATCACGTGGTTACGGATGACCGTATCCGCGTGCTTCGACTTGCTACTTTTTTCACTACCCATAATCGTCTTTTTTACTTGTTTTGTGGCAAACTTCCAAATTTGCTTTTTCATATGCTTCTAAAATTACGAATCTCCTTCAATTTAACACTTTAGCGCCATTTATGCTTTCTTTTCTCGACAATTCTACGCTCTTTTAGGATCAATAGCTATAAAATCAGCGCTTAATTTCAACTTGCATACCTTCAGAATGGCTAGTAAATTCTGGTGCGTACATACTCTGTATCGTCGTAATGCCATTACTAAATTGTCCTTCGTGCACTACTCTCAATGGATATTCAAATACGTACGTCCCCTTGGGCAAATAGTCAAAAAAGAAGTGTGTAGCCACATCCTTCGTACTTTCGTAGTAACCTAAACCATCTTGCCACTTGTATCGGCTCAGTACATTGATCGGCTCCAATCCACTAGCGCGCATATCCTTCATATGAATATACTCCATATCTCTGTCTACTTTCAGCACTATTCGCACCTTAATTTTTTCGCCAGGTTGTAATGAGCCACCGTCACTCAGCTCAGTCAACACCTCTCCATTATCATCATACCCCACCTTAAATAGCTGCTTCTTTAACTGCAAGGGCGTTTCCTCAAAAGTTTTTATCGCATCCAAGTCTTCAAAGTACTGCCAGTACAAGCCGCCCCAAACGATGTAGTCATTCGGATTCTTCACCTTGACGGTAGCATAATCCTTTGATATTTTATCTGTAGCAAAATCTACCTTATAGTATCCAACTCCTGGTGTTTGGCCAGCTTGTGCCTGTTGTATCGAAGCTTGGTAGGCTTTCCTCGGGGCCCTAGGGAAGTTAATTTTTACATCTTCCGTTTCCTGAAGCCAGTTTTGGCCATACCCCAATAAACCATAAATAGCTGCTGCTGTCGCTTTAGTGGTTTTCCAATGACTCGTTTGCTTGTTTTTCAGCAACCATATTTTCATTTCATCCACCGCTGTCATATCGTTTGCCACCTCCGCAAAAGCTTCTAATAGCAATACGTGTGTTTCGATCGGGAGATCTTGCCAGAACCATCCTCGGTTGTACTTCCAATACATGCCCAATTCTTCATTTCTAATGGCCCTTTCATCCAGCGAACGGATAATGTCCATAGCTGCTGCTTGTTCACCATAACGATGTAAAGCCAACGCAATCATCCCTTGCTGATATACGCCTCGGTTTACCCAATACTTCTTGGCTTGATCTAAGAAATACCCTAGGGCTTCCTCCTGACTACCCGCTTCATCTTGTAAGGCAAATAAAGATCGGGTATACATATAATGGATTACAAGGCTGGTTAGATGGTCTGCATCTAGTTTTGTGGTACCATTTTGGATCTTCCGCTGTAGTTCATCGTAATGCGTTTGAAATGCTCTGTCCACGAAGGCAAGACTACTATTGATAATCTCTGGCAGTAGTTGATCTGTACTAGCATTGAGAACCTGCAAATGTTCCAGGTGCCCAATCCCTTCCAACAAGTACTGAGTGATATACCAGCTATCTCTTCCCCCAGGAAACCAACTATAACCTCCATCTGGCGATTGGCGTTCAGCTAACTGCTGGATCACATTGTCTCGCTCTTTCTTCATTCTACCCAGGTCGAAGAGCAAGGCAATATTCCGTCTTTGCTGTTCTTCACTTTGGGCATTCAAGACCCACGGAGTTTCTTCTAACAAAAGTTGCTTTAGCTCTTCATTCTTAGCCAAAGCGCTTTCAAATACATCTGCAGAAGCCCACGCTTCGAACATTCCTTCAATAGCTGGTTGTTGCTGCACGATTCCTGCCGCCAGTGTATTGGCATAAAATCTATTAAAGATTTGCTCCGTACACTCATGGGGATATTCCATCAAATAAGGTAAGGACTGTACCGCATACCAGGCCGGATTACTAGTCATTTCTAAACTCAACGCATGATGCGTTAGCGTTTTGGAAGCCCCGGAACGCTTGAGAGATTCAAAGGTAAAAGTACGGGATTCGTCAGCACGCAAGGGTAGTGTCATAGCTTCAGTGACTAGCATTCTATTGCTAAGCACTGGGATGACACTTTCCTCTCCATCAGCAAAATCTCCCGCCTTGGCTGTAACTCGGTGAACGAGCGCCGCCATTCCATCTGCCGGCACCTTTAGCAGCCAACTAACAACGGTAGATTGGCCTACTTTGACTTCAAAGTTTCTTTCCCTATTGCCAAGTTCAAAAGCCAGGTCCACGGCTTTTCTATCCATGGCGTCAAATAAGTTTAGCTCCGCAACCCCATTCAAATCCTTATCTGAGAGGTTAGCGATTTTCGCGGTGTACAGCATTTCATCGGTCTCTCTTAAAAAGCGAGGAGCATTAGGTAAAACCATTAGCTCTTTCTGGGTCTGGACCATCTTAGTACTTGATCCCAGCTTCAGATCCTTCGTATGTGCAAATAATAGGAATTTCCATTTGGTCAAGGCCTCATTCATTTTGAATTGAATGATCACATTTCCATCCTTATCGGTCCGTAAATCGGGTAAAAAGAAGACCGTTTCATTTAAATTGGTTCTCACTGCGGGTGCACTATCGCCTTCTTCCTCTTCCTCCGCTTCTTCCATCCCAAAATAAGCACGCCCTTCGGCCCCCGGTGCTGGAGGTGGCGGTGGTGGTGGCACAGCGCTCATCTCTGTATCTGCAGCAACCACAATTTCTTCTTCATAGCTGTAAGGGGTAGCAACCGCGGAATAGGCCGCTGGGGCAGAACTCCTTTTCTGAATACTGCGAAGGGCCATCGGGGCTTCTACAAACCCGAACCAGTTAAGTCTTTCATAATATCTAACCGGAGCTTGCTGCATTCTATTTCGTTCTCTACCAACTGAAATACTAGACCCTTCTCCAAAGCCCGAAGGGTTCCAGTAGGATCGGCCATAGAAGCTATAACCATGTGGTTGATAGAACCAACTATTACTGGAAAATTCATCCAAAGAAGCGTCGTACATGGCGGCGGCAACTTCCGCTGCTACGGCCTCCTTCTTAGGACCTTTTATAACAATTCTCCATTCTTCTTCTTGTCCTGGTCGAAGCTTGTCTCGGAAGGTATGGTATTCTACTTGCAGCTCTTTATTACTCCAAGGGACGGTCACATTCTGTTCAAATTGAAAGAATCTATTCTGTCTAATGGATACCCCTTTGAAATAAATGTTTCCACGGTCGGCTTCCGCTATGGTTTGGGTGTGTTGTCCCCAAGGGTTCATCTTCACCCACTCTCTAGTGAAGTCTTGTTTCTTCTGTCGCTCAATAAATACGGACATTTGTTCGAAGCCAGTCGCCAGCTGAATGTTTAATTCCTCTCCCGGCTCATAGATCTCTTTATCGAAAGCCTTCCATAAACCTAAGTTTTTTGGCAAAGCTTGATTTTGCTTATCGTAGATGAAAAAAGCTTGGCTAGTCTCTATCTCATTACCGGCCCGATCTACGATTGTAAAGACCGCCAAATAGTGTCCCACAGCCCAGTCCTTAATATCAATCATCCACTGCTTCTGCTTACCAGAATTAACGCCCTGACTTAAGGCTGCACCTTGGCGGGGCCATTCGTTCATGCGCTTGGTCTTGCCAAAGCTAAAATGGGGAAATTGTTTTCGGAATTGCGCTTCTTTGAGTAATTGCTGGTCTGGTGTTTCCCAGTATCGATCAAGTAATGGCTGTGAAGGTTCCTCCAGCGGAAAGATCTTTAATTCTCCCGTCGTAGCTTGAAATTGGCCGTCTAAGTTTCGGGTATCTATAGTTAAGCTAAGAGAATCACTTCGATCCGTAGCTGCTGGTAGCTCTACCGAGGTCTCAAAGCCTAAATAACCGAGCTTAATACTCTTAGTGGTAGAATGAGTCTCTCCGCTCATATCTATGACATCAGCAGTGATCTTAAAGGTAAAGGCAGGCTTATCTTTCTTGTCTAAACTAAGATCGGGCGAGGCCGTAAATTTCACTACGAAATTACCTTCGCTATCCGTCTGTGCCTCTCCTTGCGCAATTTCTTGTCGCTCTCCACTCTTGGGGAAATAGCGGTCGTAATAATACCAGGGAATCCAAGGATAACTAATTTCCCTGACCACTCTGAAATTGACCTTTGCCCCATCAATGGCATTGCCTGCAAACCCCATGGCATTGCCCTGTACTTCAATTTCATCTCCCAGGCTGTAAGCTTCAGTGAAAGGCTCGAAGGAAGCCGAAAATTTGGGGCGTTTATATTCCTCTACTCTAAATGAAGTACTTCCATATGGCGACTCAACCGACATACGCCCCAACAATCCAGTTGAGGGAGCCTCAAATTGACCATTTACGGTTCCATATTCATTGGTGGTTAAAGTCAATTTCTTGATTTCTTGGTAGTTGACATCTTTGAAGACTACCTCAACCGTTTCCTTAGCAGCCACTTGTAGCTGTTCTCCTTCTTCTATTAATAATCCTTTAAAGTAGACAGTCTGTCCTGGTCGGTAGATAGCTCGATCCAGGAAGAATTGCATTTGGAGTTTACGACCATTGTCTCCCGGTTCCGCATAAATACCTGGGCGTTGGTTACTGTAATGCCCTTGATCACTTAGAAAAAGGCGATCATCGCCCTTCTCCAAGGCTAGAAAATATCGACCACGAAAATCGACATCTATCTTGCAAAGCCCCTGGGCATCAGAACGAGTTTCTTGCCGAAATTTTCTCTCTGATTTCCTTTTCTTCCGATTGTATTCATAGGTATAGATGGAAACCTTCACGTCCTTTATAGGCTCCCCAAACTTACGATCCACAACCAGCAATTCAGTAGGAGCTCCGCTACGATGAATGTAGGCTAGTTGCGACACTTTGATCGGCACGGCGTGCACACTACCCTTATTGGGATCGAACCGTCGATTATCCGAAAGGACTACTGCGTAATTACCCAATGGCAGCGCAGGAATCGCCCCTTCCACACTATGAGACTGGTAATCTCCAGGATCAGGAAGATCATAGGACCATGATTTAAAAGCCCGCGTCTTGGCTAGTTTTCGAACATATTCCTGGTAATCCTCAGGCGTTTCCTCCTGCAAGACCTTAACTACTTTTAGATATACCTTCTCCGTATTTCTATACTTCATCAAAAATAAGCCTGGCTCCTGAGGCAGATATACCTTTTCAGCCGTAGCTTCTAATCGAGAAATTTCGATATTCTTCTTAAGGGACTGCGCTCTTTTAGCCGCGTAGGAATCTTTTTCCCGAGCTATTACTTGCGCACATAATTGCAGCGCTTTCTTTAAGTCCCATTGGTGGTTTTCGGCAGTTCCAGCCCGATATTTGTTCCCTTGCTCATAGTAGAAATCGGCCATGGCCATGCTGATTTCTCCCCAAACAAAATGGCGATCATATTTCTTTTGAAGTGCCTGTAAAGATTCAATATACAGCTTATCGGATTGATCCAATACTGTGTAGGACTGAACAAACTTCAATCGCTTCAGATCGGCATCTACCAAGGCCGGCACCTCCTTTCGGTCTACATGAGCTTGCAATACCGCTTGGAACAGCAATAGCGCTTGATATTTATAGGCCTGCTGATCTGTAGAATTAAATGGATGGGCGGCAAAGGCCTTATTATCAGCGAATAGTTTGGGATCATTAAGTAGGAATGGTTCCTTAGGTTGCGCCAGATAGTTCCGATCGTTCATAAAATGATCGATGGCTCTATGTGCCAAGAAATCATAAACTGTGGGTCGCAAGCCATTGGCCTCTTTTCCTTCGCGAAGTACAGCTTGAAAAAGGGAGGAAGGCAGGGAAAGTAATTTATCCTTTTCAGCTAGAGAGGCCAAGTAATGTTCCGTGCTTGCTCTGACGAACTGATCGATCGTCCAGAGGTTAATATCGGCGGAATCTTTAGCCTCTTGCAGCTCCGTTCTATTCCTGATCCGCCAGTATCTTTGGGATAGCTCTGTTTGATAAATATTTCCCAAGATGGAATGCAACACCTGTTTGGCAGGAAAAAGAACTTGCTTTACTTCATTTTCTAGTAAGGCAATACTTACCAAGCGACCATTCTCATTGGTATCTTCAAGGTACTTCGCCTTATGTAAGAGAGATTTAACGAGCTGGGAAGGGTTATTGTCCCGTCTTGCTTTCTCGACAATCTTGTCCACCACGCTCAAAGCAGACTTGGGCAATCTTTTCTTTTCAAAACCTTCGACTTGCTCCCAATCCGATTGATAAGAAGCACTACTAAACTTAGACATATCTACTTTGGTTTGGGCATTGACCACGGGGCTCAAAAAAATAAGAAAGATCAATACCACACTCGGGATTATAGCTTTCATCCTAGTTGGTTTAAATAATACCATGTTCTGACGATAGTAAGCTGTTCTGGGTCTATCTCAGTATGTATGAACAACAGTAAAAGGGTAAAGCCTTGATAAGGGCTCTATAACAGTAAACAGCATGAATTGATAAAAAAGTATAAATGAATCCAGATTATTCTTGATTATTGGCCCTTAAGCGGGGGCGGGATAGGGATAACGACGGATATCTACGCTAGGGTCTAAGTCTGCACCCTTCAGGAGATGATCCACCAAATGGGCCGCCCAATAGGGACCAAGAGATGCCCCTTTAGTTCCCAATCCATTAAAGATGATCAAGCGGGACTGTTCGGGATGATGGCCAAGAAAGGGTCGACGGTCTTTGACGGTTGGTCGGATAGCGGAGTGATGTCCGATAATTTCAAAATCGGGTTTTAGAAAGGCCTGCAATTTTTCTATCAATTCGGCCTTTCCCTCTTCGGTAGGTTCCTCATGGTCGAACCAATTCGTATTGGTGGTACCCACCCAGTAATTTCCGTTTTCTAAAGGTAAGATGAATAATTTTCGTTTGAGGATTCGATCAAAATTCGCCCCAGGAATAGCCACTTCCATAATCTCCCCTTTCGCTCCCCGGAATGGAAGGTAATTGAAATAAGGATTTTGTTTACCCCAGCTCCCCTCACAGAAAATGATCTGTCTTGCCTGCAAATCTCCCCAACGGACGCTATCCGCTTGAATATCGAGATCTTCTACTGACAATTGAGAAATACTGAATTCCCCGCGCTTCTCCCAATATTTTCGAAAATGAGCAATGAAAGCAGGCATATCTAAACGAGCCGTCTGAAGGGTCTGCCCATAGCTAAAATCTGGGTGCAATTGCCCTTCATAGGAACCAAGATCTGCCTTTCCATCCATGTATTTCTCGTAGGCGGGATCCGTAATCCTAAGCATCCAGTTGTTCCGATCTTTTTGATCGTAAAGCGTTCGGATAAGTGGAATATGGTGAAAGACCTTAATCTCAAACTCAAGTTCGATGTTTTGATAAGTCTGATGTGCAAAGGGCATCAAGTCTTCAATCCGCCAAGATTTCACAAATCGCCTCCCAGTCACGGGATTGATAATGCCTGCCGCATGCTTGGAAGATGACCGTGGAGAATCATTATCCAGCACGTGAATCCGTTTACCGGCCTTTTGCAGAAAATATCCCATTAGGGTCCCGGCAATACCTTGCCCCACTATTAGATAATCAATCAAAGTGCTTTTTGCTCGCAAGATATACAGTAATATCTAATTTGTGGGGATATCCTTGGCATCACGTACTAAAGGACGACCTTCCTCAAAGTCGTACAGCGTCAATTGTCGGAGATCGTAATAAGCTAGCCAGAAGTTTCGCAAAGCTTGAATGTAAGCCTGGCGCCCGGCCGCTTCTTCTTGAATCGCAATATTGAAATCCGTGACCTGAATTTTACCAATACGATATCTAGATCGGGTTAAGTTTAAGCGCTTCTGTGAAACATCGTAAGATCTTAAAGCGAGGGTGACTTGATCTCTTACCAAGTCAAATTGCTGCACTTTTACCAAGATTTCTCGCTCGAAATTCACTCGATCTTGGCTTACTTCCAATTGCGTTAAATCTTGATTAGATTCCGCAATCTTCAGGCGTGACCTTGATTTTCCCCAGTCCGCAATGGGCATAGAAAGCCCTAAGGTGACGCGCTGCTGATCCAAAAGGTTCCGATAAGCATCTGATAAATCTTTGGAAGTTTGAGATAGACCAAAAGAAAGTGACAGATCCAGGCTAGGTCTATTATCGGCCTTCGCGAAGGCCACTTGTCGATTACTTTCCTCCAGACGACGAGCAAAGGTGGTAATATCAGAACGATTTTTCTTTGCATAGGCCAAGGCGGTTGGACCATCTATTTGGACCTGAGGAAGCTCACTAGGTGGAGCTAACCTAAAGGCGACCGCTTTCTGAATCCCAAGAAAGTTTCTCAACTCCTCCGTACTGGTTTGTAAGCTTAATTGGCTGGCAGCCAAGTCTGCGTTAGCGCGCATGGCACTAAGTTCGATTTGCAAGAGCTCCGTTTCGGCTATTCGTCCTACCTCAAACCGTCCTTGGGAGATGGCATACAGGGTATCAGCATTGGTCTTATCTCTGATCGCTGCCTGCAGGTTAAGCTGAGCAAATAGCACATCAAAGAATAGGTTAGCCGCCTGAAAGGCGACTTGTTCCATGTCTTCAGAATAAGCTTTGCTAGCCTCCTCAAAAACCATAGGTTGAATTCGCCTATTCCACTTGAGTTCATTAAAACCAAATAGGGGCTGATTATAGCCCAGGAAGAAGGGATTGGAAAGGTATGAAATTTGCTTATCGGTCAAATCATTCGGGAAGATATCGATACGCTCCAGTCCAGTGCCGGCAAAGATTTGCCCCCCGGTAGCGGTGATACCTTGTTGCAAACTAAGGCGTACGTTATTATTCATGAAGGACCGCTCTAAGAAATTGACCGTCCCATCTGGAAGGTCGATCTGATCAATGGCTCTATTAAGATTTGGAATCGTAGCATTTAGTACGATTTGTGGTCGATAATCCGCCAAGAAAGACTGATAACGCCAGTAATCATTCTTGAAGGCCGTTTTGGCAATCAATACATCCGGTGCATCACTTTGAGCCAGAACGATTGTGCCTTTCAGATCAAGGTATAGTGTATCCACCTGACTCCAGCAGATCGCGGGACTTCCCATTAAGATAACCACCACTAGGTAGGCAAAGCGCAAGTTCATAAACTTCTGTGTTTTGATGTTAAAGGTGTATAATTTCGATTCTCAATTATAGGAGGGATTAGTCCGAGCGAAGCGCTTTAATCGGATCTTGCATGGCTGCTTTCCGAGCCGGAAATAGACCAAAAATCAAGCCGATAGTTGCTGCCACACCAAAAGACAGGATGATGGACCAAGCCGATACAACTGTCGGAATGTCAGCCGATGAGGCAATTGCTTTGGCCGAGAGGATTCCTACTGCGACTCCAATCACTCCACCGAGCAAACTGATGATGACCGCCTCGAAGAGAAATTGCAAGATGATATCCTGTCGATTGGCCCCCAAGGAGCGCCGCACGCCGATCTCCTTGATTCGCTCTAGTACTGAAGCCAACATGATATTCATAATTCCGATACCCCCCACTAAGAGGGAGATCCCTGCAATTACGGCAAGTACTAGGTTAAAGGTGTCTTGCGTTTTCTGTTCTTGTTCCAACAGTAATTCCGGAACTTCTATTTCAAAATCAATGATGTCATTGTGGCGTCTCTTTAGGATTCTAGCCATTACTGCTGCAGTGGCCTTCATTTGGCGGGAATTGCCCACCCGGATAACGGCTCGATCTAGCTGATGATAATTCTCCAATTCCGAATTGTTTCCTCGGTTATTTCGAGCGAAACGACTCTTCCCCATTTTGGCGCGGTTCTTAAATCTCAAGAGCGAGGTAGTAACAGGGATATAAACATCTGAATTATAGTCTCTTATTCCTAGATTATCCAAGCTTTCTTTACTGGCTTGCCTTTTCTGCAATACGCCAATAATCCGCAACCATGTGTTACCACACTTGATCTGCTTGCCAATCGGGTTTTCATCTTTGAAGAATTTCAGCTGAATATTTTTACCGATTATACAGACCGGTTTACCTCCATCTAGTTGAGTTTGATGAAAGTATTCGCCGGACTCCAAATCCAATTGATTTAGTTCGAAGAAGTCATTATTGACGCCAATACACTTAGCTTTTTGCAATTGCGCGGATTGGATGACATTGGTTGGTAAAACGATCTCTGGACTGACACTTTCAATATCAGGCAGAATAGATTCTAAGGCATTCAGATCCTCTAGTGTCAAGCCCGGAGAAAAGGGTTTCTTCTCTTTCTGGTTTCCAACAGCATTGGAATCATCACCTTGCTCCTCAGCACCTTCGTCTCCTTGGCCAGGCATCTTCGCCGTTAGGACAATATTATTGGTGCCAATCAACTTCATTTGCTCCAAAATTGCCTGTTTCGCACCACTACCAATAGCAAGCATTGCGATGACCGCTGCCACCCCAAAAATGATGCCCAGCGCCGTCAAAAAGGAACGAAGCTTATTGGCATTGATCCCCTCAATGGCCAGATAAAAATTAAAGAGATACCGTTTCATGATCTTTGTTTAGAAGAAGGAATAGAATAACATGTGCAGAGAAAACCTGCGCAAGCATAGCTGCTGTCTGGAGCAGTCTAAATGCTGCTCCAGAACCTCAAGGAATTTGAAGTAAATAACAGTTAAACTTGTCGATCTAATTGATGATGATGATTCCACCACCACCACCATCGGAGGAAGGAGAAGGCATATCTACCCCTTCCATTTTTTTGCGGCGTTCCATAGCCTGGGCTTCTCGCGCACGCTTCGCCTCTTCCTGTTTTTGGCGGATTTCATCCTTGATGGCTTGATCTATCGGTATGAATGTAAGAGAGGATTTATTGTTAGGTTCAGTCAAGTAAATAGCTTCTCCAGCGGCAAGGCCATGCTCGATGACAATCATATCGTCATTGCTTAGGCCCGTGATGACCTCTTGTTTAACTAGACTGTTACCGTCTCGCTTATAAACGAAGGATAAGCTATCGCTAAACAAAGCTTCTAGTGGGATATGGGTAACAGCGTCCAGGACATTGGTTACAATCTCATTACTCGTTGTCATGGCCGGCCGCATAATCGAATCTACTTCATTTACCTGCACGATCACTTCAAACACTTTGGCATCGTACCCTCGCAGCTGCTCTCCAATATTAGCTACTTTAAGTACCGAACCTGTGTAGTTACGATCCGGGAAGGCATCTACCTTAATGGTGACATCCTGCCCCACCTGGACTTTACTGATATCCACCTCATTAACGTAAGTTTTTGAGATCATGTCCGTCAAGTCAGGTAGCTCTGCCACCACGGGATCCCAAGCCGATATCCTGCTGCCAGGTTCCTTTTTACCATTCCAGGTCCTAGCATAAATCACCATGCCTGTTTTGGGAGCAAAAATATTGAAGTCGTTGGAGAGGTCCAGGTATTTTTGGAGCTGCCGTTGGTTTTGTCGGAGCAAAGCGTTGATCTCTTCAATCTTGGCTACCGCTTGCTGTTGTTTTAGATCATATTTTGTCAACAACTGCTTATAGTCTCTTTCGGTCTGCTCCAAATCCAACTCTGCTCGTTGGATGACAGATTGTGGTTCGTACTTGCTTTGTTCAACTTCCAGCAACTTTTGTTTTTTGGTAAAGTTGAGATTGACAATTTCATCCCTTAACGCTCGGAGATCAATGGCGGTATCGATCTTAGCCTGCTCTAGCTGCGTTTGTACTTTATCCAATTCCGTCTGTACATTACTCATCTTTCCGGCTAATTCCGTTCGATCAAGTGAGGCCACAAAATCTCCCTCATTTACGATGGTACCTTCAGGAACTAAATTGGACAATGTCGTTTCATAGATGCCTGCTGGCCTCATACCTTGTGGAGCTCTAATTTTTACAGATTTCTTCGCATTGAGCTCTCCAGTACCGGTAACCGTCACTTCCATCGGACCATCAGCAACCGTAAAGATCAAGTCTTCCACTTGTTGTTCAGCAGTAGAAGGGCCACATGATTGAAAGATAAAGAGTAAGGATAATAAGTACAAGGCAGGGAAAAAGGCGTTTGAGCGCACCATGGTAGTCGAGTTTAGTTCAAGTTGGTGAATCTTTGGACATCTTGCCAGTTATAGAAATAGAACGGTCCTGGCCTTGCGCAAATTATGTCCAAGGATGCCTTAACATTTGATCCAGTGGAGGATCATTAGTTTAGGAAATCGAGTTTCTCATCTTTTATAATGCAGACATTGTTCAAAAGTTACAAACTTTTGAAACTGGTCTCGACACTAAGGATGCCATCCCTGCCAAAATAGTTGCATGAAAGGGAGCTTAAATTTTCATCAATTTTTTTTCCAGGGGTAAGAATTTCTCTTTCAGGGAGTTTTATCGAGAGTTATGGATAACCAAAAAAAAAATATGCCAAAACTGGCTCTTCCCATTTTCTAGTCTGGCTTTTTTTTCTGAACTTTGTATTCCCTCTCAAAATAAGCTACACTATCTAGCAATTGTCATACAGGATCCTCAACAAGACTTCTACGTTGCCCTGTTTGTTTTTGAGATTTAGACCTAACTTACTGATACTCTTGCGATTCCCTTTACAGGGTTCATTATTTATTTGTTTAGCTTGACAGTATAATTTGTCTGGAGAATGTTAAGAAATCATGCTACAGTATGGGACAACTGTCTGCAAACTATCCGCAGGAGCGTAAATTTGCAGAGCTTTAGAACCTGGTTCGAACCCATTAAACCCGTTCGCTTGGAGAACAACGCTTTAACCATCCAAGTGCCTAATAAATTCTTTTACGAATGGCTAGAAGAACACTACGTTTCTTTACTTAAAACTACGATTCGCAACGAACTCGGAGACAAAGGTCGTTTGGAGTATCAGATCTTAATGAGTAATGGCCGAAAGAAAGCCAAAGAGGCCATTAAAAAGAATGATAATTACGCCCCGGGAATGATTGACATTCAAAATGTCAAGAACCCGTTCGTAATTCCAGGAATTAAGAAGCTTAAGATTGATCCGCAGCTAAATCCTAGCTATACTTTCGATACTTATATTGAAGGAGATTGCAACCGCTTGGCCCGTTCGGCAGGTTTAGCTATTGCGAAGAAACCAGGTACTACTTCTTTCAATCCACTGGTTATCTTTGGCGATGTGGGATTGGGTAAAACTCATTTGGCGCAGGCGATTGGCAATGAGGTAGTCACCAAGTTCCCGGACAAATCGGTTCTATACGTTTCTTCAGAGGAATTCACTAATCAGATCATTCAGTCTATAAAGAATAATGCGGTCAATGATTTTGTAAATTTCTACCAGCTCATTGACGTTCTTATCGTAGATGACATCCAGTTTCTAGCTAACAAACAAAAAACCCAGGAAATCTTTTTCCATATTTTCAACCAGATTCATCAAAGCGGTCGCCAGATCATTTTGACCTCCGATCGCCCACCAAAGGATTTGGATGGAATGGAAGAAAGACTGATTTCTCGTTTCAAATGGGGATTATCTGCCGACCTTCAAATCCCTGATTTAGAAACTAGGATGGCCATCTTGGAGTCTAAAATGAATCGTGAAGGTGTTGAGATTCCAGCTGACGTACTCGAATTCATTTGCTATAACATCAAGAATAACATCCGCGAGCTAGAAGGTGTATTGGTATCCTTGATTGCGCAGTCCTCGCTGAATAGAAGAGAGATTGACATGGGATTAGCAAAGGAAGTGATCAAGAATTTTGTTACTCAGCTTAATAAAGAGATTACGGTAGAATTTATCCAAAACCTCGTAGCCGAACATTTTGAAGTAGGTGTGGATAAGCTACAAGGAAAGACCAGGAAGCGCCAAGTGGTCATTGCGAGGCAGCTTTCCATGTACTTGGCTAAAAATCTCACAGATAAATCCCTGAAAGCAATTGGAGAGACTTTTGGGGGAAGAGACCATAGTACGGTAATCTATTCTTGTAAAACCGTACAAGATCTAATGGAGACCGATCTTATTCTGAAAGATACCGTATCGGAACTTGAAAAGAAGATCAGAATGAGCTTAAACGATAAATAAGCTTGCTACCTACCTACAGCTAAACTGCAAAAAGCCTCTAGTTCATTCGCGCTAGAGGCTTTTTGTTTGCCCCTCTCCCACTCTTCTGATGTTCCTGGTATACCACCATCTTTTTCTTCCCAGGTTTACGCTGATGCCTCCGCTGCCAAAGTCCTGCAACTTGCAGCGACTATTTAACCAATAACCATTTAACATGAAAACAAGCATTCATTTGTTGATGCTAGTCGGCCTCTTGGGCCTGATCACCTCCTGTCAAAAAGAGTATGGGCAAGAACAGATTGCCCCAGCTGGAGAAGCGCATTTTTCAGCTGTACAAGAATTTGAGGAAATGGGATTGCGCTATCCTAGATTTGGAAAAGGTTTTACTAAGGCTCCTTTGATTAATCAAGTAGACGATCCATCCTTACCCAAAGGTCAGCAAGTGGGAAACACTTTTCTGGTGAGGACTCGTCAGGGTATCTTCTATTCCCTGGCAGCCACAGACCTAACTCCTGGGCATGTGATTACGGTGTGGGCCGTAGTATTCAATCAGCCTCAAAACTGTGCTTTCTATCCAGAGGCCTGTCTAGGTTCTGATCTTTCTAATCCTGAAGTTTTGGGAGACGCTATCTACACCTCAGGAGGAGTTGTAAAGCCGAACGGGACCATACGTCTTCGTGCTTTTTTAAGAGAAGGTGATGCCAGTGGTTCGATGGCTCATGAGGTTAGCACAGCCTTTCCTCCAACCGGCCTACTGGATCTGGATGACGGAGAGGTACACCTGGTCATCAGAGACCATGGTCCGGCCATCCCTGGCAAAGTGTACGAACAGCGTAGCAGCTTTACGGGAGGTTGCGAAGTTTCATTCCCTCCCTTTTCTGCCTTTCCTCGTAATGAAGGTGAATGTGCAAACATCTTTGCTGCCATACATGTAGCAGAATAGAGAAAGTGGTCACCCGGCAGAAGTGAAGTTAGTTGGCAGTTGCAAGTCTTCTCTCGAGGAGTGAGCCTTGGCAGCTGCCACATTTATTTCTGAATTCACGTCCAAGTTCATCGATCCAAAAAAAATCAAAAATTTTGGGAACTTTATTGTTCTGATAATCATTGACATACCGAAACTAGACAAGATCTACAGAAAAAAAATGGCAAACTGTTTTGTGAATTAATATTCGCTTTATTACCTTTGCAATCGCTCAAGAAAAACGGGGTGAATGAACCTCAAGAGCCAATCAGACAAAGACCCGGTGAAGTGGGTGAGTGGCTGAAACCACCGGTTTGCTAAACCGGCGTACTCTTAACGGGGTACCGCGGGTTCGAATCCCGCCTTCACCGCTATCGCAGCATCAAAATTTTTCGTCTCACCAACGGAAAATTTTGATGACATAGCGGAAGTTTTTGTCGAGATTTTCGGGGTGTAGCGCAGTCCGGTTAGCGCATCCCGATTAGAATCGGGAGGGCCGCAGGTTCATCCTAGCCTTCCAAAACCGGATGGAGAAAAATGTTTCTCCGTAATATTCAATCTCGGGGTGTAGCGCAGTCCGGTTAGCGCATCCCGATTAGAAGCAGGGGGGCG
>JABSSL010000082.1 GCA_013214355.1 Saprospiraceae bacterium | reverse complement strand
CCACCAGGAGAAGGACCATTTTGTTTCGGAGACTGTGTTTGGGCTGGTGACACCAACTTTGATGGTGTTGTAAACATGCAGGATCTCTTACCACTTGGCCTAGATATGGGAGAAGTGGGGGAAGTTCGTGAAAATGTAGACTTAAATCAGTGGTATGGACAGTATGCTATTGACTGGCTAGATTTCTTCAATGCGAATCCAGTTAATCTGAAGCACCTAGATACAGATGGGGATGGGATTGTTACGGGCGCTGATGCTGATCAGATCCTGAAGTTCTACGGAAACACACACTCCTTGACACCAAAAATGACACCTTTCTATGATTTCGGTATCTACTTGGAAGGAGACATCTTTGCGAGCCCTGGGGATCTAATCGAACTGAAGATTAACCTGGGCTCAGAGAGTAATCCAGCTATTGATGTATATGGGTTTACTTTCCCATTTCACTACAATTCTCAGATTTTTGATCCAGAGTCCGTGACCATCACCTTTGATGAGAACAGCTGGATGTCTTACAACTCGCCAATTCTTCATCTTACGCATAATGATAAGAATGGCTTAGCTGAGTCTGGATATACACGGACAAGTGGAATCTCCGCATCTGGATTAGGAACCATAGGAACGGTTGGTTTTATTATTGAGGATGACTTGATTGGCTTCCGTATCGACGAAGATGGAAATGAGGTATTGCCAGTACAGCTCGGAGGATCCATCTCTAATGGCCTTGCCGGAAATGGAGAAAGCTTCCGTATGAATATTGGTGAATTCACTCTGAATATTGTTCCTCGTAAGGAAGTGGATAAGGATTCACCTATTGATCCAAGTCAATTGAAGGTTAATCCAAACCCAACACAGGGACTACTGTGGGTACACTTGAATGGTGGCGATGAGTTTGAGGAGATTGTGATCCACAATATCATGGGACAAGAAGTCATGCGTAACACTACAGGCTTGACTAACGATATGAAATTAGATGTATCTCACTTAAATAATGGCTTGTACATCTTAAGTGTATACACGGATAGAGGGGTAGTAAATAAGAAGTTCGAAGTGGTGAAATATTAAACTTAACTAAGTTTTCAACAAAAAAGCTGGAAATCTGAAGTTTTTTCACCAAATTTGAATTATATTTATTATTAATGTAATAAAACGCTTAGCCTCAGCGTTATAAGCAGGAAAATTAGATGGTACTGTGAAGCGAGATTTAGGGATTTTTGACCATCTAGATGATTAGACATTCATTGCTTTATTTATATTCGTGGAATTATAATCATTGCTAGAGTCGCACAAGGGATTGTGCGACTTTTTTTTTGCCCAGAAGTCAGGTTAAGATAAGTAGTTAAGCATTGGAGTGTATACTAGCCACAGATGGACAGCTTGCTCAAGAGCTTTGCTTAGCCAGAATTTATTAGAATAGATATGGGACAGTTGATGTCTATGCACCTTGTAGGGCCGACAGTTGCGCTGTTTCTGTAGCTAATCTGACCTTTAAAACTTCTCTCTGTTAACCTTAGCAATTTTATTGATCTGGCTCCTAGCACCTTCCTTTTCCAGGCAGGTATCCCTTGGTTGGGATGTCCATTTCCATCATTTACCTTAACTATAGGTAAAGCAATTTTCCATTTCTAGCCGATCCAAAGACCAATCATACAGGTAGGAATTCCAATAGAAAGCAACTAAACTTCAAAGAATATCAGTTTTTTTTTGAGTAAAATTCATATTTTTTTTATTATTTCACTCACAATAAGATCCGTAATTTGAAGTTTAAAAGGTTGAATTTGAGGGTTTTAGTGTTGTTTTAGGCGTTATCCGGTTAAAAAAAATATTCACAAAAACCCTTTTTTGTTCTTGTTTTGCCTAAGAAAATGTTGAATATTTGTACTGTGAGAGATAGGAAAGTGCAGAGAGAAAGAATAAAAGCTAGTCAAAAGGATTAGCTACTTTGAAAAGGATATGTTCATGGGATTATAATTTGTTAGTAGTGAGTCGTTCCAGATGGTCTGGACGACTTACTATTTTTTCAAGTTCTTCCCAGTTCACATAAAAGAAAATTTTCATGCCTTGGTTCAGTAAGATGAATAAGGTGTGAATAAAAAAGCTTAATTCGCGGCAAAAAAAAATCCCGACACAAAATGCCGGGACGAATAATGTTCATGGGATTATTAAAGCACTAAATCATGTCGCGAATATAGCTTTTTTTAGGGTGTCAACTGTTAAAACCTGTAAATCAATTGAATATTTAACTATCGTTAAATAGGAAAGCAGTTGAAACTAAATAGATAGCAAAAATTCTTATAGAAGTTCTTTTGCTCTTGATCGGCTCAGTCACAGAAGAAAAGAGGTATTGTTTTTAGAGAAGAACGAGCCATAGAATGATTAAAGATTTTTATTTTGGATATGTTCATGGGATTATAATTATTCTGAAGTCGCACTGAGTGCGACTTTTTTTTTGCCCCTACCTGAGGAATTCCAATTGTTAAATTCCCTAAGCTTCTCACCGCTTGTAACAACGTTTTCGACTTTGAAATCGTTTAATAGTATACCTCTGTGAGTCGGAGTAAAAGTTAACAGCAAAGAGCTTGACAAATAGATGACAAAATTTGCGTGTTAAATTTTCCTAAAGATCGAACTACATGAGGTTCCCATGCGTTATAGTGTAAGAATTTGAAAAAGAACTATATAAAGAGGAGGAAAAAAGCCTCTCTATAAAGATATACTTGGTTTTTAGTTGGTTTTGTTTGTTAGTAGGAGGGTATAGCCTAGCTATACCCTTTTTTTATGCCTACTGGTAAGCTGTGATCACTTCTTTTACTGCGCTCCGATAGCTTCTTCCAAACAATAGTAGATGTACAAGCAGTGGATACAACTGACATAGAGATATTCGCTCCTCCCATCCTATATCCAGAGGAAAGGCCTCCTGGTAGGCCTGGTAGAAAGCCTCTTGGAAACCACCAAATAGGCGGGTCATGGCCAAATCCACTTCTCGATGTCCATAATAAATCGCTGGGTCAATTAGTCCTGCCTGTCCACTAGGCGCGACCATGAAGTTACCACTCCACAAATCACCGTGTAGTAGGGACGGCGGGCGATCGAGAAAATATTCGGGAAGTCTCTTACCGACTTGTTCTAGGCCCCGCAAATCCTTGCTATCCAGCAGCCCTCGCTCATACCCTTGTTGGGTTAGTGGTTTCAATCGTTCTTCCCAGTAGAAACTGCTCCAGGAGGTGTGTAGACGATTGGATTGAGGTAGCTTGGCAATGAAGTTGTTTTCTGCTAGACCAAAGTGATCGTGAGTTTGCCGGTGTAGGGCAGCTAAGGACTGACCGAAGACTGGCCAAAAGTTGGGGGCAGGCCGCCGTCCGCTCCAGTCTTCAAGAACTAAGAAGTGATAAGATCCTCTAGTTCCTTGTGCTATCGGCTTTGGCACGGACATGACCTCGGCAGTTGCTAGGTGTTCTAGGCCGGCTCTTTCCGTTCGAAGCATCTCTGCTCCTTGGGGATATTGATTATACTTCAGGAAAAAGGACTGCTGGGGAGTTTCCAAACGAAAAGCTTGATTGATATCACCGCCGCTAATCGCTTGGAAACTTATGATAGGAAGGTGTAATTCTTCTTGTAGCGCATCAATTAATACGCTCTGTAATTGCATCAGATGAAGTTACTGTAAGGAAAAGACTACAGGCGATTCTGGTTAATCATACTAAGCAATTCCTCTCGATAATTCTTGCCGATGGGAAGATGCTTTGCTTGATTCTTCTCCATGACCTCCACCATATTACCAATAATGGCATTGATTTTCTCAATGTTTACAATGTAAGATCTATGGATACGCATAAACTGGTTGGATGGGAGTTTTTGTTCTAAACTCTTCATCGTCTGTAGCGTAATCACTCTGGTGGCATCCATTCGGATAATCACATAGTCTTTTAGGCCTTCGATATAGATAATTTCTTTGAAGTTTACTTTAACTAATTTCTTATCGGCTTTTACAAAGAAATATTCCTGTTGGGGAGCTCCATCACCGCCGCCCGAAGTAGCCGGGCCACCATCTTTTTGCTGCAATCCAACTTGCTCAATGGCCTTATTGGCAGCCTTCATGAAACGATCTACAGAAATCGGCTTTAGTAGATAGTCTAATGCATCTAGCTCAAAGCCTTCAATCGCATAGTTGGGATAAGCTGTGGTAAAGATTACCAGGGGAGGTTTACTGAGTGTTTTCAAGAAATCGATACCTGTTAACTGAGGCATTTGAATATCCAGAAACATCAAGTCAATATCATTGTTCTTCAAAGCATCATTGGCTTCAAAGGCATTGCTGCATTTTGTTACTAGGTTTAGTTCAGGGATCTTTTCTATGTAGGTTTCCAGGACATCTTGTGCCAAAGGCTCGTCATCGACGATAATAACATTTATCATAATCTAAGGTTGTGTTAATCCAATTCGATATAAAGGTTGACCGCGTAGGTAGTAGGGGTGTCATCAATGTTCAATTCGTACTTATCTGGATAGAGTAGATTCAATCTTCTATGTACGTTTACTAAACCAATTCCACCGCTAGGGCGATTCTTGTCTTTTAGCGGGAGCTTCTCAGCCTTGCTATTTTCGATAAAGAAATACACCTTTTTCTGTTCTACACTAAGCCTGATATTAACAAATCCCTGGGAGATTTGGTTGCTTAGCCCGTGTTTGAAGCTATTTTCCAGGAATGGAATAAACATAAGTGGGGCTATGGTTTGCTCACTAATTTCCCCGTCTGTCTCAAAGGTAATCGCAACATTTTTCCCCTGTCGCAGTTTTTCCAGATCTAAGTAATTGTATATATAATTGACTTCCTTACTGAGCAATACTCGTTTCTCATTGCATTCATAGAGCATATAGCGCATCATCTCCGACAACTTAATCACAATTTCTGGCGCTTTATCTGATTTCTTGAGCGTAAGGGCGTAGAGGTTATTTAAGGTGTTGAACAGGAAGTGTGGATTGATCTGTGACTTCAGGAAGCGTAGCTCCGATTGCATCGTCTGCGTTTGTAGCTGCTGCTTCTCTGTTACCTGCTGCACCCAGTCCTTCACAATGTTCACTAGTGTTGAGGCTGATACGATGACAAACGTAAAAATGAAATACCAATTTAAGTTCTCTATCAAGCCGTTTTGGGCATCTGGATCATTTCCATATTTGAAATAAAAAACGATCACCTTGAGCGGCGTAATAACTACCGCAGACAAGATCAATAAACCGCCATAGGTTAGAAACTTGTTTTTGGTGAGATAGTTGGGAATGAGATACTTCAAGTTGAAGTACACGACTATGGCATAAAAGAAAACGTTGATCAACTCATTGCTAAGCGCGTAGAGAAAGGTATGCTTTTGATTATACGTTTCAATCAGCGTTAGCAATAGCAGGAAGAACAGCCAGAATATTAGGTGATAAAACCACCTATGGCCGAACCAATCATAAAGTTTGAATCTACTATTGCTCCGCGCTATGGTATCCATAAAGAAATCATGAAACTATAATATAACACTCTACCGCTGTTAAAATAGCAATTAATTAGATAAAAGTCGGTTTCGCTTAGAAATATGCCAACATCGGTTGATTTTCGACTTTAAAATGGATGCTTCTAGCGGAGGCAAGTTCTGGCTATTTAGAGGCGAAGCGGTCGAAAGCCAGCCTGAGAATCAGGAATTTTGCCCCGAAAAGTATACATTTGCGCTGGTTTGAAACATGTGCCAAGATTTCAAGCTTATAATAACCAGAAAAGGTTAATATACATGGTATACATAACGAGGAGAGAACGATTTAATGCCGCTCATAAATTGTGGGTAGACGCTTGGAGCGACGAAGAAAATCTAGCGACTTTTGGTAAATGTGCCAACAAAAACTGGCATGGCCACAATTATTGGTTGTACGTTACGGTAAAGGGGATCCCTGATCCAGTAACTGGGTTTATTATTGATGTCAAAAAATTGAGTAAGATCATCAGAGCAGTGATTACTGACAAGGTAGATCATAGCAATCTCAATTTAGACGTAGATTTTATTCCGGAGGGCATGCAGCCAACTACGGAAAATCTCGTCTTGTTGTTTTGGCAACAGCTGGAACCACAGATCCAAGGGGCTCAACTGCACTGTATTAAGTTGTACGAGACGGAAAATATTTATGCCGAATACTATGGCGAATAAAGTGTCCTACCTATGAGTTATCAGAAGTCCGAAGAGTATAGTCCGAAAGTGACCGAAAATTTGATGGATAGTTTCAACGTCCTGCTTCGTGAAGTCGGGGAGGATCCAGAGAGAGAAGGACTAGTTAAGACTCCAGAGCGGGCCGCCAAGGCCATGCAATTTTTGACTCAAGGTTATGCACAGAATGCAGAACAAATTCTGCGTTCAGCTATGTTTCAAGAGGACTATAGCGAAATGGTCATCGTTAAGGACATTGAATTATATTCCCTCTGTGAGCACCATATGCTTCCCTTCTTTGGAAAGGCGCACGTAGCCTATATCCCCAATGGTTATATTGTTGGATTAAGCAAGATTCCAAGAGTAATTGATGTTTTCGCAAGGAGACTACAGGTGCAAGAACGATTGACGGATCAGATCCTCCACTCTATTCAAAACACCTTGAAGCCGCTAGGTGTGGCTGTCGTTATCGAAGCTCGACATATGTGCATGATGATGAGAGGGGTACAGAAACAGAATTCCGTGACGACTACCTCGGCTTTTACCGGAGAGTTCCAGCGGGTAGAAACTAGAAATGAATTTTTAAATCTGATTAGTGCTAAACTGCATTAGTCATTGAAGAATAGGCACTCATGAAAGCATTTGTTTTTCCTGGACAAGGTTCCCAATTCGAAGGAATGGGCAAGGAAATGTACGATAATAATGACCTAGCCAAATCGCTCTTTGAGCAGGCAAATGATACACTAGGTTTTGCCATAACTGACGTTATGTTTTCGGGATCTAGTGAAGATCTAAAGCAGACGAAGGTAACTCAGCCAGCTGTATTTTTACATTCTGTCATCACAGCGAAAATTGCTGGTGATGCTTTTCAACCAGATATGGTGGCTGGGCACTCCTTGGGCGAATTGTCGGCCTTGGTGGCCGCAGGAGCAATGGCGTTTGAGGATGGTCTGAAATTAGTCTACCAGCGGGCATTGGCCATGCAAAAGGCTTGTGAAGCTCAGGCTGGTACCATGGCTGCTGTCTTAGGATTGGAGGATGAGGTAGTAGAAAAGGCTTGCGCAGAAATTGAGGAGATAGTGGTGCCGGCGAATTACAATTGTCCGGGTCAATTGGTGATTTCGGGTTCCCTAGCTGGTGTAGAGAAAGCAGTGGATAAGGTAACGGAACTAGGTGCAAGACGCGCTTTGGTGCTACAGGTAGGTGGAGCTTTTCACTCTCCATTGATGGAGCCTGCACGTGAGGAGTTGATGGCCGCGATAGAAAAAACAACCTTTAGCAAACCTGTTTGTCCGATTTATCAGAATGTTGATGCTCAACCACAAACGGATTCGGAGCAGATTAAAGCCAATCTAATTGCTCAGTTGACCGCCCCCGTCCGATGGACACAGACGATGTTAAACATGCAGTCTAACGGAATGAGTGAATACATTGAGGTAGGCGGAACTGGGAAAGTGTTGCAAGGGTTTATTAAAAGGGTAGATCGAAGATTTCCTTCTTCTACACTTACCGTATAGCGCATTTAGGCGCCAACATTTGATTACTTTCAAACGTTTTTGTACTATAGGGAATGAATATATTTTAACCGCATGATAGAAAAGGATGAAATACTTACAGGTAAGGTCCTGTTAGCAGAACCTTTCATGTTAGATCCTAACTTTAAGCGATCTGCGGTACTCCTATGTGATCATGGCGACGACGGATCGGTGGGCTTCATTATGAATAAGCCGCTGAACATGCGAATCGACGATCTCATCGAAGATTTCCCGGAATTTGAATCCGAAGTGCTTTTTGGTGGTCCCGTCCAAACAGATACCATTCATTACATCCATAATTTAGGAGATCTCCTGGAAGATAGCTTGAAAGTAGCGGACGGCATCTACTGGGGAGGTGATTTTGAAAAGTTGAAATTTTTAATTTCTTCTAATTTAATTGAGCCTGGGAACATCCGATTTTTTGTCGGCTATGCGGGTTGGACGGAAGGGCAACTTTTCGAAGAGTTCAATTTGGGCTCCTGGGTATTGGCTGATATGGACGCAAATTATCTGTTCAAATCTGAGTACAAAGGGATGTGGCAGCAGGTCATGTACAACAAAGGGGACCTGTACACCGTACTAGCTCATATGCCCGATAATTTTTCTTGGAATTAAGTTGTGCGTAGTTTCCAAACTACGCACAACTTAATCGTTTAGGGCGTGCCATCATCCTCTGTAGAAACCTCCTCTTCTGTAGCAGTGGATTCGACGATATCACTAGTGTCATCGGATTCTTGGTTCTCTTCCTTCGCCTCAGCAATTTGAGGCATTTCGATACCGTTTAACAACACCAAAAAACTATCCCTAGTGGCATAGAAGGCAGGAAGGTCTTGGTCGGGTAGGGGTTCTGCTGGAGGGAATTTCAAACGGAGATGATTGATTTGTTTTCCGTTCTTCCAGAAGCGGAAGCAGACGTGTGGGCCGGTAGCTAAACCTGTCGATCCGACATATCCAATTGTCTGCCCTTGCTTTACGTGTACACCAGGACGAATCCCTTTTGCAAACTTCTGCATGTGCAGGTACTGTGTTTGGATATTGTCATCGTGTTTGATCTTCACATAATTTCCATTACCACTTGTATAAGAGGCATTAAGTACTACACCATCACCCACTGCCATGATGGGGGTACCATACGGGGCAGCATAATCAGTCCCATAATGTGGTCGGCGATATTTAAGAATAGGATGTAATCTATTTAGGTTGTAGTACGAAGAAATTCGAGAGGCCTTCACTGGTGCCTTCAGAAAAGACGTCTTCATTGGCTTGCCCTCCAAATCGTAATAGCCCTTATCCTTCGTTGATTCAAAGTACATGGAATGGTACTCGTTCTGACCGGCATTCTTATAGTAGGCTGCGTGGACCTTCCCAACACCTACCTCCTCACCTTCGATATAGTTTTGATCATAAACCAGTTTGAATTCATCGCCTTTCTGTAGGTGGTGGAAGTCGATACTCCATTGTAGAGCATCCTCCATCTTATCCGTCAGTTCAAAACTTAAGCCCTGGCTAGTCATAGTTTTCCAGAGCGAGGATTGTACATAACCTGCCGCAGTCTTCATCTCCGTAGTGACCTTACGCTTCATTCGTTCCACCTGCAAGCTATCCTTTAGGTGGAATACCACATACTCGTAAACATTCGGTTCATAAATGAAGTAATCTGCTCGTTGTGTGGAATCCTTGGTTAGGATCATGTACTCCTTACCCGCCTTGAAATGTCTGACGTCAAATACATCTTTCGCATTACGTACCAAGCGATCTACATCGATATAAGGTACATTGTGCTTTTGGAGAATATCACCTAGAAACGTTCCAGAGCGGATCTCATCGACGAAGACCTGGAAGGTGTCTAAGGCAAAACCATATTTCATATTGGGAACGACCGCTGGCAGGGCGCCAAGGTCTTCAAATTGCAATTTCGGTGCTTCTTCAGGACTGCGCCCATTGAAGAAAAGGAAGAATACGGAAAAACTACCTACTAGTACCGTTGATGTCAAAGCGAGGGGTAAAAACCATGAACTGCTCTTTGTCTTTCGCTTTAATCTCTGTAAAAACGATTCAGCTTGATCCACAACTTGCATGTTTAGGTTAAAGATCCGATTACAGGCGACGAGTAGCAAACTTAATGGGAGGCTACCTATCAGTAGTTTCTGGGATTGATGACCTAATAATCGGCTTTATTAAACCGGGTTCTTTGCAAATATACTTTATCAGTAGAGGTTTCCAAATTTTTAAGTGTTAAAGCCATGGGACCTCCATTTTTACAGGATTTACAGCTGCTTTTTGCTCGGAGCAGAGTCAGCATAAAACTAGTGAATTACTTTTGTTGAACATATTTTGACTTTTGGTAATAGGAATATAACTCGGTCAATATTCATTCTTCTCCTTTTGGAATTGCGACTCCTAGATCGACTTATTTTTTCTGGTCTAAATGCCAGGATTGTTCTCGTTTAAACCTAACTTTGGGCGCAAATTTTGAACTAATGTCTGAGTCATTCAAATACGATCAAAGAGGGGTTTCAGCCACCAAGGATGAGGTGCATGCTGCTATTAAAAACCTGGACAAAGGGCTTTACCCGAAAGCATTTTGTAAAATCCTACCTGATATCTCAGGGGGGGATCCAGCTTACTGTAACCTGATGCATGCCGATACCGCCGGAACCAAGACGAGTTTGGCCTATCTGTACTGGAAAGAAACGGGAGATCTATCCGTGTGGGAAGGCATCGCGCAGGATGCCATCATCATGAATTTGGATGATATGGGTTGTGTTGGATGCTTGGACGACATCATTCTATCCTCTACTATTGGGCGGAACAAGAACTTGATTCCGGGAGATGTGATCAGTACCATCATCAATGCAACCGTGAAGTTGGCCGATCAGCTCGGTGAATATGGGATCAAGGTGCATTTGGCAGGTGGAGAGACCGCGGATGTAGGAGACATTGTTCGCACAATTGATGTGGGGTACACTGCCTTTGGTCGGTTAAAGCGGGAGGACTTGATCGTCAATAATATTCAAGCAGGGGATGTAATCGTGGGCATGGCTTCTTATGGGAAATCGAGCTACGAGCGGCAGTATAACGGAGGTATGGGAAGCAATGGACTGACCTCTGCTCGACATGATGTTTTTGAGGCAGAATATCGGGATAAATATCCAGATAGCTATGATGCCAATACGCCACGAGACTTGATTTATGCAGGTTCCAAGAAGCTAACGGATACGATAGATATTGACGGAGAATCCATTCCGATCGGGAAGCTTGTACTATCGCCAACACGTACTTACCTACCGGTATTAAAAGTTCTTATTGACGAGTTGAAGCCTAAGATTCATGGATTGATTCACTGTACAGGAGGGGGACAGACGAAGGTGGGCAAATTCATTGATAATAAAAGGGTAATCAAGCATCAACTACTTCCTATCCCTCCCTTATTTCAGATGATTCAGCAAGAATCTGAAACAGGCTGGAAAGAGATGTATCAGGTTTTCAATATGGGCCACCGTATGGAAGTCTACCTTCCTGAAGCGGAGGCCGAAAGGGTAATTTCGATCGCACAGTCCTTCAATATAGATGCACAGGTGGTAGGCCATGTTGAACAACATACTGGAAACAGCGTTCGAATAGACAGTCCATATGGACAATTTGACTATGACTTTGACTAGCCCAATCTATGCGGAAACAAGAAAAAGCAGACGCCATTGCTGAAATACTGGAAAACCTATATCCAGAAACACCTATTCCCTTAGATCATCAAGATCCCTACACACTCTTGGTAGCTGTATTGCTTTCTGCTCAATGTACCGACGAACGGGTCAATAAGGTAACGCCTCATTTGTTTGAAGCCGCTAGCAATCCCTGGGACATGGTTCAAATGGAGGTGGATGATATCAAATCCATTATCCGTCCCTGCGGCTTGTCTCCACGGAAATCCAAAGCGATTCATCAGTTATCTCAAATCTTATTGGATAAATATCAAGGAGAGGTCCCTCAGTCCTTCGAGGCCCTGGAGGCTTTGCCAGGGGTAGGGCATAAAACGGCCTCGGTGGTGATGTCTCAGGCATTTGGAGTGCCTGCTTTTCCTGTTGATACACACATTCACCGTTTGGCATACCGTTGGACCTTGAGTACCGGTAAAAATGTAGAAAAAACGGAGGCAGATCTAAAGCGTCTTTTTCCGCGTGAAAAATGGAACAAACTGCATCTACAAATCATCTTCTTCGGTAGAGAATACTGTCCCGCTAGAGGGCATGATCCTTATACCTGTCCCATCTGTAGCAAATATGGTCGAAAAACGCTTTTCAAATAGAAATCCTTAGAAGGGATACCCGAGCACAAGGTTGAAAGCGATATCCTTGAATTGAAATTTGCTTAAGTCTACCCAATAACTTCTTTCCCTAGCAATACCATCCATAGCTCTGACGCCTGGGAAAGGGTTCCTAAGCTTTATTCCCATATCTAGACCCAGAATCACGTAGGTGAAATCGAATCGAATACCCATCCCGCCTCCTAAGGCAATCTGTTTATAAAATGGGTCATTAACCGGATCAGCACCGGGAGAGCTACAGTCCGTAAAGGACTGTCTTCTGAAGAGAAATTGAGATCCACAGCGGGAGGGATCATGACGAAGGGTCCATACATTCCCACCATCCAAGAATAAAGCCCCTTTGAGCATCCAAAAAATGTCAAAGCGATATTCTAGATTAAATACTAATTTAAGGTCACCTGTTTGGTAGAAGCGGGTAGAATTTTGTAGTCGCTCCTCAACCGTGAGCGGATCAAGAAATCCTCCAGGCCCTAATTCCCTAGGGAACCAAGCTCGTAAACTATAGGAGCCCCCAGCAAAAAACTGTTTGACGTAGGGCACATCGGAGGTATAACCAAAAGGAGCGGCGATACCAAAGTTTATTCGACCCGCAATCAACTGCTTGGAGTTGATGTCAAAATATCTTCGATAGTCCAGATCAAACTTTAAATACTGGGAAAAGTCAATGGTATTGTTCAGCCTAAAGATAGTGGCCGAATCCCGAAAGGCATTGTACAGCTCATTCGCTGCCCACAACTCTGCACCTGCCACTTCGAAGGAAAAACTTAGGTTCCGACGGCCATTGAGTTTATTCGGAGTACCCGTGTTGACATAGCTCAATTGCCTAAATAACAAACTAACAAATAGTTGCTGACCAAAACTTCTTTGCAAGAAGTCATTCGTGGCTAAAATAGTATCAAATTGCGGTCGAGTGTTGGGGAGCAGTAAATCAATACCGACATGATCAATGATGTAGCGCTTGGTACTGCTCCGCTGCAAGTCATAACCATAGGAAGCATTGAAGAAGTTATACTGGTACCAATCCAACAATAGAATATAATTATAGCTCGCAGAAATCCGGGTTCGGGCATCCTCCTCCATTACCTGGTAGTAATCATCCCCCAGGAGCTTTGAGTTTTTACCGGTTGGAATACTGTTCAATATCTTCCAGCCTCCCAAATAGTCCCTGAACCTCGGGAAGTACAGATCACTCTGTAAGCGAAAATCCACCGTGTTCCAAAAGCGATTCCGAAAATTCACCTCGACCCCTGCGGACATACTGGTGGCTAGAATCTCAGCTCCTCCCAGCAGATTTCGATGTTGGAAAGTAGGGCTCAAAGAAATCCCTAAGAGATTGGGATTACTAACGGAAGAGTTGGATCGATTGGTGTAGTTGAGCTCGAAATCAGCCCCTAACTCCATTTTATAGTCTGGGGTCAATTCTACCCGAAAGTTGATTACATTCTTCCGAAGACTATCTATATCTTGCCTAATGCGGACGAAACGAAAGGTACCTAAGTCCGAAAGATTCTTATTGGATTTATCGAAATTCTCCTGGCTAAATAAATCGCCAGGCCGAAGATACATGGCTTGAATAATCGTTTTGGGTCGGATATCATTACCGCGATTACCAGAGAAGAACCTATAACCATCGATGATGGTATCAATTGGGCTACTGTTGCTCAGCGCAGGATCAAAATCGGTATGTATTTCGATGGCTCCCACGCTATATTGTTGGTGTACAGTATCGCCGAAGGGCGGGAGTAGGTTAAGGTAAATATTGGCTTTGCCCGTCTCTAAGCTTGTGTCCACTTCCAACTGATCAAAGTGATAGCTGTAGAGGTCAGCAAAACCGTGATTATTCATGTATTTGGAAATCCTTTGCTTATCCCTATTGAAGAGATCCAGGTCAAGTACTTCTCCCGGTTTTAGATAGCTATCTTCACTGATTGTTTGAAGTATGGAGTCCACTAGAGGATCTGGACTCTCGAAAAAGACACTATCGATCATGAACTGGGGACCCGAATCAATGTAGTAGGTGACGAAGACCTTTTTCTTTTTGATGCGAGGAGATGGTACGTCGATGCTGACCCGGTAAAATCCCTTGCGTTTCAGATACTTCTCCATGTCCAACTTGGTCTCTTCCACCAGGGTAGAGTCGAAGATGGTCGGTGCTTCACCAATCGAGTTGCGCTGAAAGCGATCCAACTGGGTGGTATCACCTGCATCTGCACTGCGCAAATAGAACCATTCTCTCGGAAAAACAAAGAAGAACTTACCATTCGGCTTCTGCTTATGAAGAAGGCTCAGTTCGTAGTTAACCGTACGCTTATCCTTGATCTTATACTTCGGTTGAAAAACTACCGTGTTACCTTTCAATAGATATTCGTCCTCGCCTAGGTATTTGGCAGTGCCACAGGAAGCCAGCAGTAACAGCAGGAGTATAGATTGAATTGTGTATTTTGCGATTCTATACATTGATTAACTTTCTGAATATCAAGCGAGGATGGCTCTTTCGAAAAATGAGATCAAATACGTAAAGTCACTGCATCTCAAGAAGTTTCGACAAAAGTATAATAATTTTATTGTTGAAGGTGATAAAATCGTGCGTGAATTACTAGCCTCCTCTGACTTCCAAATTGAAGGACTCTACGCAGAGGAAAACTGGCTAGCAACACATGCCGCTGACCTATCTTTATCTTCAGCTCAGGTGTATGCTGTTTCTCCCACCGAATTAGAGCGAATTTCGACTCTTAAGACGCCTAATCAGGTACTGGTTATTGTTCGTCAGCCGACTTTCCGTTTTAGTCCTGACAAAATTAACAGTTCATTAAGTTTGTACCTCGATGAGATCCGGGATCCGGGAAATTTCGGTACGATCATCCGCATTGCAGACTGGTTTGGTTTTCCGTATGTCTTTTGTTCCCCCACCAGCACCGCTTGGACCAACCCCAAGGTAATCCAGGCCTCTATGGGGAGCTTTTTGCGTGTACAGGTACATCCGGTGGAGCTCTCTGACTTTTCTTCTATCGCTCCATCACTCCCTATTTTAGGCATGGTATTGGGTGGAAAGCCGCTTCCTCAAGTACCAAAGCCCAATGCTGGTCTAGTGGTGATTGGGAATGAAAGTAGAGGAATTTCCGCTAGTAACCTCCAGTACCTGACTCAACAGGTCACCATCCCTCGACATCCACAGGGAGGAGCTGAGTCTCTAAATGCTGCGGTAGCAACGGGGATAATTTGTGCACAATGGGGAATAGAGTAGAGGTAGGGATATAGACACTTTAGCAAACCAGCGTATCATTGAAACTTCTGGTTTGCTAAAGTGGTAAGATTGGAATCTATCCTTTTAGAGAACCATCCTTCTCCAGTATCTTGACAAGTTCTCTTTCGATTTGTTGTGCGCCACGCAGGTTCAAGGCAGCGATCTTTCCTTCACGATCAATCATGAAAGTTCTCGGAATGCTACGCACACCGTAAGTAGAGGCTGGTAATGACTCCCACTTCTTCAAATCGGATACATGATATTCCCAGGCTAATCCATCCTGAGCAATAGCATTCACCCATCGATCTTTGGAGCGCTCTAGCAACTTATTGACTTGATCTTCCGATTGCACTCGATTGCGACTTCTAGTATCAACGCCATCAAGAGAAACACTGAAAACTGTGAATCCTTGTTTCTTATACTTTTCGTACACTTTAACTACATTTGGATTTTCCCGACGGCAAGGTCCGCACCAACTCGCCCAAAAGTCCAGCAATACGATATTCCCTTTCAAGTCCGCCAAGCTATATTCTTTTCCACTAGGGCTTTTCAGCGCAATATCAGGAGCGGGCTGTCCAACTTGCACTTTTTGATTCGCCATTTTAGCCTGATACTGTCTCTCGACCTGGGCAAGATACTTTCCGTATTCTACCGTGTTCGGATCATTAGGCATATCGGCAACCAATCTAGCTTGTGCTTTCTTCTGTAAATCTAGGAAATCAGGATTGCCTCCTAAGGCCTTGTAAGCTACAAATGCACCCAATAATGGATTGGATACAGAGTCAATAAAGTTTTCGATATCATCCGCTTGATATTGTCTATTGACCAAACCATTCATGATCTGAGCTAGCGACTGTGAGGCACTGGAACCAGATATAGTGAAGTTGTACTGCTGGATCGTATTCAGGTCGCCGTTGATGGTTACTCTTTGCTCAGTACCGTCGAAGAAAAGGTTCACGCGCTTTGCTCCAATTCGGAAATTGTAGATTCCAGGAGCTAGCGGGGTTTCAAAGTCCATGGCAAAGTTGCCGTTGGCATCAAGATCAGTCTTACCAATTACACTATTTGCTTTACCCATTATTACCTGATCCAAGAATACCTGCAGGTTTTGAGCATTAGTCAAGGTGCCTTCTACTCGTTGCCCGGATGGAGCGCAAGACCATTGGGTGAAGACCAAGGCCAAAAAAAGGATTAGAGTATATAGATTTTTCATGTCCAATAGGAATTTATGAATAGCTAAAGTTTTGGTAGAGGAATGAAGGGATGAGCTGAGGCATCTTGCCGTCTCCTCCCATTTTCCGCGTGCTAAAGTACAAATTTATGAAGGATTCATGGCTTGTTATTAAGATCATGGCGCATTTAACATAGGCTTAAGAACCTCTTCAAGCTCAAGGATAAATTAGGAGCGGAATTTTAGTAGATTCAGGACTTCCTTCTCTGCCATTAAACTCCATTTCCCCAAGCTTCCATCAACTCTAAAATGGGAACAATTTCTTTCCCTTTTTCACTCAAACTATATTCTACATTTACAGGAATTCTATCCGTCAATACCCGTCTAATAATAATGTCGTCTTCCTCCAGTTCTCGCAACTGTTCGGTAAGCACCTTATTGCTAATACTCGGAATAAACTGGTTGATTTGACCAAAACGTTTGGCCGAATTTCTAATGGTATAGAGTATGATAAACTTCCATCTGCCACCCAAAACGGACATGATTTTGGTGACGGGGCAATTGTCTGGGTTTTTGTAGTGATACCTCATTTTCTAGTTACTTACAGGTTACCAGAAACAGTAAAACTACCCCATTGGCTTTGTTTTTTGGGGTAGCTTTGTAATGCAAGTTACAAATTAACACTTAGTTTCATATTGAAACTGTAAAGAATATAAAATGAATAATCTTACGGTAGACGTTTTCAAAGGGAAAGAAGCATCAGTCAACAGTTACATCTTCAGCAATGGTAAATCCATACTAGTGATGGATGTTTTGAGAAGCACGGAGGATGCAAAAGAGCTAGCCGAATTCATTAAGTCCAAAGCATTGCCCCTCACCCACATCCTGATCACACACGGACATCCCGACCACTACATGGGGATGGACTATCTGAAGAGCGTATTTCCTGAAGTAAAAATTGTGGTATCTAATGAAGAAACGAAGCAAGATATCATTTCTTTCAGCACTTGGATGGACGGCATCGGCTGGTTAGAAGGTGAGCCCAACTTAAAGCCCAAATCTGATAAAAACCCAGAAGGCTTTGACTATGAAAACCAAATCAAGGTATTGGAGGGCAATACATTTACCCTTGATGGTGGTGGAACTTTAGAGATAAAGAACGATTACCAGGCAGCGGAAGCCGAACATTTAACTACGGTATTTTCCAAAGATATGAATGCCCTTTTTACCTCAGATTTTTGCTATAACGGCGTACATTTATGGCTAGGACAAGGCGTTGGTGCTACTCATATAGCTAATTGGAAAACACAACTGAATCGTTTTAAAAAACAGTATACCAATGCTAATTTAAGGGTATATCCAGGGCATGGGAGCGAGTCTGGTATAGAGCTATTTGATACTGTTTTGAAATACATTGAAGATTTTGAAAGAACGATTGTGGCATCAAGCAATAGGGAAGAGGCTAGAAAGGAAATGGAATCCCTATACCCTAATTGGGAACAGGCTGGTTTCTTGCTAATGCATAGTGTCGATAACCATATGGGATTAAAAGAAGGGAAATGATTCTTACCGGAAAGCACCAATCGGCTATTCCAAGGTAGAGCAGCTGGTGCTAAAATCAACCTCTTTCAGTTGCAAAATACATCTCCTATCAGCACTAACGATTGACACGTATCGAAGCCCGGTATGACCACAGTCACTACTTGCTTGTCGATCAACACGCGACTTGGATGACGGAGCTAGACGATAAGCCTGTCAATGGAGCACCGCTACTGGACCAAATAATTCACATAGAAGAAAACGACGAGGTATATCCATAAAATATCGAGGAAATGCCAATAGATGGTTAGCAGGCGCAAGCGTAGGCGTTTTTCCGGATCAGAAAAGTAGACCAATACACTGACGGGCTCCTTCATATACTTATAGGCCTTCCATAAAAATAAGCCCAGAAAAGGCAAGCCGCCAATAACGTGGGCAAAATGTAGGGCCGAAATGACATAGAGGTAGCCAGCAGAGGGGTCAGAATGGATGTAGATCTGCTGCTTAAAGAGCTGAAACCAAGCTAAACCTTGCGCACCCATGAAGATTAAGGATAGAACGATGGTCATGATGAGCATGCCTTGGTAACGTTCTGTTTGATCCGCTAAGTAGGCCTTTTTTGCCTGCAGCATGGCCCAGCTACTTCCAATGAGGATGACGGTGTTGAAGGCAAATAGCCATGGGAGTTTTACGGGTGGTAGGCCATTCTGAACGCGGGTATAAACGAAAGCTGCACTCAAGGCCAAAAAAAGCACAGACAGACTAAACAGGAGGAGCATCAAGTA
Source organism: Saprospiraceae bacterium (assembly GCA_013214355.1). GTDB lineage: Bacteria > Bacteroidota > Bacteroidia > Chitinophagales > Saprospiraceae > DT-111. The sequence goes on along the minus strand of JABSSL010000082.1, from coordinate 83,262 downwards.
AATGTTGTGCGGATGAAACGCAAAGTTTCGATACTCATCGTATCTCGTCTCTTCTGGTGTTTGACTCATGTCGAAGTGTTTTGAATGTTCAAGACTTAGCGGTGATTGATTACTACTTGATCTTTCATCAGTCTGTTTGTTCTTAGTCCCTTCTGCAAAAGGCTATTGCTTGAACAAGGAATTAATCTACTTGTTCTAAGCGTTTTCTTTTTACTTCCGAAAATATTTACTTTTAGGCTTCATTGCAGAAAAGACCATATGAAAAAATGCCAGGAGTGCGGCACGGAACTGCCTTTAGAGGCTAAGTTTTGTTTTAATTGTGGAGCCCAACAGCATGAGCTACCCACACCAGAACAGGTAGTGCTTGAACCTGGCGCTGATTTAACCCAGCGCATTATTGATCAGTTCTTCCCCGCCCTTCGAATCAGGATCAAAGATGAGATGACCGGCGGAGAATACGCCAAATACGCCGAAAGAGTTTATGAATCTGGTTTTCGTGATCTACTGCACCGAAGAGCAGGGGGAATCGCGGATAAGATTGAACAATCTCATGCTGAGGGTTTAATCGATCAAGCTGCGATAGATTACTGGATCGAAAAATTCAATAGCGAATTATTGGATTACTTTCTGATTCGACATTGTAAGGATCTCAATCCCTTGCCTATACCTGAAGCTATTCTCCGTTATCAGGATGCTACATGGCCAGCTCTAAATCTCTTCCAAATGGTACTGGACTACCTCGATTTCGCTTACGAAAAGGAGGTAGTATATACTGATTTCTTAGTGATGCCGATGGAAAAATTGAAAAACGCGTCTAGATCTTTTCTTTTTCCAGCACCTCAGGAAAAAATCTTATTAATCTGTGATCAGAGTTTGTTCGGTTCCTGCAAAGAAGGCTTTGCCTTGACAGAAAATGCCATGTATTGGAAAGCGCACTTGGAAAAACCACAGCAAGTAGCCTACAGTAATATCCAGTCCGTGGTTCGAAGCAAAGAGTGGTTGATGATCAACGAAAGCTTTTTCAACGTCAATCCAGGCTTCAATCTAAAGATGATGAAACTGCTGAAGAAGATTAAGCAGCTGCAGCAGAGTCCAATCTAAGTGCAGCTTAGGCGATTAATTTCCACCCAAAGGTTGATCGCTAAATAGATCTAACTGTTATTACTCATCCACTTTAGTCCCAAACCACCATAGGAACAAGAATAGAGCCAGTAAGCTGATGATCAGTAGTACAAAGCAGATTAACCATCCACCGCCTAAAGCGGTCGAAATACCCCCTGCCACCGCACTTACGCTACCGACTACCAGCGCATAAGGTAATTGTGTCCGCACGTGATCAATATGATTACAGTTAGACGCCAACGAACTGAGGATGGTGGTATCCGATATCGGCGAACAGTGATCTCCTAATACGGAGGCTGCCAAAACAACCGAGATAACATTGAATAGGATCTCGGTGGAATATCCATCTGCGATACCCTGTGCTTGGCAAATGGCCCAAGTTGTCGGAATAGCGATGGGATAAAGTATGGCCATCGTACTCCAACTGGATCCAGTAGAAAAGGCGATCAAAGCGGAAAGTACGAATATAAGTACAGGCATTAAATAGGGATTAATGCTATCCTGGAGCACGGAAGTTAAGAAGGTCGCTGTATGCAGTTCCTCGGTAGTGGTAGCTAGTGACCACGCTAAGGTCAAAATGATCAAAGCGGGAAGCATCGTTTTAAAACCGGTGGTCATGGTACTGATGGTATCCGCCAATTTCATGATACGGCCAGATAAGGTCAGAATCATAGCCATCAAGACCCCAGAAAGCGAAGCCCAGAGTAAGGCGACATAAGAATCAGCAGCCCCAATCAAAACACCCAACTTCATGAAAAATCCACCATCAGGATTAGGTAGTAGGGCACCTAGGTTAGACCAAACGGATCCCCAAGAGGCCGAAAGATTAGTCACTCCTTCCTCTACTAATGACGAATAGCAACTGCTTATTCCGGTATCAATCAAACCAAAAATGGTCATTAGAATCACTACCCCTACGGGGATAACTGCATTGTACCATTTCAGTGGAGCATTGGGAACGGGATCTAGGTTTTCTAATTCTTCTTCGTGTCCGGCTACCTCACTAGCAGTGGAAGAAACTTTGCCAGTCGTTCGGGCACGTTGCTCGGCCTTAAGCATCGGACCAAAGTCTCGTTTAAGGTATACCACCATCAAAATAAAGGATAGCGTCAAAACTGGATAGAACGAGTACTTTAAAGAGCTAATGAAGATCGAATATGGCGTCGTATTTTCGAATGCTGCAATTTGACTAATACCATCATCGATATAGCCTAACTCAGCACCGATCCAAGTAGTAATAAATGCTACTGCCGCTACCGGAGCAGCCGTACTATCTACAATGTAGGCCAGTTTTTCTCTCGAAATTTTGAATTTGTCCGTGACAGAGCGCATGGTGTTACCAACAATCAAGGTATTTGCGTAGTCATCAAAGAAGATGGCCACACCTAATAACCAAGTGATGGCTTGGGCGCTTCTGGGAGAACGAGCATATTTTGATAAAGACTTTACCACGCCAGCCATTCCTCCATTGCGAGAAATGATGGCAACCATACCACCAATCAGTAGAGAAAAGATAATCACCGAGAGGTGCCCGCCATCATTCAAGGCGCCAATGATGTACTTTTCAATCACTTGCAAGAAACTCAGAACAAAGTAGTACAGGGATTCTAGGCGCATACCGCCTGCAATAAATGCACCTACCCAGATCCCCACAAATAGAGAAACTACGACTTCCTTGAAGATCAGGGCTAAGACGATAGCAATCAGGGGAGGTAGGATGGAAAGCCACATCGGGATCTTACGCAATCTGACACTGCCATCTGAACGTTTGGCGGCGTGATAGAGCTGGTGCTTGCCATCCGGTGGATGTAGTAATAGTAATTCACCTGCTACATCTAGTTCTCGATCGAGTCGCCCTCTACCTTTGGTGAAATCAATAGTGGAACTTTCTCCATTAATACTAATCTCTCCCACACCATCTAGACCACTAGCATTGAACACAATATCATCGTCCACCACAATCAACTGATATTCCTGGATTCTGACTTGTTTGCGAGCCTCGTCAGGTACAATGCGAATATTGCTACTTGTGTCTTGTTGACCCCATAGAGTGGTACAGAAAAAAAGGAGTAGGAGGAAGCTTAGCAAAGAATGATTTCTCATCAGTAGTTTTTTAAAGTCCGGCGATGGCTGTCTGAATGACAATTCCGGTTATTTTTACCCCTATATATACTTTTAAAGCTTGTGAGAGGTTTCTTTTGCGGTAGATGTAGAAAAAGAGATTTAATACGTAATGATAAAAAATAAAATGAAACCCTTGGTGGAGATCGAGGTTTTTCCGACAAAAAACCTAAGAGAAAAGGCCTTGAATGCGTTGCAGTTAGGACTTATACTGGCCTTGTCCTTTCCCGTTTTCTTGTTCGGGCAAACCTTACAAGCCTGGGACGTCCCCTTCGAGGATGCTTCTGGAAAGGCATTTCCCATGCCCTTAACGGGGGGACTAAATTCTCCGCAATTGTCAGCCGTAGATCTAAATGATGATGGAGTGCAAGATCTATACGTCTTTGATCGATCGGGTAACAAGCAGCTGACCTTTATCAATGAAGGTGTCCCAGGTCAGAGTAGTTACCGATTTGCACCGGAGTATCTGGAGGGTTTCCCGAACATCATCAATTGGGTACTCCTGAGGGATTTTGATGGGGATGGGGTTATGGATCTCTTTTCTTTTCCTAATCTTCAATTGAATGGTATCGTTGCCTATCGGGGCGTAATTGAAAATGGAAAGATTCACTTTAAGTTGATTGAGTTTGATCGCCCACTGAATGTGATCTATTTCTCGCCACTCAGTGGAAATGATTTACCGATTTTTATCAGCAATATTGACTACCCCGCGATTGATGATCTGGATTGTGATGGTGATCTTGATATTCTCACTTTCAACTCCACCGGAGGGTATATCGAGTTGTATGAAAATCAATCCATTGAAAGAGGTTTTGGAAGAGATACGCTGCTCTTCGATCTGTCAGAAAGGTGTTGGGGAGGCTTATTTGAAAGCGGCAATTCCAATCTAGTGGATTTATCGGATGGCCCGAATGATTGTTTTAGTCCAGAATTCACGAGTAATCCAGTGGAAGTTCGTCATACCGGTTCAACTTTGCTCACCTTTGATGCGGATGGGGATGGAGATCGTGAGTTGATCTTAGGGGATGTATCCTTTGATGCGATGAACTTTTTGACCAATCAAGGAGATTGCGAAACCGCCTGGATGGGGCTGCAAGATCCAGCTTTTCCAAGTGATGATCAGAGCATCGACCTAGCGGTATTCCCGGCTGCTTTCTATTTGGATATCAACAATGACGGGGAGGAGGAAATCATGGTGGCACCTAATGTCGATGCAGGCGGTGAAAGCAAAGATATGTTGTGGCAATATAGTCGTGGAGTGGGAGAGGGGAGTGGCGGCTTTGGCTTGGTCCGGAAAGACTGGCTGGTATCTGATATGTTAGATTTGGGTGAAAATAGCTATCCCTGCTTTGTAGATTTCAATCAGGACGGTGTGATGGATATCGTGGCAGGAAACGGAACCTTTTTCGAACCGCTAGGTGCAAAAAATGCCCGAGTATTTTATTTTGAAAATCGGGGAACGAATGACCAGCCGGAGTTCAAGCTCCAAGATCAAGACGTATTTACTCTAAATCAGTTTAGTCAAGCAGCCACCGACTTTTCACCAACTTTCGGGGATTTGGATGGAGATAATGATCTTGATGCCTTGATTGGCGAGATTAATGGCCAGCTGTTTTATGCAGAAAATATAGCTGGAGAGGGCCAACCCATGGCTTTTGCCAATGTGCAATACGGATATATGGACATTGATGTGGGTTTCAACAGCCGACCTCAGCTGGTGGATGTGAATGGGGATCAATTACTGGACCTCCTGGTTGGAGAACAGAGCGGCAACATCAATTATTTTCAGAATCAAGGAACGGCAACAAACCCTATGTTTGATGCTGATTTAAGTCAAGCTCCTAATAATATGGTATTCGGAGGGGTTGTGGCGCAGACGGATGGATTAGCCTTCTCCGGCTACAGTAGTCCCTATCTCACACTAGTAGACGAGGAACCTCAGTTGTTTGTTGGCAATCGAATTGGAACCATCGAGCGTTACGGAGATATTCAAGGCAACTTGGATGGAGACTTTACTTACTTAGGGGATATACCAGGGATTGATGTTGGCGCTGAGGCGACGATTGGCTTAGCGAATATTGGGGGGGATGAATACCTGAATCTCATTGTGGGAAATAAGCGGGGTGGGCTAGAGTTGTGGGAGACGCCTTATGCCCCTTTTCTGAATGTCTCAACGGCAGAAGAGCCAGATGCGCAGGCACTGGTCTGGCAGATTACGCCAAACCCAAGTCGAGATCTCTTTGAAATTGTCATTGAGGAAGAAGGGGGGCTGGACTGGAGGTGGGAAATCTTCGCTGCTGATGGCCAACGGATAAGTGTTGGACAATCGAGATCAAAAAGAGAAACGATTGCTATGAGGTCTTCACCCAGCGGCGTCTATTGGATTCGTATCCAATTAAACGGACAAATTGCGACCCGAAAATTGCTGTTGCTGGATTAACGCGCCCCGAATAATAGGCTTCCAATTCTAACCATGGTGCTGCCTTCTTCCTGGGCAATGCGATAGTCTCCGGACATCCCCATGGAGATTTCAGCAAAACTAGCTTGGTCGGAGAAGTATCCAGTTTTCAATTGATCGAAACAGCTCTTGAGGTGTCTGAACTCGCCACGCACCTGATCCTCATCCTCAGTAAAGGTGGCCATACCCATCACCCCGACAATCCGGATGTTCGTGAGTTCAGAGAATCGCTCACTGGCGACCAATTCCGCTGCGTCCGCTAAACTTAGACCAAATTTCGAATCTTCCGCTGCGATCTTGATCTGTAAGAGACAATCAATAATCCGCTCATGCTTCAAAGCCTGCTTGTTGATCTCAGTCAAAAGCTTTAAACTATCTACAGAATGGATCAGGCTTACAAAAGCACTGATGTATTTGACCTTATTGGTTTGCAAATGTCCAATAGCATGCCATTCGATGTCCTTCGGTAGGGTGGCTTGCTTTTCGATGAGTTCCTGAACGCGGTTTTCTCCAAAGATACGCTGTCCTTGCTGATACATTTCCAAGATCTGTTCTGCTGGCTTGGTTTTAGAAACGGCTACTAATCGTGTATCCGTTTCTGCTAATTCTGCCAGAATCTGCTGCAGCATATTATGTTTTTTTTAACAGTGTGCTGAAAAATAGACTATCGGAAGTTCCCGTTCAAGTTAAATAGCAAGAAGCACTCACTTGTTCAATCACCAAATGGAACTGGATTATGCAAAACCGCAAATTTAAAAGAGCTGCAAGAATAAACCGGGCAAAAGCCTTCCTATTTACGCTACTTTTTCACGTAGTGGCCATCGGTGCTTTTATGAATGATGATGCCTACACCAAGCTAGCTCAAATGTTACCAGAAACGGTAACGGAATGGTTGGGTTGGGAAACAGATACTGAAGAATCGGCCCAAGAGGAAAAAGACTTGCTAAGGCCTTAAGACCTATGACACATCTCACCACTTTTACCATAGCCTAGAAAAGTCCGTGCAATTCAGCACGCACTAAGTCCACTACTTTGCCAAGATCCTCCGCTTTATTTTTAAAATCTAGATCATCCACGCTAATTACGAGTAATCGACCTTCTTTGTAAGTGTCAATCCAATTGTCGTAGCGCTCGTTCAAGCGTTTTAGGTAATCTAGGCTCATATTGCCCTCGTAATCTCTTCCTCTAGCTTGGATATGAGAAACTAAGGTGGGTATACTTGCTTTCAAGTAGATCAGTAGATCCGGAGGTTGGATCTGAGAAGACATCGTTTTGAATAGCTCAAAATAGTTCTGGAAGTCTCGGCTGGGCATCAACCCCATATCGTGTAGGTTAGGAGCGAAGATATAAGCATCCTCATAGATGGTTCGGTCTTGAATAACCGTTTTATCCCCGTCCAGAATCTTCAGTATTTGTTGATACCTACTATTGAGGAAGTATACTTGCAGGTTGAAAGACCAACGTTGCATGTCCACATAGAAATCACTTAGATAAGGATTGTTATCAGCGGATTCATAGTGTACATCCCAACCGAAATTCTTTCCGAGTTGAGTACAAAGCGTAGTTTTACCAGCTCCAATATTTCCAGCGATCGCTATATGCTTAACCTTTGGCGTTGACATCGTTTTTGTTATCATATGGAAGCAACCTTTCTGCCGCATATTCAGTCCTTCAAGCAGGAACTGCCTCAAGAAAGTGCGTAAAATCCGATGACACTTTCAGACTTATTTCCCGTTTGTGGTGCCGACTTTATTGGTGCAGTAGGTGAGTTGCCTAAAGTTAGAATGAGACTGACGGCCACGAAAATAAAATTTATGCGGGAATTCCTGAATTTTTTGGACAGATAGATTATCCTTGAAATGGGCAAATCAGTAACTTGGCCGATGATTTTGTAACGAACTTCGATTTATTTGTTATGAATATAGATGAAAAACTAATTTCACGACTGGAGCATTTAGCCCGTTTAGAGCTTTCCGAGGAAGAAAGAAAAGGGATTCAAAAGGATCTCAATAACATTTTGGGGATGGTAGAAAAATTGAATGAGTTGGATACAGCAAAAGTGGAACCACTCGTTTATGTAAGTGAAGCCCAGAATGTGCTACGAGAAGATGAGGTGAAACATCAACTCGATCGATCCAAAGGTTTGAAGAACGCACCACAGCAAAATGGGGAGTACTTCGAAGTGCCAAAAGTGATTGATTTGAAGTAGTACTGCACCCTTTAAATTATCTTCATGGAGCAATGGACAGCGGTAGCTAAACTCCTTTAGTAGTCTTGGCCCAAAAAATAATAATCGCCCGAGAATCTTATAAAGAATAAATATGAATTCCATTATCTCCGTCCGCGAACTTAAGAAGACTTACATCATGGGTACTACCCAGGTGCATGCGCTCAAGTCTATCACGCTTGATATCGACAAGAATGAATATGTGGCTTTGATGGGCCCTTCGGGTTCTGGTAAATCAACCCTGATGAACTTGCTAGGCTGTCTGGATACCCCCTCGGCTGGGGATTACGTACTCAATGGGACCAATGTGAGTACAATGACAGATGGTGCTTTAGCGGAGGTGAGAAATAAGGAGATTGGCTTTGTATTCCAAACCTTTAATCTTCTTCCAAGACTTACTTCTCTGGATAATGTTGCCCTGCCGCTAGTATATGGTGGAATTAGTAAGGCGGCGAGAATCGAAAGGGCAAGGGAGGTATTAACCCAAGTAGGCTTAGGAGATCGGGTAGATCACAAGCCTAATGAGCTTTCTGGGGGACAGCGACAAAGGGTCGCCATCGCCCGTGCACTAGTGAATGACCCTTCGATTATTTTGGCGGATGAGCCTACGGGTAACTTGGATACCAAGACTTCTATTGAGATCATGGAGATATTTGAGAAAATCCATTCTGAAGGAAATACTGTTATCTTAGTGACGCACGAACCGGACATCGCTGATCATGCTCATCGAATCATTCGGTTGCGGGATGGATTAGTGGAAAGTGATAAGAGAAATGAAAATGTGGTTAAGGCTGCTGATCCAACTCACCGTTACAATATTAAGTAAAAGGAATTTTTGAAAATATACTTGTGGACTACCCTTTCTCGCGAATTGCAAGCGGGGAAGGGTATTTTTTTTCATCTTTGCGAGTAAAAAAATAATGGCTTTTAAGATCTATACTAAAACTGGAGATAAGGGCGAGACGGGTTTATTCGGAGGCCGTCGCTTACCGAAATTTCACGACAGAATTGAGGCTTACGGAACCGTTGATGAGCTGAATGCCTTTATTGGTTTGCTGAGCGATTATGTAGAGGCACAGGATTTGAATCATGAGCTGAAAAATATTCAAGACTTGCTTTTCGTGATCGGCGCTAATCTCGCCTCGGAGCCAAAGAAAGAAAATGCTGTACCTGATGTCACCGATGCGGACGTGTTGGCCTTAGAAGCAGCGATGGATCGAATGGATGCCGATTTGCCAGAATTGAAGCACTTCATCCTGCCGGGCGGTCATCCTGCAGTCTCTCATGCTCACGTTGCCAGAACCATTTGTCGAAGAGCTGAGCGTTTGGTAGTAGCCTTAGCGCAACAAGAAGTTGTAGCGGATATAATTATTCGGTATCTTAACCGACTGTCCGACTACCTCTTTATCTTGTCCAGAAAAGTAGGGCATGATTTGGGAGTGGCGGAGCGCAAATGGGAACCCCGGAAAAAATAGAGCTGCTTTGATCCTTTAAATTGAAGAATCACAAGAATGGAAGACAAGCCAGCAATAAAGGAAAGTTCAAGATGGACAGGTCTGCTACGCTATTTGATGGTGGGAGCGGTAGTCGCATTTATTAGCTTTCTTTTCCCCAATAATGTAAAGTTTAAATACGAATTTGAGCCGAGGCAGTCTTGGCGGTACGATGATTTGTACGCACCTTTTGACTTCGCTATCCTGAAGACGGCCGAGGAACTCAAGCAGGAGCAAGCGGCTTTAGATGCAAATTTCACGCCCTACTTTTCCGAAGATCCTGAGGTGGTTAAGCTGGCCAAAGCCAACTTTGAAACCTCTTTTAATCAGTTGAAGGAGGAAGCATTAGATGGGGATCTTTTCAAGGATGTCAAGCGACGCCCCAATGAGTATCTCAAATATGGAGATCAGCTACTAAGTAAACTCTATGATCGTGGCATCATCGAGTTGGATAGCGCTTACCAGCAACGGGGGAATGATTTTGTCGTTAACATTGTAAAGGGGAATACTACCTATTTGCAAACGCTAGGGAATTTACATACCCTCAGTAGCGCCAAAAGTCTCCTGAGTGACTCTCTTCCCTACAGTCCTTTGACCGAACCCGAGTTTCTCTTTCCGATCTTGCAGCAAAATGTGCAAGCAAATTTATTCTTCAATGATACCCTGACACAGAAGTTTCGAGCTGATCTGCTGGCTGAAATATCCGGTACTAGGGGAATGGTGATGAAAGGGGAGTTGATTATCCCAAGGGATGGCATTGTGACCGATCTGATTTACCAAAAACTCACTTCTTACAAGCGTGCCTACGAAGAAGAATTAACGGAGAAGAAGTCGCATTGGATCGTTTTTGCGGGCTACTTTCTGTTGACCAGTATTATCGTCGGTGTCTTTCTACTTTATCTCCAGATCTACGCCACCAAAGTATATCGGAATTTAGGAGAGTTACTCTTCTTCTTTGTGTGGTTAGTCGTCTTTAGTTATCTGGTTTATTTAGTGGAGCAAATTGGCGGACTTAGTGCTTATCTCATTCCGTTCTGTATTATCCCGATTGTAATCAATACCTTCTACAATGAACAGTTGGCGCTGTTTACACATATCATAGCGGTTTTAATTGCTAGCTTTCTATCCTCATTGGGCTACGAGTTTACCTTCTTACTCATTTTAGCGGGTATTGTAGTGCTTTTGGGGAAAATCAATACCCAGGATTGGTCAAGGTTCTTCTACTCCATGTTATTCCTCTTTCTGAGTTATGGCCTAGGATATCTGGGCCTTTCCCTGATTCAGGAGGGGGGGCTACAAACGATTGATTGGTCGGTCTATTCCTGGTTGTTCTTTAACGTTATTTTTACGTTGCTAGCTTTTCCGCTCGTTCCTTTGTTGGAACGTGTTTTCGGATTCTTTACTTCTCCATTGACCTTAATGGAGCTATCGGATCTCAATAAACCTTTGCTGCAAGAGCTCGCTTTAAAAGCCCCTGGCACCTTGCAACATTCTCTTCAGGTTGCCAATCTTTCCGAAGCTGCGGCTAGAAGAGTAGGAGCGGACCCACTTTTGATTAAGGTAGCTGCCCTGTATCATGATATTGGAAAAACAGAGCAACCTGCTTTCTATATTGAAAACCAGAGTGGGAAAAATCCCCATGATGATATGAGCGCCTTGGAAAGTGCTAAGATCATTATCGCTCATGTAACAGAAGGGGTGAAAATGGCCAACAAAGCCAAGTTGCCAAAAGTGCTGATCGATTTCATCAAATCCCATCATGGAACCACGCGAGTGGAATACTTTTATCGGAAACATTTGGCAGCCAATCCGGAGCATAATTTTGACGAAACACTTTTCGTTTACCCCGGACCACTCCCTAAGACAAAAGAAGAAACCATCTTAATGATGGCGGACTCGGTAGAAGCGGCCTGCAAGAGCTTGAAAAACCCTACTGAAGAGGAATTGTTTTCTCTGATTGACAAGGTAATTGAGGGAAAGATAACGAGGGGGCAATTCGAAAATTCAGAAATGAATTTCCGAGAATTAGAGGCTTGTAGAGCGGTTTTCAAGCAGGTTATGAAGTCCGTACATCATGTACGCATTGAATATCCTGAAGAGAAGCAAAATAGTAACGAAAGATCGGAATCTATATCTGAACCAAAAGAATAAACCTTCTCAAGTTTTAACTGAGAAGGTTTATTTGGGAACATTTCCCTATATCGTCTGTTGCACTTATGCTATGCAGCGGTTGTCGCTTTTGTAACTCCTCTCCGGGCCAAAAACCACTCATAGACACCAAACAAAATTGCACTGTAGACCAGATTTCCAACTAAGGTGTTTCGGAAAAATGGGATCCCAGCAATATAGCTTTCTAGTAAACCGTTTAAGTCCTTAGTATACAATGGGCTAGTGAGCATAGAGTTGAAATTGGTAACCAAGAAGAACACTACCGCAGCTAAGGTGGCCGTACCAAGGATACGAACGGTATTTACCTTTTTCAGGAACACCCAACCCATAAGCACGATTAGACCGAGGCAGAGATAAATCACTGGACTGCCCATCCAGGAAAAACCTTGATAAATCTCTGGATACAGTTTAGCATATACTAGGTTATTAAGTATGACGTCACTGATCCACCAGGCCGCCAAAGGAATCAATAGAGCCAAATGTTTTCTAGAGAAGTAAGCGGCGCCAAACAAGGCCATAGCCCCTAGTGGGGTGAAATTAGGAGGGTGAGGAATTAAGCGACTCAATGCGGCCAATAAAGTCACCCCAATTATGAGGCCGGTTTGTAGTTTCAGATTCTTCTTCATGTGTTGAGGATATCAATGATTCGCCACAAAAATAACCAAAATATTATTTGTAGTTTAGCGGCCGCAATCCAAAAGCTTTAAAACCTCAGGTAAAGCCCTGCTGGCCAAATTGTTATTATATGAAGTTTTTCAAATTACTCTCAGTTACCCTATTCCTTTGTGGGATTCACACCCAAATGGTGTCTGCTCAGGCAGATCGCTGGCAGCAGCGAGCAGAATATAAGATGAATATTGATTTTGATGTGAATTCGCATCAATTCAAAGGACAACAAACCATAACTTACTATAATAATTCTCCAGATGTTTTAGATCGCGTTTTTTATCATTTGTACTTCAATGCTTTTCAGCCAGGAAGTATGATGGACGTACGATCTCAATCTGTCCCAGACCCAGATCCTCGGGTTGGTTCCCGGATAGGTAAGCTAAAGAACAACCAGATTGGTTATCATAAAGTTTCCAGCCTAAAACAAGACGGCAAGCCTACACAGTTTGAAATAGTGGGTACAATTTTAGAAGTGGAATTGGCAGTGCCCATCCAACCTAATAGTAGTACAGTGTTAGAGATGACTTTCAACTCGCAGGTACCCGTACAGATTCGTCGATCTGGTCGGGATAATGCGGAAGGGATTTCCTACAGTATGACTCAGTGGTATCCTAAGTTATGCGAATACGATTACCAAGGATGGCATGCTAATCCTTATATCGGCAGGGAGTTTTACGGTGTTTGGGGAGATTTTGATGTGACGATTTCTATAGATAGGGACTATATTGTAGCGGCTTCCGGTTATCTGCAAAATCCGCAAGAAATTGGCTATGGATTCGAGAAAGAAGGTACCAAGGTAAAGCGGAAAGGCAAGAAATTGAGTTGGCACTATGTGGCCCCCAATGTACATGACTTTGCTTGGGGGGCTGATCCTGATTACACACATGATAAGTTAGTTCGCAAGGACGGAACAATCCTACATTTTTTCTACCAGAAAAACGATAGGACGGAAGAGAACTGGGCTAAATTACCCAAGGTGATGGATCGTGCTTTTGACTACATTAACGAACATTTCGGACAATATCCCTATAAGCAATACTCCTTTATTCAAGGAGGTGATGGTGGAATGGAATACCCAATGGCGACTTTGATTACAGGAGAACGCTCCTTCCCAAGCTTGGTCGGGGTTTCTATCCATGAGCTCATGCACTCTTGGTATCAGATGGTTTTGGGTACTAATGAAAGTCTCTATGCTTGGATGGATGAGGGTTTTACAACCTATGCCTCCGCTGAAATCAACAACTTCCTGAAAGGAGAAGGCTTGATGTCCGGACGTGTTAGTGAAAATCCTCATATTAGGACCACTCAGAATTTTGCCAACTTTGCCCTGAGCGGTATTGAGGAGCCGCTGAGTATACACGCGGACCATTTTGTAAGCAATAGTGCTTATGGTACAGGCGCCTACACAAAGGGGCGTTTGTTTCTCAGTCAGTTGGGTTACATTATTGGAGAAAAGGCTTTGGCAAAGACTTTGTTGGACTATTTTGAGATCTGGAAGTTTAAACACCCAAATGACAATGATTTCGTTCGGGTTGCGGAGAAAGTTTCCGGTTTAGAGTTGGACTGGTACCGTGAATATATGGTAAATACCACACATACGGTGGATTATGGAGTGAAGAGTGTGCAAGAAATGGGAGGGCAGACTAGAGTTACTCTCGAAAGAATTGGGTATATGCCAATGCCCATGGATGTGATGATATCTCTAAAAGATGGCACTAAAGAGCTGTATAATATACCGCTACGTATAATGCGTGGGAATAAGCCGCAGGAAGATTCTGGTGTCCAGCAGAAGGTAATTGAAGATTGGCCTTGGACACATCCAGAATATTCGTTTAATTTGCCTGTGGCCTTGGACAAGATCGAGAAAATTGAGATTGATCCTTCGCTTCGCATGATTGACGTTAAACGCGAAAACAATATATACCCCCAGGAATAACCAAAAAGAAACAGAAGAATAATCATCTTAAGCTGGGTATAGATCAATAAAAATCTTGTGGAAACTTTTTTTCGAGTCTTTTGATTCGTAAAAGGCAGCTTCCTCTGCCCCATCGGGGACTGGTAGAGGTTTGCCCTAAAACAATTTGCATGAAAGTACTTCAACTCTGCAAAAAGTTTCCCTATCCACTCAAAGATGGGGAATCCATTGCAGTAAGCAGCTTAAGTAAAGCCCTATGTGACCACGGGTGTGACATCACCCTTTTGGCTATGAACACTACCAAGCACTTCTTCTCAGAAACGAGAAACAAGCCTGCAGCCTTGGCACATTACGAAAATATCTACACCGTTAAAGTAGATAATCGAGTAAAACCACTTGATGCCCTTACCAATCTTTTCTCTCCAGACTCTTACCACATTAGTCGTTTCATCTCTTTAGAATTTAAGGATAAGCTAGCGCAGATCCTACGCAACAATGACTATGATGTCATTCAGCTTGAAACGCCTTATTTGGCGCCTTATATTCCTTTGATCAGACAATTTACAGAAGCGCCGATTGCTATGCGTGCCCACAATGTGGAGCATGAAATTTGGCAGCGTATCACTGAAAATACTTCCTTCTTTTTGAAGAAGTGGTACCTAACGCACCTCACTAAGAAGCTGAAGGAATATGAGTTGGCTCAGCTGTCCTATTACGATTTACTAATTGCGATTACTCAAAGAGACTTAAATACCTTCCGTTCTTTAGGCTTCAAAAAGGAAGGAATGGTGACGCCAATTGGGCTAGATATGGATCAATATATGCCTGATTACGGCAGTTATCAGCATCCCTTGTCCATTAGCTTTATCGGGTCCTTGGACTGGATGCCGAACCAAGAAGGAATTAAGTGGTTTTTGGAAAGAGTATGGCCGAAAGCTACCAAGAAGATGTCCGGGCTTAAGTTGCACGTAGCGGGTCGAAATACACCGGATTGGTTGCTTAAAATGCGTAACAAGAACATAAAAGTACATGGCGAGGTTGCCAATGCCACGGATTTTATCAACCGACATAGTGTAATGGTGGTTCCCTTATTATCGGGTAGTGGAATGCGGGCCAAGATCTTGGAAGGTATGGCCTTAGGCAAAGTTGTAATCTCCACTAGACTTGGGCTGGAAGGCATTCCCGCTAAACACAGAAAACAAGTCCTCGTAGCAGATACTGCTGAGGAATTTATTGAACAACTGCATTATTGTCAGCAATTACCGCTCGAACAGCTTAGGCAAATGGGGGAAGATGCGCAAGATTTTGTGCACAAGCACTATGACAGCCAAGAAACAGCCAATGCCCTAATGAAGAGGTACCAAGAATTAATGGTAGGTGCGCTGTAAAGTCATCGCCATTTAAACTTCATTTTTTCATTGAAAAGAACCATTTTTGCCTATCCTTTTGAAGGAATTCATTCAACCGATTGGTATCCTTTAGCTTCTGAATATTGAAACTAATCGGTAATTGTAGAATGGGCGCTTTCCGTCCAAAAGATGGAATTTAAAGATGTATGGGATGGTTCTTTTGCAGTTTATCTTTTGGGGCAGCCTCTTTTTTATCCTGCATACCTATTTATTTTATCCACTGCTATTAAAATGGTTGGGGCGTACCAAGGAGCCCCACGCGGTGTTTTACCAACCAGAAGATGATTGGCCACAGGTCTCCGTGTTAATGGCTTTGTACAATGAGGAGAAAGTAGTTGCACAAAAGTTGGAAAGCCTGCTCGCCCAAGATTATCCCGCAGATAAATTACGCATTTTCTTAGGCTCTGATTGTTCTACAGATGATACCGATCGCATTATTGAAGGATACTGTAAGTCTTTTGATCATTTACACTTCTTCCCTTTTACCGATCGTCAAGGCAAGCCTGGAGTAATCAATTTCTTGGCTCGAGAAGCTAATATTCTGGAGCCCGAATCATCTGAGCACATCTACCTGATCACCGACGCGAATGTCATTCTAACCCCTTCTACTATCTCTCATCTTGTCCGACACTTTAAGGACCCCCAACTAGCTATTGTAGATGCTCATATGGTGCACACAGGCATGCAAGAAGATGGGATTTCACAATCTGAGAATCAGTATATCTCTTCTGAGGTTGGGCTAAAGGACTTGGAGGGAAAAGTTTGGGGATATATGATGGGGCCGTTCGGGGGGTGCTATACCATACGATCCAACTACTTCACCCAAGTACCTCCAAACTTCTTGGTGGATGATTTTTTCATTACCATGCAGGCTTTCGAGAAGGGAGGGAAGGCTATCAACGATTTGGAAGCAGTTTGCCATGAGGCTGTTTCACACGATTGGCGAGAAGAGTATCGCCGTAAGTCCAGAATTTCAACCGGTAATTTCCAGAACTTGTTTTTATTTCCACACCTATGGTGGCCGCCATTTCGCCCTTTATCTTTTGCTTTTTTCTCCCATAAGGTCTTACGATGGATGGTTCCCTTCTTCTTAATGCTAATGGGCATCAGCATTGCCCTTCTATCTTGGTTTGGGCCTGCTGTTTATCTATATCTACTACTAGCAGCCCTTGTGGGGGTACTTTTACTACCATTATTGGATATTGCACTGAGTAGTTTCGGGGCTAATTTTTTACCCCTCCGTCATATCCGATATTTTTTGTTGATGAACTTAGCCCTATTTGTTGGCTTT
Organism: Saprospiraceae bacterium; assembly: GCA_013214355.1. Taxonomy (GTDB): domain Bacteria; phylum Bacteroidota; class Bacteroidia; order Chitinophagales; family Saprospiraceae; genus DT-111. The sequence continues at coordinate 66,388 of JABSSL010000082.1, read as the reverse complement.
TTACGCTACGTGAAAGGGGTAAAAAGCAGCATTTGGGAACCCCCCAAAAGAAACTAAGGCATCCTAGGGCAAAAAAGCGTCGCGCGCCTTTTTGCCGAGATCCATGTTTTGATTATTTGTAGGTTTACTACAATTGGGAGGAGGTAGACTAATGCTTATCGAATGATGACTTCTTCGATATAGTTCTCACCCAGTTCTTCATTAATGATTTTGATAATCTTGTCTTTGCCGTAGCTTAACTCTTGCCGAAGGGAGGCCGATTCGATGGTAATGTAGAGCTTGTTTCGTCTGAGTTTAATTTCTCGAGTGTACTTGTTGATGGATGACCCCATCAATTTACTCCATACAGCGTTGATCTTGGTCTGGTTGAGCTTAGCCTTGAGACGATATACTTCTAGCATCTCTTTCAAGGCCTCCTTCAAGCTTACTTGATTAGTGGCTTCTTTCATGATGATGAAGGTTCTGCAGTGCCGTTAAAAATGACGAATTGAAGGTATTGGGTCTTGAGGTTACTTAAGATTTTGGATAATCTGTCTTGGGCTGTATCAGTAATGAAGACTTGTCCGTATTCACCTTGGGTTAGCAGCTCTAGTAGGTGCTGGACTCTTTGATGGTCCAATTTATCAAAAATATCATCTAGTAGGAGAAGTGGAGAGGATTTTTTTTCTTTTTTAAGCCAATTATACTGCGTCAGCTTCAGGGCGAGCACGAAGGATTTCAATTGCCCCTGCGAAGCAAATTTTTTCAGCGGCCGTTCTTCAATTTCAAATACCCAATCATCGCGATGAATACCTGCTGTCGTACGTTGTAAGATTCTATCTTTTTCCCGCCTTTGTTGTAGTAAGGTAGAAAGCTCCTCTTCCAGGAGCTGTGATTTGTATCGACAAGTTACCTGCTCGCGCTCCCCTGAAATGACAAAATGCAGCCGACGCAGTTCCGGTTCAAAGTCTACTGTAAAAGATTGGCGTTGTTCGTGAATATAAGCTGCAGGTGCCAGTAGCTGCTCATCGTAGACGGATAGCAAATCTGGTACGTACCGATTATTTGCTGCCATTTGCTTCAACGCAGAATTCCGTTGTTTGAGGACTTTATTGTAGGTGATCAGGTGTCTCAGATAGATGGGGTCGAGTTGGGAAAGGGTGTTGTCTACAAAACGCCTACGCTCCTCGCTGCCTTCGTTCACGATGGAAGTGTCATCTGGCGTAATAATCACGACGGGCAGTAATCCGATGTGTTCTGATAAGCGCTGGTAAGGTACGTCTCCACGTTCCAATACTTTCTTTCTTCCCTTACCGACTTTAGCTACTATTTTCTCCGCCCGCTCCTCAATCGAAAAAAGTCCCTCCAAGCGGAAGAAGTCCTCTCCATGCCGAACCAGGTTAAGGTCGGTGAAACGAAAATAGCTTCGCCCCATGCATAGGTAATAAATAGCGTCTAAGAGATTGGTCTTTCCCATCCCGTTCAAGCCTACGTACCCATTGATATCGGGGCTACAATCAATCACTTGCTTTTCGTAATTCTTGAAATTGGTGAGTATTAACCGCCTTAGATGCAAAATAGATTTCCTTTTAGTATCGATCACTTCGTGCAAAAGTAGAAAGATTAGGTTTTGTTTTCAGCATAAAATCCTTTTTCTTTGCGGCTTCAAAACAAGCAGGCGTGCAAGTGTGTTGTAACAGTTGTGGCTGCATGTTGAAAAAAGATGAGGTGTTGAATTGGAAGTTGGTACGTAGAAAGTGAGTAAGAAAAAACCTAGTTTTATTATTGCTTATTTTTGGATGTCTTTCTTTTCCCTTTCGCTTAGAATTGCCTTATCTTTAAGATGAAGATGTGGAATTTTCTGCGAATATTCGCCAAAACCTATAATCATAATGGATACTGTGGTTGAACAAAAGAAAAAAACGACCCGTAGCAGAAAGTCGTCAAAACCTACCTACAGCAAGGAAATGTATCTGAACTGGTACGAAATGATGTTCCGGATCAGGAAGTTTGAGGAGCGTGCGTTGTTGATGTATGGACAGCAGAAGGTGAGAGGTTTTTGTCACGTATACATTGGCCAGGAAGCTGTTGCTGCAGGAATTGAAGCTGCCATCACTCCTGAAGATGCCATCGTAACGGCTTATCGTCAACACGGTACAGCAATAGGGCGAGGATTATCCACAAATGCCTGTATGGCAGAGCTATTTGGCAAAGTAACCGGAGCTGTAAAAGGAAAGGGCGGATCGATGCACTTTTTCTCTGCAGACCATCGCTACTTCGGCGGGAATGGTATTGTAGGTGCTCAAATTCCAATCGGTACAGGTATCGGTTTTGCAGAAAAGTATAAAGGCACTGATAAGCTTTGTGTCACCATGTTTGGTGACGGAGCTGCTCGTCAGGGTGCACTATATGAGTCATTTAATATGGCCATGAATTGGAAGTTGCCAGTACTTTATATCTGTGAAAACAATGGCTATGCCATGGGTACTTCAGTGGAGCGTACCAGTAACGTTACGGACTTATATAAGGTAGGACATGCTTTTGATATGCCTAGCGAAGCGATTGACGGGATGAGCCCGGAGTCAGTTTATGAAGGAGTTAAAAAGGCCGTTGAGCATATCCGCTCTGGCAAAGGACCTTACTTCTTGGAGATCCGTACTTATCGCTACAAAGGGCACTCTGTTTCGGATCCTGCTCGCTATAGAACAAAAGAAGAAGTACAAGAATATAAGGATCGTGATCCAGTGAAGATGACGGAGAGTAAAATCCTAAAAGATAAAATCGCTACCGCAGAAGAGATTGCTGCTATCAAGGATATGATTAAGAAGGAGATTGATGCGGCTGTTAAGTTTGCAGAAGAGTCTCCGTATCCAGATCCAGCAGACCTGTTCGAAGATAACTATACGCAAGCGGATTATCCATTCATCGTGGATTAATAGCTCTCTTCCGTTGCTGCTTCTGGCGGCATAAGTGAAAAGAAAGTATCGGGCAAGTGTGGACTTCGGTCCTGCTTGCCCGATTTATTTTTGGCAGGCTCTTTGGCTGTACCAATATTTGTTTATCTTTGCGAGGCTTTTTCGAAAAGCGCTGTGAAATGTCGTATAGAAATTCTTTTAAGCTGTTTTTTTGCTTATACGAATCGACGTTTCCGAAGAAGGCTGGCCATCAAGTTCGAAAAGCGAACTTAGGCCTAGGTCGACAGAAGAACTTATTCTAAATTAATGGTTTGCAGTAATGGCAAGAAGAAAAACAAATCGTAAAAAGGCGGACGAAACGCTAGTAGATATTGTAGAGGTAAAAGACCAGGCGCAGGGTTTTGTTGAGAAAAATCAACGATTGGTGTTTGGTTTGGGAATCGCTTTTATCCTTTTGCTTGGGGGTTACTTGTTTTATCAAAACCTGTACAAAGCACCAAGAGAGAAGGAGGCAATGGAGCAGATGTTTAAGGCACAAGAGCAATTTGAGCGCGATTCATTTGCTTTGGCATTGACCAACCCAGGTGGTGGTTATGTTGGGTTCTTGGACATCATTGATTCTTATGGAGGCACCAAAGCTGCTAACTTGGCCAACTATTACGCTGGCGTATCTTATCTAAACTTAGGTCAGTTTGAAGCGGCCTTGGATTACATGAAGAGCTTTAGTCCAGATGGAAAGGTAGGACCCGTTATGAAGTTTGGTGTTTTGGGGGATATCCAATCGGAATTAAATCAGATGGATAATGCCATGAGCAACTACAAGAAAGCTATTAATGCTGGGGATAACGAAGTATTGGCAGCCTATTATTTGAAAAAGCTAGGTATGCTATATGAGAAGAATGGTAATATGGCGGATGCTAAGGCTTCTTACGAACGAGTGAAGACAGACTTTCCAGATTCTCCGTATGCAACGGATATTGACAAGTACATTACTAGAGTAGCAGCTAAATAAGCAGTTACTTCAGTTCAGATAAAGAAAAAAGGCAAGCAAACTCTGCTTGCCTTTTTTTGTTATATAGAAGTTGTTTAAAATAATCATCAAGCGAAAGAAATTATAGTATGGCAAGTGCAAAGAAAAACCTCTCCACCTATGACGAAGCTAGCATTCCAAGTGGTGAAGGATTCTCCGTGGGTATAGTTGTATCTGATTGGAATGCTGAGATAACACATGCTTTATACGAAGGCTGTTTTGATACCTTGACTAAGCATGGAGTCAAAGAGGATAAGATTTACACGGAACAGGTTCCAGGAACTTTCGAATTGCCAACGGCAGCTAAAATTGTCTTGGCTCATCATCATCCAGATGTTGTTATCTGCATTGGTTGTGTGATCAAAGGAGAGACCAAGCACGACGAATACATTAATAATGCGGTCTCCACGGCTCTAGCCAATCTAGGTATGGTAAGTGGGAAACCCGTCATATTTGGGGTGCTAACGCCTAATACAGAGGAGCAAGCCAAAGATAGAGCCGGAGGAAAGCATGGTAACAAAGGTGTGGAAGCCGCAGTGACAGCTTTACGCATGGCTGCGCTTAAAAAGAAATTAAGTAGTGCCAAGAAAACGATCGGCTTTTAAGGTTGCTCGGCAATGAAAAAGGGGAAGCACTAAAGTGCTACCCCCTAAAACAAAAGATGAAAAAATATCTTTCCCGCTCCGGCATACCTCCTGGACCATCCTAAAATGAAAGGCAAAAGCACCACTGACGATAACGGTCAGAAAAGCGCTGTATTTCATTTTTGAATTCCGTCAAATACCCGATTTTCCGAAGAACCATATCTTTTGATAAACATGACAGTGAACGGATGAGGGAAATCAAAGCCATCTGATGCTCATCCGAACACTGTACACGTTCTTGCTCATCTAGTTGTTCACGCTAAGCGCTTCTACGGGTGATTTCTTAGCCAAGCGGATGATTTGATAAGCAATACAACCATAGCTCAAAACCAAAACAGCTAATCCAGGCATCAGAAAAAGACTCCAGTGGAGCTCCAAACGAGTGGCAAAAGCATCGAGCCAGTATTGAGCCAATCGTCCAGAGATGGGGATGGCCAACAGTAAAGCCCAACCAATTAGTCGAGTATACGTTCTGGACAAAAGGTGCAGTAAAGAGACTACTGAAGCGCCTACAATTTTTCGAATTCCCACCTCCTTCTGTCGGATTTGCATATGAAAGGCAGCCAAGGAGAAGAGCCCCATCCCACAGATAAATAAGCTGAGTAAGGTGTAGATACCAAATACGTAACCGAGTCGTTTTTCCTGTTCATATTGTGCCTGTAGATTCTCATCTAAAAAGCGGTAGGCAAAAGGTTTGTCAGGCATGAAATGCTCCCACAATTCTTCGATCTGTGACAGGGTTTGTGCGCTTGAAGTGGGAATTAGTTTGAGCAATAGGTAGGACATCCTGCCTCGGTAATACTCATTACTCTGTATCACTAATGGCTTAATCTGGTGATCTAATGCTTCAAAATGAAAATCCTGGATTACTCCTTTTACGTGGAAGATCTCTTGCCCATCTTCTGTAATTCTTACCAGTGCTTGCCCGACCGGGTCTTCCAATCCAAGCGACTGAACTGCTGCCTCATTTAACAGTACAGCCATAGAGTCATTTTCCAAAACTGAAAAGCCCCTACCTTGCATCATCGGGATATCTAATAATTCGGTATAGCCATCACCCACTGTAATACGGTGTAAGTGGACAGGTTCCTGGCGTTGAAAACCTTGGTATTGCTCTGCATAGATAAAACTATTGAAACATTGCACCCACAAAGAACCTGTACTGGCGCTTACTTCTGGAACTTCTTTTACTGCATTGAGAAAGGCCTGGCGCCGGCAGGGTCCCTTGCAAAACTCCCCTCGAGAACCAGTACTTCCTCTTGATCAAATCCTAAATCTTTCTGCGCGAGTAGAGATCGCTGTTGATGAATGACAAAAGTGGCTATTAGGAGCATGATGGCTACAGAAAATTGGAAGATCATCAAAGCATCTCGACCACTCAGCTTTGAGATCCTCCTGCTGATTCGTGGGTTGTAAAGCGTAATGGGAGCAATGGAGGATAATTTAATAGCGGGGTAAAGGCCAGCACTGAGGCCGACTCCAAGGATTAAGAAGGTGTAGAAAACTAGATGAAGCCAAGACCAGCAGAGGTTTAGTTCCACTCCTAGGAAAGAATTGAAATAGGGGAGAGCGATTTGGACCACTATTAGCCCAAGACCTACTCCGAGGCCAGCCAAGACAGTGGAGCGCATTAGAAACTGTAACATGATCTGCCCTTTATTAGCTCCAATGATCTTACTAACTGCAATTTCTTTATCTCTTTTAGAGGATTGTATCGTAGATAGATTGAGATAGTTGATGCCAGCCATCAGAAAGATGAACCCAGCGATCAATAGCAAAAACTGTAATAACTGTCGATTTCCTGCTGGTTTCATGCTACCTGCTTGGTCTGGATCAAGATGAAGCGCGTGAAGTGGCTTTAGTTGATAGTTAGGTATTGGGGTTTCCTCTACTTTGTACGTACCATTCACTTCTTGTAGCTTTTTGATAGCTGGCAAGAAAAACTGATCTACCAAGGAAGGGAATTTTGCTGCCACGGAAGCCGGTTTAATGTCGGGTCTGAGCTTGAGGTAACAATGAGCAGTTCTGAGGCTAAATTCATCTTGACTATACCAAGCTACTGTGGAAGAAGAAACTAGGTAGTTGAAGGCAAAATGGGAATGCTTTGGTGGCGTTTCACAGATCGCAGTTACGGTGCTGTTTCGGTGACCAATCTTGATCGTTTTGCCCAGTGGATCTATGTCCCCAAAGTATCGCTTGGCTGTAGCTTCTGTGAGCACAATGCTATTGGGGGCAACTAATGCCGTTTTCCGATCACCAGCTAATAGCTTCCAATTGAAGACGCTTAGAAAGTTACTATCTGCCAAGAATACGGCTTTCTCTAGGAAGTTACGCCTTTTGCCATTCGGGATAGGGATGCTGATGTTTTGATTGTTATAGGGGCCAGAGATGGTGGTCGCTACTTCTACTTCTGGGTATTGGTCCTCTAGAACTCTAGCGTAGGTATAAGGTACCGTGGCTTTGACTTGATCTTCCTGGGCTGAGCTAGAACGCTCAACCATCTTGTAGATGTCAGCTGAACGCTCAAAAAAGCGATCATAGGTATATTCATGCTGCACATACAAGACGATGATACAACAACTGGCGAAGCCCACAGCAATACCCAAAACATGGACCAAAGCGTAGCCTTTTTGCTGCAATAGCTGTCTGATACTTAGCAATAGAGCCCTTTTATACATGGTGATTAGGGTTTAAGGGTATGGATGATGCTGGCATCTATCCAATAGATATCTTGATCACTGGTAAAGAAGAAATATTTGCCGTCACGACTCACAAATGGACAGAGCTGATGTTTCTCGTTGTTAATGGTAGGGCCCATATTCTGGGCTGGTGTCCAGCCTGCTTCCGTCCTGAAACTGATATAAAGATCTCCGCGGCCATAACCTTCCTTCCTTACCGAACCAAAGATCATATAGGATTCATCCGGAGCCACAAACGGATCAGCATCATAGCGATTGGAGTTGATGGCATCTGGAAGCCGAACAGCTGACTTAAAATCATCGACTTCAGGCTGGGCGACATAGATGTCGTAGTTATAGGCTGCATCCTTGGCGGCTTGCTTATTGGAGGCGAAATAGAGGTTGCCACTTTCGGTCAAGCCGATATAAAACTCATTGGCTTCGGTATTGATGCTTGGACCTAGCAGTGTTGGCTTACCCCAGCCTTCGTACTCCCTTTCCACAAACCATAAGTTGGCATCTTTAGCGCCCAGTTTTTTAGTCCGGGTACCGTGTCCGATATAGTATAGTCTTTGATCGTCTAAGGATAGCATGGGGTCGTGAATACTACCTTCTGCCTCTGGCAACAGTGGCTCCGCGTGACTCCAAGTACCATTTGTTAATCGAAAGCCATACGTGACATTTCTGGCCCCTTCATCTACCCCTAAATAGCACTCATCTCCAGCGCGGGAAAAAGTAATTCCAAACTCGTGGCGATCGGGTTTTGATATGATTCCAGGTGCAAAAAGTGTTGCCTCTAGGCCTGGTGGCTTTTGCCCAAAGTATCGCAGAGAGTCGACTTGAGCATGGCTCTGACCCAAGCATAGGGTACAAAGCAGAGTAAAAAGGAATGGTCGCATATCGTTGGTTCCTATTAAAAGACTAGTTGGTGCGCTAAGGGAATCAGTCCCATCATCAACGCATGCCAGAAAACAAAAACTGGGGAATAGTTTTATCGGACGAAAACTATGGAATTAGATGGTATGAGACATGGATGGGCAGCCCAAAGGATGTCCGGAGGGAAGCTCATTTCACACCTACAATCTTGCTATTTGAAACTACTGGGGAAAAAACGGAAAGGCTTAAACGAGGAACTTTCCTCCAGCCTTAGGTTAAACTAGAACTAGGGTTGTAGATAGTTTTCAGGGTCTTCGACTTTACCATCTTTTCTAACCTCATAATGTAAATGTGGGGCAGTTGAAAGTCCAGAACTTCCTACCTTACCAATTACCTCACCCTTTTTAACTGCTTGCCCTTCTTCCACCTTAAGTTCTGAAAGCTGCGCGTACAGTGTTTGATAGGAATCATCATGTTGGATAATGATGCGAATGCCGTATCCGTAGGTCTCTCCGGCTTTGATCACTTTCCCATCGGAAGTGGCCATTACGGGTGTGCCTTCTGGTGCACGAAAATCTACTCCATTGTGCATCTTTTTGTACTTGTGAATAGGGTGAATCCTTTGTCCAAAACCACTGGTAATTTCAAAGGATTGGCCTAATGGAGACATGCTGGGCGGTTCCTGTTGATGTGCCCAAATAAAAGTACTGCACAACAGCAGACTAGCCAAAGCTAATAATGATACCTTTTTCATAATAACGTGTTTACGATTAATTGAATTGAGAATTTGCTCTTCAATCTCTTTAATTTCATCTTTTGGAAAGGTATCAAAGGTCTGTGCGACCGCAGTAGGAAAAGCACTGCCTTCCGCCATTCTGCTTTCAATATCACTGCACAAGTGATCGAGTAATTCTTCTTTAAAAGGGTGATAGGAGAGTTCCGATTCTTTGATTAATTGCTCTACTAAATCGGTCTGTTGTTCGTTGAGTTCCACCATCATTGCATGCTCGTTTTAGGGTGTAGTAGCAATCCAATGAGGCGGACAAACTCCTCGAATTCTGCTACCTTTACTGCTGCTGCCTTAGTGCCATTGGGCGTGAGGGAGTAATATTTTCTCACTCGCTTCCCTATTTTTTCCTTTTCTGTGGTTACGAAACCATCTGCCTCCAACTTGTGTAGGGTAGGGTAGAGGGCCCCTTCGCTCAACTGTATCTGTCCTTCGGTCATACCCTTTACCGTTTGGGTAATCTCATAACCATACATTCGCCCCTTTTCATCCAAAAGCTTTAAAATGATGGTCTTCAGTGTACCTTTGAGGAGTTCTTTATTATGCATAGGACAAATATACATTGGACTCTGATGTATTTGCAAATATTTTAACCTTTTTCTCCGGTAGGCCTATTCGGAAATACATTCCACTGGATTAACTCGGGCAGCTTTCAAGGTCTGTAGACTAACGGTTAACCAAGCGATCGACAATAGGAACAGTCCAGCCCCGAGGATGTACCAGAGATTGACATCGATGCGATAGGCAAAGCTAGAGAGCCAATAATCTGCGGAAAAGTAGGCAATTGGAGCCGCCAAAAGGATCGCGAAGAAAACCAGTTGGCTGAAGTCTTTCGTGAGTAGATACACGATTTGTTGGCTGGAGGCTCCCAGTACCTTCCGGATTCCAATTTCTTTGGTGCGCTTTTCAGCCATGAAGGAGGAGAGCCCAAGTAAGCCCAGGCAGGATATTAGGATGGCTAGGGCAGCAGCAAAGCGCGATAGGATCGCCACCTTTTGTTCTGCTACATACTTTTGTTGGTAGTCCTCGCTTAAGAAAGTAAACTGAAAGGGATATCCCGTCTGGAAAGATTGGTATAAATCCTCTATTCTGGTAAGTGTCTGTTGTTCGTTTTTGACATCAATCTTAGCCGCTATCTTGAGGGCCCGACCATCACTCCATCGGAAAAAAGTGGGCTTAACGAGTTCATGCAAGGATTCAAAATGGAAATCTTGGGTAATGCCGATGATTTCTAGCCGGTCTTCACCAATTTGAATCATTTTCCCCACTGCATTTTCCAACTCCATCTGCTGTCTGGCCTTTTCATTGATGATTACCTTGTTAGTTTCGTTGCCTCTTTCCTCTGAGAAGAAGCGCCCATCCTGCAACTGAATACCGAGCATCTCCATCATGCCATAATTAAGTCGTCCATGTTCAAACCAAACCTGAGATTCAGGATCCTTTCCTTCCCATTGTACATCAGCCGTGGAAGCTTGCCCGCCAACTAGGGCATGTGAAATGCTAGAGGCCTCCACAACACCAGGGAGCCCTGCTAATCTAGACATGAATTCATTTTGTTTTTCAACGGTAAATCCGGTGGTTCTGAGCGTGAGTATCTGTTCCTTTTCATAGCCCAGATTTTTCTGCTGCATGAATAAGATTTGTTGATGTACAATCCAGACGCCCATTATCAAAATCATGGATATTCCGAACTGGAAAATGACCAGGCCTTTCCTTAACCACACTTCACCGAAAGCTGCTTTTAAGGGGCCCTGCAGTATTTCCTTGGGTTTAAAGGCAGAGAGATAGAGAGCTGGATAACTTCCGGCTATTAAACCGGTTAACAGTAAGCCCCCGGTGAAAATGAGCCATAGCCCTAGGCCATGTGGAATGGTTAATTGCTTCCCCATGGTTTGACCAAAATAAGGGAGTATCAAGAGTACAAGCCCAACGGCCAATAAACCCGCCAAGAAGCTTTGGAGGATAGACTCAATCAGGTGTTGGTAGATGAGTGCTGAGCGGCTAGCCCCCACGGCTTTCTTTATCCCCATCTCCTTCATTCGCCGGGATGCCCTGGCAGTGGAGAGATTCATGAAATTGATGCAGGCTATCACTAGAATCAGTAAAGCGACAATGGAAAATAGTTTAACATAAACGATACGTCCTCCGGCGGCCTTCTGGTTCTTATAGACATTTTGAAGGTAAAAAGAGGAGTAGGGGACCAGAAAGGGAGTCCAAGTGGAAGCTGGATATCTTTCCCGTATGAAGGCATTGATCTTTGAATTTACCGCTTGTACATCCGTATGCTCCTGAAGTTTCACATACGTACGAGTATTGTGTTGCCCTCGTTGGATTCTTTCCCGAAAACGCTCTTCAAAGACATCAAAAGACAATACATAGTCAAACTGCATAGAAGATCGAGCTGGGATCTTGAAGACACCTGTGACGCTTACCTCCTTTTGCATACTATACCACTGCCATCTCAATATTTTCCCCACCACTTCGATACTGCCAAATAGTTTTAGGGCCATTTCCTCCGATAGCACAATGGAAGCGGGTTTCTCCAGCACTTGGTCCGCTTTGCCTTGCAGTAAGGGATAGGAAAAGAGCTGAAAAAAGGGTGTCGAGGCAAATTCTCCAATTACTGCGAGGTTCTCGGTTTCTGTAGAGAGACTAGAATGGAGCGCTCCCCAAGAACTATTCACCATGGCTTCTATTTCAGGTATTTCTTCTGCCAATTGATTGGTAACTAGACTGGATGTATTTAGCAAGGTCTCTTTGCTGTGTGAGTCTGATACAAAGCGATATAATTGCTGGTCTAAGTCATGGAACTTATCCATACGCCATTCATCATATACCCAGAGTGCAACCAAGAAGGTAGCACATAGCCCAACCGTCAAGCCAAGCTGATTAATAAAGAATGAACCTTTGAATCGTTTGAAGTGCCGAAAGGCTAAAAGGATGTTGTGCCTGAGCATAAGTGAGTGATTGAAGCAGGTTCTCTCCTGTCGATGAAAAATGATGATTTAAATACCTAGGACAAATATACATTGGAGTCAGATGTATTTACAATCTTTTTACGATTTTTTTCTTTTGCTTGCCTTTCCGATCGAATAGAATCAGCGGATCTGTCCTATCTGGACAGCATCTACTCAGCCATGTATAAAGGTGGAATTTTCTTGCTTTAGGTAAGAGAACTACTTAAGTTTGTCGGAGGTGAAGGCTCAAGCAAAGGAACTCAACAGCGCCACCGCCACCCCGCCACTAATCAACAAACCCAGGATAGCAAAAAGCAGACTGACCCCAGCATGTCGTTTGGGATGGGCGGAATATCGGATCAAGCCAATGAGGCTCAGAAACAATCCCAGGCCTAGAAAGAATAGGCCGATCGAGCCAGATCCCAAGATAATCAACAAGCCGAATAAGCTGCTACTAAAGCCCAATACCGAGAGTATCTCCGGTTTTTTCCGTTTCTCCTGCTGCTTCGCTTTGGTCAATTTTCGTTGGATACGCTTCGTGATGCGCTTCAGGATCCATTTCTGAAAGCCACTGAGGTGAGTAGGTTGAGTGAAAGCTTTCTTGGGAACGGGTGTAGATCGATGTATTGACTTTGCGGGGTGATGGATACCTAGCAAGAGAAAGAATACTAAAAGGTAGGGATAGGAGCTGCTAAAGTTTCTCATAGGAAAGAATTGTAGCAGAGGCCTTTTCGTAATGGCCTCTGCTGATTATCTTTCTTAACCGGCTTCTGGACGGATTACCTCCACCCATTGGCCTGCCGTTCTTGCATTAATACTGTTATCATACATGGCTTCGCAGGAAACAGCTGGTAAATAGAAGCGACCTTGGTAGGCAGCCGTAAGCTGTACGCGGTAGGTATGCGTTTTGTTTTCTGCAATATCAAAGAAAGTAGAGACGCGATCATCTCTAAAGTCTTTGTAATCGGATCGACTTCCTTCGTTGAAGTTTTGGACATTGTCCATTCGAGTATTCAGAATTTCCCAACCGGAAGGGAAGATCTGTTGTAAAGCCATTTCATCGTATCGAATGCCACGAGTTCCAGGATTAGTAATCTGTACTTCTGCGATGAAGTCCGTTCCCTGTACCAAAGAAGAAGGATCTATACTGGAGCCATCGGTATTGCGATAATTAACGGTAATCTTGAGGTTGGAGGCTGCGGCATCCTCTTGGCCGGCTACGGGCTGACCATTTAGGATGACCCGCGCAAACAAGGTTTTATCTTCCGTATTTTTCACCAATAGCTTCCGAGCACTCAGATCTTCCATTGGAATGGGGATTTGAGCGATTGGATTCGCTGAGCCACCATTCACGCTTTGGCCATTATCCAGTTGGTAGCTATAAGCAAATTTCTTACTCACGCCTTCTTCCCCCACAAATTTACCTACTGCTAAAAGGCTAAAGGATAGCGCCTGCGTATTGAACCAACGTTGGCTGCTCAATTCCTCTGAAATGTATTTAACTAACTCGGCAGCTTCTGTTTGTTTATCAAGGCTGATCAAGGTCTCCAGAATCATTGCCCTATCCCTAAGCCGAGAGCCAAAGGTGTAGGATAATTCTTGATATTCGGACACATCGGCATCCAGATTTCCTACTAATTTCTCGACTACTTCTGTCTTTCCTCCGATGGCATAGGCCCCTGCCAATTTCCAAGTAGCAGTCTTGCTCAAGCGATCGCTTTCGCGTAGGCGGTTCATGGCGGCGAGATTGGGTTTGCCAGCCAGGGCTAAGGTGTAGAGGCGATAGGCTTGGGCGAGTTCGGCGCTATTACGGCTGTAGAAACCGTAGGCACTTTCCTTCAGGTTCCAACGCTTGGCCACCTTGGTCTGGAACTTGATCCAGCGATCGAGCATGCCTGGTGGTAGGGTATAGCCTAATGCTTTAGCTTCTAAGAGAAAGTGGCCTGCGTAGTTGGTAGACCAATGATTTGGAGTGGAGCCACCCGGCCAGTAAGCAAAACCGCCTTGGTCGGTTTGGAACAATTTGAGCCGATTGATGGTAGCCTGCACCGCCTTAGGAATACGCTCCTTATCTGCCTCATCCAATTCCATAAGTTTACTCAGATATAATTGCGGGAATCCACTAGAAAGTGTTTGTTCCAAACAGCCATAAGGATATCGCAGGAGATACTGTAGACGCTCTCCGAGATTGATGGGTGGGATATTGGATAGCTCAAGCACACCTTCGTTGGTCCCTGGCATGCCAACGGCTTGGAAGGTAGGATTCCAAGATTCTCCAGCCGCCAAAACTTTGTCCATCGTCTTAGTAATATATGGATTCGGATTACGAACTTGGATCTCGATTTCTTGTTCTGTAGTCTCACCTCCACCTTTTGCTGTAATGGTGAATTTGGCTACACCCACTTTTTCTTGCAACTGTACATCGAAGTAGACCAATTGATCACCTGGCTTACTAAAGCGGATTTGCTGGTTGGGGGAGCTGATGATCTGGGCCAAGCCGTTGCTTTCCTTTACCGAGACGGTAGCATTGCTAACCTGCTTCGTCATAGCAAACACATTGACGGGTAGTTGGATACGTTCTCCAGGGCCGAGCACCCTAGGCAAGGTAGCCAAGACCATTAGCGGCTTTCGTACCGGCGTAGATTTTTCAGCAGCTCCATAGGCACCATTGCCAGCCGCTACTACCATGGTACGCACGGCGCCGATATAGTTCGGCAACGTAATGCTATGTTTCGCTTTTTTACCTTTCTTAAGTTCAAAAGGCCCTAGATTCATCACTACTGGTTTGAATCGATTGGCCTGATTGTCCTGTTCTCCTGGAACTACTTCTCCATCCCCCCCAATGCTTAGAATTCGCTCCAACTCACCTCCGTAGGCACCAAGCACCTGATCATAGATATCCCAGGTTTTAACCCCAAGCGCTTCGCGGGCATAGAAATGATCCCAGGGGTTGGGCGTTACAAAACGGGTTAAACCGAGTAATCCTTCATCCACCACAGCCACGGTGTAGGCCATCGCCTTTCCATCCTTCTCCTTTACCTCTAACTCGAAGGTCTTTTCAGGTTGGAGCTCATCAGGCATAGCCAGGACAGGTTCTAGTTTCGTTTCTTCGTCTTCTACACTGATAGGGATTACACCATATAATCGAATGGGTAGATCATTATCTGCTTGTGCATGGGGTTGTATCAAAGATACGTGCGCATAGACCGTAGGCGCCATTGCTGAAGTCGTCTTGAAGGAGAAAGTGTTTTCCCCAGATTTGGCTTCAGTCCAGAAGGACTCAACCACTTTTGTTCCATTTTCTATCGTTACCAAGGCCTTTCCTGCTTCACCGGTCGGAATGGTTAGTTTGACTTCTTCACCTACCTCATATTTTGTTTTGTCGGAGGTAAAAGCTAGCATAGCTAATGCACTCCGGTTCTGATCTTCATCACCATACCAAGGATAGCCCACGTAGAAATAATCGCCTGCACAGTGGCCGCTTTCTTCATCACAAACCCGCACTAGATAGCGGCCCCACTCGGAAATGGTTAGATCCCAGCTCGCCTCACCACGGCTATTGGTACTGATGGCCGTTTTCTGCGTGGCATCATAATGTGTGGTTGAGTTATACCGGGATACTTCATCATATCCGTAGTCCCACCACCAACGCCAGTTGACACGGTAGATCCCAACCTGTAAGTTGTGTTGACTTCTCGGTTGGCCATCCGGATCCACCACCACGAAATCGATCTGACTCGGTTTGTCTATATCTAAGCGCTTCTCTCCCCACTGCTTTTTGGGTAGCCCGATGCCTGCGTAGGCTTCATAGGGATAGTAGGGCAGACTGAAGTTATCGGTACTGAAATCTCCTCCCTTCTCAAAGACTCTAGTTTTAAGATTAGCCATCAATTTACCCGGGACCAAAGTGTTCCCTAGCAATTGAGTTGAGATCGTCGCCTCTCCATCACCATCTAATTCTCCTTCAAACAAAGTCCGTGCTTGCTGAGAGAATTTACGGGCGGGATCATCAAAGGTGAAATCTTTGTATTTATCAAAAGTCGTTGGTACTGACTTCAATTGCAGTTCTACTTTAGCCTTTAGGTCTGAAGCCGGGGCACCATGCAGCCAGGTGGCAGTCAGGTTTCCACGGATAGGCTCGTCCGCTTTGGATAAGCGCTCTTTCCCGAAATCTAGGTCGATCTTAAGGCGATTCGGTTTTACCGTTTCCACTTTGAGTGTCTTGCGAAAGGTTGCTCCACCGGCCTTGACTTCGGCTGACCAATTACCTGTAGGTGCATCTGCGGAAGTAGTAAAATGTAGTGGATAAAGCCCCGCCACGTTTTGTGCGCTGGTACGCTGGAGTTGTACCTGTCCTCGCGCATCATAGATCGTCAGGCTGATCGGATAGTTCGGCGGAAGCTTGGCATTCTTATCTTCCAAAACGAAATTGAGGAAAATGGAATCTCCAGGTCGCCAAACGCCTCGGTCACCGTAAAGGTAACCCTTAAGGCCCTTTTGGGGCGCTTGTCCAGATACATCGAAACGACTTAAACTTAGCGCATCTCCATCTTGTAGTTTTAAGTATCCTTTCTGCGTTCCTTTTCGAGCAACTACCACGAAAGGTTTTCGATCTAGCTGTACGGTAGCCATCCCTTGGGCATCGGTCTGCGTGATGCGCATGGATTGCTGCTGGAAATCAAAGAATTCCAACTCTGCTCCCGAAACTGCCGCCGTATTCCTAAGATCTGATACTGCAATGAAGTATGAATTATCAGTTCCCCCCTTGGCCAATAACCCTAGATTGGAGGAGAGGATGTTCCTTTGTACAAAGCGATCACGATTGTAGTAGGCAGGTTTACAGGGGTCATCTCGATCCCTCCAGCTATAGTCAGGGTAGTAGCCCTCAATTCCATACCAACCGTCCATGAAGCTCTCAATCTCTCCACCCTCATCAAAGCTCGAGGTAGATTCTTGCAGTGCTACGGTTTCACTGCCCGCATCGTTTCCACAGAAGTAGTTCGTGTAGGCAGGACGGAATCCAATTCTGATCTGATAGATGGATTCTTCATCCGCTTCTACTAATTTGGAGAGATCTAAAGCGTAACGTGTCCACTCGCTAAGATTGGCGTTAGGGTTGAGTTGTTTTAGATCAACTTTACGTTGTAAGACCACCCGGCCAACTCTCTGCAAATTATAATTACCATCAATGCGATTACTTTGCAAGAACTGTAGAATATTATTGTTAAAGATCTTAAATACTTCTACCTCAACCGCATTAAGGTTGATGGCTTCAAAAGGAAAGATCAAGCCGTCTGAGTTAGGAAGAATTACCCCTTGGCCCACTAGTTTTATGGCTGGTTTTACATCTTCCATCTTAAAGAACCATTCACTTTTCTTGGGAATGGATTTTCCTGCGGTATTTCGTACGCCAGAATTGACGACGATAACCCGATCACCGACTACCCGAGTAGAAGGATATACCCTGACTTGATTACCTTCGATGATAAATCGGAAATTGCCATTGAAATCTGGCATGGTGATCAAGCCATTTAAATCTTGATTTTCTCGGAGTGGGTCAGAAAAATTCAGTAGAATGTACTGATCTTGACCTCTTACAACGGAAACCTCGGTAACTTTAAAGTCGCCTAAGGCCGGTACTTCGATATCGCGATCTCCTTTAAGATCTACATTTAGTGGGCGGCCATTCCAACTTAAAGCTACTGTGGAGGCAGCGTTTCCTCTTGCAATATTTTGAATGGTGAAAATGTGTTCTCGGCCTTCGCCATCATGAGTCCAATCGATAGCTAGATCTTTTCCACCTTGTTTGGCTTCTAGAATGCCTTCTACCTTTTCTGCATCTGCCTCATCTGTAGTAAAGAGGGTGCCGCGGAATGCCTGTTCTTCGAGTGCGTTGACATCCGGAGCAAATAACCCACTAAAACTTAGGTCAAAATATTGGTCTTTAGTCCGGAAATCGAACTCAAAACGCTGTGCATCTTTCGGTAGTTGGGAAAAGAGCTTTTTCAAACTTACGGTACAAACATAACTCGTGCCCGAAGGAAGTGATTCGGCTGGGTCAAAACGCAGCGTCATTTCGTCTTCCCAACTGGCTTGGCCACTGATGGATGGGGAGAAACTTAGTAAACCGCTTACTTCCTGACCAATTTCTTCTTCGGTAGCTACGGCACTGGCGAAGCGCACTCGAATGGGAGTTGCCCGAGATACCACACCTGCTGTGTAAGCATACACATAGGCATTGACACTTTCTGGCATCTGTTGGGCTCGATTTTCTTTTTTGCAGGAGGGAAGGATGACTATTGTTGAGATTGCAAGGAGTAGAAAGGCAATCCCTGGTTTCAGGTTTCGCATGTATTGTTTTTATTGGTTTGTTGGGCTAAGCCGAAGCTCGGACCCATAAATTGGGAGTTTTTGATAAATTCCGGCATAAGTTAAGTATTTTGAGCATGATATAAAAATGAACTCATTTAAACTTATGAGCTGAGGTCTAGATGAATAAGCTTATTTGAATTCAATCCCATAACCTATCTGGCGAGCTTATTTCATGAGTCAATTTTTGCCCTTATTTCCTCTTCAAATTGTTGTATTTCCAGGAGAAGATCTCAACCTACATATTTTTGAACCTCGGTATAAGCAGTTGATTTCGGACTGCGAGGAAGAGGGAATTACCTTTGGTATCCCGTCCTACATTGACAAAAAATTGATGAAGGTGGGCACGGAGGTCAAGCTGACAAGTATTGAGAAACGATATGACAATGGCGAACTAGATATCAGGACCAAGGGGCAGCGATTATTCACCGTGGAAGACTTTCAGGCTGTAGCTCCCAATAAATTGTATGCTGGCGGAGAGATAGAATGGCTGGAAGTGGAAGAAGATGAGCAATTTTTAGACAACGAAAAGATTCTTGATCTCACCCGAGAATTATTTCAATTGCTAAATATCCAGAAGAAGCTTCCGGAAAACATAGAAGATTTTTCCACTTTTGATGTGGCTCACCATATTGGCTTAAGTTTAGAGCAGGAATATCAACTGTTGTGTTTACTGAGCGCGCAGAAAAGGCAAGAATTCTTAATTGAACACCTAGAACGTTTACTCCCCGTGGTCAAAGAGATGGAGAATCTGAAGAAAAAAGCCCAACTAAACGGGCACTTCAAACACTTAAAGCCCCCACATATATAACGCTACCCGCTCGGCATTGACTACTAGCCTACAAATTTTCAAAACAGCTTGACATATTTGTGATTTATTTCATAATTTGCCAACCGAAACGGACTTTTGACTGTTTCAAAAGATGACGCGCAGGTGTCAAAACCTGTTTTTGGCTCAACACTTATCAAATAAAGGTCAGATTTGATGTAACTAGGGCGGGCCTCAGCCTCGGCAACGAGGTTCCCTTCGTGGGACAAGGGGATTACCGAACCACATTGGCTGCCTTAATCCTGTTCATTGGGAGTCCAAAACTTCCCTGACACTTGTGCGCTTCTTTCCTTTCTTCTTTTTACTTCCCTTATTTCTGCTTAGGCTTTACATCTAAGATCAAAGAAATGATATTGGAGAAGCGATTCTGTGTGTCTCCAACGTCTGAAAAGGCATAATCGATCCGTAAACTTGAAATTCTTAAACCGACGCCTAGACTGGGGCGCACGGACCAAAATTCAGCACCGGCAAAGTCTGTTTCCTGTTGGAACTGATTTACCCCGGCTCGTAAAAAGATGAAATCATTGTACCCTGCCTCAACACCCAAACTTGGATCGATGCTAATGGGGTCTGCAGATATTAAAGTATTGCGCTTGCCATCAGTGGTAAGGATGGCGTTAAGTTCTGGTCGGATACTGACTTTGTTATATTGTAACTGATAGGAAGCCCCGAGAATCAGTTGCGGACGAGTGATTTCTACGCTACTGATAGGAATCTCATTTCCTGTAATTTCAAGGACTTCTTTTTGATCATCGGTAAAATTAAATGACCATGCATTGAAGGTAGTTGTTATATCCTTGGCCATGGCGCCAAAAAGCCATTTACCGCGCTCATATTGTATGCCCAGATCCAGCCCAAAGCCCCAAGCGGTGGCGAAAGGACCGATTCTTCGATGGATCACTTTGACATTTCCACCGTAATAGAAGCCACTATTTTTCATGGACTTCCTTCCCGCATAACTAAGTAGGAAGGCATAATCGGCGGACGAAAATTCAGATACATTATCGAAATTTACGGTCCCGTCGTCTTCGTATAGACTCAGCGTATTCGGAATCTGATCAATACCAAATCGAATCAGTGAGATACCTAAGCGGGTGTTGGCATTCTTCAAAGGCAGGGTGGCTCCGAGGTAATCGTTCTTTCCCACACCCGCAAACCATTCCGTGTGCATCGCTCCCAACTGCAAACCATTTTCACGAGGGATACGCGCTAGGCCTGCTGGATTCCAGGCAGCTGCGGTCACATCATCCACACCGGCCACCATGGCATTACCCATACCCTGTGCTCTGGCACCAATACCAATTGAGAGAAATTCATTGCTATACTTCTGACCTAGCAGAGGGAAAACGAGGAAGAAACTACCAGCGAGGAGTAATAATCGAACCATACTTCGTTTTTGATACGGGGGTTAAAAGGAAGGCCAAAACTAAGGCTTTCCAAGTCTACATGTATAATACGAAGCATTCAATTTTATGTTATGTCGCTCCTGCTCTTTTTTTGGTCAGTGTGTCTGTTGATGTACATGTCTTATCGAAAGGTCGTGGAGATCACGTTTTAAGCTTCCTGAGTGTTGCCTTCTTCGGTAGGCAGCTCGGGTATTTTATTGATTTCTTCTTCAGCTTTGATGGCTTCCGCTAAGGCATTTTCTTCTTCCGTCTGTTCTTTCAAATCCCGATTGACGGCGATACTGGCATTTAATTCATAACCGATTAAGATCACCATCGCATTTAACTGCATCCAAAGCATCAAAATGATGAAAGCCGTGATAGAGCCGTAGAATCGATCATAGGATTCGTAGCGGCCAAAATTGTCGATATAGAAAGAGAATATAAGTGAAGACAATAAGGATAGGGTAGTGGCTAAGGTAGTTCCGGGGGAAAACCAATCAAAACGTTTGATCGCCGGAGCACCATAGCGATAGATGAACGATATACCGAAGTAATAGAGTGAGATAGTCGTCAACCAGCGGATAAAGGCAAAACCAAAGGTGGCAAAACCATCCAATGGAATCCAAAGATCCAACCAGCCTACAATCGTATTCCCCAGAATGATGAAAACAACGGAAACGATTAGCATAAAACCCAAAACAGCCGTCAAGATGATGGACAACATTCGCTTACGAACCGTACCTCGTCTTTTGAAGATTTTGACATGTGATTTTTCAAAACTCTTCATCAAGGCCATCATTCCATTGGAGGAGAAATAGATGGCCAATACCACACCGAAAGACAGTAGACCGATGTTTCGTTTGCTGGTCAAGTTCTTGGCCAGTTGGAATAACTGATCTCCCGATTTACCTGGCATGACCTCCTTGATTTGCGCATAGAGAAACCCCTCGAAGTCCCCGCCCAGTGGCACGAATAGCTCGAATACTTCTTGGAAAAAGGGAAGTAGGGTCAGTAGCAAAATCAATGAAGGGAATAGCGAAAGAAAGAAACTAAAGGCGATGGAGTTGGCTCTGGTACTGAGGTCAAATCTCCTGATTTCATTGAAGACGAAGACCAGCGTATCATCGATCGGTACCCCAAAAAAGCCAGGGAGGGAATGCGTTTTGCTCCACTCCAAAACACGAACCGTCAAGGGATGGTTGGTGAAGTAGCTCTGAATGGCTTGTAGGTCTAGTATTTTCCTCCTGCTACTCAAAGTAAGGCTGTAGTTTATCAGTCAAAAAAGAGGGGGCATAGACAGTCTTATTGGTAGCTTGTTCTACAAAGCACAGCTTCACACTACCTCCATTCACAAGTTTTCCCTTAGGGTTGAACAACTCATGGTGGAACACTATATGTTGCTGCGGAAGTTGACGTAATTCAGTACGTACGGTAATCAATTCATCATACCTAGCAGGACGTACAAAGCGCATTTGTAAGGACATAACGGGCATCAAAATGCCATAGTCGTCTTCCATACTTTGATAGGTCAGGCCAATGGAGCGGATCATTTCAGCACGTCCTACTTCATAATAGGTGGCGTAATTCCCGTAATACAAGTAGCCCATTTGATCGGTCTCGGCGTATCGAACCCTGATGTGAGTCTCATGTCTGAACATAAGCTCAAATGTAGAAACTTAATGGCAAAAGTTGAAGAATTGCCGCTTCCGATCAAACTAAGTTACCAGGAAATAGACACCACGGCTTTCCAATTGTGGTGTACATTAGAAATTCAGCTGTGGTCTTATCCATTCATAATAATCACATTCCTCGAAGATCAACCTCGTTTGCAAGAGTTTTCTGAATTCGGCCTTGTTAGGGTTAATTTCATATTGAGGACGTTCGTCGTCGGGCGCCACATCCTTCACTGGGGTGATAGCTTCCAGTTTGTCCATCCGTTCGGGTAAGATCGTTTTAGACAAGGCTAGATTTCCCATCTGGTCTTTGCTCAACAGCCAGAGTTGCCAATGATCAGCATTAATCTTGGTATTTAGTAACTGATGTCCCCTGTAGTACTTCAATATTTGATGTTCACTGATCCGGAATAAGGTATCACGATGTGTATAGGTTCCTGCTAAGGTCTGATCATCTAGATATAATACCTCAAAGGGCATTTCTTTGCCATCCTGATAGATTCTACCCTCCTCAAAATAGACATTCTCCATGGCATCCAATTCGGCTAAACTAGTGACGAAGGAGTAAGATTTTTCCTTGTATATACATTGCTCTTCCACTCGGACGATACTGCTATCACCTGTACAGAAATAAGTGCCCTGATAGTGCAGCTCGAAAGCCTTTTGCTGTTTTACTCCTTTAGGTTGAGCGTTAGTGAATACCAACGGTGGGGTGCAGCCAAAGCTAAATACAGCCAATACAAGAAAGCCAAACAGGTATTTCATAATCAAAGGTTTTGATAACAAATTAAAATT
Organism: Saprospiraceae bacterium; assembly: GCA_013214355.1. Classification (GTDB taxonomy): domain Bacteria; phylum Bacteroidota; class Bacteroidia; order Chitinophagales; family Saprospiraceae; genus DT-111. Next base: position 43,468 of record JABSSL010000082.1, on the reverse strand, counting down.
GAAGGAATTGGCTAGCATTAGGATTGATGAAAATCAAGGGGGGGAGATGACATTTATCAGTTCTATGGAGCAAAGGAAGGTGCTAACTTGTTGAAAAATAAAAGCTTAATAGAGATGAAAAAGATACAAAAGATATTATTCCCTACAGACTTTTCTGCTGCTGCACAGAATGCCTTACGCTACGCGATCCGCTTAGCCGATGAAATGGAGGCATCTATTCAGATCTTACACATTGTCTACCCACAAGCTGAACCCCTCGATTTTCCGGCACTGGCTACCGAAGCTACCCAGCAACAGGTGGGAGCGGCGGAAATGATATTGAAAAGAACCGTGGAAGAGACGCTGGCGCAAATACAGATGGAAGGGAAACTGAAGAACACGCCGGTGGTGCTTCCTGATGTAGAAATCGGAACGCCCACCAATCTGATCACCCGCATAGCAGAGCGAGATGAAATAGACCTCATTATAATGGGGGCGAAGGGTGAACATAGTATGATAGAAAAAGCCTTTGGCCGCGTTTCCTTAGGAGTAGTTAAGAATGCCAGTACACCAGTGTTGCTTGTTCCCGAAAATGCGAAATTTGGTGCGATTAAGAATGTAGCCTACGCTTCTAACCTGCTGGACACAGATGTCTACTATATCTGGCAGACCTTGCAATTGATGGAGACTTTTAATCCAGCCCTTAGAGTGATTCACGTGGAAACTGATGATATTGGAAAACCAACGGCTTTGGATGACTTTAAAGCACTCTTCGCAGAGAATCCTAAATACAATAAGCTAAGTTTTCATGAGCTAAACGGAGATGAAGTGGATGTTGTATTGAGTGGCTTTATAGAAGCATGGGATGTAGATGTAATGGCCTTATTCGCTCCAAATTACGGCTTCTTTGAAAGTATTTTCCATCGCAGCTTGGGCAAGAAACTACTGAAGATAACGGAGGTGCCTCTGTTGTTCATGAAGAAGAAGTAGAAATGAAAAATGCAGCGTGAGTAATTTTGAATGAATGATTAAGGAAGAATAGTGAAAATGAGGAAATCGGAAGTTAGGCTTTGTTCTAGCTTCCGATTCCTTGTTGTATGGCTTATCCCCGCTCAATGGGGCAGGTCATACAATGTGAACCTCCTCTAGCACGACTTAATTCGCTGGAAGGGAGGGTAATAATGGTTTTTTTGACTTCCTCAGGTAGCACGATGCCATCTTTGAAGGCTTCTAGTAGGTCGGGGGCATGTACAACCCGATATCCTGCAGCTTTAAACGCAAGCTCAGTCTTAGGATTGCGGTCGTAGGTAATAGCTACTCCAGGCTTCAGGGCCACTAGATTACAACCGTCCGTCCATTGCTCTCGCTCTTGATAAGGGGTTTCGCCTTGTCCGCTCAGAATAAAGCGTGCATCCGGAGTGAGTTCAGATTCGATAAACTCCTTAACGGATGGGTATCTTTTTTTCCCTCCTTCTATATTGTGGACTTCTACGTAGGAACTTAGGCCATCAACAATGATAGGTTTGTAGGCAACGTAATCCTTTTCATTGATTTGTGTGAAGATGGTATCCAAATGCATGTAAGAACGCTCGTGCGGTACATGAACGAGCACTACATTGCGAATTACGTTCTTCTCAAAAAGGATCTTCTTCAAGGATTCAAAGCCATGGGGTGTACTTCTTTCACTAGCACCAATGAGCAAATAATCATGATGTAAAATCATCATATCTCCTCCTTCGATGGATACCATTTCTCCCTTCTTGGAAGGGGGGAATAGATCGACATTGTTGAGATTGATAATTCTTCCTTCTTCCCGTAGTTTTCTAAAGATTGGATGGGCCCAAATAATGAAGCGAATAATAAAGTTTTCGCGGAAGCGGGCCATCTTTGCTGCCTTGGTGATGATGATGTGATCATTGACCGTGACGGCTATATCTCGGGTAAAGATAAAATTGGGAATGGGATCGAATAGAAAGTGATCTTCTTCTTTATAATAGCCCGTAATTAAGACCTTGGCTAATTCCTGATTGGTCATTTGTTGGAGAACCTGCTCGAAGCTGTGCGGTAGCTCTTCATAATCTACCACCTTTTCAATCATTTCTTGCTTGCTTTCATCATCAGTGGAAAGGGCCTCTTCCAACAACTGCTCTACCTCTAGTACATTTTGTGGCTGCAGAAAAGATTTAAGAATGTCCGTGAACACGTCGTGCTCTTCCTGCATTTTGGGCAGATGGACAATGTCATCGAATAATAATTCTTCGGCGCGCTTCGGCGTGATTCGACTAATACCCTCATCAGGGCGGTGTACGATCACGCGTCTGAGTGGCGCGATTTCGGACTTCACGTTCACTTGATTGGTCATAACTTGGTTAGAGCTTTACTACTTTTTCGATTTCGTAGATGGAATTAATTTTACCGGCAAAGATGCAATAAAATCGGGGATTTTCCCGCAGAATGGCAATTTCAGTAGGCCGACCATCATCAATGTGATTGGCCTTCAGTTTTGACTTGATGGTGAACATTGAACCTAAATAAAACAACTGTACTTCCTCGCGGAGATACAGCTGGATTTGTCGCTTCATTTTGTCGTAGTTGGAGGCTGGTCGGGCTATGCATCGATTGCAGATTGATGGGAAATCTGGTCTACAATCGGTATTGATGGTTTGGCAATCAAATTGGGGAAGGGGGGAATGGGCCACCTTATGGTGGGTATAAGCGACGGACGATAGGGACAATAGTCCCGAAAGACCATAGGGCATAATGGAAGCAAATTGTCCATCCATGATGGTCAAGCCTAGATCCTTCAATTGCGGAGAAGTGACGAAGGCCATTTCAGAAATCTCGTGCATCAATGGGATATCCGATAACCCAAAACGTCGATTTACGCCATTGCTATTGGCGTAGGTAGCATTGATTACCTGCTCAACTAGTAATTCCTTAGAAGTGTTAGTCGCGAGATCCTTCAGTGTCATCTGCCATCGGTTGGTATCTTGTTCTGCCTTTTCTAATTCGTGATACTTTAAGACAGTGATCGAAGGAGCTTCTTTTAACCTCTGCCGATAAAAATTCGCCATGAGGATGGGATCAAAGGTGTATTCCTGGGTCAGGAACAAAGCTTCCAAACGATCTAATTTAATGCTAGGGTGTTTATCTAACCTTTTGCAGACTAAGCCGATGAAGTTGCAAAATCGCTCAAATTGTGCTCCGTCAGTTAAGGAACCATATCGATCGATGGCGTAGTATTTATCGAAGGAGGAGTGAATAAAGGCCTGATGATCACGTGTGAAGCGAGCCTTGTTGTCGTCTGACATCAGAGCGGTAGCAATGCTCCTGGGGTAATGATAGCCACTATGAAGTCTTGCCTGGTTTACAATGGAAGCCTTGGCCATCAATTGCTTTTCTTTCTCCACTACAACCACGCGGCAGCCTTTCTCAGCCAGGAACAAGGCAGCATAAGCACCGAATAGGCCACCACCGATGATGGCAAAGTCATATGTTTCCCTAGTACTAGCCATTAGATGATAGCGCAGCTAGTCGGTTGTAGAGTTCTTCATGTTGTCCGGCTTGCAGTTGCTCAAAAAAGGTCAAAGTGGACTGTAATTGAGCTGTTTTGGAAGGGCCAACTAAGATACCCTTGATGTCGGGGCTGTAGTAGGTATAAACCATGCTACATTCATTGAAACGTGTGAGTGCTTCCAAGGATGAATGGGCATTATAGTCCGTTAAAATTGTCGCCACTTCATGGACTAAATCCTGATATTTTTCCGTGGGAACATTTCGCACAGCGGTCGAACTATCCTTTCGATAGGTAGCACTTGGAAACTTCAGCCCACCTGCGTTAATTCCGTAGGCCAAAAATCGTGCTTGTCCATGAAAGGCTGAATATCTATCGTAGTCGGAATAAACGAGGTTATGTTTCAATTGAATATCCCAATCAAAACCAAATGAGCTGTTCAATTCATGATAAATGGCCGGATGTTTGATTCCACTTAAGCCTATTTTGACTCCTTCTTGCCGGATACGGTCTAATGCCAGCAGACTAGCCCGAATAGCATCGGCTTCTGCTCGATTATCCCAATGCACCATCACCTCCGCCAACTGCTCACCAAACAAATGAAGGTATTCATTGTAGATGATCTGGATGAAACTTGGCGTCAGATTGTTCTCCGGGGTGTAGAGGTTATTAATGCTTCCGATTTTCATCAAGACTTTCAAATCTTGTACTCCATTGGCTTTTATCCACTCACACAAGATACCTTCGGAAGCTCGAAAATCATTTGCATTTTTATTGATAGGATAATTGGTAGCGGCATCGATCCACCGATATCCTGCCTCGTAGAATTTATCTAGCAACTGGAAAGCCTGTTCTTTTGAAACAGTCCAGGCCCATAAGGCAGTACCAAGAATGAGATCTATAGATGGCTTCACAATTTGATTTGCGCTTTTTTGTTTTTAATCGCTCGCATGGATTTGATATACCGTTTAGCTAATGGTATGATCCTTACCTGACTACTGCTGGCGTCATCTGTCCACTTTACGGGGAGTTCGTACAATTTCATTTTTTGCCACTCACTGATGATCAATAATTCAGTGGAGAAAAACCAACCGTCATTATCTGCCCCCAAGGCATGCAACTTTGGATATACTTCCCTACGTAAAAACTTAAATCCACACATGCCGTCTGAAAATCGAGTTCCTAGGTAAGACTGTAGGAGCCAGTTGAAGCCGCGGGAGGCAATTTCCCGTTTTAGGCTGCGACCAATCACCTGGGACTTTGTGTGTAAGCGGGTACCATAAACTAGATCGACGCCCTCTTCTGCTAGTGCTCGGTAGGCTTCCAGGAAATGAGGAAGATCAGTAGCTAGATCGAGATCCATATAACCCACGATGTCTGCTGTGGATTGTCCCCACGAAGTCTTTAAGGCCAGACCCACGCCACGTCTCGGAACCTGCAAATACTGTACCTCTTTCAATTGGGCGTCAAGTTGCTTGCCGATGATTGGCGTTTGATCTTCCGAACCATTATCGGCAATGACAATACGCCATTGATTAGGGGTGGGAAAATTAGATTTTAAGAAGTCGTGTAAAATGCCTACATTTTCCGCTAAAGTGGCCTCTTCATTGAGGACGGGAATGGTGACATCGAAAGTCATAACGAGGATGTTGATATGGCTGCGAAGATAGACTTGCAAGCGGATATATGGTTGGACAATTAAGGGTTTTTTTCTTACTTTGTAGAAAAATGGAGTAGGTTTATCTATAAGCTGTGACCAATTACCACCAATTCTTATTCAGAATGTTTTATTGTAGCGTGATTGTTAAAACGTATAATGGTTTATGCTAAAGAATTTAAAATCGCTCTTCATTGTTGAGGATGAGGAACCGAAGAAGCCAGGAAAAGGGAAAAAACAAGCAGCGGATCAGCCTAAAAAGCAAACTAGCAGTGCTAAATCAACCGCTAGTTCTACATCCACGCCCGCCACGCCATCCCCCGGCAAAGTATCCTCTAAATTTGTCAATATTTTGCTTAAGGCCATGGATAGCAATAATCTGGAGGGCTTTGACTATTTAGAATTCAAACAGTCCCTGAAGTCCCTAGAGAAAATGCCAATGGATGATGCTACGCGGTATCAATCTGCCTTTGCTATGGCGCAAACTATGGGGGCTACACCGCAGAAGTTAATGGAGACGGCCAAGCACTATCTCAACATATTGGCCAAAGAGGAGCAGAAGTTTGAGGAAGCACTAGCTGCCCAACGGCAAAAACAAATTGGCAGTAAAGAGAGTCAAATAAAGAAACTCGAAGAAGTTGTAGCCAACAAGGCTGCGCAGATAAAGCAATTGACTAAAGAAATTGAAGAACACCAAAAGCAAGCCAATAGTCTTAAGAAAGAGATTGGTGGAGCTGTTGTAAAAGTTGAAAACACTAAAAACGACTTCATTGCCTCTTACGAGAAATTGATCAGCCAGATCAATGCCGACGTAGAGAACATGAAGCAATATTTGAAATAATTTAACCTTAGATAATAGATGGATTCTGAACAATTAAAGCCCAAGTCTTTTTGGCAACGGCCAGAAGGTGTAACGGGGATGATCTTCTTAGCGGCCTTGATCATCGGAGGAGGTGTACTACTAAGTAGTGCCTTACCATTGTTAATCAGTTTGGCACAGAACACGCTTTACCTAGCCGGTATGTTAGCGGTTTTAGGGGTGCTGGTGTACATGGTACTCGATCCCAAGATGCGCACCCTGGTTTGGTACATGTATAAAAGTGTGATGAGATGGGTAACTGGTTTGTTTGTACAAATCGACCCGATTGGCATTCTTAAGTCCTACGTGGATGACCTCAAGAGCAATCTACGTAAGATGAATAAACAGATTAGCCAGTTGAGAGGCCAAATGCACAAATTGCAGGAGGTTATTCATAACAATAAGAAAGATATTCAAACCAACCTAAACCTGGCTAGTAAAGCCAAGTCGAGCAACAAGGATGCGATTATGATCCTTAAATCTCGGAAGGCAGGTCGTTTGAAGGAATCAAATATGCGTTTAGAAGATCTTTACAAGAAGATGGAGATCATGTATCGCGTATTGACTAAGATGTATGAAAACTCCCAGATCCTCATGGAGGACATCAAGGATCAAGTGGAAGTGAAAGAGCAGGAGCGAAAGGCCATTCATGCTAGCCACAATGCGATGAAATCTGCGATGAGTGTCATTTCTGGTGATCCGGATAAACGAGCTATGTTTGACATGGCTATGGAAGCCGTGACCGAAGATGTAGCTCAGAAGGTAGGAGAGATGGAACGTTTCATGGAAATGTCTTCCAGTTTTATGGATTCTGTGGATCTTCAGAATGGTATTTTTGAAGAGGAAGGACTTAAGATGTTGGAAAAATGGGAGAAAGAAGGCGTGTCCTTAATCTTAGGGGAGGAAAAGCAAAATCTATTGGTGCAAGCCAATGATGATGCTGATGTTTTGGATCTAGATTCTCCTATCCAGGAGCCCATTCGCCAGACCGGACATCGCAACCAGTATGATAATTTCTTTGAGTAAACCATAAACAACAGAACCTACTATCAATGGTGAGGATTTCAAAGGACCCTGCTAGGTCTTTAGCTCTCTCGTCCTGAAATTCGCGATTCACCACTAAACCAAAATCATGGCAAGGAGACTCACAACTTTTTCAAAGTTATTAATTGTATTCGCTGTTGTTGCAGCAGCATTTTTTGGATTTAACTACCTACAAAAGAGCGGGATGCTAGAAGGAGTAGGTGGTGGCAGTGAAGGAGGTGGCGGAAGTACCTCTGGACAAACTAGTAATTCGGGAGATTTTAAGAATGATGATGATGTCATCAAGATCGGCGTAGTAACCTGGGGAGGATATGCTGGCGGACAATACTTCAACGAAGGTTTTCAGGCTAGCAAGGCTTCTCGCTTCTACCAAGACTACGGCTTGAAGGTGGAGTTTGTTTTGAATGACGATGTGGATGCTTCCTTGAACGCCTGGAAAAGTGGCGATATTGACTTACACTGGTATACGATTGATGCCTTCCCAACGATTATGGAAGGGCTAAAGAATTTTGATCCTGTAGTACTTTGGCAAGCGGACTGGTCGCGTGGTGGTGATGCCGTAGTGGTTCGCCGCGGTATCAGCAGTGTAGGTGACCTGAAAGGAAAATCGATCGCGGTAGCGGAATTGACGCCTTCACACTCCTTTTTGTTGTGGTTGCTGAATGCGGGGGGCTTATCCATTGATGATGTGGATATCAAACCTCAGGCTTCGGCTATTGATGCCGCAGCAGCTTTCAAAAGTCAGCAGGTGGACGCAGCTGTAGTATGGAGTCCAGATGATGAGCAATGTATCCGCGCTGTAGCAGGATCTAAAGTTTTGGAAAGCACACGTTCGGCTTCCAATATCATTGCCGATGTATTCTTCGCTAAAAGAGAATTCGTTGAAAGCAACCGTGATGCATTGCAGAAGCTATATCAGGGTTGGATGATCGGTGCTGGAGAGATCAACTCAAATCCTAGTGCTAAGGATAAAGCAGCAGACATTCTTTCAACAGGTTTAGGAATTCCTAGGTCTGATGCGATGGGTGCTATTGATAATGTGCGCCTAGTTACACACGGTGACAATATGAACTTCTTCGGTTTGAATCCTTCTTACAAAGGGGTTACTGGTGAGGCCTTGTATGCTAGAATGACCAACGATTATAAGGCACTGGGCTATGCACAAGATGCCAGTAACTGGAGAAGGATCTCTTACCCTGGTGCAGTACAAGCAACTTCTATCTCAGGAGCGATTCATGAGGCAGAGGGCGCTAAAGACTTTACCAAGGTTACGGAGGAGGAAGGAGCTGCTAAGGAAGCCATCGCTACCAAACGCGTATCCATTAGCTTCCGTACAGGCGAGTATCAATTGGATGAAAATGCGAAGTACATCATCGATCGCGAATTCGTGGATATTGCCAAAGCCTTTGGTAATGCGCGTATTCGTATCGAAGGAAATACAGATAATGTTGGGTCTAGAACTTCCAATATATCCTTGTCTAAGCGTCGTGCCCAGTCCGTTGCAGACTATCTGACGCAGGAGCATGACATGTCGCCTAACCGTTTTATCGTAATCGGTAATGGACCAGATAAGCCAGTAGCGGATAACGGTACCTCTGACGGTAAGGCAAAGAATCGTCGTACAGACTTCGAATTGATCCGCGAGTAAGCGTAGGAAACTACGGAGATGAAGAGGGGCAAGGTGCGCTGTGGCGTGTCTTGCCCCTCTTTCGTTTGCCATCGAGGGCTAATACTTCCGAAGTTTCCAAAACTTCGGAAATATTAGCCCTCGATGGCGAAAAGTTTTCCTACTCCTTCCTTTGGGATTAAATAGAAAATCGAGACATTCGTGCTTTGAAATCATTCCTTTACTTATGCCATCAAATTGGAAGGGCCTATTGGCTATCATACTTCTTGCCCTAGCGTGCATTTCCATCCGCTTTGATGAGATACTGGACTTCCCGGACTATAAGGTGATCGAGCCTTATGGGGACGGCTTTAAAGCCTATACGGTGATTTACTATCATGCCAAGTATGATAGCACTTATTCGCATTTTGAAGGAATGAACTATCCCTATGGAGAGCATGTGGTACCTGGGGCCACCCAACCGATCTTGTCCACCGTCATCAAATACATCTCGGCTAATTTTACGGACATCACCCCTTACACCTTCCATTTGGTGCATTTACTGATGTTGTTTTCGATCTTTCTCTGTGCAGTGTTTGTGTATTTGATTATGCGGAGGCTGGATACGCCTGCCTGGTACAGTGTATTAATTGCCATCGGACTAACCTTTCTTGCGCCACAGATCAACCGCATGCATTCGCATTATGGGTTGGCGCATCCTGCGGTGATTCCTGCAGTGATTTATTTCTTAATGCGCTGGCACGAGGCAAAGCATTGGCGATGGAGTGCATATATTATGATCACCGTGTTCTGTTACTCCATGATCCATTTCTATTACTTTGCGATCTTGACCTTCTTGGTATCCTTCTTTTTCTTGTTTCATTTTCTACAAGAAATCACTTGGAAGCGCTTTCAAGAATGCGCCTTCCATTATACCATACAGCTCTTAATTCCCTTGGCTTTCTTCTTTTGGTGGATGATTCTAAACGATCCCATCCCAGATCGAGTTTCGGTTCCATGGGGCTATTTGCATTATCGAGCCAAGTGGCATGGGGTTTTCGTCTCTTTGGTACAACCCTACTTTGCCTGGTTTCACAATAAGGTGCATGCCTTCGGTTGGTTAGATTTTGAGAACAAAGCCTATCTAGGACTGGCAGGAGTGGGAGCTACGGCATTATTGGTCTATTACTGGCTGCGGAATCGATTGAAAAAAGGAGCGATCCCTTTTGAAACGGAGCAGGCTTCTTTTCTCAATAAGATGTTCTATGGTTCCATCGTCATATTGTTGTTTTCCTTTGGTCTACCCTTCATCCTTCCTGGTATGGATAGTTTGATCAAATACACAGGGCCGATTAAGCAATTTCGAGGAATTGGGCGTTTTGTGTGGGTGTTTTATTTCACCATAAACATCATTGGATTTGCGAGCCTTTATCATTGGTTGAAAGAACGTAATTGGAAGCCAGCCGTATTTTGGCCGGCCTTGCTCTTACCCTGTTTTGTACTGTTATTTGAGGCGTACAATCACATCAAAGCGGAAGATGTTCGATTGGATGAGATTCAGGAATTAAAGCCAGGAAACACCTACCCGGAGGTAACGAGTATTGATTTTAGTAATTATCAGGCCATTTTACCGATACCTTATTATTCCATTGGATCAGACAACTTCTGGTATCCTCCAAGCGGATACATTAACCAGAAATCGCAGGTGATGTCGGTGCAGACCGGCCTCCCCGTCACAGGCGCTATGCTCACTCGGTCTTCCCCTTCTCAGACTATTGAGCAGCTACAGCTCATCATGGAGCCCTATCGCCGACCGAAGATATTCGATCAATACCCGAATGATAAGCCATTGATTATGGCTTGGGATGAGGTACGGTATCAGGAAAATAGAACTCCTTATGCTCATTTGGAAAATGCCGGTCCTTTACTTTATGAGGCGGGGGAACTCAAGGTGTTGGAAGTGCCTTTGAATAGTTATGATGCTCGAATTGCTGCTCGAAAAGACTCCATTGTGCAAGCCTTAGCGGATACCCTGTTCAATGCTGATCCATTTTTTAGCCGAGATTCTGCGGCAACTTTCATTTATGATTCTTTCGATGAGGCGGAAGCGGAAAAGCATTACCAAGGGGAAGGAGGACAAGCCTTTAAACTGAAGCGATGGGTAACGGCTTGGGAAGGAGCAGCGCCAGATACACTCCAAAAACAATGGGTAGCCTCTTTCTGGATGTACATCGATCAAGATCTAGTTCCAAGAACAGACTTTGAGCTGGTGCAGCTTAATGATTTTGGCAGTGAGCTCAAGAAAAACTACCAACAAATTCGCCAGTTCGTAAAAGCTATCGATAACAACGGCTGGGGCCTGCTAGAGTTGCCCTTTGAGCTAGATCCAAGAACGACTAAATTGCAAATTCGTATGAAGAACAGTGATTTGCATGGACATACCGTCTTCTGGGATGAATTGCTCATCCGACCTATAACCACTGATCTATATCAATCCACTCCCGCCTATCTTTGGAAAAACAATCGCTTCTTTCCAAGGGATACCGAATAGATATGAAAGAGTATTTGAAACAAGTATATCGCTTCCTCTCTCCCCGTTTTCAGAACTTGTTCCTGGAATACAAGGTGGATTTTGCCCCGCGCTACGGCCATGGTAAACCAGCTCATCCAGGACTGTATGAAGTCATTGATGAACATCGAGGAGTGTATCAGGAGTTGTTGGAAGGGATGATGGCGCACCAAGAAAAAATACAAAGTATCAGAGCTTGTGGGGCAGAAAAAGATCCTTCCTTACCCTGTTGGAATAATGGCTTTTTGCCGGGATTGGATATTGCGGCCCTTTACTACATGCTTCCTTACGCCAACCCCAAACGTTATGTGGAAGTGGGCTCTGGTAATTCCACGAAAGTAGCGGCTAAAAGTATCCGAGATTTTAACCTCAACACCCAAATTACCTCCATCGACCCTCAGCCACGCGTAGAAATGGATGATTTGGCCGACCAAGTCATCCGGAAGGCTTTCGAAGATATTGATCTTTCAGAATTGACCGCTCTGGAAGCTAACGATATTCTTTTTATTGACAACTCGCATCGCGTGTTACCCAATTCCGACGCCACGGTCTTCTTCCTCGAAATTCTACCGCAGCTGGCTCCCGGTGTCATCGTGCATATACATGATATTTACTTACCCTACGACTACCCACAGTTCATGTGTGATCGCTTCTACTCTGAGCAATACCTACTCGCCGCCTTTTTACTTGCCAACGCAAAAAAATACAAACCCCTGTTGCCCAACTACTTCATCAGTGAAGATGCAACTTTAAGCCAGGTCATTGCTCCTTTATGGCAACATCCCAACTTAAGCGGCGTAGAAAAACACGGGGGGAGTTTTTGGTTGAGGATTGAGGCTTAGATGAAATCCCCATTTGGTTGGTGAAAACACCAACCAGCGCAAATGGCTTTTCCAACAAATGGTCTGAAACAAAGATCAATTTTCTTTGGTTGATGTTGATCTCCCCAGCCGATGGATGGTGTTTTCCACCACCATCTCTCCTGGATGTCTTGATCAACCCAGACATATAGCAGGTGAAAATCTTGGTGGAAATACCAAGCCGCGCAAATGGCTTTTCCAAGAAATGGTCTGAAACAATGATCAGTTTTCTTTGGTTGGTGTTGATTTCCCCAGCCGATGGATGGTGTTTTCCATCACCATCTCTCCTGGAGTCACCACATCCCCTGAGCTGTTGTCATGGAGTACCAATTAGCCGAAAGCCTTAAGCCAGCTTTAACGCTCCCCGTTAAGAAAAATCTAATCCCTCCCATACTGAGTAATAATTTTTAATACATGTACGTTTTTGCCGTATGAAAAAAATAATCATCTGTTTGTTTTTCAGTCTTGGTGCTACTTTTTTGCTGGGTCAATCCTATGATTTAGCCGGGGGAATGCGATTAGGGACAGACTGGGGGGTGACGACCAAGTATCGATTTGCCAAAAAAACTACTGGCGAATTCATTATTCAAAGCAGTTTACAGCGAGAAGAACTAATCCTTACCGCACTGGTGGAGCAACATTCACCCCTGATTTCACGTCGCTTTAATTTCTACGTGGGAGGTGGTGTACATAAGGGTTGGATTACCCAAAACGAAGGCGAAACGGTTAAAGATCCCTTTGGTTTAACTGCTATTGCGGGGATCGAATTTACCTTGGCTCGCCTCAATCTCACCTGGGACTTTAAACCAGCGATAAATCTAGTGGGAGGAGAGCAAAAACTATACAAGCAGACAGGTGTATCCATTCGGTATGTCTTCCTCAAGAAAAATGAGATTGCTAAGAATAAGAAGCGTAGAGATCGAATGCGCCGACGAGCAGAACGCAGAGCTAGTGGCGGTGGTTTTAACTGGCGCTTTTGGGAAAAGAAGAACTAGATTGCCACTCGCTTAACAAAAAATTATAAATTAGCCATCTAAGGCGACTAGTCGAACACTTGGTCATTACCAATCCTTTTTCGACCCGTATGGAACCTGCTGCTAGGCTGCCTCTTCCCAAGACCAGCTGACGGTAGGTCTACATTCAAATGGTAGTTAATTTTCATCACTTCTAGCGTTTGACGCCTGCTTATTTAAGCAAATGCTGTCAGGTGGTGCATGGCAAGTTAGATAACAGATGACAGATGTCAGAAAACAGATAGAGGCCTAGGATTTGTCGAATCAGCAATCGTTAAAGATGGTTTGAAAATCTTACTTCGGCCCTCTTACTTCTGATCTCTTACTTCAGATCTCTGGCCTCTGATTTCTTCCTCCAGTTCACTATTAGTCTGACGGCCTGACAAAGCCAAAACTGCTGAGATGGAAAAACCTCTATCCGGGCAAGGTGTCGAAACGGAACTAAGTCGAGACCTTGGACTCACTTCTGCATTGGCCATCGGTATCGGAACCATGATCGCTGCGGGAATTTTCACCCTTTCTGGCCTTGCCATTCGCAATGTCGGTTCGGCCGCAATCGTTGCCTTTCTGTTGGCTGCTTTCGTGGCTATTTTCACTGCATTGACCTACTGCGAGTTCGTCTCCATTTATCCTCGCACAGGTGAGGGCTATTTGTATGCAAGAAAGACCTTTTCCGCTCCTTTGGCCTACTTTGTAGGTTGGGCATTATTCCTAGGGTATACTTCTTCTTGTGCATTCTACATTGCAAGCTTATCCAGTTACTTTAACGAATTTATATACCACTTACCGGTTGAATCCCTCTTCGGCATCATCATGCTGATAGGGCTCACCCTGCTCAATATAAAGGGGACAAAGGAGAGTGGGCGGTTTCAAATTGTGGTAACCGCCGCGAAGGTGGTGCTCTTGATCTGGTTTATTTTTGGCGGATTACGATTTATCCAACCCGAGGAATTGATCAACCGATTTAGCACGGATTGGGTTATGATTGGCTCCACTGCTGCTATGGTTTTCATTACTTTCTTTGGTTTCTCGGCGATTGCTGCTTCAGCAGGGGAGGTAAAGGATCCTGTAAAGAATATTCCGAGGGCAATTTTCATCTCAATGGGCGTTGTAACCCTCTTGTACACCTTAGTGGTACTAGTGGTACTCTTTGCTGGCCTAACTGAATACACCGAAGCTTCTATGGGCGAAGCGGCGAAGCGATTTCTCGGGGGGATTGGTGGTTATGTCATCATCGCTGGTGCCATCTTCTCCATGATCTCGGCCTCTAATGCTTCCATTATGGCGGGGTCAAGGGTAGTGCTTTCGATGAGTCACCTTGGGCATTTACCTAGGGAAATAGGGGTGATCAATACGCAGACGAGAACTCCTATCATCGCTGTAATCCTAGTTGGTGGAGGTATTCTTGTATTTGCGATGATGCTGCCACTAGAAGACCTGTCTTACTTTGCCAATACGGTACTGTTACTAGCGCTAATCTTGGTGAATGCAGCATTGATTGTTCATAGAAGGAAGTTTCCAGATATGGAACGGCCATTTCGGGTGCCTTTGGTGCCTTTGCTACCGATCCTTGGTATTTTGGCCAATCTATATTTAATCTCACAGATATTTTCGCACCCCATACCGCTCTTTTTGGCTATTGGCTGTCTGTTACTGGGTATGTTAGCTTTCGTGGCTTGGAAAGGCGCAGAAACGGAGGAAAAAGCTATTCCAGGGGTTGCTTCCCACATTGCTCACAGTCAAGGTAGGGCCAGTATGGATAAAAACCGCTTCCGGATCCTGGTTCCTATCGCCAATCCGCAGAATATCCAGTCATTGGCGGAGATGGCCGCTGCTATTGCCCAAGAGAAGAATGGAGAGGTAGTCTTCCTACGTGTAATAACCTTACCAGATCAGCTCCCAACAACGAGCTACGATAATAAAGTCATTGATCTAGAGGAAAACCGCCTCAAGGCACTACGTAGTATTACAGAAGACCGGGATATCCCTAGCCAAGCGTTGATCCGTGTGGGTCATAATGTGGCTCGTGCCATCCTCGAAACCTCTCGAGAACGGGCCTGTGATCTCATCCTGCTTGGCTGGAAAGGCTACTCTACCAATACTGAGCGAATCTTAGGTTCTATTACAGATGCAGTGGTCACCTACGCCCGTACCGACATTATGTTAGTCAAGCTGCACGACGATAAACCCATTCGTAAGATTCTGCTACCCACCGCCGGTGGCGAACATGCCCAATGTGCTGAGCAGTACGGCCTCGCCCTAGCAAAATCCCTTAAAGGCGCCTTAACTGTCTGCAACGTGGCACCGGTTGAGTCCGAGCCCGCCCGCGCCGCCAAAGCACAGGAGTACCTGGACGCTGCTGTAGCTCGCCTCAGCTCAGCCAATGGTTCCGTGGAATACAATGGGAAACTACTCCGAAGCGATAATGTCAGTCAAGCCATCATCGACGAATCCGCTGAATACGATGCCGTCTTACTAGGTGCTGCGGGGCAAAGTATATACCCTCAGATTTTATTCGGTAACATACCAGAAGAGATCGCTCGCCAGACGGATAAAACGGTGATTGTGGTGAAGCATTACAATCGCGTAAAGGCCTTGTACGGTAGGGTAGTGGGGGAGTAGGGAGAAGATGAAAGTGGTAAATCGGAAGCAGGAAGCGACATCAGGATGTCTCTAAAGTTTCGTATCTTAGGAAAGTCTGTTTTTCTAATACAAACTATAAACCAATGAAAATCCTTAGATACGCTCTGCTGGCCGTCGTGGCCATCGTTTTGCTTTTCTTCGCCGTTGGCCTCTTCAATCCCTCGATCCAATACGGGCACGAAATCACGGTTGAAAAACCAGTGGAAGAAGTCTGGGCGATTGTCCAAGATGAATCCAAATATGACCAATGGCTAGAAGGCTACCAAGGTATGGAACTCATAGAGGGTAGACAAAACGAAGTCGGTAGTAAGTACAAAGTCGTAGTTGACCCTGGCGAGGGGCAAGCCGAGTTCGAGATGATCCAAACCTTGAAAGCGCTCGAAGAATTCAATCAGGTGCATCTACACTATGATAGCGATTTCATGGACATGGATCAACACTACACCTTTTCCGAATCCAACGGCCAAACTACCTTTAGCACCCAAGCAGATGTACGACCTAAGGGCATGATGATGCGCTCTATGTTTGCACTCATGGAAATGTTGTCCGGCTCTTTCACCGCTCAAGAGACCAAGAATATCGAGGCCTTGAAAAAAGTAATCGAGGCGAATACGACGGATTACTATCCTGCACCAGCGGTAGCCGAAGAAGAAATGGGAGCGGAGGCTGAATCGGAGTAGATTCAAGCCTATCTGGTGAATTCTTGAGGCGAATAGATGTAGGAACCTATTGCGCCTGCACCACCTCACTAATCTGTACGACAGGCTGGATATTCGTGTAATTTGGAATGTCACTCAATATCTTTTCCGCATTCGGTCCAAAAGCATTTTCATAATCTGATAACTGATTGAAATAGAAATAACCAACGGCCAGATAGGGCAGGGGCTCCTCAGGCGTTCTGCCCGCCATCCCCTTGTCGATGGCCATCGCCTTCATGGCATCCCCAAATAGGCCTGCCACCATCGGCATGTGCTTGGTGGAGTAGTAGTCCATATCAAAGGTTTTGTCTTCGCCATTGGGGTAGAGGATGGCTACCTTGATCATACCCGGCTGGATGGCTGGAGGGGGAGCGGCTTGAGGTGTCTCCGTTTGAGTAGTTTCAGCTTCCGCAGCCTCAGTTTGCTGGCAACTTGTGAATAGGGTGATGGCCACGAAAAATAGTAGGGTGATAGTAGGTTTCATGTTGTCGGTGTTTAAATGAGTAGGTAAGATAGGTGATTTGATGTGAATCTATTGAAGTTCCGGCTTGAAAGCCTTGGGACTGCGTCAGTTCGATGACAAAAAACAAATGCATTTGCAACCCAATGAAGTGGATAGATTCAAATTTCAAGACTGAGGAATCTCCCAAGACTTCAAGTAAAAGATTTCTGATAGCTTGGCTATAATTTGTGGTGGCTTCTTGCTAACTTTAAATTTATCAACCATTCATTCGACTGAATTAAATACGGAAGCCCCTTCCGTCTTAATACCCGCTTCTTCCCCGTAAAGATTACTCGTTGGGCGAATCGAAATTATAGCGGATACCAGATACTTCAATACAAACATCCTTTTCCTGAACACGATTCTTACAAAAACTAACTAAGAATGAAAAAAACTCTATTAAGCTGTCTGCTAGCACTGTTCTGTTATTCAGTTATGGCACAAGAAATTGACAATGACCAATTTATTATCAGTGCCTTGGATACTGAAACTGAAAGATTCTCCAAAGTAGCCCGGGAGATTTGGGAAAACCCAGAATTAGGATATTTAGAATTTACCAGCTCAGAGATATTGGTAGATGAACTCACGAAATCAGGGTTCAAAGTTGAAACAGGGGTTGCAGATATGCCTACCTCATTTATTGCCACCTACGGCGAAGGTGGCCCAGTTATTGGATTTCTAGCAGAATTTGACGCACTTCCAGGCTTGTCGCAGGATGCCGTTCCATACCGGTCTGTCTTGGTGGAAGGTGGCAATGGCCATGGTTGCGGACATAATCTATTCGGCACAGCCGTCATTGCCTCCGGTATCGCGCTGAAGGAATGGATTGATGCTAATGGTATACAAGCCACCATAAAGATATTCGGGACGCCGGCGGAAGAAGGCGGTGCAGGTAAGGTCTACATGGTTCGCGCTGACTATTTCAAAGATGTAGATGCAGTCATCAACTGGCATCCCGCTGACCGCAATATTGCTAATGCTTCTACTTGTAATGCATTAATCCAAGGTTACTTCACATTTAGTGGGCAAAGTTCACACGCTGCCGCCGCTCCACAGCGGGGTAGATCCGCTTTGGACGGAGTCGAAGCCATGAATAGTATGGTCAATATGATGCGAGAGCATGTGGATGAAGGGAGCAGAATACATTATGTTATTACAAATGGAGGCCTAGCAGCCAATGTCGTTCCCGATAAGGCCGTAGTGGAATACATGGTACGTCATCGAGATGTAACGGAAGTTAAGCAAATGTGGGAGCGCGTAGTTAAAGCTGCCAAAGGTGCCGCCATGGGTACGGAGACTGAGGTAGAAATTGAGATCGTCTCCGGGATTTATGGCCTTTTGCCCAATGTGACCTTAGCAAAAGTCATGCATAAGAATCTGACTATCGTCGGTGGTGTTGAATACGATGCAACTGAATTGGATTTTGCCCAGAAGATTCAAGAAAGCTTTGGTTCATCCAAGGTTCCACCTCTGACCAATGCGGTAGATATCCAACCTCATAAACTATCTCACTTCCCTGCCTCTACGGATGTAGGTGATGTGAGTTACGTTGTGCCAACAGTAGGTTTGGGCACCGCGACTTGGATACCGGGAACAGCAGCCCATACTTGGCAAGCAGTGGCCGCAGATGGAATGTCAATAGGATTTAAAGGAATGATGGCCGCATCCAAGACCATGGCACTTACGGGTAAGGATCTCATTCTAAATCCATCCTTGATTCAACAGGCCAAAGAAGAATTCAAGGAAAGATTAGGCGACTTGATCTATGAACCTCTTATTGGTAATAGAAAACCACCCTTGGATTTTAGGAAAGAACAGAATAAAGTAAGATAATATAAGTCGATATGATCTGCCTTTAAGAAGATTAATGTAAAAAGGAAGCCCTTCCATGCTGGAGGGGCTTTTCATTCTGTGCGCCATGCCTGGCGCACCAAAACAAAAAACCCCGCCTGTCGGCGAGGTTTTCTTTTGTTTCGGGTGAATAACCGGATTTGAACCGGCGACCTCTGGAACCACAATCCAGCGCTCTAACCAACTGAGCTATACCCACCATTTTGCCTATAAAATGTACCAAGAAAGGTACTTTCTAATAAAGCGTTGCAAATATAAAATAAGTTCCCCAATTAGAAAAGTAGTTGGAAAAATAATTCTGCATGCAGGGGGGAGAGAGGCAGGAAATGTGGATCAAGGAGAAGAATACTGGTCTTGTTTAGGTATTTTAGAGGTAAGATGACTGTGCGGGCAAAGATTGGTTATTATGCCGATAAGGGCCAAAATAGGACGGAGATAGGGAATAGGAAACATTTTGACATCAGACTGAAAAATAGACTGTTATGATAAAGAATCACCGATCTATAGGTATAGTACTTCTATTTTGCTTGGCAGCGTGCCAGGGGCCACCTTCTCCTGCGCAAATGGAGGAATGGAAAGGAGAAATTCGGGCTGTAGAGAAAGCTTTTAATGATATGGCTCAAGCGGAGGGGCTGATTAAGGCCTTCGAATATTATGCCGCGGAGGATGGGGTGATCCGAAGGAGTAAAAAGATTATTGAGGGAAAGCAGGCGATTAGGGAGTGGTATGAAAAGGATGTGCGGCCGAATGAAACTTTGACTTGGACACCTACTTTTGTGGACGTGAGTCAATCGGGTGATATGGCCTATACTTATGGAGACTTCGTCTTTACGTATCCAGATACCACGGGGGCCATGAAGCAGAATAAAGGAATCTTTCATACGGTTTGGAAGCGGCAGGCGAATGGGGACTGGCGGTTCGTTTGGGACTAAAATTGTGTATTAAAAACGCCGACTATGAGAAGATATATGTATTGGATATTAGGCTTTGTACTGTTGTTGTTAGTCAATGTGCTGGTGGAAGCAGTCCTTTTGCCATATTGGAATTTGGACAATACCCCAAAGAATGATATTTATTTCCAGTCTTGGTGGCTGCTGGTAGGGCTTTGGGCAATTTTAGGGCTTCGGTGGTTAGCCTATCTTGAAAGAAAGTTTCATCCACCCATAACTAAATGAATATGGATACATCGGCTGAAATTCAAGCCTTACTGAAGGAAGCTTGGGCCCGGCGACGGGTAGAGGACTACGATAGGGCGAAATCCTTAGTGGCTAAGGCGAGAGAGTTATGCGCTAAGGGTGATTACGCATCTTTGGGACGGATCTACCATCTTTACATGCAGTTCGAATCGGATCACGATGAACTGGAGGAGGCTCTTCGCTATTGCCGTCAATCAGTGGTTTATTATGCGCAGGCGGGCCTCCCAGCGAAGGTAGCACATGCGACGCGTCATTTGGCCGACCTTCAGAGAGAATTGGGATTAGGGACAGAGGCCGTGCAAAATTATCGCGCGGCAATCTTAATTTACCGGACACAGCAGAATACCGAACCAGGCACCTTAGCCAATGCCTTGCGCGGCTTTGGCTTGGCGCTGGAGTTAGTTGGGGATAGGGGGGAGGCTAAGACTGTGTGGCAGGAGACCAGAGATTTGTATTCCGCTTACGGATTACAGACTGGGGTGGAGGAGGCGCTGCAGCATATTGAAAATCTGACTTAGTACTATTGGTACATAATGGACACAGTGGGGGAATACAATTACAATCGATCGGATAAGAGTAGATTGATCATAGGAATCCTAAACTTTTTCCTCGAATCCTTCTTTTATTTTTTATCAAAAGAAGCGATCAGATGATCAAAACAGAGAATTTTGAAAAGCTTGAGGTAAGTTCCTCAGAAGAACTTAGGGAATGGCTACTGGAAAACCACCAACAGCAGGAAAGCATTTGGTTGGTGACCTACAAGAAGGTAAAGCCTGGTAAATACGTGTCAACTTCCGAGGTGCTGGATGAATTGCTTTGCTTTGGTTGGATTGACGGAATTCGAAGAAAGCTAGATGCAGAACGAACGATGCAATTGATTGGCCCGAGGCGACAGCAACACTGGGCCAAGACCTACAAAGACAGAGCCGCAAAACTAATCGAAGAGGGAAAAATGGAATCTGCAGGCTATAAATCGATTGAGGTGTCCAAAGAAAATGGATTGTGGAATTTTATGGATGATGTAGATGCTTTAATCAAGCCAGATGACCTTGTCCGGGCATTAGAAACGAATCCTCCTGCCTCCGAAAACTTTGATCATTTCCCTGCTTCGGTCCAGCGATTCACCTTGCGCTGGATTAAGTTGGCCAAAACTGCCCCAACTAGAACAAAGCGAATTGAAAAAGCAGCAAAGCTGGCCCAGAAAAATGAAAAGATCCCCGGGGTGTAGGGAGAAGCTAATATCCTAACCTCTCCCTGTCACACTCTTTAACCTATAATTCGAGTATCATTCCAAAACAACACTAAATACTCTTTCATAACTCAATTTTAAATGGTGAACTAATTTGAACACCACAAAATTCGAGCATGAAAAAAGGCTGGCCATTGATAAATGTCAAGGTTTTATAGCTTCGCCTTTAGGCGAGTCATCGTTTCAGGTTGGATGCCTAGGTAAGAGGCTAGAAGCCGGCTTGATAGGCGAGTCATCAAGTAAGGTTTATTTTCCATGAGCCAATGCATCCGATCTAGGGCTTTGAGTGACATCAAGGTGTTGACGCGGTAGACCGTATTGTTGTAGGATACCTCTAAAATCTGCTGATATATGTGAGCAAAAGCGGGAATGGCTTCCATAAGTTGTTGAAAGGGCTCAAAATGAATGCGTAGAAGTTTACAATGCTCTACACATCTTATGTATTCTGAGGAGGGGTTTTGATTTTGAAACCCAAAAATATCGGTTGTCCATTGTTCTTCCACGTACAACTCTCGTGTAGATTCATGACCATTTTTGTCAATGACAAAAACTTGTAAGCAACCACTAACGATAAAGTAGACATAACGGCAAACTTCTCCTTCTCGTAGCAATAAGGTGCCCCGCTTCGGAGTAATTGGCTCAAAATAAGACAACACTTTTTCAATTTGGGGTGGGCGATGTCCTAAACGAGACGTGATATGGTCAATTAGACTTTGTTGCATTGAACTCATTGAGAAAGACTTCAGTTTTTGTCTTTATCCAAGGTAGCCATTTTTGGAAGTGATACCTTTTGCTCTTCCATATTATGGACAAGGTTTTGTTTCGTCACTTATTGTGCCCCGGGATATCCACCCCACTGTGATTATCTTGACTAACTTTCTTCTACTTTTATCCTACCTTCTTTATATTCCGACTTTAGACTCACACTAAAGAAATCTGGTAAAATCACTGTCCATGTTCCAATACACCCAAATTGTACTTAAACAAATAGAGAAAGTCATCAGCTCGCAAGTTTCATCCCTTACCCAGGCTGCCGAATGGATGGCCGACTGTATTATAGAGGACCGCATTATTCACACCTTTGGCACTGGTCATTCTCATATGATTGGTTTAGAACTCTTTACAAGAGCAGGAGGATTAGCCAATGTTAATGCGATGTTGGATTCTACCGTCTTGTCGGTAGAAGGGGCTAGGAGGGGGGCTGCGGTGGAGCGCGTGCCAGGCCTCGCCCAAGTTGTATGGGATACTTATGAAATCGCTTCGGAAGATCTGATGATCGTGATTTCAAATTCTGGGCGTAACGCCATGCCCATTGAAATGGCTACCTTAGCCAAAGCAGAGGGAATGAAGACCATTGGGATTACTTCACTCACGCAATCTCAGGCCTATCCATCTCGCCACCCAAGCGGCAAGAAATTGTACGAAATCGTTGACTTGGTCATTGATAATGGGGTGCCCTCGGGAGATGTAACAATGGATGTAGCTGGTTACCGAACTGGCCCTTTTTCCACCGTCTCCGGTGTGGTCCTGATGAATACCATGATGACGGAAGCCTGTAAAATCGCCGCAGCAAAAGGGGTAAAGCTACCTTTATATCACAGTCAAAACATTGATGGCTACAGCAATGAGGAGCTTTATCAGAAATTTGAAGATCGGATCAAGCATTTATAGCTGTTGCGGGAACCTATTTCCTCTTGACGCAGTTGAAGCAATCGTTGTACCTCATAGTATTTACTTGGATCTATCGATATGGACACCTTTCCCACCCTTTACACCCCTCGCCTGATCTTACGCAAGATCACCATTGATGATATTCCGGCCCTACTCCAGTACGCCAATAACCGGAAAATTGCCGATCGAATTGTAAATATCCCTTACCCATACGAAGAACCTACCGCCGTTTTTCGAATCAGTTATGTTCACCAAGGTTTTAAGCAAAAGACTCGATTTGTTTTCTCCATTGTTTCTAAACAAGAACAGGGGCTGATCGGCGAAATCAGTCTACATTTAAATGGCAAAAGAGATGGAGCAGAGGTAGGGTACTGGCTGGGGGAACCTTTTTGGAGCCAAGGACTCATGAAGGAGGCGATTGGAGCAGTGACTCAATTCGGTTTTCAAAAACTAAATCTAGCCTCCATTTCTGCCTCTTGTGATGCCGATAATATAGCTTCCCATAAAGTGTTGGAACATAACGCTTACAGGCAGATTCCCTCGAATGGGAAGACGTTGGTCTACTACATTGAAAAAACAACTTAAAAATCCTAAGATGACATTTTCTGAACAACTTGCCGATGCTATCCGCCGTCTTCACTTCGGAAAAAGCTGGGTAGCTACCGATCTAAAAAAACAATTGGCTGATGTGACTTGGGAAGAGGCCTTGACTAAGGTGGCTTCCTTGAATACCATAATGGCTTTAACCTACCACATGCACTATTATTTTGCTGGTGTGCTAGCGGTGATGCGTGGTGGAGATTTGACAATTCGGGATAAGTTCAGTTTCGACCATCCGACTATTAATTCGCAGGAGGATTGGGAAAAGTTTTTGGACTTAGTATGGGAAACGGCCGAATCCTTTGCCAAAGAAACGGAACAAATGGGGCAGGACAAACTTGAATCCCTGATGACTGAGGAGAAATATGGAAGCTGGTTTCGAAATGTATTAGTCATACTTGAGCATGCCCAGTATCATTTAGGACAGATTGTTCTGCTGAAGAAATTGATTCGAGAAGGACAAGCCGAACAGTAGATTTAAACTCAGGTTAAAGTATTTCAGCGAGTGGATTTATAAGGGAGAAAGCCTTATATTATAAGATGAAAACTAAGAGTATCTAAATATAAAGCTTATGAAAAAAGGACTATTACTGATTTTTAGTCTACTATTCCTTGCCTTTTACCCACCTTTCGATGCGGAGAGCCCTTCCAAAAGTAAGGCAACCTTCTTTCAACAGTTAGAACTGAACGTAGCCTACGAACTTGAAGAACTGCGGGTAGATATTATCCGAAAGGAAACTACTTCTGCCGATGGGGATGGAAACTCTACTACCGAAGATGTGCCTTACCACCCTCTAGGTTTTGACCTAGGAAATGGCCTGTTTTATGATTTGAATGGGAACCTTGCCTTGCGCTTGAAGCATTTGTTTGATTTAGATGGGAGAAATGAGTTTAGCCTAAAGAGAATTGAAAGAGTGCAGCAGAATCGAGGTATTGAAATGCGTAAGGTATCGGAAAAAGCGATTTGTCGGGAGTGGCGAGGTATCCTGGGTAATGATAGAAGCCGATGTCTAGATGTGTATGATCAGGATGGAGTGGTTCAAGTGAGTCGCAATGGACGATTTTGCTATCAGATAGTAGAAGAGGAGGGAGAGGTGAAATTTAGCCGAAATCGGCAAGGCCGCAGATGGACACGTCTTTTGGAGGAAGGAGAACAGACTTTTGTCGAACAGATTCGTGATCGCCGTCGTGATGTATACACTCAAGAGAATGGGGAGGTGCGATTAGGGAGAGATATCTTGTTACAAGTGGACGAAACGGGCAAGAAGATTGAAATATTTCGGCTTCGAAGGAATAATCTGAAACCACGATTGATTTTTACGCTGGAGCGAAAAGGACAGGAACTATTGTTAAAGGATAGAAGAAGACTGATTCGCCGCATAGGCCTTGAGCGCGATAAGGTTACGGTGTATGGTCGTCGAAGGGCTTTGTTTGCATACGAAAAGAGTGTTTAGCGGGATCTAGGTTCATTCAGCTATAATGATGGGACTCGATACAGTGCCTCCCTTTCTGTTTCAGTGATCAGAAGCTGTGGCTTCAATATTCAAGTAGGATGCCCTTTACCTTCGAAACACGCTGTAGGAAATGCCAAAGCCCGCATAGGGCTGGAAATCCTTGCCTGCTATATTGAAGGAGAAATCGAGCTTGAGCCGACCTAGGAGTGCTCCTAATCTAGCCCCTGCCCCAATATTTGTTACCCAACGTTGTGTATCCTGCCATGCCCCAGCTTGCCGGGAAGTAATGATAAAGCGATCGTGCATATTTACGTTCAGACTTAACCCACCATAAGTTTGAAACCTACCTCCTCGGGCACCAAATCTAGCTTGTCCAAATAAGTAGTCCGCATACAGGTATTGGTTAAGGACGTAATTGGCGCCTTCGCGGCAAGAGGGAAAACCGGGGAATCTTGGGTGCTCCTCGCTGCACCCGCCTGGAAGGACTAACACTCCCTCAACCAAGGCACTGGCTTCGAAACGATAGGAAAACTGAAAGCGCTCAGCATGTATTAGACTAGGTTCAAGGAATAGACCCAAGCCCGTTGTATTCATAAACTCCTGGTTGGATTGGTTGAAATGAGCTCCAACGAAGAGATTAAAGGGTTTCGGGGGGCTATCTTGGCCAAAGGCCATAAGAAAGAGAGCTGAGAAAAGAATAGACAAAAGTGCTTTTTGCATGTCAGATCGGTTTATGGTCGTGAATAAAATCGTGTTTTTAAAAACCTGATCTGTTGAGTAAGGTAAGCTAAGTTCTGCTTTGATATGAGGCAGTGTATAGGTAAATAACTTTGGTAGTTCTTATCAGCATGGCTGTACAAAGATATCAAAACATCAACTCAATTGAAAGAGGTTGCTGCATATATGCTGGCAAAGCTAAGTAAGAAAGGAGCTTAGACATGGCTGCAACTCCCTAGCTTTCTCTCAGCCTATTTTGATAACTTTGTGAGACATTCCGACTTAACTAGCTATGAAAATATATCTCTACCTCACATTTTTGGCTTTAATAGTCCTGACCTCTTCTTGTGCCACCCTCTTAAATGCTCCGACTACTACGGTTGAGATCCAGTCTTTCGAGGCTGAACATATAATCTACCAACGGGATACATTAGCCTTACAGGGAGGCCGGATAAGATTGAAAGTACGGAGAGGACCGTCGCCCTTACAGTTGTTCATACTAGAAGATAGTCTATCTACGGAGGCGAGAATACCGGCAAAGAACTCTCTTGCCTATGGATTAAATCTGCTGTATACTGTTGGCTTTGGCCTTTGGTGGGAACGAAATAGCTTAAAACGGTATGCCTATCCCAAAAAGATTTTCTTAGAGCGCAAGGAGGAAGAACTAATATGGCGTAGATTTAATCCCATCGGGAAAAAAGGGGATGCCTACCTCCAAGTATCCTTACCGTATCTCAATCACTTCTACTTCCAGCCTGACGGAGAGCCCGATGCGAAAAGTAATGCTGGTTTTTTAGGCTTCAGTGTCGGAATGGACTATTACTTCCAAGATCAGCAGTTTTGCCAACTGACTTTGGGTGCTGCCATGGATTTTCCGCTTCCCTTTCCCGCGCCAATCGATTTTGTGGGAGAAAATGAGTCCTTGACTACCGTTTACGCCCAGCTCTCGCATCAATTTCACCTTAATAGGTGGAAGTTTGGTTATGGACTTTCGGTCGCCCAGGATACTTGGCGCCTTACTACTGGTTTGGATATTGGCACTCCTCCTTCTACGCGTGATCCAGTCACAAAAAGTGAATGGATGTTGGGGGCTGTTTTGCCCATCCATTATCAAATCAACGGAAGTTTTCACCTTGGCCTACAATATCGCCCCTCCTTACTTAGGATAGAGAACGACTTTAACTGGTCTTACGAGCATATGACAAGTCTGGAGCTAGCTTGGAAGTTTCAACTATAAGGAAAGAAGGCAGAGCTGTTTTTCAAGAAAACAGGCGCGTTCATTTCTGTGAATCAACGCGCCTATTAGCTGCAAAAGCGAAGGTTTTGCTATCTCGATATTAAAACTCTTTCAGTCCTGATACCTATAGCGGTCTGCATGACCAAGAGGTATACGCCATTCTGCAAGTTAGGAACGGGAATGGAAACGCGATTATTTCCGGCTTTGAAGTCATAGGACTGGGCCGGACCCATTGCCTGTCCATTCAAAGAAAAGAAACTGATATTGGCATTGAAGGCCTTTTCTGCGGAAAAAGCCAGATTCAAATCTTTATCTGCCGTCAATGGATTAGGAGATAGGACCCACTTCGATACGAAATCTATATCCTGTACTGCTGTTGGGTTTTCTCCTGTGGTAAAAACTCTAGCCAGGGTGAAGGGTTGACAGGTAGAATAATCGTTAAAGGGTTTAACACGCCAATAGTATCTCTTGTTGGGCTCCAGGTTGTTCAATTCTAAGAAATTGACATCTCGGACATAGAAAGATTGTTTTTGAAATACAAAAGAAGGTAATCTATCTATTTCTACTAGATATTGAGTAGCACCTGGAACAGCTGCCCATTCTAACTCCAGACCTTGGTAATAGGTGAGTTGCTCATCATTTGCAGGGAACACCAATTCTGTATTAGATGCTAAAACAGTAGTAACAAGATTTGGATCAGTCACTAGGTAATTTCGTTCTGAGTCCGCTAAATCTTGGATCATCAATTGCTTCTGCATTTCACTGAAAAAGAAGTCATCTGCATCGCAAGGAAAATACCCCATAAACAATTCCTCATCTGGGTCGACAACAGTCCCTACAGGATCTTGAACTTGTTGATTAAAAAAGCAGCTCGTGGCACTAAATCCAAACCCATAATTGGGGGCAGTATCACATATACGATCTCCGGCATTTTCACAATTGCTACCATCTACCCGCTCAGTAGGTATGGAGCCAGGAGAAGTTGCCTGTACTGGGTTGCCATGTCGCTGTGGATCGTAAGGATCGCTTTCCCACCCGTTAAAAGGATGTGGAAGACTGAAAAAATGACCCAACTCATGTGTCAAGGTAATGGATGAACTTCTGACCTCATTATTAAGCATGACAATCCAATCGCGATTATTGGAATAAAAGCCAAGAATATTGCCAGTGCTATTGGCATCGAGAATAATATCCCGCACCATAAATACATTTAGTGCCGCAAAATCACGATTAGAGTTCATAATATTTTGCAGAATCAGGGGATTGATGGTGGATTGGGGGTGGTTAGAATCAAGGATTA
Source organism: Saprospiraceae bacterium (assembly GCA_013214355.1). GTDB lineage: Bacteria > Bacteroidota > Bacteroidia > Chitinophagales > Saprospiraceae > DT-111. The sequence goes on along the minus strand of JABSSL010000082.1, from coordinate 15,249 downwards.
AATTGTGGATTGCATCATTATTGATATAATTGAACTCACCATCCTTAATGTAGAATTGCATTTCTAAATCTGCGAAATCAGCATTGGCGGCACAGAGCATGTCAAAGACTTGGGCTTCTGCTACCCCGCCTGTTCCATCTGTTTTATTAACAATATGGAATTTGATCGGTACGTAGCGGATTTCCCTTGGTGAAATGGGATTGTGCAACAGCGCGCGTTTGTTCCTTAATAGTCTTTGGAGTACCTGATCTCCTGTTGTACCGCAGACATGCGCTTGGCCAAGAAGCGATAGACTAGCGATCGCACAGCAGATGAAAAGGGAAAGTTTTTTGTGCATATTGATGATTTTTGGCTTGGAACTTACGGATACAATCTTAGTTGAAGACGCCTGATTGGCAGTCAGAAAGCAAGCATAAATTCAAAGAGCTTACTAATGTCGTTTTCAAAGTTCGCCAAAGATAGGAAAAAATGAAAGCCAGCTGCCGACAAGTTTCCCGAATTCTTTGGTCTTCAAATTGCCAAACAAAGCAAAAAAAAGCTACATTTGTGGCCCGAAAAGAGCCTTGGATTTACAGGCACTTTCGCTCAATTTTCAACAAAAAAAGTAACCCATAATTATGAGTAAAGTAACCGTTGTTGGGGCAGGTAATGTTGGGGCCACATGTGCAAATGTGCTCGCCCATAAGGACATTGTCAAAGAAGTCGTTTTGCTGGACATCAAAGGTGATTTGGCTCGTGGCAAAGCCCTAGACAGTTGGCAACAAGCACCCATCGATTACTACAGCACATCCCTGAAAGGTACAGAGGATTATGCAGATACTGCCAATTCGGATATCGTCGTAATTACAGCGGGTATTCCCCGAAAACCTGGCATGAGTCGTGATGACTTGATCTCTACCAATGCCAAGATTGTAAATATTGTGACCAAGTCGATCCTTGAGCACTCTCCAAATCCAATTATCATCGTTGTGTCTAATCCACTTGACGTAATGACCTATGCGGCTCACAAAGGCTCTAGTCTTTCGGACAAGCGCGTTTTTGGAATGGCCGGTATTTTGGATACGGCTCGTTACCGTGCTTTCTTGGCAACGGCTTTGAATGTTTCTCCTAAAGACATCCAAGCGGTATTGATGGGTGGACACGGAGATACGATGGTGCCTCTTCCTCGTTACACAACAGTTGCTGGAATTCCCGTTACTGAAATGATCGACGACGAAAGCCTTAACGCAATCGTAGAGCGTACCAAGAAAGGTGGTGGTGAACTAGTGAAGTTGATGGGTACCTCCGCATGGTATGCTCCTGGTGCTGCGGCTGCGCAAATGGTCGAGGCCATTGTGAAGGACGAAAACCGTATTTTCCCTTGCTGTATCAAGCTTAATGGAGAATATGGCTTAAAAGATATCTTCCTCGGTGTTCCTGTTAAACTAGGTAAGAATGGTATTGAGGAAGTACTGGAATTGAAACTAGATGAAAGTGAAATGGCCCTACTGAATACTTCAGCTGGTCATGTTAAGTCCGTAATGGACGTATATGATAATATGCAGTCCTAGTTCTACCTAAGGACTTTTATTCTTCCTGCTCAGCACGATCTGAGCAGGAAGAAATCTTCTCCATATTCCTCTCTTAGCACGCTCCTTGTCTTCTCCAGAAATAGACTTCTTTTTTAGGGAAATTTTAAACACTTTTTGAATTAGTCTGAAATCCGGCAGAGTAGTCTTTATTCCGGCAGCCTTTTTGGAAAAAAAAGATGCTTGCAATATATTGACAATCAATTGGTCAGTTTCTTACACCAAGCCGTCAATTTGCTGCTTATTGACAGATGGTACAAAAACAGAAACATTTCAGATCCTTATATGTTTTTATGCTTAGACCCTAAATAGAAGGGCTTATTTTAAACTAGAATTTATGTACGGAGTTAAGGTGGATGATCAGCTTTTTAGGTTAATGCAGACGAATGTAGACCAAAGCCTCTATGACCTTTCCATGGAGCGCCCGATCATGCTTGTTTTCTTGCGACACTTTGGTTGTACATTTTGTAGAGAAGCTCTATCTGATATTTCCGAAAAGAGAGAGGTGCTAGAATCTATGGGCGCTAAGCTGGTTTTTGTGCATATGGCGGAAGCCGAAATTGCTGAGCGATACTTTAATCGATATAATATTCCCAACGCAATCCATATTAGCGATCCTGAGTGCAAGTACTATAAGGCTTTTGGCCTAATGAAAGGAAATTTCACGCAGCTCTTCGGTCTGCAAACCTGGATTCGTGGGTTCCAAGCGGGCTTAATGGAAGGCCATGGAATTGGCCCTCAGCTAGGAGATGGATTCCAGATGCCTGGCGTTTTCGTGATTCAAGATGGGGACTTAAAGGAAGCCTTCATCCATAAACTGGCTTCTGATCGCCCTGACTATGAAGGCCTTGTAAAGAACTGTTGTGCACTAATCTAGTAACTTCTAATCTAGCTATTTCTTCCATATTATTTTCGGTTTAATTTCAGGCTTGTTTTCTGTGGGCGACCCGCAGGATACGAGGTTCTATTAACGGTTAGATCATTCTGACTTGAGTGTGGTCTTGACTGAAATTATCTTTGGTCTTACTTTTTTTTACCTCACCAAAAACTTTTTAGGTAAAACAATTATTTTTATTGGGAACAATTGAAGAAGATTTTATGATTGGATGGAGATTCTCTGATTATGTACCTGGACAAGAAGAAGGAAGCATCTTTGATCGTTTGTTGAAGTTGTTTCAGGAATTACTGGTGTACACCTCCGGTGATGTTAGCGAAGCCTTGTCTTGGCTGACAGAGTTGGATAAACAATACAAATTGACCAACAATGAGTATGGAATGGCTGATTTCATTCAAGATCTCATTGATAAGGGCTATATACAACAAGGAGATAATGAAAACCCTGATTTCAGACCGACAGCGAAAATGGAAATCGCTATCCGTAAGAAATCCTTAGAAGATGTTTTTGGTCAACTGAAAAAGAACAAACGCGGTAACCACAATACCAAATTAACGGGTAGGGGAGATGAATTTACTTCTGACCTCAGACCATTCGAATTTGGAGATCAGTTGGATAATCTAGCGATCTCTGAATCCCTGAAGAATGCTCAGGTGAATCACGGCATTGATGATTTCATGTTGAGTAATGATGACTTGGAGGTATACGAAACCTATTATCAAAGTCAGATGAGTACGATTTTGATGATAGATATATCACACTCCATGATCTTGTATGGTGAGGATCGGATTACCCCTGCTAAGAAAGTGGCCATGGCTCTTTCGGAGCTCATTACGACGCGTTACCGAAAAGATACACTGGACATACTGGTTTTTGGAAATGATGCTTGGCAGATTGAGATTAAGGACTTGCCTTATTTGCAGGTGGGCCCTTACCATACGAATACAGTTGCCGGTTTGGAATTGGCCATGGATATTCTTCGCCGCCGGAAAAATCCAAACAAGCAGATCTTCATGATCACCGATGGCAAACCCACCTGTATCAAGAAAGGGAAGAAGTACTACAAGAATAGTTTTGGATTAGATCGCACGATCGTAAATCGTACGCTCAATCTAGCTACCCGCTGTCGCAAGCTCGATATTCCGATTACTACCTTTATGATTGCACGTGATCCTTATCTAGTGAATTTTGTAGATCAATTCACTAGAGCTAACAATGGCAAGGCCTTCTACAGCGACTTAGCTGGTCTGGGAGAGTTCGTGTTCCGGGATTACAAGAACAATAAGACACGTCGTCGATAGACAGTAGTAGTTGCATACAATTTTTGGGGTTTCTATTCGTTCAGAAGAGAGAAGGAATAAACGGTAAAAAATGAAAAAACGAATGGCCCCAGCTGCCGTCCGTACCCATCTTGGGGCGGCCCAGCTATCTACTCAAGTGAGTACCACCTGGATCTCCACTTTTGTACTCCTGTTACTACTGCTGATCAGTAGCTTACTCACCGCTCAGAAAAAGAGCTTATTATCCGAAGCAGATCAAGCACAATTATCTGCCTACGAAGATACCTTAGCTCTATTGTCTTATGCGATAGTTAATGATTCATTGCCCGAACATCGCTTTGGTGCTTGTCGGGAATTCATTCTGAAGCTAAAGACGGCACTGAAGACGGAGAATTCCTTTCAATATAAGTTTGATCGAATACAGTCGGCTTCTATCATGTATCCGCAGGATAGTAGTTTTCGCATAATCACCTGGCAGCTATACGTAGATAAGGACGAATACCGATACTACGGGGCCATCCAGATGGATTCTGAAGACTTGCAACTTTTTCCCTTGATTGATCGCTCTTTTGAGTTGGAAACTAAAGGTAACTTAGAACAAATGACCTTTGAGTCCGGGAAATGGTATGGGGCACTCTACTATAACATGAAGGAATTCAAGGGACCAGACGGGAGTCCTCACTACTTGGTGTTTGGTTATGATGGCTATCAGTTTTTTAATAAGCGAAAAGTCTTGGATGTACTTCATTTCAAGGAAGGGAAACCTGTTTTTGGAGCACCTGTGTTTGTCTTTGAAGCTTCTAATCGACCCGCTCAATCCAAGACGCGGATCATGATGCAATATTCTGCAGAAGTCGGGGCGAAGCTCAATTATGATGAGGCTTACGAAAAAGTCATGTTAGATCATTTGATTGCTATGCCAAGTCCACATGGCGATATTGCCAATTATCCTGATGGCAGCTATGAGGGCTTTGAACTGAAGAAAGATGGTAAATGGCATCATGTTTCCAAGGTATTTCATCAGGTGCAAGAGGAACCTATTTTACCAGATCCGATCCTTGATTCCCGAACCAAAAATATCTTTGGTAAGAACAAGTAATCACTGGGTATCAATGATTCTCCCATAATTTCTGTGTTTTGAGTCAGTTGTAACCTAGATCTATGCTCGCCCGACAACAAAGTTGGCCCGTTTAGGATCTGCCTGCTGTAAGCTAGCCACAAAAATTGCCGGAGAAGGGTATAAATTAGTAACTTGGGCTGCCCAGCGCTCTGCTGCTGCCCTGTATACTAAAGATATATCCGGATGATCGAGTCTCACCACATGAAGGTGGAGCGTACCGCTCACTATTATACTATTGGTCAAGCGACCGCAGAAACCAAATACTTGTTGATAGCCTGCCATGGTTATGGTCAGTTAGCAGAACATTTTATTCGGAAATTTGATGTTCTCGCTCGGCCAGATACGCTTATCGTGGCACCAGAAGGACTTTCCCGTTTCTATTGGGATGGCCTAACGGGGAAGGTGGCTTCTTCTTGGATGACTAAGGCGGATCGCCTGGATGAGATTGCCGATTATGCCAAGTACCTAAATGATCTTTATCGATCTTATCTACAACAACTTCCGAAGGAGGTAAAGACGATCTTTTTCGGCTTTTCGCAAGGTTGTGCCACGGTCATCAGATGGCCAATGGAGCATTTTCCAGCATTTGATACATTGGTGTTATGGGGTGGAATGATCCCGGAAGACTTAGATTACATTCCTCACAAGGAGTATTGGTCAGCTAAGAAGATCTATGCTATGTATGGAACGGAGGATCAGTTCATCACGCCCAAGCGAGTAGATCTCCATCGTAAGCTAATAACTGATCAAGAATTAGTGGTTGAGGAAAGAACCTTTGAGGGCGGACACGTCGTAGATCGAACCGCACTGGCCGGGCTTTTTACAGAAATCCGCGGATAGCAAAGGCAACCAAGGCTTTGCGCAACTTAGTGCATTCGATCTCCCCGTAACTCCAATTCCTTCATTAGCTCGGCTTCGTAGGCGAGGTATGCCTTCCAACGCTCCTTTACCTTTTCCTCATCACTATACAATTTGGCGAGATCGATAAAGAGTCGGTAGTGCCCCGCTTCAGATACCATGAATTTATGGTAGAACTCTTTGAGGTAATCATCACTAATATGTAAGGAAAGCAGACGGAAACGTTCGCAACTTCTGGCTTCAATCAACGCACAAACCAGTAACTTTTCCAATAGACGATCTTCCCTAGAGCCACCTTTCTTTTGGAATTTAAGCAAGGCATTGACATATTCATCTTTACGTTGTTGCCCCAGTTGCAACTCTCGTTTTTCCAACTCCTTTAATACCATCCGAAAATGTCCCCATTCTTCGGTCACGATCGGAGCTAACTCACGAACAAGTTCTGTTCTTTCCGGATATTGTTGAATAAGAGAAATACAAGAAGTGGCAGCTTTTTGCTCGCAATAGGCATGATCCGTAAGAATTTCTTCTAAGTCCATCTCCGCCAAATTCACCCAACGGGGATCGGTCGGTAATTGCAAACCTAACATCCTCACTGTGTACAATTCTTTTTCCTGTTGATTCATATCATTACGACCTTTGTGATGAGCCGCAAAGTTATCAGAAATTCTCCAGGCAACTTAACTGATTGATGAAAAAATCGAGTTGGAAGACTTCATACTCTTCAAAACCACTACTCCAAAAAACCCGGATGGCATCCACCTCACTGTGCTTTAGCAGCCCCATCTGACTCCGATCGATTGGGTAATGCACCTGATAAGTGAGCAGATCAGTGGTGAGGTCATAGCTGCCACGATCCATCTTTCCTGCCTTCAGATTGATGAAGTCACCATTTAATAACTTGATGGTCAGATAGCTACCTTTTTCGATGAAGCCGTAGGCCTCCCGGGCATTAGGATAGGCGAAGGTAAATTGCAAAGCCAAAAATCGATAACCACCTACCGAGGTAAAGTTACCCTCACATTTGAGATATTCCTTGTCCTTTAGAAAAGGACGAAGACGATCGTCCGTATGGGTGAATAGTAATTCCTTTTTGACATCCCTGCGCCATTGTCCCGTCTTTTCATCCTTACCTTCAAATGCCATCTGACATGCTGGTGGTGGAGGATTTAACAATAGGTCCCTCTGGCCAGCGAACGCTTGAGAATTGTCACTCAAAGGAATGCTAAAACTGACGGCATTATTAGCCGGTAAAGAGGAGCTGGCACTAGTCTGGTTACGCTTGCGTTTCTGCTTTAGATTAAATGCCTCGACAAAACCTCCTTTCACTGTTAATTCTTCCGCTTGTTCTGCTTCTTGTTGGGCAAGTATGGCCTCACGAGCAGTCTCTAATTCCATGTTCTTAGCCGCTTTTAAGCGAGTATTCAAATGCTGCAAGTCTTTTTCATTTGAACTGCTATTGCGTTGTGTCCTCAGCAATTCTTCCTGGATCTGTTCCCGTGCTTGTTTGGCTTTGTCTGCTCTCTCCTGGGCAATCATCACGGCGTCTTTGGCCAATTGAGCTCTTCGGGAAGCAATATTGTATAGGTCCTCTTGCGTGACATCTATGTCGCCATCCAAGGGTTCGATCTTTCCGGTAAAAACTGGATATTTTCTATTGCGATCTACCTGGTTTTTGGCCTCATACACCTCTTTACTGCCAGCGGAATAATCAGAAAAATATTGCCAGCTACCATCCTCATAGACAATAATTTTTTCGCCTTTTTCATTGTTTCTTATAACCTGTGCCTGGAGTTGACTGATGGGAAGGATACCGCCTAAAACCAGCGAAAAAACGGCCAAACGTAGAATTGTTTTAAATTGCATATTTTTAAAGCGATTTTGGATGTTTGGAGTTGCCTCGAATTTTGCCTTTCAGGCCTCCATCAAGGGCAGCACTATTTTAGTGGCTTTTTATTGCATTTAATACGAAAGTTTACCCGAAATGTTGCTTGCAAAAATACATAAACCCTTGCTAAATGGTCAAACACGCTTATTGGATGGGAGTGGCAGTGCTGGCACTGATTTCGTGCGCAGAACAAGAGGATACCAATGCGAATAATATAGCCCGAGCAAACACTATTATTGTTCAATACCCGGAGACCTATCAGGATTCTTCAGAAATCTCTTTTTTCGAGGATTCCAAAGTTATTGATCCCTTTCGTTGGCTCGAATATGAATATTCTCCTTCGGTTACCTATTGGACCAAGAGTCAACAATCTCTTACCCGAAAATATTTCGATTCCTTACCCGATAAATGGTTGATTGAGCAGCGACTGCGCGACCTGTGGAACTATGAACGACGCAGTCTATTAGAGAAGAAAGGAGCTTACTATTATCAATTCATGAATCGGGGGTTGCAAGAACAAGCAGTCTTCTATCGTAGCCAAGCCATCGAGGGACCCTTCGAACAACTATTTGATCCCAGCCAATTGTCGGAGGATGGTAGCGTTTCTATTTCTGCTCACACCTTTTCGGCAGATGGTCGCTTAATGGGACTACAGCTTGCCCGGGATGGTTCGGATTGGAAAACGATTAGGGTGCTTAACCTAAGAACAGGACAGCTTCTGCCAGACGTTGTGGAGGAGGTAAAGCATTCCGCAATCGCTTGGGATAAAGAGGGCTTCTATTACAGCAGATATCCAAGTGCTCAACACTATGATCGCTCCGCTAAAAATGAATTTCATCAGTTGTTTTACCATCGGCTAGGAACTTCGCAATCTCAAGATGAAGTCATTTTTGCAGATCGGATTTTTCCGGAGCGGAATGTCCGAGCAGTCACTTCCGTTGACCAACGGTTTTTGATCTTACAACTATATGAAAACAGCCATGGAAATGCCATCTATTTTCGGAACCTAAGCAATGGGAACCCTGAATTCACGCCAATCTACTCCTTTTTTGATGAGCAATTTGATTTTGTGGGAGGCTACGGGAACAAACTACTCTTCAGAACAACGCATCAAGCGGATAAGGGTAGATTGATTCAAGTTTCTACGAGTAATCCAGGTACTCCCTATTGGGAAGAAGTATTGCCGGAAGGAAATAGCCTGATGGATCAGGTTTATTTGTATGGCAACAAGTTGATTGCTCATTATCTTAAGGCAGGGAAGAGCCAGGTAATTGTCTACAGTTTGGCAGGAGAGCAGCTATATGAGGTAGATCTAGAGCCGCTTGGATTGGGAGCGGTGACGCAACTTACAGGAAATCCCGAAAACAATGAGGCTTTTCTTGGGTATTCAAGCTTTAACTTTCCAGAACGCATTTACCGACTCAATTTGAATAATGGAGTCCTAGAACCCTATTTCATTCCCGAAGTAGACTTTGATCCGGCAGATTATGAAATCAAGCAAGTAGAGTTTGATAGCTATGATGGGGTACCAGTGAATATGTCGCTGGTGCACCGAAAAGGCTTGCGCTTAAGTGGTAACAATCCTGGTCTACTTTTGGTGCTGGATGAGGAACTGGCTCCAGCTAAGCTACAATTCAATCCAACCGGATTGCAGTTGATGCCGATCCTATTAGAGCACAATGGTGTATGTGCCATAGCCCAGATTAGAGGGCAGGAAGGCAAGGGCCGAAATTGGCGGCGAGCCGGTTCTGGCAAGAACAAGCAAAATAGTTTTGATGATTTTCAGGCCGCAGCTGAGTATTTAATAGCGAATAAGTATACTTCTTCCCAGAAGTTAGCTATCTATGGCCAGGGGCGCGGGGGCTTAGTCATTGGCGCTTGCCTAACCCAAAGGCCTGATCTGTATCGCGTTACAGTGCCAGCCCATGGGCTACTTGATATGCTACGTTACCAAAGATTTGCGGGCGGATGGTTGTGGAAAGATCTATATGGAGAGAGCGCTGACGAAGAATTGTTTAGCTACTTGTTTGCTTATTCTCCCTTGCACAATGTGGTGGAAGCGAATTATCCAGCTACCTTGGTGATGACGGCTGAGCACGACGATTGGATTGTACCAGCTCATTCGTATAAGTTTACAGCCGCGCTCCAGGCGCTGCAAAGGAAAGAAGAGGCCTATCCACCGATTTTAATCCAAGTAGATGAAGGAGCGGGACCTGTGCAAAGAGGAACAGTCTCTCGGGCGATTGATGCCGGAACGCAAGTATCGAGCTTTATTTTATTTAATTCAGATGAACCTATTGCCTACTGACGATGATCTATTTGGTGAAGATCGGATTTTTGCCCATTAGGATTTGGGACATCCTCGATATACTGATCGTGGGATATCTCATGTATCTGATCTATCGCCTCTTACGTGGAAGTATAGCCTTCAATATTTTTGTCGGTGTATTGATGTTGACGATGATAGCCTGGTTGGTCAACCGGCTCCAGATGGACTTGCTATCTACGGTCATGGAGAAGTTTGTGGAGGTTGGTGTAATTATAATAGTGGTGATCTTTCAACCGGAAATAAGGCGATTTCTCTTATTTCTGGGGAATACCACACTTCGTCAACGCTCACACTTTTGGGAACGATTACTAAATCGGAATTTCCAAGCCACGCCCAAGAAAGAGCAGGAGGTAATGGCCTTGAAGGCGGTAATGTTGAGACTTAGCAAACAGCGGATTGGGGCTTTAATCGTTTTGAGTAAAAATGCCAATTTGGAAGGCTTAATTAACTCTGGAGTGCGATTAGATGCACAAATCAGTGAACCTTTAATTGAAAGTATTTTTACTAAAGAAAGTCCGCTTCATGATGGGGCTTTGGTGATCGCTAATGGAAAGTTGCAATGGGCCAGTTCTGTGCTGCCCGTGTCCGACAACCCAAGCTTACCCAAGAGTGTAGGCTTACGGCATCGAGCTGCCGTAGGGATCACTGAACGTTCCAATGTGGCTGCTTTTGTGGTATCAGAGGAGACAGGTAGTATTTCTTTCTCCATAGAAGGTAAACTAGACCGGAAATTATCCGAAGATGGCATCATAGAATTATTGAAAAGACACTATTTATAGGCTACAATGAGAATTGATAGAACGGAGGAGTTTTTGCTCACCGCCGAAACTAGACAAGCGATCTCGGCCTTGCTACACCGTTGTTTTCCAGGATATCCAGCACACCAAACCTACTATAAATATCCACCTACTTTTCGTTATTTGATTTGGGAAGAGCAAGAGCTCATTGGCCATATGGGAGTTGTGTCTAGACCCATCAGTCATGATGGAGACTTCTTTTCCATCTTTGGGGTTATGGACCTCTGTATTTCCCCGACTCACCAACATCAAAAATTGGCTACATATTTATTGTCAGAATTGGAGAATCTGGGCAAAAAATCTGGCATTGATTTTATACTTTTAGTCGCTAAAGACAGGCAGCTTTATCTCAACAACAATTTTGTGGTGGTAGATAATTCTTGCAAGTGGTTACTGCTGACACAAAATAAAGTGCTAGGACTCGTGCAACGCCAGCTTCCTGGCCTTATGATCAAGCCTTTGCAACACCATAATTGGCCATCAGGAACCATCGATCTCATTGGACCACTATTTTAGGGATAATTGGGAATCAAGAGGAGGGAGTTTTACTGTACAATGGAGGGATTCGATAGGATCAATTCTTCCTGGAATACTATCAAATCTCCGCTCTATATTCTTCATGATAGAACCGCTTTAATCAAAAATAAAACCAGAAAAGATAGCATATGGAAAATGTGATGCAGTACATCGAGGAACACAAGGGTAGATTCTTAGATGAACTATTAGAGATGCTGAAAATACCTTCGATTAGTGCAGATCCAGCCTACAAGGATGATGTGATGAAAACGGCAGTCATGGTGGCCGATCTACTCAAACAGGCTGGCGCTGATGAGGTGGAGGTAATGCCAACTGACGGGCATCCCATTGTATATGGAGAGAAAATCCTAGGAGAGGGACTGCCTACTGTACTGGTGTATGGACACTATGATGTTCAGCCACCGGACCCCTTGGATCTTTGGGAATCACCACCTTTTGAACCGGTTATCAAAAAGACGAAAATCCACCCAGACGGGGCCATTTTCGCGCGTGGTGCTTGCGATGACAAAGGTCAGTTCTTCATGCACGTAAAGGCCTTTGAGGCCATGATCAAGAATGATGCACTCGGTTGCAATATTAAGTTCATGATTGAAGGAGAAGAAGAGGTAGGATCTGATCATTTGGGTGATTTTTGTAGAGCCAATCAGGAAAAATTGGCTTGTGATGTAATTCTGATATCTGACACTTCTATTATTTCGAATTCTACCCCTTCCATTACAACCGGATTAAGAGGTTTGAGTTATGTAGAGGTAGAGGTAACCGGACCGAACAGAGACCTGCATTCGGGGGTATATGGTGGCGCTGTAGCTAACCCTGTGAATGTACTTTGTGATATGATTGCTTCTTTGCAAGATGAGGACAAGCACATTACCATTCCCGGCTTTTATGATGATGTCGAGGTGATCTCAGACGGAGAGAGAGCAGAAATGAATAAGGCTCCTTTTAGCTTGGATCAGTACAAGGAAGATCTTGCCATTGGAGATATCCAGGGTGAGGCTGGCTTCACGACTATGGAGCGCACCTCGATCCGCCCAACTCTAGATGTGAATGGGATCTGGGGAGGTTATACGGGGGAAGGAGCCAAAACGGTTCTCCCATCCAAAGCCTTTGCTAAGATCAGTATGCGCCTCGTTCCACATCAAAATTCTGATAAAATTGCGAAACTCTTTGCAGACCATTTCGAAAGTATTGCACCTGATTCTGTGAAGGTTAAGGTGAGTTTTCATCATGGTGGCGAGCCGGTGGTTACACCTACTGACACACCAGAATATCGTGCAGCGCATCTAGCTATGCAGGAGACCTTTGGTAAAGCACCGATCCCAAAGCGAGAGGGGGGGAGTATTCCTATTGTAGCGCTATTTGAGGAGGTATTAGGTGTGAAGTCCGTATTGATGGGATTTGGTTTGGATTCTGACGCCCTGCATTCGCCTAATGAACACTACGGATTATTTAATTTCTATAAAGGCATTGAGACCATTCCTTACTTCTATCATCATTATGAACGATTGAGAAAGGAATCCTAATCAAGGCCGCTTTTAAAAGTATTGAGCAGTATGAAATACCTATTAATTTTTTCGCTTGTCCTTTTTGCCCAAACAATTGTTTTAGGACAAGCGAGCGAGTACACCATGATGGATAAGCGAGTAGCGAAGGTGAAGGATAAAGTCATAGAATGGCGTCGTCACCTGCACGAGCATCCAGAATTGAGCAACCGGGAATTCAAAACGGCGGCTTACGTTGAAAAACATTTGAGAGGTCTAGGCCTGGAAGTCCAGACTGGCATTGCCCATACTGGTGTAGTGGCAGTTTTGGAAGGCGGAAGACCCGGACCTACGATTGGCCTTCGGGCGGATATGGATGCACTACCAGTGGTGGAAAGAACTCCAGTACCCTTTGCTTCCAAGGTTAAAACCACTTTTCTAGGAGAAGAAGTCGGGGTAATGCATGCCTGCGGTCATGATACCCATGTTGCCATGTTAATGGGAGCGGCTGAGGTACTGGTGGAAATGAAGAACCAGCTCGCCGGTAAGGTGGTATTCATCTTTCAACCAGCAGAAGAAGGTGCCCCTCCAGGTGAGGAAGGTGGTGCAAAGTTGATGGTGAAAGAAGGAGTGCTAACGAACAATGGCATCGATGTCATTTTTGGTTTGCATATTAATTCAAAAACAGAAGTTGGCCATGTCAATTATAAGCCTGGTGGAACCTTGGCTGCTGTCAATCGCCTGGTGATTAAAGTGAAGGGAAAGCAAACGCATGGATCAACACCATGGACCGGGGTAGACCCAATTGCGGTTTCAGCTCAAATTATTCAGGGCTTACAGCATATTATCAGCAGACAAACTCAATTGACGAAGGAAGCTGCGGTGATTTCTATCGGAAAGATTAGTGGGGGAGTAAGATCTAATATCATCCCTGAAGAAGTAGAGATGATCGGTACGATTAGAACTCTCGATGTAGATATGCAGAAGAAAGTCCATGCTGATATTCGCAGAACTGCAACCAAGATTGCTGAAAGCGTTGGGGCAGTTGCAGAAGTGACTATTGAAGAAGGGTATCCCGTAACTTTCAATGATATAGATCTAACGAGTCAAATGCTACCAACAGTGCAGTCTACTGCTGGCGAGGAAAATGTGCATTTGATTGATGCGCGAACCGGAGCTGAGGATTTTTCCTTCTTTGCTCGGGAAGTTCCTGGCTTGTTTTTGTTCGTAGGGGGTATGCCCAAAGGGATGAATCCAGCGGAGGCGGCACCGCATCACACTCCTGACTTTTTCATTGACGACAGCGGGCTTGATCTGGGAGTGAAGTTGCTATGTAATCTAACGGTAGATTACATGCTTAAAAACCAAAAGTAATGTTCAAAAAGATTTCTCTTCTTGTAGGCTTAGTGATCATGACGATAGCCTGCCAGCAAACGCTGATTATGGACGAAAAGATTATCGACTGGCAAGGGCATCGGGGCGCTCGAGGGCTTGCCCCAGAAAACACCATCCCCGCCTTCCTTAAGGCTTTGGAGTATCCAGCTGTAAGGACCTTGGAACTAGACTTAGCGGTTTCCAAAGACAGTCAACTGGTCATTTCTCATGAGCCTTGGATGAATGCGGTCTTTTGCTTGCAGCCAGATGGTTCTTCTATTAACGAAGAAGAAGAGAAAAGCCGCTATGCCATTTATCAAATGACGTACGAAGAGGTCAAAGCCTTCGATTGTGGTTCTAAAGGTAATCCCAACTTCCCAGAGCAGCAGTTGATGAAGACTTACAAGCCTACTTTTCGGGAGATGGTAAATGCCGTAGAGGAACATGTCAAAGCCAATCAGTTACCCTCGCCCCACTATAATTTAGAAATCAAAAGTGAGGTAGAATGGGATAGCATTTTGTGCCCCAATCCTCAGACTTTTGCTCGCATGGTCGTGGATGAATTAGAGGCTTTGGGTATCACGGATAGAGCCGTGGTGCAATCTTTTGATATGCGCCCCTTAAGAGAGGTACGAGCATTAAATCATAAATTGCGCATAGCGCTGCTGGTATACTTACCGGCTAGTTTGGACGATCAATTGGATCAACTGGGATTTATCCCACAAATCTATAGTCCGTATCACAAATTGGTTACCGCCAATTTGGTTAAGGAGGCCCATGCTAAAAGCATGAAGATCATTCCTTGGACTGTGAATGAGACAAGCTTGATGGATTCCCTTTTGCAAATGGGAGTGGATGGAATCATCACGGACTATCCAGATCGGATTCCAGCGGTTTATTAAACTTCCCGCATACTAAAGGGGTATATGAAAGGATAAGAAGCTGCCAAGCTAGCTTTTTATCCTTTCCTTATTTTCGGCAAGGCTGCAGATATCCGAAGTGGATTGGTCGATATTTAGAGGAATGAGTAAATAATATTTCTCCAAAATTGGCTTAGGTGTTAACTTAGGGTAAAAAGCATTGAGATGCAAGAGAGCAAGTTGATCCAATCTCGAGAAGAAT
>JABSSL010000081.1 GCA_013214355.1 Saprospiraceae bacterium | reverse complement strand
TGGGTTAACGAAAATTTTGTCTTCCCCGAATTTAGCCTTTTTTGGCTGTTTTCGGGGAATTTTATACCCAAATCTAAAGGCCAACTACTTCGTAGTCAGCCTTGTAAATATTTTCAGGGACGCCCTATTTACTTGTCTGTTGTTAATGTTATTTTGGGTAGCCACTTTTTCTACTCCTCTTTCCATCCTAATAACCAGCCTAGCAATAAGTGTCGGGGTTATCTTCCAAGTCTTGGTCATTTTAAGGGACGAGCCAAATAAGTAGTGCTTGGTTATTCCTTTATATAATGACTAATAAACTCTGAATCTTCGTCGATAATGAGTCCATCTCTACGTCGGTAAGATAAAGCACAGGGTTTGCCCGCGTAGTAAAGTCCTGCCTGATAATATTCATTGTCACTGTCTTTGGGAAGCTCCTCATAAGCTTGGTAGATTGAGGGGAAATGGCTGTATTCCCCTTCACAGGATTCCAAACAAATACCGGCGGGATTGAAAATCTTTACATTTTCACCTTCTCTGCCGTAGATTACCTTCTCCACGTAGGCTCGCCGATCAAAGGCTTTGGGTGAGAAGGTGGCTTCTAAGAGTAAAGGGTGGTTTGGGAATAACTCCCAGAGGATCTTTAACATGGCCTTCGACTGGAAAAGCATGGTGTAAGCAGGATTAAGGATTACGCAAAGGTCCTTTAAGACGACTTGAGTTAGAATATCCATTAGTTTGGGCTCTTCCCAGGCAATAAACTCCCAAGGGACAAGCTTAAACCAAAAGTCAATGGGGAGATATTCATCCTTCCGAACTGGCATGAAGATGCCCTCTTCTGGAGAAAAAAAGATCTTCTCCATGGGCATGTAGAAAATTTCATACCCAATATCCTTGGCGGTATCTGCAATAATGTCGGTATTCAGGGCATCCTCTTCATGCCCCAAGGTGCTGAAGAGAATAGCGGTGGGGCGGTCAGGATTTTGAAGACTTAACCTTTCGAATTGTTTGCTTAAACTCGCTTTTAGACCATTAAATTGGCTCACATTCCGTAGGCCACTATTCCGCAATAGTTCCGTTTGGATAATCGCTGTTTCTGGTATTACTGTTGCTGTATCGGCATTGAATTCAATAAGCTTAGCAGGCTGACCATTGATTACACCAGATAGATCGAAGCGACCATACAGGTGCATATGTTGGTGTCGATTTTCCCAAGTGTATTGGATGAGTTCTATTGCGTTATCTGGAATACCGGCATCATTCCAACGCTTGGTGTCAATTACGTATTGAGCTGCCTTTTCATATAATTCATATAATTCTCGACAGGCCCTTTTATAGGTCTCAATTTCAGCTGTATTGATTTCAAGTAATTCGCCAGTAAGGTATTCCATATCCTCCCCACCAAAATATTCCAGCCCTAGTTTTCGAAGTTTCTTATTGCTTAGAGCTTTCGTTTCAAAGAGTCGAGCGTCGAGTAGCATGTTGATATATTTTGGTGGAGATAAGGTAAAGCGCTGTTTGAATATTTGAACTGATTTGGATGTAAGATAGGGAAAACAAGCAAGCTACAGCAATAAAAAATCCCGAATATCAGCAGGAGCTTCCATCCGGGATAAGTTGTGTTTTTTGAAAGTCTGTAGTACTAGTTTAGCATTTTTTCGATAGCCAGGATAGCTTCCTTTGTCTTTTCCTCCTGGACAAAGTGCCCCGTTTCTAATTCAACTACTGTAGCATTTGGAAGTTTGGATTTCCACTTTTTCAGATAGCCAGGGTTTAGGAATGGATCTTTGTTACCCCATAGAATTAGCCAGTCTTTTTTCGCTAAGCGATCTAATTGCTGCCATTTGCTCTCATACCAATCAGAAGCTCCAACAAAGCCTTTTCCTATGTTGAGCAAAGCTTCTCTAGAGCTTGGATCCGGAAATGGTCCGATGTAGTGATTATGAATATGCTGAGTCAATTTTGAGGGATCAATAAATGCTTCCTTCAACAGTACTTGCACGGAGTAATTGTGTTCTAGATAGTATTGTTCTCCTTCTGGGCTATTCAGTAATCCGTTGATTTGTTGAGCCATGGGATCGTCTTCGGTAGCCCAAAGCCATGAGTTGAACAGCACGATTTTGTTTATTCTCTCCGGATGGTCCAAGGCTGCACTGAGCCCAATCGGTCCACCAAAATCATGTACGATGAGCGTAATGTCTTTGAGTTTTAATGCTTCGATGAAATCGCTGAGGTTTTCGGCGTGATTTTGCGGTGTCCCAACAAAATCGGTTGGCTTTTTGGATAGCCCGAAGCCAAGATTATCGACTGCAATACATCGGTAGGATTTTGAAAGTTCTTTGATGAAATCTCGATACAAAAAGGACCAAGTAGGTGTTCCGTGCACAAATAACAAGATTTCACCTTCTCCTTCATCGATGTAATGGAGATTACCACTTTCTAGTTGCAAATAATGACTTTCGAAGGGATACAAGGTTTTATCTATCCATTCCTGGGCGTGGATGTTGGTGACTGTCATAATGAATAAGATTAGAAGTGAATGTTTCATAATTGAATTATTTTGAAACAAAACTCTAGGTTCTTATCCAGTTTATTCTTGGTCTACACCAAGCTTTGTAAGTACCTATTCCCTTATGAAAATTCGGGAAATTGTGCATAAATCATCCTACTACAAAAAAGAAAAAGCGACTGTTGAATACAACAATCGCTTTTTCCCTCTGCTAGAATTGATCCTAGTTGTTTATGATAAGGAAGATCAAAAAAACTTCAATCTAACCACCAGAAGAACGGGTAGAACGACTACCACCAAAACCAGAAGATCCACTCGTTGGTTTTCTTACAGTCGTACGAGAAGCTGTATTTGAAAGTGTTCGACCAGTGGAAGAGTTTACTCTGTTGTAGGTATTCTGGTCGCGGTAGGAAGAGGCCGATGGTGGTACAGATGTACTTCTGCCCATGTAATAACCCATCAATCCCCCCATGAGTACACCTGACATACTTCTGCGACGATAATAATGATGTCGGTCGGTAGAGTCACTCGGTTCAGCAGTAGAAGCCAAAGTGTTTGGATCGACATCATTTAACATCAAGGTATCGATCGTTCCATCCATGTAATGGGTGATTACTCGGCTTTGTGCTTTTGAGTCTACGACCTGCTCATCGATGATTTTGAAGTTATCAGGTTCTACCTCTTCTAGGGTAGTAATTAGACCTTTAGTAAGTTCAACTTTTTCTTCCTCGACGTACTGAACATTGTCGCAACTAGTGAAAAATAGGGCTCCTGCTGCACCAATAGCAACTAGGGTATGTCTAGCAGAAGTTTTGAGGCGCGTAAAATTACGTTTTGGTGTCATAACGATGGTTTATTGGTATTGTTTAGCCATCCAAGATAAGCATATTATTGGTATGAAGAAAGGTAGGTAATAGACTAAGCTAGCTAGGTCCATTTTCTATTTCTTCTTGTGCAAGTAAATAGATTTCATCAATATCTGCATCCGAAAGATTTGGGAAATTCTCGTTGATCCTTGCTCGTAAAACCTCTTTAGGAGCATTGGATCCCACTAAGACAATCTGCTGTTGAATAAATTCCTTTTCCAAAACTCTTTGCCTTTCCGCTCCAAGCTTTTGGTTAATGATGTCCAGTAGATCTTCTGAGAGTTTGGCAATCCTCTTAAGACTACCTACACGCATCTTAGAGAAATCAATGAACTTATAGAAAAGGAACTTGTTTTCGGCGAAGAGCACCCAATACTCTTGATTCTTGTCTATACCGTTAGGAATATTCTTATAACGCATGCCCACCTCTGTCATGAGGTTTTCCGAATGTTCGAGCTGTTGAATATATCGATATAGAGTCGTTAGCCTTTTGTACATATCAAAGTCTACAATATTACCTTCGCGGGATTCGATGGCGTATTGAATAGTAGTAAAATCATATTGCGGCTGGATGTACCTCCAAGTATAGAATTTTGCAATCTCTTCTTTAGCGTAAAGAGAGTCCCATTCGACGTTTTGTTCAGCCTGACCTTCTGCCCAAAGCGGAAAGGCTAAACGTATTCCCTCCAACTCAATATTTAAGCTGGACCATATCTTGTCACTTTCCTGTTGGATATATTTCTCTTCTTGGATACTGTTTAGGAAAAAGGCGAGATAGACACCGACGAAAACGATAACTAATTCCACTAGGACCAATTGCCATTTGATCCCTAAAGAATCAGATATTTTTGATAAAAACTTGGAGAGGAACATAGCTTTAATTTGATAGCAAATTGTCTTTTAGTAAGACGTAAGATATAAAGAGTCAGTTACAAACGCTTGCACACAAAGCAGATACCTTTTGTCATGACTTAGAAATAATGACCCAGGTGTAGGTAGAAACTAAAACCCCCATTGCCCAAATTGTACTCGGTGGCAAACTTTACCGGGCCGGCTAAAGTCAACCAGCCTAACTCAAAACTGGTTCCCCAGAGTACCCCACGATCAGCCGGCAATATCTGCTCCCCTAGTTTAATCTCTTCTACTTGGAATTCCCCGACATTAAAATATAGGGAGGCAAAAATATTGGACAAAGGTTCGTACTGAAACTTTAGACCAGAAAGGTAAAATGAAGTAGCTGGTTGTTCCATATACCTTAAACCAGCAAAGTAAGTATGCGTTTGGGCCTGCTCAAGATCACGTCCCAGGAAGAAGGATTGAAGAATGTTTCCTTCATCAAGAGACAGGGTGCCTGCTTCGTTGTACCATTGCAGGTGTAGTTTTGATCGTAGTGGAAATACCTTGCTAAAAGAAAACTTTGCAACGCCTTGTACGGGTTCGTTCCTGATGATACTTTCAAAAGGCCTGGTAAGTCGGCCGGTAATGGCTAACCTTGCCTCGAGTTCAAAAAGGCTACCTGTGGTTGGAAAGTGTTTTCGATTATAGGTATCCCAAAAAAAGTTTAGGTAATTGTTGAATTGGAAAAGCTTAATTTCTTCAGTGTCAGGGTTGAAGAAGTTTTCATTTTTGGAAAAACGTTCCATTCCCACCCCAATGGAGGCTGACATTGCTCTATCAGAGGAAGCAAAGGCATCTAGCCGCCAGCTATACCTGTGAATTTGAAATTCTTCGATTCGCTTATTGTTTTCATAAGTAAAGCCCGGATAGAGATGGACTAATCCACTTAAGCGCATTCCCACACGTGATTTCGAGGAAAATCTTAGTAAGTAATCAGCCCAGAGTGACGGAAACTCAGATAGACGGAGGTCTAAATGTAACTTGTCACCTGCAATAAGCTGATTGCGCAGCGCTAAGTTGAGCAGTAATCCTGCCTTTTGATCGATATCATAATTAGCGCCCAGGTTTACAAAATTTCCATCTTGTGGGGTAACGCGCAACTTGAGATGGTATCCGCCTTCCATTTCTTCTAGTTCATAATCTGCTTTTCGCACAAAACGAGTACCCAGAAGTTGCTTCAAGGATTGATCGATATCAGCTAGGCCATAAGCTCGTTGAGGGTTGAAAGATAGTAGACGTAGAAGAGCGGCACTTTGCTCCTCACTAGTTCCTGAAATACTGACCTGCTTGATCAGAATTTTGTAGTCAATTACTTGCGGGGCTGAAATCTGTCGAGCTTCCGGCTTCCAGCCAATTTGCTCTAATCTTTGTTTAAGAAATGGGAGCATTCTACGTGCTGCCTGCTCTCCCAGTAACAACAAGGAATCGATTCGATCAAAACCCAGGGTGGAGTAATCATCAATGGCCGGTCGAATTACTACATCTGCGAGATCAACCTGATAACTATTGTTTTCCGCTATGCCATACGAACCAGATTGGTTCAGAATATCTAATAGTGAATTTACTTCTTCCTTTTTATACAACACCCCACCTACATCTACGGCTATTGTGAAATCTGCTCCCATCTGGATAGCATCTTGCACGGGTAGATTTCTTACCCAACCGCCATCAATCAATAAAGTGGAATCGCGTAAGATAGGTTCGAAAATGGAAGGAATAGACATGCTGGCTCTAATCGCATCTTTCAATAATCCATCCTTAAGAACTACTGCCTTACCCGTTTCAAAATCAGTTGCCAGTGCCCGAAAAGGAATAGGGAATTCATCAAAATTCGCATACTGGTTAGCTGGAAGCGTAATTTCAGATAGGAAAATATCCAGTTTCTTACCCTGTACTACACCTTTCGGAAGTTCTATCTGTCCTTTGACAATAGGAAAACTTAATACAGTCCGATCGGTATGTATAAGCTCTTCGGCAGGGATAAAAGACCGACGCAAGTTGTCATTGAAATAATCAAACCAATCTGCACTTCTGGCTAGGGAGGCAAGGCTATCAGCACTATACCCGAGAGCATACAAGCCTCCTACAATGCTTCCAATACTGGTTCCCGTAATAACATCCGGTTGAATTCCTGCTTCTTCTAATACTTTTAAAGCCCCAATCTGGGCTATTCCTTTAGCTCCTCCCCCGCTAAGGACTAGTCCTAGTTTTATATCGTGTTGAGCTGAAACTTGTAAGGTAAAGAAGACTAGACAAAGTAATAAACCTGTTACTTTTTGATGTAGTCCTTGCAATAGGAACATGTTTTCTCAATTTAAAGTGGTAGTGGTTTACTCCAGATGATGGAGTGAAACTACTTCCTAGTTTTCACTGGGGTATACCTTCTGATCACTAACCGTTAATAGCTGTTAAGGGGGGATTTAACTGCCCATTCTTCAGTAAGTGTTCTTTTTGCGAAAGATACTAATAATACGTTCGAAGGGCCAGAATCGCGGCCAAATTGATGAAGTATCTAGCTCATTTCTCGCCTGTTGTTTAGCTGACTTTTGCCGAAAATTTGGTGACTTTTGCCGAATT
Organism: Saprospiraceae bacterium; assembly: GCA_013214355.1. GTDB lineage: Bacteria > Bacteroidota > Bacteroidia > Chitinophagales > Saprospiraceae > DT-111. The sequence goes on along the minus strand of JABSSL010000081.1, from coordinate 100,787 downwards.
TTAACATCCTAAAAACACTTCTATAGTATTTTACTTGTTAACTTGGTGGATGGATCGCTCAACTTATGGAAGTATTCAACCGTATATGTATCTAGGGTCTTATATATTATATCCATCCTAAATCCTAGAAACGTAGAGGTTGTTGAAACTAAAGGAATAATAATGAAGAAGATCATTGAAAAATACAAGGACCGTTTCTCTGAGATCAAGCTTTGGAGCACGTTGAAGAAATATGCTCGAATGGCAGGTATTAAAACAGTTTATACGGTTTTATTGATGTTTTATGCCTTCAAGCGTAAGGATACCCCGAAGTGGGCCAAAACATTAATTACTGGCTTGTTGGGTTACTTTCTTGCTCCTATTGATGCCATACCTGATCTAACTCCATTTGTGGGTTGGACGGATGACCTGGGAATGTTGAGTGTGGGATTGGTAACTGTGGCAGGTTATATCAACAAGGAGGTAAAAGACAAGGCTAGAGGACAACTGAAATCATTGTTTGGAGAATACGATCCAAGTGAGTTAGAAGAGATCGATAAAAGACTGTAAAAGATTGCTACTATGAGATACCGAGCACTGGATACTGAGTTGTATAGACTCAATCGGAAACGTTTTACGCGAAAGATGATGCCCGATTCCATCGCCATTTTTCACTCTAATGACCTAATGCCAAGATCTGGGGATACCTACTATCCCTTTCGGCAAAACGCTGGTCTGTTTTATCTGAGTGGTTTGGATCAGGCTGAAACAGTGGTCGTGTTATTTCCAAATTGCATCAAAGAAGGATTTGAAGAAGTGGCCTTTATCAAACGGACGAATGAATACATCGCCACTTGGGAAGGACAGAAGTATACTAAAGAAGAAGCAAGAAAAATTTCTGGGATAGAGCGCATTTATTGGCTGGATGAGATGGATAACATATTGCATGAGCTGATTCTTCTCGCCAAACGAATATATGTGAATCTGAATGAGCACGATCGCTTTCATTCAGAAGTACCGAATAGAGATCAACGTTTTACCCAGAAACTTACCCAGCAATATCCTGCACATAAATATCATCGTTCTCAACCCATTTTGAAAAAACTCATGATGATCAAATCCCCAGTAGAGGTGGATGCGATTCAAGAGGCAATTCAGATCACGGGGCAAGCTTTTCAACGGGTGTTGGAGTTTGTGAAGCCAGGGGTGAAGGAATATGAAATTGAAGCAGAAATCATACACGAATTTATCCGAAATGGTGCGACTGGTCATGCCTATGATCCTATCATTGCCGCGGGGGATAATAGTTGTGTTTTACACTATATTGATAACAATAAGGTCTGTGAAGACGGAGATCTAATCTTATTAGATTTCGGAGCAGAATATGCCAATTATGCCGCAGACCTTACCCGCGTCATCCCTGCTAATGGTCAATTTTCGCCTCGCCAAAGAGAAGTGTATGATGCTGTTTTGCGCGTTCTGAATGCCTCCAAGCAATTATTAGTACCAGGAACCACACTTGAGGAATATCACAGGGAAGTGGGACGTTTGATGGAAAGCGAGCTAATCGGCTTGCAGCTCCTTGATAAGAAAGAAGTTGCTAAGCAAAGTTCGGAACGCCCATTATATAAGCAGTATTTCATGCACGGCACTTCTCATCATCTGGGCCTCAATGTGCACGATCTTTCCAATAGATATGATCCGATTCAAGCGGGTATGGTATTTACTTGTGAGCCTGCTATCTATATCAGAGAGGAACGAATTGGCATTCGATTGGAAAATGATATTTTGGTAACAGACGACGGACCTATCGATCTGATGAAACACATTCCTATCGAAGCTGATGAGATCGAAGAGCTAATGAACGCTGGGGTTTTGAATTAACTGCAGGCTGATGATTTGGGCAGAACTTGCTAGAATAGCCCTAATTGGCACCGATCAAACAGCTATTCCCGAGAATATCATGGATGTATTGGCCGCGAGAGGTATGGATACTACCTCTTCGGCAGATCAACTGCTCCTAGACAGTGCTGCTGTTTTCAATCAGATGCGAAAAGCTGGACTGATTATTCCCAAGCACGAAGGAACGCTACCTGCACAAATCAATATTTCTCCTACCACTCAAATCTGTAGTTTCCGAGTTATCCGAATGCTCAGAAAAATTCTTGATGGGACCCACCCTCATGCCTTGAATGAATTTCTACTTCACATGCTTCGGCAGGATAAACAATTACCCCCAGAGTTTTTACCAGAGATCTTTGAAGCAAGTTTGAAAGATGCTGCCATGTGGGAAGTATTATCGGATCGATTGGATGAAAGGGCTCGCTGGTTGATTCAACTAAATCCAGCATGGCATGGCCTAGCTTCGCCAGCTGAAGGCATGGATTGGTACAGTACTGGACCCAGGGGTAAAAAGTTATTGTTTGAACATCTACACAAATCAGAACCTGAGCAGGCTATAGCTTTATTGGAAACAGAATGGTCTTTACTGGATTTCAGACTTAAGTTGGAATTTCTTGAGGTATTGGAAAAAAATTTAGTTCCATCAGATGAAGCCTTTTTGGATGATGTAAAGGAAGATAAGCGTAAGGAGGTACGATTGAAAGCACGGGATCTCTTGGCTAGCCTTCCTAGTTCTAGTTTTTCTCAAGCCTTATTTGATCAAATTAAGCCCTTCTTTGAAGCACATGAAAAACTGGTCGTTAGCATACGGCTTCCTGATGAACTACCTTCGGCTACGGAAGATTATGGCATCGACTTAACTAAGGCTAAGAAGAAGTTTGGGAGTGGAGTGAAAGCATCGTGGGTGGCAGCTGTAGTTAGTCGAATTGCCCCCTCCTTTTGGGAAGAATATCTCTCAGCAAAACCAAGGAATATAATTGCAGCCTTTTATGAAAGCCATTTAGGAGATGTGCTTGGACAGGCATTGGTTGCTGCTATTATTAGGCATCAGAATGCTGATTGGGCTGAACAGCTAGTACGTCATGAAGTAGGGCGAGGGCTGGCAAATACTTGGGCGGTGGCTGATGTTCGAAAAGTGGGAAAGCTACTTTCCCCAGCTACCTTTAATGATATCACTTACTATTACCTGCAGTACAATGGATCCATGTTAGAGGAGGAAAATCACATTGTGACTAGAATGTTATTGTTGCGAGATTTTGCCTGGAACGAGCAACTATCTCGAATGGTGATTGAAGGATTTCGGCAGTGGATGTCAGAAACACAGACCTTTTTCTGGAATCTATTGCATTACCAACGAATTCTAGAATCTGCAGCTTACAATATTCCTCCTTCTTTGATTGACGCATTCAGTCGAGATTGGCCTTATCATTCCCCTGTATGGCCGCGGTGGGAGGCAGCTGTGCAACGTTTCCTTAGAACTTTATCTTTCCGTAAGGATATGATTACCGCCCTACAAGAAAAGTAGTGCCATCGATCCTAATCAAGATACTTGATGACATATTCTATAGGATGGTGATGAAATTTTACGCTGGAGTTGGAATATTTCCGACTGATTTCTGGATTTACTGCCTTTTGCATGCCTTTCGTTTTGAATGGTAAATGGGAATATTTGCTCATGAAATCCTCAAACGAGTCCTTAATCACAAATTCTACATGTTCATATCCTTCTAGGTAGGGACTACCTTCTTTAGGAGAAGGCAGCTCCAGACAATATATTTTCCGGTTCTGATACTCGTACGGTTGATGAAGCTTGAAGGTTGCTATAGGTCTACCTCCTATCATTGTTTCTGTTAGTAATTCGCCATAGGCTGAAAGCTGTTGCTTTAGCTTGATATATTTCTCTTTTGTGGCTACTCGATAACAGATATGATCCAGTTCAAAGGAGTCTACGTCAATTTGATCCTCTTTAAGGTGTTGAAATATTTGATCCAAGAAGGGCGTGACTGGTCCGAGAATTTGTTCTGGCATTATCCTTTAATTACTGTTACAAAATAATACTCCCTAAGCCGCCATCCGCAACAATGGATTGTCCTACAATGAAATTCGAATTTGGACTCCATAGGAATAATGTGGTTTTGGCGATTTCAGTGGCTGTACCTATTCTTCCAATGGGGTGATGATTGCCCCATTCTTTTAGTACTTCTTCGACTGGACCATGTTGGCCTGCGCCGTAACGCAGGAGAGGCGTGTCAATGGAGCCGGGACAAATACAGTTTACGAAAATGCCTTCTGCTGCATGATCTAGACCCATTGAGCGGGTCATGGCTATGACGGCACCCTTGGCAGTGGCGTAGGCTAGGACATTTTTTTGACAGCGCATTCCTTGAATAGAGCTAATATGAACTATTCCTCCCCCTCCATTACTTCTAATTTCTGGTAGGATCTGCTTACTCACCAAGAACATGCTCTTGAGGTTGACATCGAGGGTTTTATTCCAACTTTCCTCGGAAGTAGAATCAACGGTTCCATAAGTCTGCAAACCGGCGGAATTCGCTAAAAACTGGATCGGGCCCAATTCTTTGGCTTTTGCTCTAAGGGTTAAGGCAGACTCCGTCGAAGTGACATCCGTACGGATATAATGGGCCTTTCCACCATCTTCTTTGATACTGGCAGCTGTCTGCAATCCTTTCTCTTCATCAATATCTGCGATTACGGAAATAGCTCCCATCCTTGCGGCTTCCATGGCAATAGCTTGCCCTATTCCTGAGGCTCCACCCGTTACAATTGCTACTTTAGCTTTGATCCAAGAATTATCCATTTTGATTCGGTTTAAAAGTTGGTAATCTTATCGCGAAGGAAATCAAAAGTTCTGAATTGGAATCATTTTTGAATGATACCTTTCATTAAATCCTCCTTATATTGCAAAATTAAATTCGCTAAAAAAAGGGTTCTCCCTATGTCTGAATCGACCGTTCTTCGTCCCCATGCTGAAGAGGCTTATGCCGATGAGTTGAAAGCCTTGGCTGCCGTCGACAAAAATAAGAAACCTCCACAGTGGAATTTATCTCCAGGAGCTGTAGTGACCTATCTATTAGGTGGAGAGTTAGAGGATGGAACTCAAATCACAACGAAGTATTTCGGTAGTCGTAGATTGATCGAGGTGGCAGTGGCAACTTTGGTCACAGACAGAGCATTGCTCTTGGTTGGGATTCCAGGAACAGCTAAGACTTGGGTATCAGAGCATCTAACGGCTGCTATCTCAGGAACCTCTACCTTGCTGGTGCAAGGAACGGCAGGGATGAGTGAGGAAGCACTGCGATATGGTTGGAATTATGCTCGCTTATTAGCGGAAGGTCCAAGTGAAAAGGCTTTGGTTCCTAGCCCCATTATGACGGCTATGCAAGAAGGGAAGATTACGAGGGTGGAGGAATTAACCAGAATTCCGTCCGATGTGCAAGATGCCTTGATTACCATTCTTTCCGAAAAAATGATGCCTGTACCCGAGTTAAACACGGAGGTACAAGCCCGGCAAGGGTTTAATTTGATTGCTACGGCGAATGATCGAGATAAAGGAGTGAATGAACTATCAAGCGCCTTGCGGAGACGATTCAATACGGTGGTGATGCCACTGCCTTCAAGTCTAGAAGAGGAGGTGAAGATTGTACAACAACGCGTGGGAGAATTGGGGCGTCACTTAGATCTGCCAAAGCAGACCGATACTATAGCTGAAATCCAGCGTTTAGTAACCATATTTCGAGAATTACGTACTGGAAAAACAGCAGACGGCCGGACAAAATTGAAGGTCCCGACCAGTACCCTAAGTACAGCAGAGGCTATTTCCGTAATGAATAGCGGACAGGCTTTGGCTGTGCATTTTGGAGACGGAGAGGTAAAAGCCGCTGACCTTGCCGCTAGTTTGACAGGTGCTATTGTCAAGGATCCCGTACAGGATAAAATAGTTTGGCAAGAATACTTGGAGACGGTAGTTAGAGAACGAAAAGATTGGCAAGATTTATATGAAGCTTGTAAAGCTATGCTGTAGGTATTCTAGGCTACAAAGCTATCTTTTTACCGCATTAAATTAGTGGACTTTGTCGTTTATTAGCGAGGCACCGGAGACAAAAAATGTATATTGTTAAGCATGAAGGGAAGGCGTTATTGGAGCTTATGTTTTTTCATTTTGGGGTGCGTGTTTGAGGTGCAGGCGCAATTACCATTTGTATACGTTGATTCTATTAGTCTAGAAGGAAATCACAGAACAAGAACTGAGGTTATCTTTCGAGAGTTGTTGTTCAAGCAAGGTGATTCCATTGCTGTTTCTGTCTTGGAAAAAACCTTGGAGCAGAGTGAGCAACTAATCATGAATACAGGCCTATTTAATCAGGCCAATATTATTTTTAAGAATTGGGAAGGGAGTACGAACAAAGTGCATCTTCACGTCGAGGTAGCAGAGGCCTGGTTTATTTATCCCGTTCCTGTGATTGAGTTGATAGATCGAAATTTTAATGTTTGGTGGAATGATCAAAATCGCTCATTAGATCGACTGAATTTTGGAATAGAATTCACCCATCTCAATTTTACAGGTCGGAGAGATAAATTTAAACTTACCGCTACATACGGTTATACCCGTAGTTATTCTGCGAATTATAGCTTACCCTTTTTCAACAAACAGCAAACCTTAGGTTTTGAGGCGGAGGTATCTTTTGCTCAAAATAGGGAGCTAAACTATTTGACGGTTGGGAATAAACAGGAGTTTTTCCGCTCACCAGAAAATAATTTTCTGTATCAGCGTTTTAGAGCGGAAGGAGGGCTAGTCTATCGACCCGGGCATCATTTATTTCATAATTTTCGTTTGCGGTTTGAACAGAATCGGGTAGGAGATGCTATTTCGAAAGAGTTAAATCCTGACTTCTATTTAGGAGCGAGGAGTATACAGCGTTCCTTTACCCTTTGGTACCGCTTTGTATATGATCGCCGAGATGTTAGAGCCTACCCTATTGAAGGTGTTTTGTTTTCCACAGAAGTAACCAAAACAGGACTGGGGATATTTGGTGATCGCGACGGCATGACTTTGAATGCCAATTACGATTTTTATCTACCACTTTCTAGAAGATGGAGCGCTGGGATACGAACCGGGGGGAAAATTTCCCTAATTCGTTCTAGGCAGCCCTATAACGACTATAGAGCAATTGGCTTTAGTCAAAACAACCTCTATGGTTATGAGTTGTATATAATTGATGGTCTAGATATGGCTTTAGCCAGGCCTTTTATACGCCATAAGTTTTATGAAAGGACCTGGAATTTTGGAAAACTGATGCCACTAAAGGCTTTCAGGAAAATGCCAATCAAGATGTTCTTATCTGCCAACAGCGGCTTTGGTTATGCGCATGATCCATATACCAGAGAAGCAAATCCCTTCAGTGATCGATTTCTTTGGGGAGGGGGAATAGGCCTTGACATTGTTCTATTCTATGATAAGGTAATCCAAATACAATACAGCTTTAATCATTTGTGGGAAAAAGGTCTATTTTTACATGTGAACACCAATATTTAGCATGCAAATTGTAGTCTTTAGCAAGGTCTTGAAGGAGAAAGATATTCCTCATGTACAGCACCTATTCGATGTGTTACATAAGGAAGGGATTAATAGCTACGTTTTCGGACCCTATCTGGAACAGTTGAAAGGTAAGGTCGACTTGAAACGAGATGTAGGGGTGTTCGAGAATCATTTAGATTTTACAGTAAAGAAGCTAGATTTTTGCCTGACCTTGGGTGGGGATGGGACGATACTGGATGCTCTGACTTATGTTAGAGGAAGTGAAGTGCCAATTCTGGGAATTAATCTGGGAAGACTTGGTTTTTTAGCCAGCATAGAGAAGACGAAAATTACAGAGGCCATTCAGATTATAAAGCGAGGCATGTACTACATTGACGAACGAGACATGCTTTACCTGGAGTCCAACCTACCTGTTTTTCAAGATATTCCTTTTGCCTTAAATGACTGTACTTTGCTGAAGAGGGAAACCTCTTCTATGATTACCATACATACCTTTATCAATGGATCTTATCTGAACTCTTATTGGGCGGATGGGATTATTGTGGCAACTCCTACTGGTTCGACAGGTTATTCCTTAAGTTGTGGCGGCCCAATTATTTTTCCAAGATCGGGTAATTTTGTGATTACACCCGTTGCGCCTCACAATCTTAATGTCCGACCCATTGTCATTTCAGATGATTCGGTCATTTCATTTGAAATTGAAGGGCGTGCGGAGAATTTTCTTTGCACCTTAGACTCTAGGTTTGAACCTATCACCGCCGCTCACCAATTGGCGGTGCGCCGGAATAATTTCAAGGCGCGGCTAGTACGTCCACAGGATGATGATTTCTTAAATACTATTCGAGAAAAATTAGCTTGGGGCGTGGATCAGCGGAATTAGTGGTAAGAACAATAGATAAGGTGACTGGAGACAGGGATAAAACAAAAAAGCTCAGCTAAGAATAGCTGAGCTTTTTTGTTCAGAAAATGATGACGCAATTAACGAGACTGAAAAATCAGAATGCACTCGGTATTGCTATTTCTCAATTTCTTGTTGTGCTACCATTGTAAGGAAATGGAATTACACCCGGTTTAATAACGAGTTTTACGCATCATATCCTGCTGCTGAGTAGGCAAAAGACATTCATCTTCTGCCTGAAACGAGTATGGCGGACTCATAAACTATGTTTTTAATGAGAATATGATGTCAAGCTTAGGACAACATAATTCCCAATTATGAATGATACTTGAATTTACTAAAAATTCTAGTTATTATATAATTTTCAGTTAATTATATTGTAATATACTTTATTTTTGTTTTTTATGATTGCTTATTGGCTTGAATACGGTATATAAAGTTGTTTAATTTTTTTAGATTTTATAAGACTTTCTATTAAGTACAAAACCTATTTCCTCGATTGTTTTTTATTCTAGTCGATTTCGACTAGGTCTATGATAAATCCTTATATTCGTATCCTCAATTATTATATCTCAACTACCGGGTTTAATAGCAACCAAAATCAGTTTGGAATGAAAAATCGCTTATTAAACCTTTTCCTAACCTTTGTTTTATTCATTGCTATAGTCTTTCAGTCGAAGACGCAGAGTAGAATTAGTGTATATGCCCAAGGTGGTGTCATGATAGGTTCGCCATTTGGTGAGATACCGGAAGGTGCTACTGGGAAACCTGGAATTAGGGCATCTACAGGAGTTGAAATGAAGTGGATAGCTACGCATAAATTATCTCTACATTTTGGAGCTCTATTTGCGCACAAATCCAATGAATTTCAAACACCAGTTACGGGAAAATACAATATATCCGATGGCGTTTTGGGGATAAGGTTGCCCTTCCCTATTAATGTGAATTATCGTGGGACTGTTTACGGTGCCATTTCCAACAAGTATGTGGATTTGCCAATCTATGGAGGTCTTCAAGTGGGTAGAAGAACAATGCTAACCTTGGGATATCAATATTCCCATTTGCTAGATGGCCAGTTTGATGGTACGGCAGATGTCAGAGCACTGGCCTTAAACTTTCCTGGACAAGAATTTGATGAATCTCACCTGTTGAGGCAAGACGACCATGCTGTCATTGCAGGTATGCACTACCTCTTGTTTGACCAGTTAGAAATGCGACTTCGTTTCGGATATGGTTTGAACAATATCTTCACCGAAATTCCAGATGGCATGAGCAGCATGCGTAATTTATATCTAGGAGTGATGCTGGCCTATGGTTTTCCATTGTAGAAAGGAGATCTATTTCTATTTTCCTAGAAGAAATACCATTGGAATATCTAATCTTTTATTCCAGGCATCTTCGCTATGATTTTCGCCTGGGAAGTATTTAGTCAACCAATTATCTTTACCGTAGCCCTTTTCGGTCATTACTTCATCCACTCTCTTTTGAATATTAGGATAATACTGATCAAGCGTTTGATCACCACAATCGAAATATAGTTTATGTTTCTTCGGGTTCGGTAGATTATTGCTGAGGTAGCTTAAGAATGCATCCGGTATCGGGTTATGCTCAGGAGTGAAAGTGCCTATCCAGTGGGTGGATAAACAGGCCGCACCACCAAATACTTTAGGATACTGGCAAATGGCATACATTGAAATCAGCCCCCCCATGCTACTGCCAGCTATATAGGTGTTTTTTCTGTTTTTAGAAACAGCGTAATTCTTGTCGATATATGGCTTTAATTCCTTAACGATAAATTTTAAATAATTATCTGATTGTGGATTAAAGACCGCTGCTGTTCCTCTGGAAGCTCTGTGTAATTGTGCATTTACTGTATCTTTCTCAGCCTTAGATAAGGATTCAAAAGGCTGTTTAGGAAAGTAATCAGGATGCCTAGTGGCTCCTCCATTCCAAATGCCCACTACAATAAAATCCTTGATTTGATCAGCCTCAAGCAAGTCAGTGGCTACATCATCTACATTCCAGGCCTGTTTATTCCAAGCGTTCTTAGGATCAAAGAGCATTTGTCCATCGTGCATATATAGGACTGCAAACTTTTTGGATTCAGAATAATTTTCAGGTAGCCAGATATCAACATTTCGTTCGGTTACATACTTGGATTGGAAGTTCTCAACACGTTCAATTTTACCACTTACAACTTTGGGTAGCGGATCCTGTGCTTTGACTATCAAGGTAGAAGCTAGGATTAGGCTAAGACTTATTAGTTTTTTCATGATCAGTGCTTATTGAGAAAAAAAATCCCATAGGCGAAATGAATCGACCTATGGGATGTATCTATCGTATGTTAGTATCTTTTAGATGTGCAACGCTCGGTCTTCCGTTGCAGCCAAGGCAGCTTCTTTAAAGGCCTCGGTATAAGTAGGGTGCGCATGACTCATGCGGGAAGCATCTTCTGCACTGGCTCGGAATTCCATTAAGGCTACTGCTTCTGCAATCATATCAGCCGTGCGAGGTCCGACCATATGTACACCAAGAATTTCGTCAGTGTTGGCATCCGCAAGTACTTTGACCATCCCTTCTGTATCCATACTCGCTCTAGCACGGCCCAGGGCTTTAAATGGGAATTTGCCAGCTTTATAAGCCACTCCGGCTTCTTTCAATTGCTCTTCTGTTTTACCAACAGCAGCAACCTCTGGCCAAGTATAAACGACACCAGGAATCAGATTGTAATCAATATGTGGTTTTTGACCGGCGATGGTTTCTGCCACAAATACACCTTCTTCCTCCGCTTTGTGAGCTAACATCGCACCTTTGATCACATCTCCGATAGCATAAATGCCAGGGATATTGGTCTGCAAATGGGCATCTACTTCTACTCTACCCTTTTCATCAGTAGGTATTCCCACTTTATCTAGGCCGAGCTTATCGGTATAAGCACGACGTCCGATCGCTACCAAGCAGTAATCTGTGTTAAGTTTGAAGGTGTCCTCGCTATCTCTCTTCTGAACCTCTACCGTAACACTTTTCTTATTGGCTTTGACTGTTGTAACCATGTGTTTGACATGGAATTTCACACCCAGTTTTTTCATGGCGCGAGTTAGTTCTTTGGAACAGTCTTTATCCATGGTCGGAAGGATTCTATCCATGTATTCCACTACATGAATTTCCGTTCCTAGTCTTGCGTATACAGAGCCTAACTCCAGTCCGATAACTCCACCTCCAATAATTACCATGCTCTTCGGAACATCTTGAATATTTAGGGCCTCTGTCGAAGTTATTACTCTCTTCTTATCATAGTTAAAGGCGGCAGGTGTAGTCGGCTTGGAACCTGTAGCGATAATTACTTTATCTGTTTCGATCGTTTCGTTGCTTCCATCTGCTTTAGCAACATTGATGTTGTTGGCATCGATGAAGGAGCCATGGCCGTGGAAGACGGTGATCTTGTTCTTCTTCATTAAGAAGTCAATTCCTTTTGTAGTTTGTGCAACTACTGCATCTTTCCGACTAATCATCTGCGGCATATTGACCTTAAGATTGGTAAGATCAATACCGTGCTCAGTGAATTTTTCTTTTGCATTATGATAATGCTCAGAAGAGTCGAGTAGCGCTTTAGAAGGAATACAACCTACATTGAGGCAAGTGCCACCAAGGGTATTGTATTTTTCGATGATTGCAGTAGTTAAACCTAATTGTGCGCATCTGATGGCTGCTACATAACCGCCAGGACCTGATCCAATGACGGTAACATCATACTTCATGAAGATTTAATTTTATTGCTCGATGCCTTTGTACGGAATATCATACAAACAGTGAACAGCATTCGAGACGGCTTTACTTTTTATTAGAGTTGTTATTGTTGTTGTTTCTTGGTCCTCGCCCCCTTCTTTTATTTTTTCTGAAGTTTGGCTTAGATTTGTTGGCGTTGCCTTTATTATCTTCTGTTTTATTATTGGCCGTTCCAGACGCTTTTTTCTTCTGATTTTGTGTGTTCTTATTCTGCGTGTTTTTGTTTTGGGTATTCTTGTTTTGTGACCCTTTGTTCTGATTATTCTTATTAGCGGCACCCTTGTTTTTGGGCTTAGGCTTTCTACGTTTTTTATTCTTTCTTTTCTTCTCCTCTGGGGGTAATTCAATCACACCTGTTACATCTTCGTAATCCATCTCCTCATTTTCGACTGTCTTGATCGTCTCATGTACGCTTAAGTCAAATATTTTCTCGCCAGATTTTGTTCGAGTCAGTAGATCTTTAACCTGATTAACCGTCAAGGAAACAATTCTACCTCGATAGTTTTCATTTTGATAAGAGTAAAAAAGTAAGCCCTTGAAGATATCTGTTTTCATTAGGGTCGCTGTCCCCAGATCTGTTTCTATCTTTTCGGCATGTTTTGGGAAAGCATCCAAAGCATCTAAGTATGAATCCAGCTCATAGTTCAAACAGCATTTCAATCGACCACACTGCCCAGATAGTTTAGACTGATTAATGGCTAAGTTCTGGTATCTAGCTGCGGCTGTTGATACGGATTTGAAATCGCTCAACCAAGTTGAACAACACAGTTCACGTCCGCAGGACCCTAAGCCTCCGATACGGGCGGATTCCTGTCGAGCTCCGATCTGGCGCATTTCAATTTTCACGCGGAACTCTTTTGCATAGTGTCGGATCAATTCTCTAAAGTCTACCCGGCCATCCGCTGTGTAATAGAAGGTAGCTTTTCTCTTGTCCCCTTGGTATTCAACGTCTCCAATTTTCATTTCCAAACCAAGGGTTCTGGCAATGGCTCTTGATCTGACCATGGTCTTGTTCTCCTGCATTCTCGCCTCATTAAGGCGTTCCATGTCACGTTCATTAGCCAGGCGGATGATACCGTGCATTACCGATTCTTCATCCACTTTCTTCTTCCGCATTTGTAAACGAACCAGTTCACCAGAAAGGCTAACTCTACCGATATCGTAGCCCGTTCCGGTTTCCACTACAACCATATCACCAGTGATCGCTTTCTGGTTGGCTTCATTCTTGTAAAAGCTTTTTCTGGAGCCATTCTTAAAACTAACCTCAACGAGTTCAAACGGATCAGCATCTTCAATGTCCATTGTTGAGATCCAATCGTAGGTATTCATTCTATTGCATCCGCCGGACCCACAGCCTCCATTGCTTTTACATCCTTTAGGCTTGCCATTTTCTATTTCTACTGAACATCCTAAACATCCCATCTTTTCAATATTTTTTAAAGAGGCAGAACGCTATACTGTTTAGGTGAAATATCCCTACATGGGTTATTTTCTTTAACACCTCGGTGGCTACGAAAGTTGGGTTGTAGCCCTATCTATTTATCGCTAATTTGTTGCCGTTCTTACCTCCCTTTTTTTCCGCTTTAATATTTTATTCAACTGTATCGATGTATCCAAAAACAGTACTTTAGGATTTGCATTTCGTTCAATATAGTAAGCATTATCATTCAATAGCTGAACAATACCCTCTATTTGATCGAACTCGATTACCTTTTGTAGATTCTGTGCTGTTTTCAGTTCTAGGTTTCTCAATCTTACTTGTGTGTGGCTACTCATCTTGAGCACCATATATTCACGCATAAAGTGGAGCGCATAACGAATGAAATGCTTTTGGTTCTCTCTGCCTAACTTGGCGAACTTTTCCACCCATTTTACCATTTCCACCCCATTTCCGACGTAACATTTCCGCATCCACTCCAAAAAGAGCGCTGCATTGTCATTTTCTTTCTCTTGAGCCATCTTTAGTGCCTCATTCAGGTTGCCATCAGACAGCTGAGCTATGGCTTCAGCCTTATCAGCCTCAGCCAGGTTTTTGTCGATTAAAGCATCTCGGATCTCATCATCTCGGAGGGCCCTGACCTTTATTACTTGACAACGAGAAAGTATAGTATTCAGGATCAACTCTTGTTGTTCAGCGACCAGAATAAAAACCGTTTGATCGGGTGGCTCTTCAATGAGTTTAAGGAGTCGATTCCCCTCTTTACCCAAGTATTCCGGCAGCCACATAATTAGTATCTTATGCGATCCTTCAAACGTCTTCAAACTTAGTTTCCGTATGATATTCAGGCATTCTTCTTTATTTATATTGCCTTGTTTATTCTCCGCACCTATGATCTGTAGCCAGTCATTGACTTCCATGTATGGGTTGTCCTCCAATGCGGATCGCCATTGAGGAAGAAAAGAATCACTTTTGACATTCGTGCCGACAGTGGGAAAAGAGAAATGAATATCTGGATGGATAAACTTGCTGGCCTTAAGACAGGCACTGCAAACGCCACAAGGCCCATCTGGACCTTTATCCTCGCATAGGATATATTGAGCGAGACCAGCGGCTAAAGCTAACTTTCCAGAACCAGCTGGCCCCAATAGCAGCATGGCATGAGGAAGACGCCCCTGAGTAACCAAGCGGTGCAGGAGGCCTTTTACTTCAACTTGTCCGTATGCTTTTGCTAAGCTCATAAGACAGCTAGGGCCATTACATTACAAATGCCAGACCTGCGAGCAATCTATGAATATGATATTCTTAGTTTTGGACCCATTCGAGAATCGCGTCATCGAATGGACTAATAGCGGAAGGAAAGAAATCAACTAATCGACCTTCTTCATCTAATGTATACTTACAAAAATTCCAGGTTACCTCTGTATCCATAACCCGGTTGTTGGACTTATGAAGAAGCCAATTATATATGGGATGAACTGATTCCCCTTTGATTGTAATTTTTTGGGTTAAGGGGAATGTCAGACCATAATTCAAGCTACAAAAAGCTTGTATTTCTTGGGCTGAGCCAGGTTCTTGGCCTCCAAAATCATTACAAGGGAAGCCAACGATGACCAGTTTATCATTAAACTCCTGTTGGAGTTCTTGCAGTTGTTGATATTGGGGAGTATAGCCACATTCTGAAGCTACATTTACCACCATTATCTTCTTGCCTTTAAAGGCAGAAAAATCTATTTCCTCTCCGTCGATACCCTCTACCTTGAATAGGTGTATAGTGCTCACTTTTGGTCGTATTGGGTTTCAATGCGTAAAAATAACATTTTTGTGCAAATGATGCAGCTCTTGCGTAAAATGCTTTCAGCGAATTAAAGTGGAATATTTGACGATATTTTTAGGGTAAAAATGGGCAGACCCATTGTTTTTCTCTGTCAAAAGCAATTACCTTTGAGTAAGCCCTGGGGAAGTTAAAGAAGGGCGTTGGTCCTATGATTCAGACGTCATGAAACAGCAGTTGAGTCAAAAAATGCAAGATAAAATAGCCTTCTATCGTTCGATGCGACGAGAGGAGGCTAGGCCATTCTTCAACTTTCCTCCACTTTTACCTTCTGCCAGACTCCAATATCAACCTCTAGATTATGACAACTATGAGATTCTGCATGAGCTCTTTGCAGAAGAAGATAATCCTTTCATCAATTTGGAATTTAAAGAAAAAGAGAAGATCGGAATCTACGTCGTGGACCTTCGTGAGTTTGCCAAATTTTCTCCCAAGCGAGGTGCTTTCGATTGGCTCATTTATTGGGAGGACCAACCTATTGGTGTCTTGCACTTATTTGATTTGAGTAGGGAGAAGGCCAATGAGAAGTATAAACGATGCACCATCGGTTTTTCGATCGGAAAACCATTTCGCCGGAATGGTTTCGCCTCGGAAGCCATTGCTCACCAGATTGAATATGTGTTTGAGCACTTCAAGGAGATAGACCGTATTATTGCGTATACCTTCCCGAATAATGAGGCTTCTATCGGCGTGTTGAAAAAACTAGGGTTCACTTCTAATTTGAAGGACTATTTATCAACAGATCGTTATTCATTTTTTGAGAAATGGCGAGTTAGTCCTTAATGTATTGAGTGTATTTATCTATTCTATTGCTAAGTCTAGTCTCTATAAATGAGTTGACTCCTCCTAAAGTATCCAGGATTAATCGAGCCTCGGTTTGATATTTCATTTTCTTTTCTTTGGTCCAATAGTGGGGTGGTCTGGAAAGGTTGTTGATGCGATCTGCCATCTTAACAATCCTGATTTCAGGAGGTTGTTGAAGAATTCGTTCTAGGCTATCTGACATCTGCAGTCGTTTCTCTAGCTTTACATCTTTTGTAAGTGCCAATACTCCATCTGCCACGGGTTTGCCAAATTCCTTTTCTACATCTTCATAAGTTAGATCGGTATCTTCTATCGTATCATGTAATAGGGCGCATTGCATGACCAGATTAATATCTTCGGTTCTGGATTGCAGGACTGCATGGACCGCTTCCATACAAACATTACATAAATGGGCTAGGTAGGGAAGATCGCTGCCAGGAAGTTTTTGTTCGCGATGGGCGTGATTGGCAAAAGAGAGTGTCTTTTGATAAAGGTCAGGATTCCACATGTTTTTTGGGTTTTAAGTAAGGAGATCGATTCAATCTCCTTACTTACTATCTAAGTGTATTTTTATTTCTTCTCTGTTTTAATCGTTGGATATTCAACCCCTAGCTGCTCTAGGTAAGAGTCATACTTGGTTTCATCGTAGTAGAATTTCTCCAACTGAGGGCGGAATTCCTCCATAATATCTGTATTGAGGTAAATTGCCGGCTTGTCATCTTTGGTAACCATAGGTATGTATTGTTGCTTCATACCTTGTTCATTGCGGAAGTAATCCCAAGCTTGCTCTACCAGTTCTGGTCTAGTAAATAGATCCAACAAGGTCATGGCCTCAGCTCTCGCACCTGCTACGACTCCTTTATGGGCAATCGGTGTGGCCATAGAAACGGCATTCGACCAATGGTGTCCCTGTAAGCCAGGGATGTTAGAAGGAAAACGCATGGTTACGGTAGGAAGTTTCCATGAGATATCACCAATATCATCAGAGCCACCACTTACCGGGCGAACAACGGGCATACCAATAGTATCTAGTTTCGTATCCAAACCATTGGTATCTCTGCGTGAGTTTACCTCTCTTTGTAGCGATTTAGCTAAGATTTGATCTGCTTTACTCCATTCTGGCAGGCCGACCTCCTTAATATTTTCATACATAGTTTCCGCAATCACTTTATTGAAGTGCCTGGGCCAGGCTGAACCAAGTACTTTACGCGAGACTTTGGTGCGGGTCATCATGGCAGCCCCTTCTGCAATCTCATTGGCTCGTTCGTAGACCTCCATGATACCAGGGTAGGTTACGTGTCGGAAGTAATACCATATCGAAGCCTTGGAAGGAACTACATTGGGCTGGTCTCCACCATTATTGATCACTGAATGCGATCGGTGAATCGGGTTAGTGTGTTCTCTAGCATACTGCCAGCCAATATTCATAAGCTCTACTGCATCTGCTGCACTTCGTCCTCTCCAGGGAGAGCCAGCCGCGTGCGCAGCCTCGCCTTCAAAAGTATATTCAACAGAGATCAAACCGGTACCTCGAGCTTGTCCGTACGATACGGTGAAATTCGAAGAAACGTGCGTAAAAATGCATAGGTCTACCTCATCGAAATAACCATCTCGTGTGAAGTAGGCTTTGGTCCCCACTAATTCTTCCGCAACCCCAGGCCAAAGGATTAAGGTGCCAGAAATACCTTCTTTCTCCATGACCTCTTTAGTCGAAATAGCTGCTAAGATATTAAGGGGAATGCCTGAGTTATGTCCCTCACCATGTCCAGGAGCTCCCTCAATGATCGGATCATGATAGGCTACGCCTGGCCGTTGAGATGCTTTTGGAATGCAATCCAAGTCACTTCCCACGGCAATTACCGGCTTTCCGGAACCCCAAACTGCCCACCAAGCGGTGGGAACGCCAGAGATTCCATATTCGACTTTGAAGCCATTTTCTTTCAGGATGTCGGTAAGGTATTTAGAAGACTCTGATTCTTGGAAGCCCAGTTCTGCAAAACTGAACACCTTATCTACCATTACTTGAGCCATTTTGGCTCGCTTTTCGATCTTCTTGCTTACTTGTTCCTTGAGTTTAGCGATGGTCGCATCAGAGTATTTCGGTGCTTGACCAAAAACTAGTGTACTGAGTAAAAGGAAACCCAGACATAGGTATTGTTTTGTTGTATTTCTCATAAGTTGTATCTGGTAATAGAATTGGAGGACGAATTATATCGCCGGAATATCTTGGAATTAGCGTGCTGCTGTTTATGTAAAAAAACAAACAGCAGCACGCTCACTTGCTTAGTTAACGACTTGTTTGCTGGGAGCTTGCAGTACCGATAAGCCCTTTTGCTTTAGTGCATCGTTGATCTTGCTTACCCTGTCTTGGATCAAGACTTCTAGATCTTGTAACTCTTTGTCTAAAGCCTTTGTCAATTCTTTGCGAACTTCCTCAGCTTGATCCGTAGGCGGGAAATCACCTCGTTGCTGGTCAGCTAGTAGGAAGGCCAGTCGATTATTAATTCGGATACCAAAATTGAGAGGGTCTTGACGACTCTTGTTTTTGGTCATATGAATGTTGTTTTCAATCACACTCATATCTTTTTCCAGTGCTTTGGTCATCTCGACGATATCGCTAAAGGACTCTTCTTTCCCTACTTTATTGTTTAGGTACTTGATATCTTTTCTTAAAGTTCCAATATCAACCATTGCCTGGTGAGCTTCGCTGACCTTATCCTTCACTTTAGTTAGGAAATCAAACTGATTCTGGAAGTCTTGTTGTGTATTGGGAAGTCTGGGGTCTTTGATAATCTCAAATTCCTGTTCTATGGATTGATCACCTACCGTCAACCTAGCCATGTAGACACCTGGTACGGCCTTGGGCCCTCGGTTTGGAGAGGAATAGAGAACCATTCCTGGGAATTCTTTAAATCCAGGATAACGCATATCCCAAATGAAGCGATTGCCTCCTTTGTTGGCGACGAGTCTTTCGCTGCGCTTTTTGGCTTTCGATTTGAAGCTTTTAATCAACGTACCATCCTTTTCAAGAATATCTAATTTTACATTGACATCCTTAGATCTTTCTTTCAGGTAGTAATGGAACATTACACCATTGGGATGATTTTCTCCTTCTTTAGTCAAGTTAGAGCCACCCCAGCCACCACCGCCGGCCATTCTATAAGAAGCCTTTGGTTTAAAAAGGTGGAAATTGCTAGCTGCAATTTTATCATTGAGTTGGTGGAAAGGTGTAAGGTCATCGATCATCCAGAAACTACGACCATGAGTGGCGGCGATGAGCATATTATCCCGTACATGTAAATCTCTAATGGATACAACCGGTAGATTGAGTTGGAAGGGTTGCCAGTTGTCGCCGTCGTCGAATGAGACATACATTCCCCATTCCGTTCCAGCATATAGTAATCCTGGTCTTTGCTTATCGGCACGTATGGCTCTGGTATAATGATTAGGCTCAATCCCATTGGTGATCAGCTTCCAGGTTTTTCCATAGTTGGTAGTTTTGTATAGGTATGGGGTATAATCACCGAACTTATAGTGAGTTGCCGCCAAATACGCTCCGCCATCAATAGTAGGATGGACATCAATGCAATTCATCATATTCAATTTGGGAGAACCAGGAGGTGTTACGTTCTTCCAAGTTTTACCACCATCTTGAGTCACGTGCACTAAGCCATCATCACTTCCAACCCAAATCACGCCTTCCTCTCTTGGCGATTCTTGAATGGCAAAGATATTAGCGTAGTATTCTGCACCAGTATTGTCTTGTGTCAGGGGACCACCAGAAGATTTGATCGTTTCTGGATCGTTACGGCTTAAGTCGGGGCTAATCACTTCCCAAGATTGTCCTTCATTATAGGTCACATGTAGGTAGTTACTGCCAGCGTACAGTTTTTTAGGGTTATGAGGACTGAATGTTACTGGGAAGTTCCAATTGAAGCGATATTTCATTACTTCAGCCCCAGAACCGGCAGGGTTGAATGGCCACACATTAGTGGATCGTACTTGACCCGTCGTATGATCGCGGCGCATCATGTAACCTTTGTACGTTCCACCATAAACAATTTCTGGGTTGTTTGGATCGGGCGCTAAATGCGCACTTTCTCCACCCGCTGAAGGTTCCCAGTCACGTTCTGAGATGGTGGAGCCGGTAGAACGATGTGCAATTCGTATGGTACTATTATCTTGTTGGGCACCGTAGATGCGGAAGGGGAAACTATTATCCGTGGTGACCCGGTAGAATTGTGAGGTGGGTTGGTTGTGGTAGGTGGTCCAGTTATCCCCTGCATCAACACTAACTTGTGCTCCACCATCATCTGCGATTACCATTCTACGGTTGTTATCTGGGGCAATCCACAGATCATGATGATCACCATGAGGCGTACGGATAGATTCGAAGTTCTTACCACCATCCTTGGATCGCCAGAAGGATACATTGCAAACATATACTCGATCGATATCTTGAGGATCAGCGTAGATGCGAGAATAATACCAGGCTCTTTGGCGCAGGGCGCGATTCTCGTTTACTTTTGTCCAAGTGTTACCAGCATCATCACTACGATAAACACCGCCTTGCTCCGCCTCAATAATCGCCCAAACTCTTTCAGAGTTAACTGGCGAAACCGTTACACCAACTATCCCCCAAGTGCCTTTAGGCAGTCCTTCCTTATCTGTAAGCTTTGTCCAATTATCTCCACCATCTGTGCTTTTCCAAAGATGACTTCCTGGGCCGCCGCTATCCATGCGATAACCGTTTCTTTTGATTTGCCAAGTACTGGCATAGATGATACGAGGGTTATTGGGATCCAGGATAAGGTCTACGGCTCCAGCTTTATCACTTTCATATAGGATTTTCTCCCAAGTTTCTCCACCATCTTTAGAGCGGTAAACACCTCTTTCTTCGTTTGGTTTCCATAGATTACCCATGGCTGCCACGTAAACGAGGTCTGGGTTTTTGGGGTGGATTCGGACCCTGCCAATATGTTCAGATTTCTTAAGACCAATATGTTTCCAGCTTTTTCCAGCATCTGTTGATCGCCACATTCCCCAGCCACTTGATACATTTCCTCGAACAGTTTGCTCCCCTTCTCCCACATAGATGACGTTAGGGTCGCTTTCTGAAACGGCAACTGCGCCTATGGATCCACCAAAATAGCCATCAGAAATACAGGACCAGGAGTTGCCACCATCCTGGGTGCGCCAAACGCCTCCGCCGGCAGTTCCCATATAATATAACTTAGGCTGTCCCGGAACCCCTACGGCCGTACCTGATCTTCCTCCTCTAAATGGACCTACCAAACGCCATTTGACGCCTTTATATAGATCTTCTTCGTAGGTAGCTTTTGATTTGGTCTTTTGTGCTAAAACGGGGGTAGCACTCGGTAGCAAAAGAAAGAGACCGAGTACCAGTAAACATTGAGTAAAAAGTTTCATCATGGTGCGTTGAATTGATTAGCGAAATTAGGGCATTGAGGTTATAGCATATTTATAAATGATCTCTACAGGAGATCAATAGTTCTTCTATTTAACCTATTTCTATGTTATAATGGAGGTCGCGATAGATGTGTTTACTGTTGAGAAAAGACCCTTCTATTCCTGCAGTATCAGTGAGCCGAAATGAGAACAGTTTTCGACAGTAGAACAACTAAGTACGGGTGGTAAATACCTAAGGGCCTTAGCCACCGTTACTTAAATGTTTGTATCCTATTAGCAGTTTCGAATGGTAAAATACCAAAATTTGGGATAAATACTGAAGTCCATATTCCCTGCAATTGGGGAAGCAGAAAATATTCTCATATTGGGTTTGAATATCGATTGATTTTCTACAAATTGAGAGCTTTCAAAAAACTTGAGCAATTATGAGTGCAGATCAACGTTTTGAGGTGTTAGGGTTACAGTTACCTCCTCCACCCAAGCCTATCGGTGTGTATAAACCCTTTCTGCAAGTTGGTAACCAGGTCTTAGTTTCTGGTCACGGTACTTTTAAACCAGATGGTACACTCCTCTTTGGGCGAGTAGGAGATAACTTGACTATGGAAGAAGGTAAACAAGCTGCTGAATTAGTTGGCCTAGCTATTCTGTCTACCTTGATAGATAATTTGGGCAGCTTAGATCGCATTGAGCGAGTAGTAAAAGTACTGGGTATGGTGAACTGTATTTCCAGTTTTGAAAAGCATCCCTATATAATCAATGGTTGTAGCGAATTGTTTGCAAAAGTGTGGGGAGAGGAAAAGGGTATTGGTGTTAGGAGTGCGGTAGGTATGGGATCTTTACCCGATAATATACCTGTTGAGATTGAGGCAGCCTTTCTTTTGAAATCATAGGCCATCCAGGTCTATGGATTAATGCAGTGGAATCTTCTGTCCAAGTACTTCCTCGAAAAAGTGATGAAGGGTAAAAGTTTGCTCTGCCCCTAGTTTTTGCCCCAGTTGGCTGCTGATATACAAGGCAACGGCAGCAGCAGCCAAAATAGGCAGGACCCAAAGAATACCTGCCGATAAGCCTAAGCTGAGCCTGGAAAAACCAATGATGCTAATAAAAATGCTTAGAACACTAATGGCTAAATAGCTCATGGTAAAGAGGGTCCAAACATTGGGTTTTGGCCCATACCTTCCTCTAATCAAAGTTTGTTCCTCCTCCTGGTCCAATAAAATACTGAGTTGGGGAGACCAATAGTGTGCTTCTTCCGGCAATACCTTTAATATGATGTGTCCTTCAATAGCTATTCCATGACACTTGGGAGGCTGTTCCTCTAAGGCCGATTGCAGACGGGTTATGATGGTTTGTCGGTCTACTGGGCTCGTGGCCCGAAATTTTGGTCTTATCCGAAAACTTGTCATGCTTCAAACAAGATATTTAAAATTAAGGCAGTGTCAGGTGATTTTAATCACCCTCTATCTACGGAGCAGCCTGTCTAAAGCACTCAAATCCAGCTTTCTGAGGTGATAATGCCATAGGCTGAGCATTTTCTAACAAATAGATACCAAGAATTTGGAAAGGACTTTTTGTCCAAACCTTGGATGAGTTTCACCAGTAATTTAAACTTTTTGTCCGCAGACAAAAAGTTTAAATCAGTTCTCTATCTTAAAGGATCAAAAAAATGAGATATGCCAAAAATACTTCCTTTCGCACTTGTTCTGTTGGGATTATTCGTTCTGCCTCTTTCTGGCCAATCCCAGAGCAAAGCAAAAAATGAAAAAGAAAAATTAGAAACTGACTACCTGACTAAATTAACATACCGATCGGTAGGTCCTTCAAGAGGCGGAAGGGTTACGACCGTAACGGGTATTCCTGACCAGCCATTTACTTTCTTCATGGGAGCTACCGGAGGAGGCGTATGGAAAACGGAGGATGCAGGTACTTCTTGGAAAAATATTTCTGATGGACAGATTGAAGCTGGCTCAATCGGAGCGATAGCTGTTGCTCCATCTGATCAGAATACAATCTATGTAGGAACAGGTGAATCTTGCCCGCGGGGAAATGTATCTCCTGGAATCGGGATGTACAAATCGAGCGATGGTGGAAAAAAATGGAAACATGCCGGCTTGCCAGCTGCTGGTCAAATCGGGAAAATCATTATTCACCCCGATAATCACAATTGGGTATATGTGGCTGCTCAAGGGAATATATTTGGTCCAAATAAGGAGAGAGGAGTATATCGCACCAAGGATGGTGGGGTACAATGGGAGCAAGTACTCTACATCAATGATTCCGTGGGAGCCATTGACTTAACTATTAACCCTCATAATCCGAGAGAGATTTATGCTGCTATGTGGCGTGCTGAACGTAAACCTTGGACACTGATAGATGGAGATCGTAATGGTGGGATTTGGAAGACGATGGATGGCGGGGATAACTGGACTAAGCTAGGTGGAGGCTTGCCCGAAGGGCAGGTGGGTAAGATTGGGTTGGCCTTATCTCCCGTAAAACCAGATCGCGTCTGGGCACTCATAGCAGCTGAAGAGGAGGAGGAGGCGGGTTTGTATCGAAGTGATAATGCGGGACAATCATGGGAACGCATCTCAAGAGATCACAAATTGCGACAAAGGGCTTGGTATTATAACCATATCACTGCGGATCCAAAGGATGAAAACACGGTTTATGTCTGCAATGTCAACTTTTGGAAATCGATCGATGGCGGAAAGAATTTTGAATTCCAGATTCGAGTACCACATGGGGATAATCATGGCTTGTGGATTAACCCCAACAATACCAAGATTATGGTGCAGTGCAATGATGGGGGAGCCTGTGTGAGTCTAAATGGAGGTGAATCTTGGTCCACACAACGGAATCAACCCACGGCACAGTTCTATCGGGTAACCGTAGATAATCAGTTTCCCTATCGTTTGTATGCCGGACAACAGGATAATTCTACCATTTCGGTACCAAGTCGATCTGTGCCAGGAATTACCCCTACTCAACATTGGTTTAGCGTAGGAGGAAGTGAGTGTGGTGATGTTGGCATTAATCCACAAGATCCAGATGTAATCTGGGCTGGAAGTTACAGTGGTGAGATAACCATTATGAATCGAAAAACCGGGCAGGTGCGGCAAGTGACGGCCTATCCTCATTATACGGAAGGAACAGAACAACGAGATTTGAAATACCGATGGCAATGGAATTTTCCGATACTAGTTTCTGCCCATCAATCCCAGCATATTTACCACACCTCCAACTTCGTGCATCGTACCACTGATGAGGGGCAAACCTGGGAACGTATCAGTCCCGATTTGACTCGAAAACTAGATCAATACCATGATATTCCTGGCGGTCCGATCCAGCACGACGGAACCGGTGTAGAAATCTACAGTACCATTTTTGCTTTTGAAGAATCACCCCATCAGGCTGGTGAATTTTGGGCCGGAAGTGATGATGGATTATTGCACATATCCCGGGATAATGGGGAATCTTGGCAAGATATAACTCCGCCGGGTATGCCTGAAGAAGGTACGGTAAATAAGATTGAACTCAGTTCCCATAGCCCAGGGCGTGCTTTTGTGGCAGTGTACAATTATAGATACCAAGATTTTACTCCTTATTTGTACCGGACTGATGATTATGGAAAGACTTGGAATTCCTTAACCGATGGGAAAAACGGCATTCCATCCGATCATTTTATTAGAGCAATAGCAGAAGATCCTGATCGGAAGGGACTCTTATATGTCGGCACGGAGTTTGGCATGTACGTTTCTTTTGATGATGGTCAAAGCTGGCAGTCCTTTCAGAAAAACCTCCCACATGTACCTATTACCGATATCGAGGTCCATGAGAAAGATCTAGTGCTTAGTACGCAAGGTCGTTCCTTCTGGATTATGGACGACCTTAGTCCCCTGCACCAGGTAGATACTAAGCAATTGGCGACTGAAAATGTGCTTTTTGCACCGAGACCTGCTATCCGAACGAATGTAAGTGGCTATCGAGCAAATATTCATATTTACCTCCAGGAAAAACCTTCCAAGGAAAAGCCCGTGGAGATTAATATCATGGATGGTGCGGGTAAATTGGTTCGTAAGCTATCCACCGCAGCAACAGCAAAAATGAACCGAGTTAAATTAAGGAAGGGCTTTAATACAGTTAGCTGGGATTTGAGACATCATGGGCCAGAACTCGTTAAGGATTTAGTAACGATGGTTATTCGCAATCCTTCCCCTGGTCCTTGGGCCGTGCCGGGAGAATACGATGTTCAGGTAACTTTTGGTGACTGGAAAGCCAATCAAAGCATGGAGGTAAAATCTGATCCTAGATGGACAGATGTGTCAAAAGAGGATTACGAAGCCCAATTGGTCTTAGCTTATGAAGTTCAAGATATGATTACCGATGCCCATCGTAGGATCAAGAACATTCGTTCTGTTAAAGATCAAATGAAACGAACTAGTGAATTGGCCGTCAAAGCTGGTAAATCAGAAACACTGGAAGCTTTATCCAAAAACATTACAGAGGAATTAGATGCCATCGAAAATCAACTCATTCAAAATAAGGCGGAAGTAAGTCAAGACAATATCAATTACCCTCGCGTATTTAGTAATCATATCGGTCGATTATATAGTGTATTGGTCAATGCTCATCATCGACCAACAGGTGGTGTGATTGAGCGGTTTGAAGACTTGAAGGTGGCTTACCAAAAAATAGTGACTGAATATGATTCAGTTTTTGCAAGTTCTATCAGGAAATTTAACACTATGCTAGAAGGTGAGCGCGTTGATCGAATTATTGTTCCGGAACGCGTCAAACCCTAATCGAGGCATAGGTCTAGATAACCTTTCCATATACTTACCGTCCAGGCCCTTCTTACTAGTTTAGGACCTGGACGGTCTTGTTTTTGTCCGCTTTGATACGATTCTCTATCCCTACCTGCCTGTGCTGCAACCCGTAAAAAGGGCTACTTGTCTATAAAACTTGAAGTCAGAGATAATACTCGCTTACTTCGGTATATCAAAGTTATATGAGGATATGAATGAGAAATCCAGGCAGATACTAGAAAAATATTCAGGAAATGGCATCGAGTCAAATTCCTCCATGGCTGTTCCTACTTCCTCCTCCACCAGTTTAGGAATTCTTGACAAATGGTGGTCAGCGATGCACGGGTCTAGCAGGAGAGGGAAATTATTATTGGCCATTTTTCCAGGGATTTTTGTCGCCTTATTTCTCAATATTTTTCAGCCCTTTACGGTCAACAATCAAGACGGTAGCTGGGGGTTTTCCCTCTGGATAGCAGGATATGGCTTACTAGCAACATTGATTATTTTGATGACTGAGTTTTTGATTAAACCTTTGAGTGCTCGTTGGTTTAGAGTGAAGGAGGGAGGTTTATGGACTGATGTATTTTGGTATGTTTGGCATTTCGTTACTGTTGCTATCGGGATGATGTTGTATCGCGTTTTCCTTTGTCATGGTATCCTACTTTGGCCCCCTTTTACGGAAGTGATGACCATGTTGTATCGTACCATTATGATTGGTTTCATACCCATGGTGTTACTAATACTGGGACGAAAAGTAAAGCAACAGGAAACCCTAATTCAGAACTTGGACCGAAGGTTTCCTGTTCAAGGAAAAATATTATTGAGTGGGGAAAACGGTAAAGAGCAATTGCTTTTGGAATCTAAAGATCTTCTCTATATCAGTAGCAGCGATAACTACGTGGAGGTTCATTATCAACAAAAGGGACAACATCTTAGGATGATTTTACGCTCTACCATGGCACGCATGGAAACCCTTTTGCAAACACAGCCTCAGATCATTCGATCTCACCGTTCCTATATAGTAAATCTACATCAGATAGCTGCTTTTAGAGCCAAGGGAAAAGGGTTGCAACTCTCTTTCAGGGATTACAATTTCACCATTCCAGTGTCCGCAAAATATAAAGCCCTTATCCTAGCGAAAGTGCAGAGGTCAAACGTCCCTGTATAGCGTCAAATAGCCCAATTTTTGGATTTGCAGGATTGATTAGCTTAGTATTGTGGTGTTCAACCAAGCATTTCGTACTAATCACCTGATCGATGAAGAATGTTTCTATTAGCCTGCTTTACTGCCTACTCCTATTTCCAAGGCAAGGATTTACTCAAATAGTTCAATTAGAAAAGCAAGGATTTACCACCCCAACGGGAATCTACCTGGAAGCGGATATTTACCTTCCAGATACACTTCAATCCTATCCAACCATTCTACTGCGTACGCCCTACGGAAAATTTCAATATAAAAATGTGGGCCTTTCCTTTGCGGAAAGAGGTTATGCTACGGTGATCCAGGATGTACGGGGTAAGTTTGAATCGTCGGGGGATTTTTTCCCTTTCCAAAACGAACGGGTTGATGGACTTTCTACGCTGGACTGGATCTCTAAACAAGAATGGAGCAATGGAAAGGTGGGGATGTTCGGTGTCTCCTATCCCGCCTTTTGTGCCTTGACCTTGGCCGCTGATCACCATCCCTCTTTGAAAACCATTGTCAATATCTCCGGTTGGGTGGAGCCTGCGGATATGGCGACAGATGGTGGAGCTATGCATCTCCTATTGAATCTTCCTTGGTTACTTCATGAAGAAACCTTCACTCACCGAGATTTGGGTGATTATGATTTAGATAGTTTGCTCCAATACCTTCCCATAAAGAATTCCTTGCGGAGTGTAGGAATTGAAAGTAAAGCTTGGGAGAACAGCGATGTGCTTGATCAGTTGAATCAAGACTATGCCTATGATCAAGTGGATATACCCATTCTACATCTATGCGGAGCTTTCGATTTTGTGAAGAAAGGTACTTTGAAAGCCTATCAGTCTTTACGGGCTAGAGGGAAGAAGCACCAGAAACTCATCTTTGGTCCCTGGTTTCATAATCAATATCTGACTTCCCTGACAGAGGTTGGTATCCTGGAATGTGGGGCATCTTCAGAAATGGGCTATGATGCATTGCTAGAAAAGGCGGCCAGATGGTTTGATCAATACCTAAAAGACAGTGGTGAGGAAATAGACCCTTTTCCTGCCCCCGAGGTTTTTTCTTTAGTGGCGAATAAATGGACAGTCATGCCACAATTCTTACAAGAAACAAATTGTGGAGAAAGCTGGTATATCCAAAGTTCCAAACCAGCTAATACTCGTTTTGGTGGTGGGAAATTATTACCCAATTCTGCTTCCACAGAAGCTTCTGATCAATTCCTATTTGATCCTTATCAAGCCGTACCTACGAATGGTGGTGCAAATTTTCATTTCTTCCCAGCACAATTGGGGGTAAAGGATCAATCTGAACTGGAAGAAAGAGAGGATATCTTGGTGTATACCAGTGAGCCTTTCACCGTAGCTAAGCAGTTGGCAGGGACGATCCAATTAGAGTTATTTGCCGCTACTGACGGACCTGACACTGATTTTACAGCTAAACTAGTTCTAGTAGATAAAGAGGGATTGGCTATGAATATGGCAGATGGGATAATTAGAGCTAGGTACCGTCATGGCAAGGAGAAGGAAGAGCTTCTGGTACCAAACAAAACCTACAAATTCACAATTGATCTTGGTGTAACAGCTTTTGAAATACCAGTAGACTACCGACTAAGGTTAGAAATTAGCAGTAGTAATTTCCCTAAGTACGACCGCAATTCTAATACCGAGATAGATGCCTTCGATGCCAAAGTGCTTAGACCCGCCAAACAAACCATCTACTTCGGTCCAGACCATCCTACTCGTCTAATCCTACCCTTCATTTGTAAGGAATAAGGGATGGATAAAGCGTAGTTGTATTTTTTATCAATACCTCATTCCTAAATCAAGTAAATCCACTGATATGTTATCAAGAGAATCTTTAGGCTATTGCCTGGGACTCATTTTCCTATGCGCCCAACTACAAGCACAAACCATTACCAAAGCTCAAGGTCTAATGGATAAAGGAGAATTTGTAGCTGCAACGCAAGAATTGGAAGGAGTACTAAAGAAAGAACCCAAAAACCAAGAAGCTCAACTTCTACTCGGACAGGTTCACTGCCAACAATCTAATTTTGATCAAGCCATTAAAATACTGAAGCCATTACGTACTACCTTGAAAACCCATTCAGATCTATATTTTTGGTTAGGCCAGTCTTACAAAGGGAAGCTATTGGCCACTGAAAATTTCCTAGAAAAGGGAGTCCTCTCTTCAAAAGTGAAAGAGTACTTGGAAAAAGCCATTGCACTAGATCCTAAACATGTAGAAGCTCGTGAATCCATCGCTTATTTCTATTTTTCGGCTCCAGGCATTGTAGGAGGTAGCAAAAAGAAAGCTTTCAAAGAAGTGGAGGCTATTCGACCACTTGATCCGAGGCGGAGTTATGTACTGGCAGGGAATCTGCACAGGCAGAATGAAAACTATCCAGCTGCGATTAAAGCTTACCAAGCCTTAATGGAAATGGAACCCCAAGAAGCGAATTGGCCATATTTACTTGGCTTTTGTTACCAGCTGTCAAACGCTTACCTGAGGGCTTTTGAATACTTTGAGAAAACAATTGCCCTGGATGACAAGAAGGCCGGAGCCTATTATCAATTTGCAAGAACAGGAGTACTTTCCAAGCAACGAATCGACCAATGTATCGGGTATATGCAATACTTTATCAAGCTTAACGATACCAAAAGTTATCCAAGAGCTTCCGCTTACTGGCGACTCGGCATGTTGTATGAGATTAAAGGAGAAAAAGAAAAGGCTCTTGCTGCCTATGATTCTGGTTTAGCTTTGGATCCCAAGGATGAAAAGCTTGCAAAAGCTCGCAAAGCCTTGAAAGAATAGCCACGAATCTTGTAAGTTTAGGTAGAGAATCAACTTTACCTACTTATGAAAAGTCAATTTTGCTTCCTGTTTGTCACGCTCCTGCTTTTGGCCTGCAATCCTACGGAATCTTATGATCTAATCATTCGCAACGGGACTGTTTATGATGGTACTGGAATTCCGGCTGTTATGCAGGATATCGGTATTCAGGATGGTAAAATAGTGAAGGTTGGGAAAGCTATCGTGGGGATTGCTGAAAAGGAGTTAGATGCCAAAGGGCTAGCGGTTAGTCCTGGTTTCATTGATGTCCATACCCACGCTGAGCCCTTACCCTTAATGCCCCAAGCCGAAAGCCACCTTCGGCAAGGAGTAACGACTTCACTCGGTGGACCTGATGGAGGATGCCCCCTACCCATCGGAGCTTATTTAGACAGCCTGGAATCCCAAACGGTAGGCATCAATATTGCCTATTTAGTAGGACATAATACCGTCCGCAACCACATTATGGGTTTGGAAAATCGAGCCCCAACGGCTTCTGAATTGGATAGCATGAAAGCTTTGATCAACACAAGTATGCTAGAAGGAGCTTTTGGGATATCAACGGGCCTAAAGTATTTGCCAGGCACCTATGCTAAATTGGATGAAGTAGTGGCGCTTTCGCAAGTGGCTGCTAAACAAGGAGGGTTTTATACCTCACATCTACGAGAGGAAGGTTTGGGTTTACTGGATGGGGTGGGAGAGGCTATCCAAATTGCAGAGCAAGCGGATATCCCTGTGGTCTTGAAACACCATAAGGTAGTAGGTGCACCTATGTGGGGTTCAAGTACGAAGACATTATCTATGGTGGATGAAGCTCGTGAAAAGGGCCTTAATGTGATGGTTGATCAATATCCATATACTGCTAGTTTTACCAGTTTGAGTATTCTGATCCCCGCTTGGTCCATGGCCGATGATCGCTATGCAGGTTTTGCGAAACGGTGTGAAGATCCGGTGCTTCGAGATAGCATTAAGCGTGGGATTATTAAGAATTTAATAAACGATCGCGGAGGGAATGATTTGAAGCGGGTACAGTTTTCAAGATTTGATTGGAAGCCAGAATTTGATGGTAAGACGCTATACGATTGGGCGATAGCAGAAGGCCTTGAGCCTACTATGGAAAATGGAGCTGAGTTGATCATTCAGGCACAGATTCACCGTGGTGCACGCTGCATCTTCCATGCCATGTCAGAAGAGGATGTAGACCGGATCATGCAACATCCATTTACCATGATTGCTTCTGATGGACGTTATACAGCAATGGGTAAAGGGCATCCACATCCCCGAAATTACGGTACTTTTCCAAGGGTTTTAGGCCATTTTGTGCGCGAGAAGAAGGTGTTGACTTTAGAAGAAGCCATCCGTAAAATGACTAGCCTGCCTGCAAGCTTAATGGGTTTGACAGATCGTGGAAGAATAGCGAAGGGGCAGTTTGCAGATATTACCATTTTTGATCCGGAGACCATTAGCGATAAAGGAACTTTTACTGATCCACATCATTATCCGGATGGGATAAAGTGGGTAATCGTTAACGGAGAAATTACCATCGATGGGCAGGAGTATGTTGATGCTAGAGCAGGAAGGGTGCTCAGAGGACCGGCTTTTTCTCGATAACAATTAGCGTTTGTTTGGCGATTTTATCATAGAAAAAGATATTTTCCTTAGGGAGATTAG
The DNA here is from genome assembly GCA_013214355.1 of Saprospiraceae bacterium. GTDB lineage: Bacteria > Bacteroidota > Bacteroidia > Chitinophagales > Saprospiraceae > DT-111. The sequence continues at coordinate 68,671 of JABSSL010000081.1, read as the reverse complement.
ATGTTCGCTCATATCTTGCTGTCGCAATTAAACCAGCTAATTATGAATGCTCCCGACAAAGATCAGATATTTCCCTTACCCAATTATGATCGACTTTGCTTCCTCAAGAACATCGTTAAGAATCCCAATATCATTGTTGGGGATTATACGTATTACGACGATTTTGAGGAAGTCCATAATTTTGAGAAAAATGTAAAGTATCTATTCGATTTCATTGGTGATAAACTCATCATTGGCAAGTTCTGTATGATTGCCTCCGATGTTACCTTCATCATGAATGGAGCTAACCATCTTACAGATGCAATCTCAACTTATCCCTTTGCCATATTTGGCAATGGTTGGGAAAATGCAATGGATGGTAAAACTTATCCCACGAAAGGAGATACTATTATAGGCAATGATGTCTGGATTGGGCATAAGGTTACCATCATGCCAGGGGTGAAGATTGGAGATGGAGCCATAATAGCTACTAGGTCGGTGGTTACCAAGGATGTTGCTCCCTATAGTATCGTCGGGGGTAATCCTGCCAAGGAACTGAAAAAACGCTTCTCTGAGGAAGAAATAACTCAACTTCTTGAGATAAAATGGTGGGATTGGGAGATTGATAGAATCACTAGAAATGTACAGCATTTGACAGCTAGGAAACTCGACCAATTGGTACCCTAGTTTGCCGAAAAAATTCTGTAGTTTGGCCCAAAATAAGGTTCCCTGACAACCTTTGTGGTCAGAGAAGAAAAATAACAACACCTATGACTCCCGATATTCGACTCCAATTTCCCGCCCTGCAACGAATTCATAATGGCCGAGAATTAGTATTCCTCGATGGCCCAGCTGGGGTTCAAGTTCCTCATGTTGTCATTGATAGTATTTCACATTACTATAAAAATTCTAATGCCAATAGCCATGGCGCTTTTATTACCACGCAAGAAACGGATGTGGTGATTGATGAGACGCGATCTCGCATGGCGACCTTTCTAGGTGCTGAAGGACCTCAAACCATTTCCTTTGGTCAGAACATGACTTCGCTTAATTTTTCGCTTAGTCAAGCCATTAGAAGAGCCTTGTACCCTGGAGATGAAATCCTAATTACGCAATTGGACCATGAATCCAATCGAGGACCATGGATCGAATTGAGGGATAAGGGTATTGTGGTGCGGGAAGTTCGCTTGCTACCGACCGGAGAGTTGGACTATGAGGATTTTGCCAGCAAAATCAATGAACGTACGCGATTAGTGGCGATGGGATATGCGGCCAATATTTTCGGGACTATCAATAAGGTGAAACATATCCGACAACTAACACATGAGGTGGGGGCATGGCTTCTAATCGACGCAGTCCATTATGCACCACATTTGTCCATTGATGTGCAGGATATGGGATGTGACTTTCTGTTGTGTTCGGCTTATAAATTCTATGGCCCTCATGTCGGGATATTATATACCAAGCCTGGTTTATTGGATCGTTTACAGCCAGACCGGCTTCGTACCGCTGCCCAGGTAGCTCCTTACAGCATTGAAACAGGAACTTTAAACCATGCTGCTCTGGCTGGTGTGCGAGCTGCTGTCGACTTCATAGCTAGTCTGGGAACTGGAGACGATCTACGCGCTCAGCTTTTAAGTGCTATGACACAGATTCATCAGCATGAGATAGCCCTGGCAAAGAAGTTGCACAATGGCTTATCCGATATTAAGGGAGTGGAATTAATTGGGACACCTGTGGATGGAGGAGAAAGGGCTCCTACGCTATCTTTTACTTTGGAAGGGAAAACGCCAAAAGAGGTTTGTACCTATTTAGCGGGTAAGAACATCTGTGCTTGGGCGGGACATTTCTATGCTTTACGTGCGGTGGAGGTGCTAGGTTTATTGGAAAAAGGAGGAGTGACCCGAATGGGAATGTCTGTATATAATTTGCCTTCAGAGATCGATTATACCCTCGAAACTGTAGCCGAATTGGCGAAATAGTTAATTAGACTCAGGCGATACGACTATATCACCTGAGTCTAATACTATACCTTACTTAGCAATCAAAGGATCTTCTCGAACCTCTATACTTCTTCTGTGTACTTCATCTCCTACCGATAGCTTTATCATATAAGTACCTACTTTGGCCTTGGGCACGGTGTACTCATCCCCTAACCTAAAGCTTAAATATCCATTGGTTAGAATTTGGATAGCTTGCCGGGCTTCTAGCGGAGTTTCAGCTTCTTCGAAGGCTGCCTTGGCTCTCCTGATGCCAGAGAAAGAATATTGCTGGCTCAAGTTTTCAAGGATACCTCGGATATTCTTTTCTTGTTCTGCAGTGAATGGCTCTGGATCAAATTGCAAATCCCATCTGTATTTGTGTATTCCATGCGTATTATGCAAAGTGTCGACTTTCTTGTTACCCTTCTGATCCATAATCTCAATTAAAACATCGTCTTTTACGTCTTTACCAACGTAATAAGAAATCATTGCTCCATTTTCGAACAAGGCCCTTGGTAAGGAGGACGTATTTTGGATGGACTCCGGATTATCCCCTGCAAACCAAAAATGTCCGCGCTGCCCACCTCGACTAACATTTTCCCATAAAGTAGCTTGTTTCTGTTCAAAAAGAAAAGCTTCCGACGCTAGTACGCTAGAAGACAATTGTTGCAAAGGCGTAATGTCATCTAGGATCCAGATACTTCGCCCATGCGTTCCGACAATGAGATCGTTTTCTCTGGGGTGAATTTTTAAATCCAAAACAGAAACCGTAGGGAGATTCAATTTTAGTTTCGTCCATTCCGCACCTCCATTGATGGAATAGAATACACCGGTTTCTGTCCCCAGGAATAATAGATTTGGGTTTCGGAGATCTTCTCTAATTACTCGAGCTACTTCCTGCTTGGGAAGGTTACTACTAATGTCTGTCCAGTCTCTTCCGTAATTGGTGGTTTTGAAGACCCAAATCTGGTTATTGTCACTTCGATGGCCATCAAAAGTTACGTAGGCAGTACCTGGATCAAAATGGGAGGCTTCTACCCGACTCACCCACATACCGCTCGGTACGTTACTGATGTTTTTACGCACATTTGTCCAGTTTTGACCTCCGTTTGTGGTTACCTGAATATTGCCGTCATCAGTTCCGGCCCAGATGATATCCGGGCTGATATTAGATAAGGATAAGGTATAGATGGCACAATGTGTTTCGGCCCCCGTATTATCCGGAGTAATTCCACCACTTTTTCCTTTTTCTGTCTTTTCAGGCGCATTGGTACTCAAATCAGGACTAATGATCGACCAGCTTTGACCGCTATCGGTAGTTTTCAGCAAATAATTTCCTGCCAAGTACAAGGTCTTAGCGTCAAATGGGGACATCTGGAGTGGTGCGGTCCAATTGAATCTAAAGGGAAGCCCATTGGCTCTTGCTTCTGCCGGTATAGCTTCTTCGTAATTGATGATGTTATGAAATCCTGGATTGATTCGCTCAATTCGATGAGTTAATGGGTCATAACTGAAGGTGCTTCCGTTTTCCATTTGGGTAAACATCTTTCTCCAATTCGCTGGATCAGCATGTACGAACTGTCCATCCCCCCAATGCAGTTTCCAGTTAGAGTCATTCAATATGCCTCGAGCATCTCGACTGAAGCTAGCTACGCTGTACATCCCATTATCTTGGTAACCACCATAGACATAATAAGGGTCACGCATGTCATATCCAATACGATAAAACTGACCGATAGCAAAGTTGTCAAATAAAGTGAAGCTTTCACCGTGATCATGCGTTATGGACATTCCTTTGTCCGCTCCTAAATAATAGCGCTCCGGATCATTGGGATCCAACCACATGGCGTGGAAATCACCATGCACTTCCTGGTCTTGACTCCCGTTGCGTAAAGATTTTCCTCCGTCATCAGATACCATGAATCGGGTCGTTAACAGATAGACCTTCTGATCATCATGTGGATTAATCCGAATCTGGCTATAGTAAAAGGGGCGGTTATTGTAAGTGTTGACATAAGTCCAAGTATTGCCTCCATCTTCACTTCTATATACCCCAGAACCCGGCTTGCTTAGGTCATCCGTTTGTTCGGCTTCAATGAAGGCCATCACAATTTTCGGATTCTTCTTGTAAATCGCTAAACCAATCCTTCCGGTATCACCTGTCGGTAAACCATCGGTCAGTTTTTTCCAACTCTTTCCCCCATTGGTAGATTTGTAGACGCCCCCGTTTGGACCGCCGCTGTGAAAGTGCCAGGGTTGGCGTAGCCGCTGATAGAAGGCGGCGTATAATACTTTCGGATTTTTAGGATCCATCACTAAGTCAATGCATCCAGTTTTTCCATCATCCGGCAAGCCATTGGTTAATTTTTGCCAATTTTTTCCCCCATCGGTAGTCATAAATAATCCACGATCTCCACTGTAGCCCCATAAATGCCCAATTGCCCCAGCGTAGACGATATCTGGATCTTTTGGATGTGTGAGAACTCTGGCGATCTGATGGGTACTTTCTAAACCCATGTTGGTAAAGGACTTGCCGCCATCGGTAGATTTATAGATACCATCTCCCCAACTGACACTATTCCGGTTATTTGCTTCTCCTGTTCCGACCCAAACAATATTGGGGTTGGGTTGAAAAAGGGCTATGTCGCCAATAGAGGCTGTTCCATAATCATCAAAAATGGGTTCCCAAGTAGTCCCGGCATTCTCGGATTTCCATACGCCCCCAGAGGCAGAAGCCGCGTATACGTGGGCAAAATCATTATCTACAGCTTCAATATCTACTATGCGGCCCCCCTGATTGGCAGGACCCACATTGCGGTATTTCATGCCCTGCAATAAGTCAGCAGGCGATGCTTGAGAAAAAAGTAAACTTGAAATGCAGAGGCATAAGACAGATAAGACTGGAGTGAAAAGTTGATTCTTCATAAAATCGTTTCAAATTAGCGTTAAGTACTACTTTTTGCGATAGGTCAATCAAAAGGCCTCGTTTGCGGAAAAACCTGGTTTTTCCCTCAGAGGCATCTTTAAAAATAGAGATTAAACCACCAATTCCATACTGCTTAAGGTGGTGTCAATTAGTTTGCAGCTAAATTTAGGCTTTTGCAGGAATAAGTTTACATTTAAAAGCGGAGTCTGAAAACCAAGACGGTTTTTTCCATGCTCTTCAGCTAGAAATTACCTCATTTTTCCGCTAACACCTCATTCACCAATAGTTTCCTATGTTAAACCGCATTACAACCTATTTTTTCGTTTTTAGCTTATTTCTTTCATGGTCTTGTGAGGAAGTTCCTATTCATTATGATGTCATTATTGAAAATGCACAACTCTACGATGGATCAGGGGGAACTTCTGTGACTGGGGGGCTTGCTATATTAGGAGATACGATTGCGGCTATCGGGGATTTAGGAGGATCAACTGCTGATTTGAAGATAGATGCAAAGGGATTGGCTGTCAGTCCTGGATTTATCAATATGCTCAGTTGGGCAACAGAGAGTTTGATTGAGGACGGACGTTCCATGAGTGGTATTATGCAAGGAGTAACCTTAGAAGTGATGGGTGAAGGTTGGTCCATGGGACCCTACAACAAGAAGATGAAGGGAGAAGAGAAAAATTCACAAGGAGATATTAAGTACGATATTTCCTGGACTACTCTAGGAGAATACCTAGAATTCCTGGAACAAAAAGGAGTCTCTACAAACGTGGCTTCTTTCGTAGGAGCTACTACACTCCGTATCCATGAACTAGGATCCGACGATAGAGCACCTTCTGAGGAAGAATTGGGAAGGATGAGAGCGCTGACCCGACAAGCGATGGAAGAAGGTGCCTTAGGCGTTGCCTCATCCTTGATTTATGCACCAGCTTTTTATGCTAAAACGGATGAACTAATAGCTCTGTGCGAGGTAGCGAGTGAGTATGGTGGAATGTATATCACGCATATGCGGAGTGAAGGGAATAAACTTTTGGAAGGCGTTGATGAGGTTATAGAAATCGCCTCATCCGCTAAGATTGCCGCAGAAATTTATCATTTGAAGGCCGCTGGAAAAAGCAATTGGCCTAAAATGGATCAGGTCATTCAGAAGATTGATAGTGCAAGGGCGGCAGGTATACAGCTAACTACCGATATGTATAACTATGTAGCTGGTGCTACCGGCTTAAATGCCTCTATGCCTCCTTGGGTACAAGAAGGAGGATACACTGCTTGGGTTGAGCGACTAAAGGATCCAACTATTCGGGAAAAGGTAATCTCCGAAATGAAAACTGATGCTCAAGAGTGGGAAAACCTATACTATGCTGCAGGTTCAGCAGATAAGGTTTTGCTAGTGGGGTTCAAGAATGATGATTTGAAAAAATATACGGGTAAATCTTTGGCAGAGGTAGCTGAAATTATGGGGAAAAGTCCCGAGGAGACGGCAATAGACTTAGTAATAGCAGATGGTAGTAGGGTAGGAACAGTCTATTTCCTAATGTCTGAAGAGAATGTCAAGAAACAAATAGCGCTTCCCTACATGAGTTTTGGATCTGATGCAGGTTCCATGGCTACAGAGGGCGTTTTTCTGAAGTCCAACCCACACCCTAGAGCATACGGCAACTTTAGTCGATTATTGGGAAAATATGTACGGGAGGAAAAAGTCATTCCTTTAGAAGAGGCTATTCATAAGCTTTCAGCCTTGCCAGCTAGTCATTTGAAATTGAAAAACCGAGGGCTGTTGAAACCTGGATATGCTGCTGATGTTGTGATATTTGATCCGAAGACGATAAGTGATCATGCTACTTTTGAGCAACCTCATCAATATTCCACAGGTGTTCATCATGTCTTTGTCAATGGAGTTCAAGTATTGAAAGATGGAAAGCACACAGGAGCTACACCTGGCCGAGTGGTAAGAGGCCCAGGTTGGAAGCAATAAATATCTTTACTATAAAAGTCTAATATCAAAAGCTAAAAGTCAATCCATGCAAAGAGTAGGTGACAGAATTGCCGTACTGATACTATTGCTGTTTGTAGTATCTACCGGTTTTGGTCAAAACCAAAGCGAGCTAATCCAAAAACTAGATGACTATATTGAAGTAGCTCGACAGCAATGGGAAGTTCCCGGCCTGTCCGTCGCTATTGTAAAGGATGGTCAGGTTGTTTTATCGAAAGGATATGGGGTTCGGTCTTTAGCTGCTACCGAAGCTGTGGATCACAATACGATATTTAGCATTGGTTCCACCACCAAGGCAATGGTAGCTGCGGCTATGGGGATGCTAGTTGACCAAGGATTGGTTTCGTGGGAGGATAAGGTCATTGAACACATGCCTGATTTTCAACTATACGATCCCTATGTTACTAGGGAGTTGCGCGTAAAAGATCTATTTACGCATAATGCGGGTCTAGGAAATGCTGATCTGTTGTGGTACTATAATGACTTAGAGCCAGATGAGATTTTGAAAAGGATGAGAAACTTAAAGCCAGCCTATCCTTTTAGAGGAGGTTATACTTATCAAAACATCATGTACTTGGCCGCAGGAAAACTCATCGCAAGTGTAAGTGGAAAATCCTGGGTGGAATTCATGCAGGAACGTGTTTTTGTGCCCTTGGGAATGACTAATACGTACCCGACCTTAGAGATTTCTCAGAAACAACAAAATCGATCTATTCCTCATCACCACATTGATAACAAAATTACGCCCATTGAAGATTGTAGTGCCGACCCGATCGCACCAGCTGGTGCCATTTGGTCCTCGGTGAACGATATGGCTAAATGGATGCAATTCTTGTTGGATACAGGAAAGGTTGAGGGCCGAGCTTTACTGGAATTGGAAACCTATCAGGAATTGTTTAAACCGCATATCATTATACCGCAAGCGCAATTCTATCCAACCACGGCGCTTACTAAACCAACTTGGACTACTTATGGTTTGGGATGGTTTCAGCATGATTATCATGGCTATGCTTTACAGTTTCATACCGGTAGTTTACCTGGGACCGTAGCCATTATCGGCCTAGTTCCCGAACTGGATCTTGGAGTATACGTCTTGGGCAACCTGGATCATGCAGAAGTTAGGCATGCTATATTATATCAGGTGATAGATGCTTTTCGAGGCGAAACAGATAAAGATTGGAGTACTGCTTGCAAAGATCTATATGATAGCATAGCTACTATACAAGGACTTCAGCGGAAAGAGCAGATGCTTGCAAGGCAAATCAAAACGAAAACAAGTAGGCCGATCAATGACTATGCGGGAATTTATTTTGACCCATTGTGGGGAGAAGTAGAGATTATCAAATCAAAAAGCATCTTGGAATTGAAGGTCAGTAGTCAATTAACAGCGAGACTAGAACATTGGCATTATGATACGTTTAATCTAAAGTGGTCTAAAAAGTGGATGGGAGATTCGCTACTTTCTTTTGGTTTGGCAGAAACAGATGGTAGCGTAGAATCTCTTAGTATTGGGAATAGAAGATATAGGAGAATTTCAGATTAGTTTTATATGAAGATTCGTGGAAATTTGGTGGATATACAGAATAGAAAGATTAGGTATGTCCAACTAGAAATAGAGAAAGGTAAAATCCAGCAAATTTTACCCTTACCTGGCCTGGGAAGTCAATTTATATTACCTGGCTTTGTAGATGCGCATGTGCACATTGAGAGTTCGATGTTGGTGCCTTCGGAATTCGCCAAATTGGCGGTAGTACATGGTACGGTTGGTACCGTCTCTGATCCCCATGAGATTGCCAACGTGAATGGTTTGGAAGGAGTCAAGTACATGATTGCAAACGGTAAGACGGTCCCCTTTAAATTTAATTTTGGGGCTCCATCTTGTGTGCCAGCTACCGGCTTTGAGTCAGCAGGCGCAATGGTTGGTATATCAGATATAGCAGAGCTGTTATCCATGCCAGACATTCGCTATCTAGCAGAAATGATGAATTATCCTGGAGTAATTCACGCCGATAAGGAAGTGATGCATAAAATTGGATTGGCTAGGTTGAAAGGGAAACCCATTGACGGGCATGCTCCTGGATTAAGAGGAGCCGATCTCGACACTTATATCGCGGCAGGGATTACCACCGACCATGAGTGCTTTACCTATGAGGAAGGTTTAGAGAAGTTGCAGAAAGGTATGAAAGTGCTCATCAGAGAAGGTAGTGCCGCGAAAAACTTTGAGGCGCTAATTCCACTGATGTCTTCTTATGCAAGTGATTTGATGTTTTGCTCTGATGATAAGCACCCTGACGATCTGCTAGAGGGGCATATCAATCAGCTGGTCGTTCGCGCCTTGCAAAAAGGGTATGATTTATTTGATGTTTTACAAGTAGCTTGCATCAATCCGGTTCATCACTACAATTTACCCATTGGACTTCTAAAAGTCGATGACCCTGCCGATTTCATTGTGGTAGAGAACTTGGAAGAATTTTCTGTTTTGGCAACTTATATTGATGGGAAACTAGTAGCGGAAAAGGGTACGAGCTTGATCACAACCGAACCGGCTGAAATCATCAATAACTTCGATACAAGTCCTAAAGAATCCTTAGACTTTGCAGTTAAAGCAACGGGTAAAAACATACAAGTAATTAGGGCCTTGGATGGGGAGTTGATTACCAAAAAAGAAAAGGTGGAGGCCAAAATTATTGAAGGCCTTGCTCAAGCCGATGTCGAACGAGATATCTTGAAATTAGTAGTCGTTAACCGATATCGTGATGAATCTCCCGCCGTGGCTTTTATTAGTGGATTTGGTTTACATACAGGAGCTTTAGCCTCCTGCGTCGCACATGACTCTCATAATATTGTAGCTGTTGGTACCAATGATGACGATATATGTAAGGCGGTGAACTTGATCATTGAAGCTAAAGGTGGAATCTCCATTTCTAATGGGAGTAACCAAAGTGTACTACCACTTCCTGTTGCTGGGATTATGAGTGATCAGTCTGGTAGGGAAGTGGGGAGCGCATATGCCACCTTGGACAGATACGCCAAAGATGAATTAGGCAGTGGTTTAAGGGCTCCGTTTATGACGCTATCCTTTATGGCTTTATTAGTTATTCCTTCCCTGAAGCTCAGTGATAAGGGACTTTTTGATGGGGAAAACTTTAGTTTTACACCACTGTTTCTAGCATAGGGCACACTTCCTAAGTCTTTCATTTTTTGAAAAAGTATGTTGCAAAAATTCCAGGTATTTGGCATCCGACATCATGGTCCTGGCTCCAGCGAGCGATTGCTACGAGCCCTGGAGGAACTGCAGCCAGATTGCCTGGTTGTAGAAGCTCCCGCAGATGCAGAGAATGCGATCAAATACATGGGATATGAGGAACTAGTTCCTCCCGTTGCTCTTCTTACTTATAACCCCAAGAATCTGCAAGAGGCTTCTTATTTTCCCTTTGCCAGCTTCTCTCCGGAATGGCAAGCCATCCAATATGCAATTCGTTCGGATATTACCATCAAATTCATGGACTTGCCGATGGGTATGCAGTATACCTTACAAGAATGGGAAAGGGAAGAAAGGCAATTGAGTTTTCGAACAGAGGGGCCGACAATTGATCCGGCTTTGCAGCGAGACCCCTTGGGGTATATGGCTAAGTTAGCCGGATACGAAGATCGAGAACGATGGTGGGAAGCTACTTTTGAGCAGATAACTGATGATCAAGATGTTTTTTCCACCATCACAGATCTTATTCGCACGCTGCGAAACGATAGTGGAAGAAAAGAATCTGATGAAAATCTTCGAAGGGAGGCATATATGCGAAAGGTGCTCAGAACGGTGACTAAAGGAGAATATGAAAAAGTAGCGGTAGTTTGTGGGGCTTGGCATACTCCAGCCTTAGTAGATTTGCCAAAATATAAAGCAACGCGTGATAATGCCCTGCTGAAGGGTATCAAGAAAAAGAAAATAAAGACTACTTGGATTCCGTGGAGCTACAATCGATTGGCTTTTAGCAGCGGTTATGGCGCAGGGGTTCTATCTCCCGCTTGGTATGATCTACTGTTCAACCACAAGGATCAGGCGGTAACCTACTGGATGATTGAAGTAGCACGTTTATTCAGGGAACAAGACTTCAATGCTTCTTCAGCTCATGTACTAGAAGCTGTCAGATTGGCAGATACGCTGGCAGCGATCAGAGGGGTAGTTGTGCCGGGTCAAGCTGAAATAGAGGAAGCAGCGCTGGCTGTTTTTGGCGAAGGGGACGCCACGCGCCTAGATTTCATCAGAGACCGTCTTGTCGTAGGGGATAAGGTGGGGAAGGTTCCACCTGATATCCCGAGCATTCCATTTTTGGATGATCTGTTGAAGCAGATCAAATCCTGTAGGCTGTCCAAGTACTGGGAAAGTACCAAAGTGGAATATTTAAAAGGTACTTCAACCAACCCTCGTGGGGGGATAGACCTTAGAGAATCTAAGGACTTGGATAAAAGCCATTTGTTGCACCGTTTGAGTCTGTTAGGGATACCCTGGGGACAGGTCAGGGAGGCCAATGCTAATGCGACTGGAAGTTTCAAGGAAATTTGGCGGATGGAATGGCAGCCTGAATTTAGTATTCGATTCATAGAGGTAGGCATTTGGGGAAATACTGTCCGAGATGCCGCGGTAGCTTTTGTGGGGCAGGAGGCTGGAGATACTGAGTCCTTGTCAGAAGTAGCAACTTACATCGGCCAGGTGTTGAAGGCAGATCTAGTGGAATTAATAGATCCTTTGATTAGCCGATTGCAGGCACTAGCAGCCATGACTCAGGATGTCTTCTATTTAATGGATAGCCTACCAGCATTAGTGGATATTACCCAATATGGAGACGCTCGAAAAACCAATGTCAGTGCAGTTTATGATTTAATTGATGAAATCATTCCTCGCGTTTGCATTGGCTTATCCACCGCGGCAGTAGGAATTGATGATGAATTTTCAAAAGAGTTATTCCAGAAGCTATTGGCGGTTAATCAACGGATAGGTTTAATAAATAAGCAAGGGCATATAGAGCAGTGGAACCAGGCCCTTCGACAACTCGCTGATAACGCAAAAGCAGTTCCGTTAATCCGTGGGATCAGTACCCGAATTCTGTTTGATAAGAGTGCCATGGATATTCAAGGCACGACAAACCGTCTCTATTTTGCCTTGTCTTCGAGCAGTCATGCTTTGGAAGTAGCCAATTGGCTGGAAGGCTTTTTACATGGGAGTGGATTAGTGCTTATTTACCATCCAGCCCTGTGGGAAATGTTAGACGGCTGGGTGGATACACTCACGCCGGAGGCATTCCAAGAAGTCTTGCCTGTTTTGCGTCGTACCTTTTCCAATTTTCCAGGCCCAGAAAGAACGAAAATGCTGCACCTGGCTAGACAAGGGATAGATCATATCACAACTGCTGAAAATAAGGAAATGAACGCTGACAGAGCGGAGCTGGTCTGGCCGACTTTGCAGTTGCTCCTCGGAATTGATTAATCTACTACATTGCTCCCTTCATACGAGGCTTTACATTTCCCAATTAGCTAGATAAGGTCTCATTATCAGGTATTTATACTTGTATTTAATCGTATTTTGAAAAAAGCTTTCCCGCCTCGGTCATTTTTAACTTTTACTTAATATTAACTTGATATTGAATTGACTTCCACAGGTGATATTTGTGGTGTCAATCGTTGATTTCTTGCTGTCATCTTCTCTTTTCTCTTTCCTGCAATATTAAAAGTCGCTTTGCTCTTTCCGTCTGCACCGCCCGGTGCAGGCAGAAAGATTTTTTGAACGAGAGACGGAAATGCTAAAATAATCTCAACACCTCACTCCTACTTAATCTAGCAGTAATTACTTTTCGTCCTAAAAATTGGGAATTGAAGCACTCATTTTATAGATTGGATTCACTAACAACCCAACTACTTTGATGAAAAACACGCCAGGTCTGATGCATTGGCACCACATAAGCCAAAAGGCTACCATTTCTTTTTCCCCATTTCTAAAACCAATATGGCAAAAGAGTACCCTATTTCTATTCCTTTTACTCAGCCTTTTATTAACAACGCCTCTTCTTGGTCAAAGAGAATTTACCATACAAGATGTTCCAGATCCTAAGCGAACAGGTGGAGGATATGTGAGTGACCCCACAAATATTATCTCATTCGAAGCTCGGCAAACCTTAAATCAGCTTATCAGTCAATTAGAGGGGAATTCAACTGCTCAAATGGCGGTGGTGATTTTGCCTTCTATCGGGCAAGAGGTTCCTAAAAGTTTTGCTACTGAGTTATTCAATACCTGGGGAATCGGCCAGGCTAGTGTAGACAATGGTCTTCTGCTTCTAGTGGTAATGGATCAACGTCGTTCTGAGATTGAGACAGGCTATGGTTTGGAAGCTGTACTTCCAGATGTCATTTGCTACCGTATCTTACTAGATGAGTTAGTGCCGCAGTTTCAAAGGGAAGCTTATGGAGAAGGCTTGATCAGAACCGTTTCTCGACTAAAAACATTGTTAGAAGATCCAGCTGCATTAGAGGAGATTAGAATGTCTGAGAGTGGCCCAGAATTGAAGCATCTATTTGGCTTTCGAGTGCATCCAGTCTTGTATTGGTATATCATTGCTGCGGTTCTTTTCCACATTGGAGTGGCTGCTTGGATCATGATCACCCTCGGTAACAAAGAAGATCTATACGATAAGTATCGACATGTGCGCTATGTTCAAGGTATCTTCTTTATGATCATCTTTCCATTACCTTATATCTTTTTCTATTTCATTATCCGTCGTATCACGAAAAGGTTACGTGATCAGCCACGTTTCAGTAAGCTAAATGGGAAGCCCATGCGGAAATTGACGGAAGAGGAAGAAGATGAATATCTCGAAAAAGGGCAGATAACGGAAGAGGCATTAGGCGTCGTGGATTACGATGTTTGGATAACGGAAGATCTTGATGACGTCATGATCTTAAGATATGCCAAACGTTTTACTGCCTATTCTAAATGTCCAAAATGCAAATATCAAACCTACCATCTTGCACAAACGCAAACCATAAGTAGAGCTACCTACAGTAGCTCTGGGAAAGAAAAGCAAATCTATGAGTGCAAGAATTGTGATTATATCCACAGCAAGATCGTGATCATTCCTAAGAAAACAAGTAGTTCCTCTTCTTCAGGAGGTGGCGGCGGCGGTAGCTGGGGTGGCGGTTCCTCCGGTGGAGGGGGTGGCGGCGCGAGTTGGTAGCACACTTGACACACCAATGTTTAACTTCACAGCATTTATATAAATGGTCAATATTCGCCTCCTTCAGGCAGCTGATGCAGCTGACTTCCGACAATTGAGGTTGCTTAGTTTTCAGGAATCTCCATTAGGGTTTAGTGAAAGTCATGAGGATGAATCGAAGCGTCCTTTATCTGATTTTGAAGAAGAGATTACTCCGATTGGTACTCCACCTACGTACTATGTTTTAGGAGCCTTTTTGCAGGATCAATTAGTTGGTTTCGTAAAATTTAAACGAGATAGGCGTTCCAAAGCTTTGCACAAATCAATGGTACATGCTATGTACACTAAGGCAGAGTTGCGAAGCCAAGGTATCGGAAAGCGCCTAATGGAAGAGGTGATAAGACGAGCCCAGGCTATGCCCGGTCTGGAGCAAATTCATTTGTGGGTTTTACATACCGATCGGTCTGCTTCTGGTTTTTACAAACGTCTAGGTTTCATTCCACAAGGTCCAATGGTGAAGAAAGATCTTAAGGTAGGAGACCAGTATATTGATGCCGAATACCTGGTACTATATTTCAAGTAGACATTTCTTAAGCCCTATTTTTCTTCTTATAGAAATTGTATTTTCACTACAATAGTAATCAAGACCAGCTAGTATGAAGATCATCGACCTATCCAAACCCATCCAATATACCAAGGGTGATCCATGGTTTATGCGGGTAAAAATTAAGCACAAGCCACATCGAAAAGCCAAACTCCTGCTGCGTTATCTTGGCTTACCCACTCGACTATTTCCAAAAGGATTTGTAGGCTGGGCGGATGACACCATTCAGAAAATGGGCGTACATTCTACCACTCACATAGATGCTCCATGGCATTATGCTCCTACTTCTGAAGGGAAGCCTGCCAAAACAATAGATGAGGTGCCATTAGATTGGTGCTTTGGTGAAGGCATTGTAATTGATATGAAACACAAGCCAGATTTTGAAGCGATTACTACCAAAGACATTAAAGACTTCTTGGAAAAGCATCAATTGGAGATAAAGCCGGGAATGATCGTGTTGATCAAGACTGGGAGGGATAAGCATATGGGAACCCAAGCATTCTTTGAGAAGGGAACAGGCATGTCTGCTGAGGCTACTTCCTGGATCATTGACCAAGGCGTCAAAGTAATGGGAATTGATCAATGGGGTTGGGACCTTCCTCTTCCTCATCTGATCGAACGAGCGAAGAAAGAAAACGATCCCAACCTATTCTGGGAAGCTCATCTAGTCGGGAGAGAAAAAGAGTATTGCCATATGGAGCAATTGACTAATCTTGATGCTTTGCCATACACTGGGTTCAAGGTAGCTGTTTTCCCATTAAAAATTGTGGGGGCTTCTGCTGCGCCGGCCAGAGTAGTGGCTATGATGGAAGATTGATCTTTGGACCTGGCTTTTACCAATGTAGTCTAGAAGTTGGGTAGAACACAATGAGGTCAAATTAAATACAGACTAATCGGTATGTAAATTTTCACCCCATTTCACTAATTGAACCCTCCACCTCAATTTTGAGTTTGATCTTGAATGGGATTGGACGGTAAGACAATGGCCTCCATTATTCCAACTATTTCTTGGTAGTATACATTGCAAAAAAGTAAAAAATGTAAACCTTCGAGAACAAAGTGTCTGTAAATGTGTATTTTAGATTTGGATTCTTATTTCACATAAAAACTCGTTAGTATGAAAGCTCTTCGACTGTTCCTATTTGTAGCAGTGTCTGGTATGATATTTTTCTCCTGTGGAACTGCGGCCTCAAGTGTAGGGCAAGGCAATGTTTCGGGAACTGCCAGTCAATCATTAGCAGATGTATTACGCAAGAATAGCTCATTGATCATCCGAGGTAGTGGCGAAAGTGCTAAAATCACGGTAAGAGGTGCCGGATCGATCAATTTAAATACAGAACCTCTATTTGTCGTAGATGGCGTTCCGATGGGTAATAGCTATGCTAGAGCCAATAGTGCTGTTAATCCTAACATGATCGAAAGTATTAGAGTGTTAAAAAGTCAATCGGAAATCACGATCTATGGCGAGGATGGTAATCATGGGGTGATACTAATTAAGACAACGAACTCGGGAAAATAACATTCTGCCGTTTACAAGAGATAAAATGGGCATTATCCGGCAGGATAATGCCCATTTTTATTTTCACCTCCTCTCAAATTGTACTTATATCCTTAAAAAATCCATTAATGGGGTCAAATATTGAGCCTTGGTATATTCGGCTTGCTTAGCAAACGGATACTCCCTAATATCATATTGACAAATAAGATATGCTCTAGATACATCGAAGTTGTTTAAAAATGGCTCACTGGCCGCTATGAAGCCCTTTTTGACTCACTTTTCGTTTTTTTATCGCCACGTAGCTCTGCTATGTGACTCAAAAAAAGCCTCAATTGAGTCAAAAACCTTCTCCATATCGTCTCAGCAGACATTCTTAAAAAACTTCATCAATAAAATCCAATTCTATGAAAAAATCACCTTTGACTTTGCTTTGTTTGTTTATGCTCTCAGGAGTATTGCAGGCCAGTTTATCTTATGAGGAGTTGACAAAAGACTTTGTGGTAGGTAAGGCCGCGGTCCAATCTCTAAGTGTAATGACCTTTGGCCCAGAGGGCATATTGTTTATTGGGGACGCAAAAGGCGGCAATGTATATGCCCTGGATGTGAATGATCGGGAAAAGAACACCAGCGTGGAAGGTTTTGGCGTAGCAGGAATCGATGCTAAAGTTGGTAACCTCTTAGGAACAGATGCAAATGGAGTTATTATCCATGATTTTGCTGTAAACCCAATTTCTCAAAATGTCTATTTAGCAGTATCTCGGGCCGACGCCAACTTACTCGGGTTTTGGAAAACGCCTAATGACATTAGTAATGCTAGTATCCTATTAAAAATTACGCCAGATGGAAATATTACAGAAGTGAACCTTGATAATATCAGTCATTCGAAAGCTGTGGTGCCAAAGGTGATTGATGAGGGGAAGAGTAAGAATTATCGCAAGAGTGATAACCGCACTGATGCCATTACGGATTTGGCTTATCATGCTGGTAAACTTTACATTGCTGGCCTATCCAATGAGGAATTTGCATCTGCCCTGAGAGTAGTTGATTTCCCATTTGGCAAAAAAGCACAATATTCTACCTTGGAGGTGTATCACGTGGCACACGGTGCGTATGAAACAGAAGCACCGATTAGAACTTTCCTCCCTTATGAAGTGGATGGAAAGTCCTATTTACTGGGCTCGTATACCTGTACTCCCTTTGTGAGTATTCCGATTGCAGAGCTGAAGGCTAATCAACACATTAGAAGTAAAACCCTTGGAGAATTTGGTTTTGGAAATATTCCGTTGGATATCGTCCATTACAAGAATAAGGGCAAGGATTACATCCTGATGTCTAGCTTTTCGAAAGCATTGATTCGGATTGATCCGGAGGATATTCCCACTCAGAAAGCACTTACTGAACCGCTAAAAGATGGTGAATACGCAGTTGGGATTCCACATGATGTTTTATCTAGAGTAGGAGTTACCCACATTGATAATTTGAATGAAAAGCATGTCTTGGTCCTTCAACGTATGCCCAATGGACAACTGAGTTTGAGGTCCTATAATACGGATTGGTTATAGTATGTCAAAGAATCCGCCCTGCTGGTGGTTATGCAGCTTACTATGTATAACCACCAGCTTCTATTACTTGAATGCCCAGTCTCTTGATCCCTTTGCATTAGTCACGGAGGAAGAGCATCCCTTTTTTGGCGGCCTACAGGTCTATCCTAATTCCACAAAAGTTGGTCTGGATTCCTTTCAGGTATTTGCTCAGAAACCCGGAAATGCTAAGCTTCCAATGCTGGGTCAGTGGCAAAAACAGGAAGATGAGTATTTCTTTTTACCGCGATTCCCGTTTCGTCAAGGTAAGACCTATTGGGTAAGATGGCGAACCCAGGATGGCGAATTACAGCTTTCTACTATCGAAATTCCCATTCGAGAGAACATACCAGCACCTGCTCTTCTGGCTATTTACCCTTCTCCAGACCGCTGGCCCGCCAACCAATTGAAGTTCTATATACAATTTGATCAACCCATGCAAGAAGGAGTTGCCCTACAGTACATTCAATTGTTGGATGAAAATGGCAAAGAAATAGAGCAACCTTTTCTCGAGATTGGGCAAGAACTTTGGGATGAAGATTACCGTCAATTGACGGTTTGGTTTGATCCAGGGCGAATAAAAACGGGCTTAATACCTAATGAAAAATTTGGGCCTCCTCTCCTAGCAGACCGGATATATCAATTAAGGATTAATGCTGGATTTCCATCCAAAGTAGGGAAAAAACTAAGCCAATCTATTCTGAAAACTATTCATACCATTCCCAAAGACCAAGAGCGCCCAAATCCTCATGAATGGACCTTACAATTACCAACAGTTGGTACGCGTGGAACCTTTAGGGTACAGTTTCCAGAACCCCTTGATTTCGGCCCACTACAGTCAGGACTTTGGATCGAAGATGCAGCAGGACAAGTTTTAGATGGAGATGCAGCGATTGGGCTTGAGGAGCGCTCGTGGTCTTGGACGCCTACTACATCCTGGAGACCAAGTGTGTATTATTTGAGAATAGATCCAGATCTGGAAGATCTAGCAGGTAATAACCTACAAAGACTTTTTGATACCCATCTGGAAGGTTCCCAGGATAAAATACAGCAGCTTCCGACCAGCCTTACATTTCAAGTTTTGGAACGTAAATAATTAGGAAGCCCTCATACGCCTTACACTCTTGAATATTTTATTCCATAACAATGATAGGGGTAACCTACTACTTTCAACATCCTACTACTGAAGACTGCTAGTTTCTCAGTAGCTTTCCTCTTTACCAATAGCTTAATGGTAGTTTAAAAATTATATGGAAGTGGAAGTCTCTTGACTAACCAGACAAGGCTTGCATTCTATTTGCTGACTGCTAAAACCCGACAGCTATGTGGAAGAATCATTTAAAAATCGCTTGGCGAAACCTTAAGAAATCCAAACTTTACACCACCATCAACATCTTTGGCCTTTCCTCTGGCCTCATTGCCTTCTTATTTATCTTACTGTATGTACAAGATGAATTGAGCTATGATTCCTATAACTCTTTTGCTGATCGATTGTATCGGGTAGACTTTCTAGGTCGTCTGGGAGATCAGGAAATCAACTCTGCGCAGAATGCCGCCCCTCTTGGACCTGCCTTAAAGGAAATTTACCCAGAGGTAGAAGGTTTCATGCGCTTTCGAAGTCATGGTAGTTTCTTGGTGAAATACCAGAATCGAAATCATAAGGAGGACCGAATTACCTTCGTAGATAGTACATTCTTTACCCTCTTTAATATCCCCTTGATCAAAGGGCAAGCAAGCGAGGTTTTGAAAGCGCCGCACAGTGTGGTACTTACCGAAGCCATGGCTCAGAAGTACTTTGGAATAGAGGATCCCATCGGGAAACAATTGATCCTGGATAATGGAGATGCATTTGAGGTGACCGGTGTGATGGAAGACATACCTCATAACGCACATTTTCAGTTTGATTTTTTGCTCTCCATGAGTACCATTGAGGAAAGTAGAAACCAGCAATGGGGAAGTTTCAATTTTAATGTTTATGTACTCTTGCAGAAGGGAACAGATAGAGGGGCTTTTCAAGACAAAATCCAAGATGTTTTGATTGATAATTTTGGTAAGGAGGTTGAGCAATATGTGGGGCTAAGCTGGGAAGAATTTGTTGCAGCCGGTAACCAGGGACAATATAGTTTGACTGCCGTCGAAGAGATTCATTTATACTCCAATTTAGAAGGCGAATTGGGACCTAATGGTAATATCGCATATGTCTGGATCTTCTCAATTATCGGTTTATTTATCCTTTTCATAGCCTGTATCAATTTCATGAATCTTTCTACGGCTAGTGCTTCTACTCGAGCTAAAGAGGTGGGGGTTAGAAAAGTGGTTGGTGCTGCCAGAGGATCTCTGATTCAACAGTTCTTGAGCGAAAGTCTGTTGATTAGCTTGTTATCAGGATCGCTTGCCATCCTAGGTATCTGGTTTCTATTACCTTATTTCAACGAACTAGCAGGAAAAGATCTCCCCGGATTGGTTATCCAGAACATAGGGTTTATTGCCTTGGCTGCGTTCATTAGTGTAGTGGTAGGAATATTAGCGGGAAGCTATCCGGCTTTTTTCTTATCAGCTTATCAACCCATTAAAGTACTGAAAGGACAAGTGGAAAGGGGGCAGAGTAAGAGTTGGTTGCGCAGTGGCTTGATTGTGTTCCAATTCTTGATTACTACTACTTTGATCATTGGTGCACTGGTGGTTTATCGCCAACTAGCGTTTGTTCAAAACAAGCAACTAGGCTTTGATAAGGATCAAGTACTAATCGTCAACGATGCTTATGCATTGGGGGATAATATCAGGGCATTCAAAGAAAGACTGGTGCAGAACCCTACGGTCGAACACGTTTCTGTGACGGGCTATTTACCTGTCCCATCCTATCGAAATAGTACTTCCTTCTTTAAAGGGAATAGTCCGGTGCCGGAGAATGCCATATTAATGAACAATTGGTTCATTGATCATGAGTACATTCCAACTTTTGAGATGGAAATGGTTGACGGCCGAGCCTTTTCGACATCCTTTCCTTCGGATAGTTCAGCGGTAATTATCAATGAAAAAGCGGCTGAGTTTTGGCAGGGCGAGGATCCAGTGGGTAAGCAGGTTTCCCAGTATGACAACCAGGATCAATTGGTCACGCACACTATCGTTGGGGTGATCAAGAACTTTCATTATGAGAGCTTGCGTAGCCGTATACAGCCATTAGCGCTATTCTTAGGTGAGAGCCGAGGTGCGGTTTCTATGCGTCTACAAACTGATGATATGGCTGGCTTCATCTCCTTTTTGGAAAAGGGATGGAACGAATTAGCCCCAGGACAACCTTTTACCTACGATTTTCTGGATGAAAGTTTTGATCAAATGTACCGCGCTGAGCAAAGAGTAGGTCGGATCATTAGCACATTTACTATCCTAGCTATCTTCATTGCCTGTATCGGTCTTTTTGGGTTGGCTACGTTTGCTGCACAGCAACGTACCAAGGAGATAGGAACCCGTAAAGTCCTGGGGTCGTCTCTAAGCGGCTTGGTAGGTCTTTTGACGAAAGATTTCTTGGGCTTGGTGGTAATCTCCTTAGTGGCCGCCATTCCAATAGCCTGGTATGGAATGAATAAATGGCTACAAAACTTTGCCTATAGTACTAGCCTAGATTGGTGGATATTTGCGGTTGCAGGGCTTTCGGCAATCGTAATTGCTTTCATGACCGTTAGCTTTCAATCATTACGTGCAGCTCTAGCAAATCCTGTCAAGAGTTTACGAAGTGAATAAATACAAGAAAGCCCCACTGGCAATAATCTCCAGCGGGGCTTTCTTGTTAGGCTCAGAAACGGCTTAATTTTTTTTCTTCTTTTCTTTTTCCTTTTTCTTACCACCTTCCATTTCCCAATCAAAGTGATCCTCCTCTTCCTCTTCTTTTTCTTCTGCTCTGGCGGGGGGGAGTTTGGCTCCGGCAGGCAAGTTGACTCTTAATTCTTCCTCAGTAGGGTCTTCATCCGCTGATCCACCATACTCTGGGATATCGCGCCAATCTTCGGGCTCATCCACCAATTCGATGATAGTACGAAACTCCTTCTCCAGCGCTTCCTGTATTTCTCGCTTACGTAGCTCGCTAATTTCAAAGTCTGACTTTACGCGCTTCTTGGCAGAAACCACATTGAAATCTTCCAGAGTCCCTAGTATACTGTAGAATAAATTAAACCAGCCCTTTTTTCGGGCCTTCTTTGGCTTCAGATTGGGATCATGGCGGGTGAACTTTGCAGAAATTACTTGTCCAGCATTTACCTTGATATTATATGATATTTCATGCTCAAAGGAATGTTCTCCACTAATCGTGAGATTCAAAGCATTACTTTGAATGAACATCACTGGAATATAGATCCGTTGATTCTTTACCTCAAGGAAGTTCTCAATATTCGTGAACTTGATATTGCGAAGGTCCTTCACCTTCACAAAGGAGGAGAAGCGTTCTAGCATTTCAAAGTCCTTAAGAAAACCATCCGCTATTCCCACTCCAGCCAATACGCGCAGCTTATCGGCAAGGAAGTTCCCTTGATTATCCCAAAAGGCGTAAATCGCAATCTTAGAATCCAGGGTTCCATCCAGGTGCTTGTGGGAAAGGACATCCTGTCCAAAGTTCTCTCCTTGCCGGAAGAATTCTTTGATATCAATTTTATTGCAGGTTAAGCGAGCCACTAGGCGGGGCTCCTCTTCGATGTAGAAGTTTCCATCTAGAATAAAACTCCCATCCATCGCATTGGTATTCCCTTCAATGGACATCTGACTATTGTCAAAAGTTAGTTTACCGACAAAGTCCTTTCCTTCAATCTTATTGAAGTTGTATTCTTCAATTTTGGCGTTAAATGTACCATTGAGGAAATTGGTAATATGCTCTCTTTTCTGAGATCTTTCTTCTTTTAATTCTTCTACCGCAAGGTCTGCAGCTTCAGCTTGATCTTCCGTAACAGCCGTTAAGCTCAGAAGACGATCGAAGTCAATTTCCTTTGAGAATAAATCTGCCGCAAAAGCTAATTCGGAACGTTTGGAGTTTAAAGAATCAGCGAAGAGTACCGGGATGAGGTTGTAGGCAGTCCCTTGGAACATAATATCACTACCTGCCCCTTCTACGTTTAAGTCTTCAATGGCCAAGGTATTGTCTTGCATGATGAGTCGACCATTGTCGATCATCATCTTTTCTTTGTTAATAGTTAGGAAGGCATTATCAAACTCGAGTTCCCCGGAGGCATCCACCCGATTGATCCTGCTCGTGCTGATCATATCATTGTAGCGGCCATTAATTTTTATATTCTTTAACTCAATCTCTCCTCCGCCATTGCTGATACGAGAACTTTCCAATAGGCCATAGGCCATCTTGAGTGGAAAGACGCCATCCATGGCAAAATTAATCCGTGGATCATCGAGGTTGTCCACTTGAAGATCAAATTCTAAAAGCTCTCGGTTAAAGTAGCCGCGGAACTTGTCTATTTTTAGTGTACTACTACGGTTGTTGTGGTATTTCCCATTATCGAAACTAGCTAGGAAGGAAACATCCTTTAAGGTGCCATCCATTTTTGGGTTGGTAATCTTGCCATCTTGGAGTCGAAGTTCTGCCTTTATCTCTGGATTTTTAGTGGCACTTGATTCCCCATGCATGGTGGCTTCTACGACAAATTTCCCAGTACTAGAGAAATCGCTGAAGGAGGCTAGCTGTTCCTCAGGTAGTAGCTGGATCATTGTGCCTAAACTACTTTTTTCGCTCGTGAAAAAGAGGTCATAGAAAAGAGATTCCCCTTGATTCTCGATCTCACCATCCACTTTGAAGACATTTGATTCGATTTCCATTACCACATCTTCAAACTTATACACGCCATTCGCAAGATCTATAAACAGTTTAGCATCATAATCGATGTGTTTTCCGGCCAGGTATCTTGCGCCTTCCAATTCTAAGAAGCGAGTGACGATGGTCGCATCACTATCCAGTGAAAACTGTTCCGCAGAAAACTTTCCAGAGAAATTAGCATTGATCACCTTAGCCACCACTTCCTGCTTGGCTCGCTGGTCGGAATAAATTAATTCCATATCCTCTAGCTGAGCTTTGTTCACAGCTATGGTAGGACCCTTGCCTCCTTTAGTTTCATCCTCTTCCTCTGTTCCGGTTTCATATATCAAATAATTGGCATTGCCCTTCTTATCAACTTCTACTTGTAACGCACCGTCGGAGACTACCACTGACTTCACTTTTATAGTGGACCCTAATAGACTAAATAGTCCCATTTTAAAAGCCACCTGCTCGGCTTCCAGGAGAACTCCACCTCGACTATCTTCTACAATTACCCCTTTCAGGTTGGCGGAGATGTTTGGAAAACTTCGTACTACTGTCAGATCAAAATCCTCTACCGTCAAGGAGGAAGTCAGGTTCTTATTAACCTCAGTGAGAATCGTTTTTTCGATCTTACTTTGGAAGACACTAGCAAGGAAGGTGGCTAATATGATGAGGACTAGTAGGCTTATACCACCTATGATGGCGAATTTTTTGAGGAACTTTTTCATCTATAGAAGGGTTGGGAGTGAAAAGGTTTATAAAGATACTTCAGTACTGATAAAATAGCTAGTTTTCGCAGTTCACTACGGTACTTTACCGCAGTTTACTACAGAAAATCAATGTACTATTCCTTCAGCTTCATAGGGTTAGCGCGGGTTCCTATTGATTAAATGCTTGAAAATCAATATTTATTATGCGCTAAGGGCCAGATAGTGCAAAAAAAATTAGATTTTTTTCTTCAAAGATTTGCACTGTATGAATCAGGAATATATATTTGCACTCGCTTTTACAGAAAGGGCGGTTAGCTCAGTTGGTTCAGAGCACCTGGTTTACACCCAGGGGGTCGGGAGTTCGAGTCTCTCACCGCCCACCAAGGGTCTCCGCTTCGGAGGCCCTTTTTATTTGCGCGCGCTCAAACTTTCATATGAATTTTGTCTACATTTTGTACTCCAGACAACTGGACCGCTATTATATTGGCTATTGCAGTATGTCAGTTGAAGATCGTCTATCGAAACATCTTAGTAACCACAAAGGTTACACTGGAAGAGCTAAAGACTGGGAGATCTGCTATACTGAGTCGTATTCTACTCGCCAAGCTGCCTATCGACGAGAAAGAGCATTAAAACGTTGGAAGTCTCGAAAGAGAATTGAGGATTTGATATCTCAATACCAAGAGAACAGCTCAGTTGGTTCAGAGCATCCCGATTGAAAATCGGGAGGGTCGGGAGCCTGTCTAGCAGGCGTAGCCAGATAGATTCGAGTCTCTCACCGCCCACCAAGGGCCTCCACTTTGGAGGCCCTTTTTATTTCCGCGCGCTTAAACTTTCATACACATTGCGGCAAGCTCCGCTTGCCCGCACACATACCGCGGGCTCCCGCCCGCCTAACTAGCCTTTCACAACACTCGCAACACATTTCTATTCCTCCCCATCAAATCTTTTACTCCTCAAAACCTCACCCCCGCCCCATATAAGGCATACCACTCGCCATGATCGTGACAAAAGGCACATTTACAGATAGTGGAAGCTGAGCCATATGCAGCACAGTATTAGCTACATGCTGTACATCCATGGTGGGCTCGATGGCAATGGAACCATCTGCCTGGGGTACGCCGCTGGGCATCCGAGCTGCCATTGGTGTAAGCGCATTACCAATGTCTATCTGACTACAAATAATATTGTATTTCCTGCCATCCAGTGCAATCGACTTAGTAAGGCCGGTGATGGCGTGTTTGCTGGCTGTGTAAGCAGCGGAATTAGGGCGAGGCGTATGCGCAGAGATAGAACCGTTATTGATAATGCGGCCTCCCTGAGGTTCTTGCCGTTTCATGAGTTGGTAGGCGGCTTGCGCACAAAGAAAACTACCCGAGAGATTCGTTGAGATGACTTGATGCCATTGATCCCAGCTAATATCTTCAAATGGGAGGCCAGGGATATTGGTTCCTGCATTGTTGAATAAGACATCTAATCGCCCAAATTTTGATTCAACGGTGGAAAATAGAGATTGAACAGAGGAGGGCTTGGAGACATCTACGATTAGGCAGATGCCCTGATCCGCAGCTGATCCTGCTTCTGCTAGGGTGCTTTCTAGTTTGGGAAGATTACGTCCGCAAAGAATAACCTGGAAATTATTCTGCAGTAAAGTGATAGCTGTATATTTTCCGATACCAGATCCGGCTCCAGTTATGAGGGCAACTTTTTTCATACCCCCAATTTGCACATTTCTAGAAGAAGACCGAAGAAAAACAGCTTAAGCTGTCGGCTGTTTTCTGGCGAGGGGATCAGGCCAAACGGAAAACATCCAAAGTTTTGCCCCGTCAAATCGAGGCTAACTTTGGATGTTTAACCTACGCTATTTCGTCAGCCACCAGCCCAGCCAGGCACCTGTTAAAGTCCATTGAACGATAGCATCTATTAAATCAGGTATGGAATTGGTTTCAAACCAAATGCTATTCAGGTAGTTGATCGTGAAATAGCCTATCAAGCCAACTGCAAGGGAAGCCATCACAGAAGTCTGAAACGTAAGGTTGGCCATTTTTAAAAGCAACCAAGCTAAGAGGAAGGCAGATACAAAGTCAATCACAAAACCCCGAAGCATATTCATGCCCATGTTATTGGATAGTGAATCGTGGTAAGACACCATGGCCCAAGGTTGGCCCATCCTCTCATTCATAAGTGCCTCTTCTTGTTCCCTGGATGCGCCGATCTCTGCACGGGGAAGGAAGTATGTACCTTCTTCCAAATTTTCTTCAAGTACTTTTAAGATGGCATCTTGGTTAGGGGTGTGCCCCATTTGGCTATTGTGAATGCCGAGCAAAGCAAAGGAAAGAAATTGCCATATGAACAGGATGACAGCACCTACTAAGGCACCAATGAGCAGTTTTTTCATGATAAAATGGTTTGATAGATGGTTTAGAAATAATTTGTTTCTAAAATTAAACAAAAAAATGCAAAACCTAGCCTTGTACTTGCGTTTGTTTTATCATGATTGGCCACGACTGTTACTAGCCAATACTAAATTTTAGCGATTGGGTTGCATTCTGCTAATTGATCTTTGAACTATTGGTTTACTATTATCTTTGCCTTGAAGAACAAACAAAACGAATATGCCAATCCGATCCACTATCCTAGTTCTTAGTTTATTTGGGCTACTACTATTACCTGGCTGCACAAAAGAGGTTTCGCCTTCCGCTTCCATAGAGCTAGACCCTTTGTCTTATGTTGACCCCTTCATTGGCACTGGATTTCATGGACATACCTTTCCTGGTTCTACGCTTCCTTATGGTATGGTTCAGTTGAGCCCAGATACCCGCTTACCGGGTTGGGATGCTTCTAGTGGTTACCACTACTCCGATTCTACCATATATGGCTTCTCCCACACTCACCTAAGTGGAACTGGGATTGGAGATATGGGAGATATCCTTTTTTTACCCTATACAGGAGAAGATAACAATGAACTGTTAGCGTATTTCGAGAAGGAAACTGAAGAAGCCTCAGCCGGCTATTATCAAGTACAATTGGAGAACTATGGTGTTAAGGCGGAGCTGACCTCTACGCTAAGAACGGGTATGCACCGCTATACTTATCCAAAGGGTGTGGATAAAAAGCTTTCCATAGATCTAGGCCACATCTTACAAGCCAACTGGGGACATAGAAGCCTAGAGGGGGCTATCGAGGTAGTAGATCAAAGTACATTAAGAGGATATCGTATTTCCAGTGGCTGGGCTCATGACCACCCCGTCCATTTTTATGCGCAGTTTTCTACTCCTTTTGAGCTTATCGAAGCTAAAGATGGCGAGGAAGTATTGACTACCGAAGAGCTATCTGGAAAGGAACTTCAATTGTCCTTGCGTTTTCCTGATGCAAACTTGGATGAAGTACTTGTGAAGGTTGGGATTTCTTCAGTTGATGGAGAAGGTGCTCAAAAGAATCTAGAGGAAGAAAACCCAAATTGGGACTTCAATAAGGTCAGGAGGCAAGCCGAAGATACTTGGAGAACAGCCTTAGCAAAAATTGCGGTAAAGAGCCAGGAAGAGGAAGTGCTGAAGAATTTCTACACAGCACTCTATCATTCTATGGTGGCTCCTATGGTGGCACAGGATGTAGATGGGCGTTATCGCGGCATGGATAAAGCCATCCATCAAGCTCCGACAGGTTTTACCAATTATACGGTCTTTTCATTGTGGGATACCTTCAGAGCTCTTCATCCTTTAATGACGATTATAGATCAGCAAAAAACAAAAGAATGGGTTTCCGCTCTCCTAAAGAAACATGAAGAAGGAGGTGTTTTGCCCAAATGGCCCTTAGCAAGTAATTATACAGGTACAATGGTCGGCTATCCTGCGGCGGCCATGATTGCAGATGCAGTCACTAAAGATATTGCAGGTATTGAGCTAGAGGAGGCCCTGACTGCTACAATATTTAGCTCAGAATATCATCCTGAAGTGATTGCTAAGATGCCAGAACCACGAGCACAACAATTGATGCCGAAGCACTTGGATTTTATTGATAGACAGGGATACATTCCAGCAGAT
The DNA here is from genome assembly GCA_013214355.1 of Saprospiraceae bacterium. Taxonomy (GTDB): domain Bacteria; phylum Bacteroidota; class Bacteroidia; order Chitinophagales; family Saprospiraceae; genus DT-111. The sequence continues at coordinate 40,360 of JABSSL010000081.1, read as the reverse complement.
TCTGTACCTCAATCCGTGTCTTATGGTTTGGAATGCGCCTACTACGACTTTTGCATTTCTAGGATAGCTTTAAAAGCGGGAAATACAGACCTGGCCGAAAAATATGCTCGTCGCAGCTTAAATTATCAAAAGTATTTCGATCCTAACTGGGGCTTTATGCGTGGGAAACTGGCTGATGGTGCTTGGCAAGAGCCCTTTAATCCTAATTATTCCGATCATGATATCAGCCCCTATGTAGAGGGAAATGCTTGGCAGTGGTCTTGGTTTGTCCCCCATGATGTTAGTGGCTTCACCGATTTATTCGGTTCTAAAGATCGCTTTATTGCACAATTAGATTCCTTGTTTACCACGAGCTCTGATATTGAGGGAGAGAACGCTTCTGCCGATATTACAGGTCTAATTGGACAATATGCTCATGGTAATGAACCTAGTCATCACGTCATTCACTTCTATAATTATCTTGGACAACCTTTCAAGGCGCAGGAACGTATTGATCAAGTGCTACAAACCTTGTACGCCCCTACCCCCGCGGGTATCTCTGGAAATGAAGATTGTGGCGCCATGTCCGCCTGGTATGTTTTGAACGCACTGGGTTTCTATCAAGTGTGTCCAGGCAAGCCAGAGTATTCAATTGGGCGACCGATGATTGACCAGGCTTCAATCCAGCTGGAAAATGGTAAAACCTTCGAGATTCATGTGCAAAACAATAGCCCCAAACATCGCTATGTAGCACAAGTTAAGTTGAACGGAGAGGTGCTCGATCAACCCTTTTTCAACCACTCAGCATTAATGAATGGAGGAGTTTTAGAATTCGAAATGACAGATCAAATTCCAATTGCAAAAGGGAACTAAAAGAAACGGAAGACAGTTATAGAACTAACAACTACTGGGAGCTAACTTCTGCTCCTTCTTTGCTGCTGTATAGTGGCAAACAGCTCGATACGATACGGCATTAAAGCCAGCAAGTAACACATCTTACGACGCGCTTATTAGCTGTGGTTTTTTAGTCCAACCACTTAGCTGAGTAATGAAATGGCATTGCTTCAGCCAGCTATTCTTTTGCATTAGAGTAGGTTTAACGTTCCAGGATTGTGCCTGTCCGGCAGCCAGACGGGTGAGGGCGAGCAAATTAATGGGATTTTCAACATACGCTAAAATTATTAACCGTTCAATTCCTATCGTATGACAGAAACGCGTAGACTCCAAAATGTGGCAGAAAACTGGCAAATACTCCTAAAGTGTTTGTCCCTTTTGAGCCAAGAATCGCTTACCGATATTCAAAGCGGGAAGATAAATAAGAAGCATTTACTACAACTGTTGCAGTTGATTATTAAGCATGCCGGAAAAATGCGTGCAGATGTTCATTTGCTTCAACTAAGCGAAACGATCAAAACCCAAAAAGACATAGAAGATCTAATCCAAAAAATCTCTGCGGATAAAACTACAGCAGATTAACCTGCAAAAAATCAAGGAATTTCATTTTAGCAAAACAATCTCCTGCTTTTTCCTATTCCTTTAGAAGAACCATTTTCTTATAGGTAGAACTATAAAGTCAGCCGATATTGATTATTTTGGCTTACTTAAAGGAAAATACTCCATGTTATACGACAATCACGGTAGGATTATTAATTACGTTCGGCTTGCAGTAACAGACCGTTGCAATTTGCGGTGTTTCTATTGTATGCCTGAGGAAGGAATAGACTATATCCCCAGGAAGGAATTGCTCTCCTATGAAGAAATGGAGCGTGTGATTGCGCTGCTAGCCAGCATGGGGATTTCAAAATTGAGAATCACTGGAGGTGAGCCCTTTGTACGGAAAGGTATGCTGGAATTCATGCAACGATTGAGTGAGATTGAAGGCATCGAGCAAATGCACCTGACCACCAATGGGACCTTAACTGCAGGGATGGTCCCTGAACTCAAGCGAATAGGTTTCAAATCCATCAATCTAAGCATGGATACGCTGGATAAAGAGCGATTTTTTCAAATCACTCGGAGAGATTACTTTGATACCGTATGGCAAACTTTCGAAGAGCTCGTTGCGGGAGGAATTACCACAAAGATTAATGCCGTGGTAATGGAAGGAAAGAACATTGACGACCTTATCCCGATGGCCGAGTTAACTAAAAAGTATCCCGTTAATGTCCGTTTTATAGAGGAGATGCCGTTTAACGGAGAAGGGAGTCATTATCCAACGCTGGAATGGAATTCACGGAAGATTGTATCCTATCTTAAGGAACATTATCCCAAGCTAGAGAAAATTCCAGACCCGAAGCATTCAACCTCAGCCAACTATAAGATTCCCGGATATCAAGGTTCCATCGGCGTGATTGCTGCTTTTAGCCGATCCTTTTGTGGTTCCTGTAATCGGATCCGTTTGACGCCTCAAGGTATGTTGAAAACCTGTTTGTATGATAATGGGGTATTCAATATTAAAGACTTCATTAGGAACGGAGCTACAGATGAGGAACTTAAGGGAGCTTTCTTATCGGCCCTAGGGAATCGAGCCAAAGACGGTTTTGAGGCGGAAAGACGACGAGGGTTTGATCGTCCAGTTACAGAATCCATGTCGACCATTGGAGGATAAATCTTCACTGGAAAAAAGCAATTGATGATAAGTGTACAAGAAGCGACAGAGATCATTTTACAACATAGTGCAGATTATGGGGTAGAAGAAGTACCGTTAGTAAAGGCGATTGGCCGAATTTTGCGGGAAGATCTAATGGCAGATCGAGACTTTCCCCCTTATGATCGTGTTACGATGGATGGGATTGCCATTAAATACGAAAGTTATGCGCAAGGACAGCGGCAGTTTCCCATTGAAAGGGTAATAGCAGCAGGTGATCCCGAAGGCGAACTGAAAGAAGCTAATCACTGTGTTGAGATTATGACAGGTGCGGTACTTCCGAAAGGTGCCGATATTGTTATACGCTATGAAGATATAGAAGTCAAGGATGGCGTTGCTACCGTTACCACCGAGGCGATCAAGTCGAGTCAGAATGTGCACCGGACGGGTACAGATCGACCCGTTGGTAGCAAAATCGTTTCTGCAGGACAGTTGATTTCTCCAGGAGAAGTTGGGGTGGCAGCGACCGTTGGAAAGGCGAAACTGCAGGTGGCGAAACTGCCCAAAACAGCGATTATTTCAACAGGGGACGAACTTGTGGATGTTCACGAGCAACCTTTACCTCATCAAATTCGACGTTCCAATGTTTATCGCTTACGAGCTTCGCTTAAGCCTTACCATATAGAGGCAGATGCCTATCATTTGGTCGATGATCAGGCTGTGATAGAACAGAAATTGCGCCAGTTGTTAGACGAATATGATGTACTAATGTTGAGTGGTGGGGTTTCAAAAGGTAAGTTCGATTTTATCCCCGCTGCCCTGGAAGCACTGGGTGTGAAAAAACTATTCCACAAGATAAAACAACGACCTGGAAAACCCTTTTGGTTTGGTAAGGCGCCCAATGGTACTTTAGTATTTGCTTTACCTGGAAATCCAGTTTCCTCTTTCATGTGTACCCAACGCTATTTCTTCCCTTGGTTGAGAAATAGTTTGGGTCTAGATCCATTAAAAGTACCGACGGCTCGCCTAGAGAAAAGCGTAAGTTTTACTCCTGATCTCACTTATCTGTGCCAGGTAGCGGTGAGTTATGACCAAGAAGGTCGAGTCTTGGCTACTCCGGTAGAAGGACATGGCTCTGGTGATCTTGCCAACTTGGTGGATGCTGATGCTTTTATGGAATTACCACAAGGACGTGATATTTTTGAGGCGGGAGAATGCCATCCAATATTCTTTTATCGATAGCACTTGTTCCGCCGAACAATCGCTTTCTCTGACCTATACCCAAATCTCATGTCAAAACTTTTTAGAAGAGTTAGGATGGATCAAATTGGTGGGAACCGAGTGACCAAATACCTGCTGTATGCTATTGGTGAAATAGTACTATTAGTGATCGGCATTATGATTGCGGTGCAGATCAATAATTGGAATGAGGTCAAACAACAAAAACAGTTAGAATTACAAACACTGAAAGAAATTCGTGGAAGTATCCAAACGAATTTGATGGAGATGAAAACCTTATCTGCACAGCATACTGTTCAAGTTGGGCATTTCAAGGATTTAGTAAGGCATATGGATGAGGACCTTCCTTATCACGACTCCTTAGAGACAAAAATGGCCGCCATATTTGGTTGGTATACACCACTCTTTGATTACGCACCCTATGAGACGCTGAAGACGAGAGGAGTAGAACTCATCAGCAACGATACGATAAAAAGAAACATCATTGCTGTTTATGAAAAAGTGATCTTCCGAATTTCGGAGGGGCTGGAAAAATTTGAAGGAGGTAATAGTACGTCAGTTGTTTTACCCTACTTTTCCAAACATTTTGAAATGTATAGTACCAGCCCTGCCAAGGTAAGAGCCAACGATTATGAGCACATAAAGAAAGATCCAGAGTATCGAAATATCCTCCAATTACTGATTGGCATACGGACCTTCGGCGTAAACCTCTCCACTGCTTCTGCTCAAGGTCTAGAGGCTGTGGTACAATTGCTCGACAAGGAGATAGAAAAGCAAGAATCTTGAAGCATACACCCTGCTAGGTATTCTGAATAACTCATAATCAGCTAGAGCTAGTTGGCTAGCCCAGCAAACAGGCGGCACTATTCTCAATAGCTCACAGTATCCTTTCTACAAGTATCGGCACCCAGGAAGAAGTTGCAAGGAGATTCAGTATATTTGGTAATGATGATTTTCAGGTCTGCACTTTTACTTCCTGTGCATTCGAGTTTAACCATCCTTTCTTAACCAACTAAATACAACTGAGCTTATGAAGGCCCACCTTTATATTCCTATCCTTTTTTTGGCCTTGATTGGAGTCACACTTGGGTGTGAAACGGCTAAGGAGAATAACCCGAGTTTTAGTATTACGCTGCCCGAAAGCTTTGGCGATACTACTTTCGATGGTCGCTTACTTCTACTTTTATCTAACAATGATGAGAATGAACCTCGTTTTCAAATTTCTGATGGTCTGAAAACACAATTGGTGTTTGGGATGGATGTGGAAGGATGGGCGCCAGGCCAGCCGATTACGGTAGATAATAATGCCTATGGCTACCCTATTAAACAGCTGAAGGATGTGCCTAAAGGTGAATATCAGGTTCAAGCTTTCCTGCATAAGTATGAAACCTTTGTGAGAGGAGATGGGCATACTGTGAAAATGCCTATGGATCGTGGGGAGGGCCAGAAGTGGAATCGAGCACCAGGTAATTTATATAGTGTTCCTGCCAAAGTTAATTTTGATCCTGCTTCTAGCAAGGAATTGATGGCAGAGCTAACAGAAGAGATTCCCCCAATTGAAGAGCCAGAAGATACGAAGTATATCAAGCATATTAAGATCAAAAGTAAATTACTGAGTGATTTCTGGGGAAGAGATATGCATTTGGGGGCTCACGTTCTTCTTCCGGAAGGCTGGGAGGAGCATCCTGATGTAAAATATCCTTTGGCCATTATGCATGGCCATTTTCCCGCTGATTTTAATGGTTTTAGAACTACTCCGCCTGATACTACCCAGCCATGTGTATATAGTGCAAGATTTGATGTAGATTGTTACAACCGAGTTGTGCAGCAAGAAGCTTATGACTTCTATAAGATGTGGACAGGACCTGACTTTCCACGTATGATTGCTATCGTTATTCAGCATGCCAATCCGTTTTATGATGATTCTTATGCGGTCAATTCCGAGAATTTAGGCCCTTACGGAGATGCCATTACCTTTGAGTTAATTCCACATATAGAAGAGCAATTCAGAGGAATCGGAGAAGGTTGGGCACGCTTCACCTATGGTGGTTCTACGGGGGGATGGGAAGCTCTGGCCGTGCAGGTAATGTATCCGGATGAATACAATGGCTGTTACGCGGCCTGCCCAGATCCCATTGATTTCCGGGCTTATTGTCTAGTAAATCTGTATGAGGATGAAAATGCCTACTATCTAGATAGCGAATTCAAGGAGCGGCTGCGACCTGGACATCGGGACTATCTAGGTTTTGTGGATGCGTCCGTATTGGATATGAATCATAAGGAGCTTGCACTGGGAAGCAAAAGTCGTTCTGGTCAGCAGTTTGACATTTGGGAAGCGGTATACAGCCCTGTTGGAGAGGATGGATATCCGAAACGGATATGGGACAAAGAAACGGGGGTGATAGATAAAGACGTAGCCAATTATTGGAAGGAAAATTATGATCTTGCTTATATCATGAAACGAGATTGGGCTACACTAGGCCCTAAATTGAAAGGCAAAGTAAAGATCTACTGTGGAGATATGGATAATTACTATCTGAACAATGCCGTGTATCTAACGGAAGCGTTTCTAGAGTCCACCACAGATCCTTATTATGATGGAGAAGTGGACTATGGTGATCGCGCCGAGCACTGCTGGAATGGAGATCACAGTCAGCCCAATCACATTTCACGACTTCGCTACCATCGCATGTTCATCCAAAAATGGGCAAAGGAAGTAGCGAGCCGCGCTCCTGCTGGTGCTGATCTCCGGACTTGGCGCTATTGATCGGACTAAACAACCGAAGTTTTATCAGTTGTGCATAGATAACTTCGGTTGTTTATCTTCGTTTTACGCTTTTAACCTAAATTAACCTAATATCAAGAGTAATTAACTGCTTTCCTTTTTTGCGGGACCTACATTTGTAGCGAGCAAAATATAGAAAGCACCATGAAGAAAGTTTTTCTGACCCTATCCTTTCTCTTCTTCCTAGGGAGTATCATTGCACAAAGCGGAAAATTGAAGATAAGCGGAACAGTAGTGGATTCCACTGCTACCCCATTGGTGGGAGCTACAGTGACCATGATGCATGCCAAGGACTCGGTTCTGGCTGGTTTTTCTACCACACAGGCAGATGGAAGTTTTTTGATTGGAAGACTGAAAAAGGACAACTATATCCTCACTATAAGTTATATCGGCTACGAAACCTTTACACAGACACTTAAGGTTAACAAAGAAGAGAACTTAGGTAACCTCGTCTTAGAAGAAGAAAGTGAAATACTCGATGAAGTGTTGGTCAAGGGAGACCGAGTACCTGTCGTGATCAATGGAGATACCATTGAGTACAATGCAGACGCATTTCAAACCCAGCCTAATGCAGTAGTAGAAGACCTACTCAAAAGACTTCCGGGGGTAGAGGTAGAAAGGGATGGTACGATTCGAGCCCAAGGGGAGCAGGTTCAACAAGTCCTCGTTGATGGAAAAGAGTTTTTTGGTACTGACCCAAAGGTTGCCACCAAGAATTTGCCTGCAGATGCGATTGATAAGGTGCAAGTCTTTAATAGAAAATCAGATCGAGCGGAGTTTTCGGGGGTTGATGATGGTCAACGACAAAAAACCATCAACCTAGAGCTGAAAGAAGATAAAAAGAATGGAGCATTCGGTAGAATAACTGGTGGCGGAGGGACGGATGAGCGATTCTATGGCAAGACTAATATTAATCGCTTTACACCTAATCGACAACTTTCCTTGATTGGAACGATCAATAATATCAATGAGCAAGGCTTCTCCATGAACGATTACTTCAACTTTAGTGGAGGTTTGCAGCGGATGATGTCTGGAGGCGGTGGGGGCATTAGAATTGAGCTCAATAGCGACGATATGGCCATTCCAATTGACCAAGGCAATAACAACGGTTTATTTACTACTTATGCTGGAGGATTAAACTTCAACAATGAGTTTGGTAAAAAACTTGAAGTCGGTGGAAGTTACTTCTTTAGTCAGCTCAATCAAGATATTCGGAAGACCAGACGTAGTGAGAATTATCTAGCCGATCGAACCCTGATCAGTGAAGAGCATAGTCTGCAAGAAACAGAAAGAACCAATCATCGATTAAGTGTAAATCTAAAATATCGGCCAGACTCTATCCAAGAGGTCAGATTTCGAACGAATCTTTCCTTTAATCAAACGGATTACCGTCAAAGTAAAGACTCAGAGACTAGCTTAGGAGATGGGATTCTAGAAAACACAGCGAATAGCACCTATTTTTCAAATGGAGAAAATACGCTACTGAATGGCAACTTGGATTACCGCCGCAAACTAGGTAAACCAGGAAGAGTTATTTCATTGGGTTTGACGTATGGAGTGACAGATCGTACGAGCGTAGGGGAAGTTAGTTCGCTCAATCGTTTTGGTTTGTCCAATCCTATCTCTTCGGTATCAGATACCTTGAACCAGGAAAATGATCAGGATAATCAGCGATTTAGCTACGGGATTAGTACCTCCTACACAGAACCCATAGGCAAGAAGGAATTCTTGGAGGCCAATTATTCTTTCTCCAATTACAATGAAGATATTGCTCGGGAAGTCTTTGACCTATTTGGTCCAGCTATGGAGAGTCGATTGTTCAATGATCAGTTGAGTTTCAAGTATGACAATGCATATATCTTTCATAGAGGCGGATTAAATTTCCGCTTGAACCGTAAGAAGTTCAATTTCTCCACGGGAGTGAGTTTGCAGGAGTCTATTCTACGGGGAGATTTATCCGCTCCCCAGGAGGTGGAAATTCGGCAATCCTACCTTAATGTAGTGCCTAATCTAAGATGGTCCTATATGATGTCTATGGCTAACCGCCTAAGCTTTGACTATGATGCTTTTGTAAGAGAACCCGATATTCGTCAATTGCAACCTGTGATCAACAATTCGGATCCATTAAATATCTACGAAGGAAATCCAAACCTGAGACCAGAGTACTCCCATAATCTACGCCTTAGCTATAACACCTATGATCAGATCACGCTGTCTAGCTTTTTCGCCTTCCTCAATTTTACCTACACGGATGAGGTAATCACGAATTCGGTAAGTTTTGATGATCGTTTAGTACGCACCATCAAACCAATCAACTTGCGTGAAAATCAGCGATATCGTGGCAACTTCTCTTATAGTTCACCGATACGAGCGTTGCAGTTGCGCATGAATTTGAGTACAGATCTAACCTTTGTACAAGGGTATAATTTGGTGGGAGATGTCTTGAACCGTACGCAGCGATATAGAGTTCGGCCGGGTTTGAGGCTGGAGAATCGATTCAAGGAGAAATTTGATTTGGCAGTGGGAACGAAGATTGGGTTTAATGAAACGAAGTACAATATCAACAAGACCTTTAACCAGTCGTTTGTAAATCAATCCTACTTTGCTGATCTAACGATTCCACTTCCTGCCGGTTTTAACTTCAGCAGTACTTTAGATTATGACCTATATCGAGATAGAGGCGAGGCATTCAATCAGGATATTGCCCTATGGAATATTTCACTGCGGAAATTCTTTATGAAATCGAAGCAGTTGGAACTGAAACTAACGGTTTTTGATGCATTAAATCAAAATATTGGGATTAATCGGATGGCAGAACAAAACTTTTTGCTGGACGAACGCATCGAATCTATCGGAAGATACTTTATGCTTAGTGTAACGTATAACTTGAGTGCATTCGGAAACCAAGGCGGAGTTTTTATTCAGGAACACAGATAGTGAGGGGAATAAGAAAAAAGTAATCATCCGATAGGAAGGATTTAATAATGAGTAATTAGTTGTATACAGGAGGTTTGGATTCCAAGCCTCCTTTTTTGATTTGTAGATCCGATTTTATCTCTACCTTGTTAGAGATACTGCGAGACCAAATTGACTCATTATGCTAAAAAGTAAGATATCAGTTCTAATTTCTATGTTTTTGAGTACCTGTTTCATCCAATGTTCGCCTACCAAAGGTGGTGTGAGCCAAGAAAATGAGGTGTGGCATGGCCGTTGGCAATGGGAGGAAACTCGTTTTGTGAGGAGAGGAGGGGAAAGCGTGACACGGCCTGAGGACATTGGCATGGAGATGGAAATAGAACTCTTACCAAATGGAACAATGAAGGTTTTTCATGATCGGAAACTAGTTCAGGATTATACCTACGAAGTAAAACAGCAGTCCGATTTTCTTCTTTTTGTTCCAAAGCTAAGCAACCCACTTACACCAAGTATAGAGACTGGTGTACTCCGGTGTTCTGCGGACAGTTTGGAGATTGTGGGAGGTTACAATGATACGGGGGGTAATCAGCTATTCCGCCGCATCAAATAAGACCCTTCCTTTTACTGCTTTAGAATTTTTACACTTTGAATTTGATTATCTACCTGCATTTGCAAGATATAGAGCCCTTTCGTGAGATCCTCAGTATCTACTCTCAGAGAATAGATACCTTTGTTTACTTGTATGTCTTGTAGGGTTCTAAGTCGCTGCCCGTTAGAACTTAGCAATTCAACTTTAATCTTTACTTTTTCAGATAACGAATAATGCAGATAGCTAAATGCGGTACTGGGGTTGGGATAAAGACCTAGTAAGGCGAACTTTTGTAGAGGAATGTTTTCTTCTACGGAATTAACGATGCCCGGTGGGTTAGGAGGGGCTGGAGAGCTTTGTTCTTGTTTGGAAAGGCTTGGTTCAGTATTTTGGGTTAGGTGATTGTCTTGATCATTGGTACGCCAGGCTTGAGAGAAGCTTTCGCTAGCATCGGGACTAAGGATATCGGTATGAAACCAATCTGCTTGGGCCCTTTCATCGTTGATATCTAGCAAAAAGTAGCCGTGCTTGATCAAGTCTACATATTTCATATGTGGATTTGGATTTCCAATATTGAGGTCGGCATTGGGTTGGACGATATTATTCATTTGAGCTTGTAGGATGGTCGCTAGAGTGATGCCTGCATTTTCATCAAAATTGGCAGAGGTTACACTGGGCGTGGCAAACTCCACTGCTACGGCTCCTGCTCCAGTTTCTTGGTTATAATTTTCATTGGGATTATGAAAAGGGATCATGCCAAAAACGGGATCTTCCTGCAAGTCGATATCGATGGGATGATCGGCCACATCAAAAGCAAAAGAGGAATGAAAATCTCCCGTTAGAATGACCACATTGTCAATGTTATTGTCCCGTATATAATCAAGAATTTGAGTACGTTCTGTAGGATAGCCATCCCAAATATCCAGGAAGAAGCTTTCCACGGCATTATAACCTCCTGCAGTGCTATTGGCTAAACTTGTCCAACCTACGTTGAACTCCGAAAATACTACCTGCTGGCCAATGACTTTCCACTTGGCCGTAGAATTGGATAGTTGATCTAGGAGCCATTGCTTTTGCGTTGCTCCCAAAATTGTTCGGTTTTCGTCGTTGATCTCTTCGGAGGTAACATCATCCAATTGCTTTTGTCTTCCTTCTAGACGGGTATCTAACAAAATCAAATCCATTAGGTCTCCATATTGTATGCTTCGGTATACGATTTGATCTTCCTGCTCCCGTATCGGCATCCACTCAAAATAGGCTTGTTTACCTGCGGCCTTTCGGTCTTCCCAGCTTCCTTCGGCCCCTTCTGTATGATTTTGAGCCCCGTCTCTATAAGAGTCATTAGCCGTCTCATGGTCATCCCAAACGGTGATAAAAGCGGCTTGTTGGTGTGCTCGGATTAGATTGGTGTCTAGTCGATAAGTAGAGTAGCGAGTTCGATACTCTTCCAACGTAATGATTTCTTGACTTGGATCTAAGGGGCGTTCTGCTATAATACCTTCATTCCCGTAAAACCCATCAGCGTACTCATATATATAATCACCCAAATGGATGATAGCATCTAAATCATTTCTTTGTGCTAGGTGTCGATAGGCATTGAAGTAGCCGGCTTGATAATTACTGCATGAAACTACTCCAAAGCGCAAATGTCCTGCACTTTCAGTACCCGGGCTAGTTTGTGTTCTGCCGGTCAGGGAGTGTTTTCCTGCAAAAGTAAATCCGTAGTAGTAAACGGTTCCAGGATTCAATCCTGACACATCTACTTTTACTGTATAATCTCTACTAGCTTCGGTCTGAGTAGTGCCAGTTTGTACGATGTTTTCTAGTTGTGGATCCGTCGCGACCCGCCAACTGATTTCGTAGGGGCCTGCTTCCATGTCCTCAGGTGTAAGGCGGGTCCATATGATTACCCGGTCCGCTAGGGGATCACCAGAAGCTACGCCATGGAAGAATGGAGCCCAGTCTGGATTAAATGAGGGAGGATTTCTGAAATCTAGACTTCGATTATGATGGATTAAGTGATCTTGACTATGGAGAAAGAGCGCACCTAATACAAGTAGGAAAACACTTAGAGGCTTTTTCATGACAGGACGGGTATTAATGAGGACTTCAAAGTAACACTTTACAGGTGAATCTAGTATTAAATAAGTATTAAAGTATGAAAGCTGTAAATCAACTACATTTGTAGCTAAATTGCTTATTATACGACAGCTTCTTTCCTCAAAAATTATTTCTTTGAACAACTTCTGAAAAAAATTAAGTTGATAGGACTATGAAAAAAAATCTACTATTTGCTATTGCATCCCTATTGGTATTGCCTTACACTCTCCTGGCTCAACTAACCATTACTCCAAATCCAGCGATTATCGAAAATGTTGATATCACCAAGAGTGAGGTGATTGCTTCAGGAACGATCAAAAACGGCTTCGATGTTCCCAAGGACCTGGTTTGGACGCGTAATATTATTACGCTATCTGAAAGTTGGACAACGGCGGTATGTGACAAAAATACTTGTTATTTGACGACTACTGAGACGGCCGAATTTAACCTGGCAGCAGGAGAGGAAAACACGATGAATGTCTATATCTATCCAGAGAATAACGAAGGAATGGCCATTGTTGAAGTAACCGTAACTGATAAGAACGACGACAGCATTTCTGTAAAAGGAACGTATTATTTTAACGCTTCACCCAATAGCACACAGGAAGTTGAAGGGGTGAAAGTTGATGTTTTTCCTAATCCAACAGAAGGTCGTATTCGAATTGCTAGTGCTCCGGGCTTACAGCAAGTACAGGTCTTTTCCATGACAGGACAGAATGTCCATCAGACTCAATTAGACAGTGGAGAGTGGTTGGATATTCAGCATTTACCTAAAGGGACATATCTGCTTCGTTTAGTAGACGACAGTCGTCAAACCTTAGGTGCTCAACTGATCCAGAAACAATAGTTTTTCTCCGTTCTCCGACAATTTTTGTGGTCCCGTCGGGCAGCCAGACGGGACCACAAAAACTGTTAGAGACGCAATCTATCCCACCAGGGAGCTGGTCTATATCACCCACAGCTCCCGACCCAGGCCTCCCTTTTTTTACAGATCTTAGCCTTCAGAAAAGTTTACCTTGGATCGCTTCTGGAAGAAGTCGGAAGGACTGACGATGATGTAAGCAAGGGCCATGCTCTTGTATAGCGGCTCGATGATGCTTAGTGGGGTATCCCTTATTTTTCGGCCAATCGTACATTGGGAATTCCTCCGCAATTTTGATCATGTAGTCATCACGATAGGTTTTAGCTAGAATGGAGGCGGCCGCTATGGATCTATATTTTCCATCTCCCTTAATGATGCATTCAAACGGAATTTCTTGGTAGGGTTTAAACCGATTGCCATCTATCAGAAGTAGTTCGGGGCGTATGGATAGTTGCTCAATGGCCCGGTGCATGGCTAGAAAGGAGGCATTGAGAATATTGATTTTGTCAATTTCCAGGGGATCCACCTGAGCTACAGCCCAAGCTGTTGCATGGTCTTCTACTATCTGTCTCGCCTCATACCGTTGCCGCTCTGAGAGTTGTTTGGAATCATTCAGTAGCGGATGCTCAAAATCTTTTGGAAGAATTACGGCGGCGGCAAATACAGGTCCGGCCAGACAGCCTCTCCCGGCTTCATCACAACCTGCTTCGATTTTTTTTGGATCAAAAAAAGCTTCTAGCATAAGATGTTAATCCTGATTTATGGCATAAGTTAAGGAACTCCGCGCAATTGTATAGAAATCCAAAAAAGTTCATGGAACAATCAACAACCAAATCTCTGATGCCCTGTTTTTTATTGTACATGGAGTAAAGTTGGGCGGGTGTCAAATTTTTGGAGGAAGCTATCGTTTTACTCTTAAAAAGACCTAAATTTGAAAAATTGGTTTCGATTACGATAACCCCTAAATTTTGCTCTCATGAAAGATCCCATTTATGAGCAGGCCCGGAAAAGGGTTCAAGAAAAAAAAGGTTTTTATACACACCTGACTGTATTCATTTCTGTAGGTATTTTCTTCTTTGCTATGAATGTACTTACGCGCGATCCGTGGGAACCCAACGAATGGTGGTTCTTCTTTCCGCTCCTACCTTGGGGCGTGGGCCTACTGATTCATTATTTTTCAGTTTTTGGATTACCGGGAACGGATATTCTCACTCAAAAATGGGAAGAGCAAGAAATGGAAAAAGAGCTTCATCGTTTGCGCAAACAGGAAGGGAATCCGCCGGAGGAAAAACTAGATTTGAAGGAAGTGCGTAAAGTGAAACGAGATAACTGGAATGAGGATGACTTAGTGTAAAGCATGTACAGTAAGCTATTATCCATTGAGCTTCCAGATGGAGCAAGTACAAAGATTACTCAATTTGGAGAGACTCCTGATAAGCAAGGATCTGTTTTTATCTGCCTGTCAGCAATGGGAGTTGCGGGTTCTTACTATAAAAAATTAGCAGAACACCTAGCTGCCAAGGGACACGTAGCCTTCACAACTGATTATAGAGGAATTGGCCACTCTTCCGTACGCCCACCTAAAGCTGATTTCGGGTACAAAGAAATCATTGAATATGATTACAAGGGGATTATAGAAACGGTTATTAGCGCATTCCCTGAGCATCCCATCTATCTTTTTGGGCATAGCTTAGGTGGGCAGCTAGGAGGGCTATATTTGGGTAGATATTTACCAAAACAAGTTAAAGGAATAATTCTTATCGCTTCTTGCTCCGTTTACTATCGAGGATGGCCAGGTTTAATGGCTTATGCCACTTTATTCGGGACCCAGTTATTTGCTTTAATCAGTAGGGGCTTAGGATATTTTCCTGGAAAGAAATTAGGTTTTGGGGGAACGGAGGCCACGACGGTGATGCGAGATTGGAGTCGGCAAGCAAGGACTGGAAAATATCTGCTAGGAGGTTCTGATTTCGACTATGAAGGAGCACTAGCTGAGCTCAAGACTCCCGTTTTAGCCATCTCCATTCAGGGAGATAGGCTTGCCCCGAAGACAGCTATAATGAATCTTTATCAAAAGTATCATGCTTCTGCTCCCATACACCACCACCATCTCAGCTCACAAGAAGCTGGTATTCCTAAGCTGAATCACTTCAATTGGGCAAGACAGCCTTCGGGAGTCATTAAGGTAGTTCAATCTTGGCTACCCCACTAAGGTTTTACCTTGTGTTTAGCTATCAAATTTTACAGTGAGTGGGGTCTTAACCCGGACTATCTTTCCACCCTTTTTACCAGGAATCCATTTAGGCATAGCTTTCACTAGTCTTGCTGCTTCGTCAGCACATCCCCCGCCTATATCTCGTAGCACGCGAGATAAAACTACGGTTCCGTCCTTCTCTACAACAACCTCAAGTAGAACAATACCTTTGATCCCTTTGGTTTGGGCTTCTTTCGGGTATTTAAGATTAGCCTTTATATAATCTTTGAAGGCAAATTTACTGCAATGTTGCTTGTCCAAAGGGCTCCCTTTAGTCTCACAACTCTTACTGAAGAATCTAGGCGCTTCTTCCACAAGACTATAAACCGGTTCTTGCGCCAACGCACTATTACAGATAATAAATGCTAAAAAAAACAAAAGCTTTAGTCGTACAAATTTCATTGCTTCCGGGATTTAACTAGAAATGGCTTTAAATGAGATACCACGGTGTGAAGATAGTGAAAACCTTATTTATTTGGCATTCAGTTATCTACATGTTTTATTAAATTAACATGTTTATTCCACAACGAAGTGATATCCAACACCTTTTAACGTAACAATTCGCACGCTATTGTCTGCGCTTAAGTAATCACGGAGTTTCTTGATATACACATCGAGGTTACGAGAGTTAAAGAAGGAATCATCTCCCCAAACCTGATTAAGAATGTCTTTACGTTGTACGGGAATATTTTGATGGCTACAGAATATCTTGAGCAATTCTGTTTCTCGGTGCGAAAGCTGTCGGATTTGACTTTGCTGATGCAGTTCGTATTTATTGGGAAAGAAGGTATACAGTCCTAGAGGAATGCCTTCTTCATTCGGACTTTGAGGGGTACGTCCCTGAGAAAGCTGTAATAAATTGTGGATACGAACGATCAATTCCTCCATACTGAAGGGCTTTTTTAAGTAGTCATTTCCTCCACTTTTAAAGCCTTTTAGTACGTCTTCGGTTTGATTCCTGGCGGTGAGAAAAATAATGGGAGTAGCAGCGTCTACAGCCCTGATCTCTTGGCCAATAGTGAATCCATCTTTACCGGGTAGCATAACATCCAATACACAGATATCGGGTTGGAATTGCTGAAATGCTCGGAAGGCAGTGCCTCCGTTTTCTTCCATCTGAACCAGGAAATTTCGACTTTCGAGGCTTTCCTTGACAATCTTGCCTAAGAAAGGTTCATCTTCGACGTATAGCACTTTAACTTGTTCCATGATCAGCTGGTAGTTTAATCGTAAAAGTACTGCCCTTTCCTACTTCGCTTTCTACGGCAATGTTCCCCTCATGTTTTCGAATTACATTGGCTACATAGTTGAGTCCTAGGCCGTGACCTTTAATATCATGTTGGTCTCCGGTAGGAACACGGAAGAATTTTTCGAAAATTTTGTCTTTGAATTCGGTAGGAATGCCCATTCCATTGTCGATAACTTGTAAACGAAGTTGATCGCTTTGCAGCTCAAGGTTCACTGCAATAGACGGGTTGGGCGTGGGAGTGCTGTACTTCAGGGCATTGTCAAGGAGGTTGTAAATGACGCTGGTGAGGTGTATTCGATCGCCATTAACGATGAAAGAATGTCCCTTTACGTTGAAGTTGATCTGGGCAGCAAACTTCTCAAACTGGAGTTTCATGGAGGAAAGAATATCCCCTATCAATTGCTGGAGGTCAAGTCTCTCGAGTTTGAGCTTCATTTCCTCTTCACCAAAGAGAGCCGTTTTGAGAACCTTGTCAACCAGGATCGAAAGTCTCTTCAGCTCATTTCCAGATATCTCCAAGTACTCTTTGGTACGTTCCGGGTCTTGCAGTGCATTGAAGTTACTTAAGGCTTCTATGGCCACACCAACTGTAGTAATGGGCGTTTTCAGCTCATGTGTAATATTGCTGATGAGGTCATTTTTAAGTATAGTTAAGCGTTGCTGTTTCTTCATGTTTTGGAACACCAGAACGAAGGAAAGGGTAGTCAGGAAAGTTAGTAGTAGAGACAACAGAATGTCTGGCGTGATTTTCTGAAGGAGAAACCAACGAGGGTCTGCAAATTCAGCAAAGTACAAACGCTCTTTTGGATAATCTGCCACGATCTTTGAAGTAGCAAGTACCGAAGAAATAAACTCTTGTTCTTCTTCCGGTTTTATCCGTTTAATGGTGAAATTAACATCGATTTCGGAGGCCAATAATTCATCCTTGTACTGTACTGAAAGCACATCCATGGAAAGCGAATCCTTTCCAATGCGAAGCAAATCACGACTAACCGTATCCTGCAAAGTGAAGGATAGGAGTACGTTCTTGAAAAAATCAGGAACCCCTTCAGGGCGAATTGTCGGAGTTTTCACCCTCACAATAGACTGCTGATGTTTACGTTCAGGTATTCCTTCCCAATCGATCTTTAGGCTATCATCAGTACGGATAATTAAGGTAGAAACACTAGTGGTGTCAATTTGGAACATACTCCTAGGAGACCCGATGAAGCCTGTGGGCTCCGTACTGAATCTCTTTTCTACCGTATAGCTAGAGATCTGTTTTGCAGTATCCAGCGCTTCTATGGAAGCCATGAAGATCTTGTTAGCTAAGCTATCCTGCTGATTTCGGACGGTCTTTATGAAAAGGAGGTCAGCTTGCTCCGTAAGCAGTTCTTCCTGCTTCTCATAAGCATCCTTTAGCCACATGAACTGTAGGGACAGCAGCAGTAAAATGCTGGACACCATCAGTAAAAGTAGCCCTCTATTTCTATTGCGAATTGTCATTAGATACAAAAATAGGCCTATGAGAAGGATATTTGCACCTCTATTAACTTTAATTAACCTTAATTCAAGGATGATTAACCCTACTACCGTATTCGGAAGGCTAGATTTGCAAATAAAAAATTCACATCATGAGAAGAGTTTCCATTATAGTACTTCTATTAACACCCATGTTCTTGTTGGCACAACAACAAACGGGTAAGGTGTCTTATACACAAAAAGTAAACCTGCATATGGGCTTGGGAGAAGGGAATGAAGAGATGAAAGCCATGCTTCCTGAATTTCAGGAATCAAAATTTGAACTGTTTTTCAATGATAAGGCTACTCTCTATCGTTCTGTAAAGAAGGAGGTCACTGAAGTTAATGAGACCACTGAAGACGGTGGACAAATGGTGATTCGTATGGAGCATCCGAAAAGTACAATCTTTACGGATCTAGCCACGGGGAATCAAATTGAAGAACGGGATATGATGGGTAAGCAATATTTGATTTCTGGTGCTTCTGAATTCAAATGGAAAATGACAGGAGAGAGTAAGGAAATTGCCGGACACCAATGCATGAAGGCGGTTTTAGAAGGTAAAGACAATACGATAGAGGCTTGGTTTACTTCCACCCTACCTATCCCTTCAGGGCCATCTACCTTTGGCCAATTACCTGGCCTTATTCTAGAAGTTGTAATGGATGAAGGTCGGATGATCATGTCGGCAGAAACGGTGGAAATACAGGAAATTGATGCGGCATTGTTAGTAGCTCCTACTAAAGGAAAAAAGATTACCAGAAAGAAATATCAGAAACTACAGGAAGAAAGAATGCGTGAGATGAATGCTCAAGGAGGAGGAGGTGTACGCATGATTATCCGTACCGAAGAAAACTAGAAATCCTACCTGACTGTTAGATTGGCTGTTGCAGCTACATTTTGTGGCTGCAATAGCTGATCAATTTTCTCTTTTATTTTCTGTTTTTTCTATATGAAAACTGATGTTCTTGATGCCTGGAATAGGATCTTTGCGCATGAACTGCTCTAGGCGGATTTTATACTCTCCCGCCGCATTGAAATAGGCCCCTTCCTGAATCGGAATCTGCACCGTACAATATTTTCCACTGCACTTACCTTGCCAGCTTCCCGCTTTATTGGCTAATTCCAAGGAAAGCACTTTTGTCAAATCCTGACCCGAAGGAAAGTAAGTCCCAATTCTCGTATATAAGTTTTGATAGGCAAAATCCTGATGATGCGTTACGTCCAGAATTAGATTGTATATCTGCAGCGTATCTTCAATGGCAAAGTCAAAATCAATCACATTATCATATCTCCAACTCTCTTCAGGAATATCGATTGATTCGGAAAATTGATAATTCGGACCACAAGAAGACAGTAAAAGGAGTAGTCCGAAAGAATAGCAAGCAGATAAAATTCTATTGGATGTTAGCATGAGGCTCATATTTACTAACTAACGAAGATATGGACAAAAAATTAGCCGCCGTAGAGCTTTTCTGCGGCGGCTAATGGTTTTGGGCTTAGCAAATAGCGAAAACCCTATTTAAAGTAGTCTTTCATCTTTTCGAAAAAGCCTTTTTCGGATTTTCCGGGCTGTGGTTTGAAGTTGGGAAGATCGCGCATCTTTTCCAATAAAGCGCGGTCCGAATCGGAAAGCTTCTTGGGAGTCCAAACATTCACATGGATCAATTGATCCCCTTTGCCATAGCTTTGTACCGAAGGAAGACCTTTGCCTTTCAAGCGGAATATTTTTCCAGGCTGTGTGCCAGCGGGAATCTTGATCTTTACTCGACCATCAATTGTTGGCACCTCTACAGAAGTACCTAAAGCAGCATCTGCAAAGTTGAGGTACAATTCATGAATCAAGTTCATCCCATCCCGCTGCAGTTTATCGTGAGGCTTTTCTTCAATATTGATCAACAAATCACCTGAGGGACCACCTCTTCTTCCTGCGTTGCCACTTCCTCGGAGAGAAAGTTGCATACCTTCTTCTACGCCAGCAGGTATTTCGATCTCAATGGTTTCTTCAGAATAGACTCGTCCTTCCCCTTTACATTTCACACAGTTCTCTTTGATCATTTGACCAGTACCCTGACAGGTTGGGCATACCACGGTGGTCTGCATTTGCCCCAAGAACGTACTCTTGACTTGCCGGACATATCCTGCCCCTCTACAAGTCTGGCAGGTCTGGACGGCACTACTATCCTTTGCCCCTGATCCATTACAAGTATCACAGACAATTTGCTTCTTAACCTTAATTTTCTTGGTTACCCCTTTGGCAATTTCCTCCATGGTCAGGCCAATCTTGACCCTTAGGTTGGATCCTTTCTCTCCTCTGGGGCGAGAAGTTCTTGTTCTTCCACCTGCACCTCCACCAAAGAAACCACCCATATCACCGAAGATATCCCCAAACTGTTGGAAGATATCGTCCATAGTCATTCCTCCGCCGCCAAAACCACCGGCATTGGGATCTACTCCGGCATGACCATATCGATCATATCTTGCCTTCTTATCTGCATCGCTCAAGATCTCATATGCTTCCGCTGCTTCCTTGAATTTCTCTTCTGCCTCTTTATTATCCGGATTTTTATCAGGGTGAAATTTAATCGCTAATTTGCGATAAGCTTTTTTTATCTCTGATTGATCCGCACCTTTCGAAACCCCCAGTACCTCGTAATAATCTCTCTTTGCCATCTTTTTTGGTTAATGTTATTTTCCGGTCACCACCTTAGCATGGCGGATAATCTTGTCACCGAGCTTGTAGCCCTTTTCTATGGTATCAATAATTTTTCCCTTCATGTCTTCCGAAGGAGCAGGGATTTCAGTAAGTGCTTCGTGTAATTCTGGATCAAAAACTTCTCCTGTACTCTCCATCGGCTCTAAGCCTTTTTGGGTAAGTATACTGTATAGTTTTTGGTAAACGAGCTGTATGCCTTCTGTGAATACTTCCGTAGTGCTATCATCTTCAGCATTTTTCTTCGCCCTGTCAAAATCGTCCAAAACTGGCAGAAGGGCTGTCATTGTGTCTTGTGCAGCTGTACGCATCAACTCCAATTTCTCCTTGACAGTTCGTCGTTTGAAGTTGTCGAATTCTGCGTAAAGGCGGAGGTATTTATCTTTCAATTCAGCATTTTGCTTTTCTAGCTTTATGACTTCATCCTCTACACCACCAGCCTTTTCAGTAGTTTCCTCGCTTGTTTGGCCATTGATAGACTCTTCAGCATTTGGGGCAGCTTTGGTCTCAGCCGTTTGATCCTTGGCTTCTTCCACTGTATTATCTTTTGGTGATTTTTTTTGATTTTTCTTCTTCATGTGCCAAAAACGTTTTTTCACGACAATCGTATATCAATTTTTTTGCCACAGCTGTTTTCGGCCATTATGGCAGTAGCAAAATGAATTTATAAAGTAAGGATTGGCAGGCCTATTCCTAGTTACGAAGACGTCCTTTTAGTGTTTCCTCTACCTCCGCTATACTCGGATTTACTTTGAGGATTTTACCATGCTCATTGATTAAATACTTGGTAGGAACCTCCTTCACGGCGAACTGTTTGGCGATCGGACTGTCAAAAAACCTTAGGTTTGTCGCTTGATCCAGGATATGATATGGCCAATTGATGGCTTGACGATTGATTACGTTTTCCCACCTTTCTGGGTCTTGTTCAATACCAACGCTTACAATTTCAAAACCCTTGAGGCCGATGTAATTTCTACCTCTATAGTTGCTATAAAGTTGGAGTAAATCGGGGTTTTCCTTCAGGCATGGGCCACACCAACTCCCCCAAAAATCGAGTAGTACCATCTGACCGCGCAGATCGCTGAGTTGAAAATCTTTGCCTTCAAAAGTAACTGCACTGAAGTTCGGAATCTCTTCGCCGCTACTGTGTTTTGGCATCATGTAAAAATATTTACCGACCCAAAATGCAACTACCCCCACTAGTAGGACATTTATAATAATGTTGAATACTTTTTTCATGTGAATGTTTGTTTTTAACTAACCCAACAATGCAGGTGGTAACTAAAGTTGCTTCATGCCGGACATAAACCAGCTATCTATTATCTTTACGACAAATGATGTGCAATGATTAGTATTGATCCGAAAACTACGGCGGTGCGGGACCTGCATCAGTATTTAGTTGGAGCCATAGCCCCTCGTCCAATCGCCTTTGTCAGTACCCTAAGTGATAAAGGAGAACGAAACCTAGCCCCTTATAGCTTCTTCAATGTCTTCAGTTCAAACCCACCAACTTTGGTCTTCTCCTCCAATCGGAGAGTGAGTGATAACACGACCAAAGATACATTGCAAAATATCAAAGATACAGGAGAGCTAGTGATAAATGTTGTTAGTTACCCTATCGTGCGACAAATGGCCATTGCTAGCATTCAGTACCCTAGCTCAGTGGACGAGTTCCAAAAGTCTGGATTAACACCGGTAGATAGCTTACACGTAGGCCCGTGCCGAGTTAAAGAATCACCTGTACAGTTGGAGTGTAGGTTGAAAGAGATAATCACCTTGGGAGAAGAAGGAGGAGCCGGCCATTTGATTATCTGTGAGGTTTTGCATATTCATTTAGACGAAACTATATTAGACGATAATGGTAGAATTAATCCTCACAAGATCGATCTCGTGGGCAGGATGGGACGAGCTTATTATGTTCGTGCGAGTGGAGAGGCTATTCATACCGTCTATCAACCCGTCAATGAATTAGGGATAGGATATGATCAATTGCCGCCAAGTGCCAAGGAGAGTAGCATTTTAACTGGGAACAATTTGGGACAGTTGGCAAGCTTGACGGCCCCACCTTCGGAAGCAGAAATTGATGAATTAAGAGCCGATCCCTACATTCAAACGCTACTTAGAAAACCAGAGGTTATCAATACTTTGCATGAATATGCTCAACGCGAATTGATTAAGGAGCAATTACCACTAGCCGCAAAAATCATCTGGTTAGCAGAATTAATTTCTCAAGAAGCAAAAGTTAACTCCTAATGCGGTCTTCAGTGAGTGTATTTGGAAATAGTAAAGGGATAACAAGGCTTCGAGTGAAGTTTGTCCCGATCACGATTATCTCTTATCATTGGGCATGAAATTGAACTTTAAAACTTTCGGACAAGGCCCTCCTCTCATTATTTTACATGGTCTTTTTGGGATGCTGGACAATTGGCAGACGGCTGCCAAGCAACTGAGCGATACCTACATGGTTTTCATTTTAGATCAACGTAACCATGGGAGGTCACCTCACGTGGATGGAATCGACTATCCCAGTATGGCCAATGATTTACGGGAATTCATGGAGGAGAATTGGATTCATGAAGCCCATTTGCTGGGGCATTCCATGGGGGGGAAAACGGTCATGCAATTTGCGTTGGAATATCCGGAGATGGCAGACAAATTAATAGTTGTAGATATTGCTCCGAAGGCCTATGCTGGAGGGCACCAATTGATCTTTGAAGCTTTGCAGTCCTTGGAACTAGATAAGGTTCAGAGTCGAACCGAGGCAGATCAAAAACTAGGACAATTGGTGACAGATCTTGGTATCAGACAATTCTTGCTCAAAAACCTTAGTCGAGATAAAGATAGCGGCGGGTTTCGTTGGAAGATGAATTTGCCCGTGATTGCAAGAGACTATCCGAAAATAATCGCAGGTTTGGATACGGACGGCCAGTTTGAAGGAGATACGCTTTTTATTAGAGGAGGGAAGTCAGATTATATCAGCCCAATAGACGAAGAAGAAATCCAGCAAATATTTCCTTCTTCTGAGGTACAAACCATTGATGGAGCAGGACATTGGGTGCATGCCGAACGACCGAAAGCTTTACTAGAATCTGTCCGGACTTTTTTAAGTAATTAGTTGGTAATATCGTGAAGTATTTTGCCGTTATAAGAGCGGTTATCCTTTGGCAGAGTTTTTGCATCTAACAGTCTAAGAGAAAAGCAATAATTACCCCTCTTTTTATCATTTTCTCTAAGAAAGGTCGGCACTTAGTAAATAAATGTTATGCTCTTGTTAAAAAAAGGTTGTTTTTATCGAAAACAGACCCTTTTTTTATATTTGATAGTTATCTAATGAGGTAAGGTGTTCTTGTCACATCAGTTGATATCAACCTTTACAGACTATATTCTATATTATCTCTAATAAACCCGGATCGATAAATACCCCGGCAATATGAAGCGTATACTTAAATTCTCGGCCATCCTGGCCATTTTTGTTTTCGGAATAGCAGCTACTCAATCTCCAAGCACAGATAAGTATTTCGAAATCCTCAAGAACATTGAGATTTTCACTAACCTTTATCGAGAGGTAAATACTTATTACGTAGATGATTTAGATCCTGGGAAGTTGATGCGTACAGGGATTGACGCTATGATGGAATCGTTAGACCCTTACACCAACTACATCTCTGAGTCAGATATTGAAGGCTACCGCTTCATGACGGAGGGCAAGTACAGTGGGATTGGCGCAATGAGTAAGAAAATGGGAGATTATGTCACCATTACTGAACTCTACAAAGATAATTCCGCGGATAAGGCGGGATTGCGACCCGGGGATCAAATCATTGCTGTAGATGGGCAAAGTGCAAAAGGGAAAAAGCCAGAAGATGTCAATAACATTATGCGTGGATTCCCTGGTACGGAAGTAGAGCTAACGATACGACGGCCAGGCGAAAAGAGTGAGCGAAAAGTGAAGTTGGTACGAGAGGAAGTAAATGTGCCTAATGTTCCCTACAGTGGTATGGTTAGCGATAAAGTAGGATATGTAGCTTTATCTACTTTTACTAGAGATGCTGGACGAAATGTAGCTAACGCTTTCAAGAAGTTGAAAGAAGCTACCCCGGATATGAATGGCTTAATTTTTGACCTACGCGGAAACGGTGGTGGTTTGTTGAATGAGGCAGTGAACATCTGTAATATTTTCATTCCAAAAGGTCAGATCGTCGTAACGACAAAAGGTAAAGTGAAAGACTGGGATCGTAGTTTTAAAACCCTTAATCCATCCATGGATGAGAAAATCCCAGTGGTCATCTTGATCGATAAAAACTCTGCCTCTGCATCAGAAATTGTAAGTGGAGTGCTGCAGGATTATGACAGAGCGGTGTTGCTGGGCCAGCGTTCCTATGGAAAAGGGTTGGTACAGAACACAAGAGATATTGGCTACAACTCCAAAGTCAAAATGACTACGGCTAAATATTACATTCCTAGTCAACGCTGTATACAAAGTGTTGAATACGAAGAAGGAGAGCCGGTTGATATTCCAGATGCCAAACGAGCCAAGTTTACCACTAGGAATGGACGCACGGTATTAGACGGCGGTGGAATTGCGCCAGACATGGAGGTAGATCCACATGGAGAGTCAGCAATTATCAAGAGCCTGATGCGGCAAAATATCCTTTTTGACTACGTCACAGATTACTGCTTAAAGAATGATTCTATCGCAGCAATTAATGATTATCACTTTGAGGATTATGATGATTTTCTGACCTTCCTGAATGACCGAAGCTTCGCTTATGATTCAGAGAGTGAGAAATTGTTGAAGAAACTGAAAAAGGAAAGCAGCAAAGAAGGCTTTTCCTTAACAAGTGAGATTGAGATGTTGGAAAAGAAAGTACAAACAGCCAAAGAAGGAGAGCTTAAAAAATATAAAGATGATATTATCGACTTGATCGAAAAAGAAATTGCCAGCCGCTACTATTACCAGATTGGTAAAATTAAGATGGGGCTACGCAACGACAAAGAGATCAAAGAAGCTGTATCCCTATTTGGTGACTTGGACAAATACAATAAGCTTTTAGCAAATACCAAGTAAGTATTCGCCCTCCTACCAGGGACAAATGCTCCAGACGTGCAAAGTCAATTCTCTTGGCTTTGCACGTTTTTATTTTGATGCTCGCAGAAGGAACTTAGGCGAAATCTTACCGGTTGATAATTCAAACCAAGTAACCGTACAGTTTGGCGCTAAGCATTTAATCTCACTTAGGTGTAAGTTCCTGCTAAAAGATAGGTAGAAGCGCATTCCTGCTGATACATCAGTAGGAATACATATATTTCCTGAAGTCTAAATTTGCTTCCCCTATAATACCTTCTTATTTTTGCGGCTCATTTTTTGCCCATTCCTGATCAAATAGCCAAAAAAATCAAAAGCGGGAAGGGCAAAAAACATTAAACATAACATATCATGACACAAGCCTTGAAGGTTTATAATAGCCTTAGTAGAGACAAAGAAGTTTTTGAACCCATTAATGAGGGTCATGTGGGAATGTATGTATGCGGGCCAACCGTTTACTCTGATGTGCACTTAGGCAATTGTCGCACTTTCGTGAGCTTTGACGTGATCTATCGTTACTTGACATATTTGGGTTATAAAGTACGCTACGTCCGAAATATCACAGATGTTGGACACCTTTTAGATGATGGTGAGGACCGAATGTTAAAGGGGACGAAGCGGGAAAAGTTGAGTCCGATGGAAGTGGCTCAAAAGTACACCAATGGGTTCCATGATATGATGCGCACTTTTAATTCATTGCCTCCCAGCATCGAACCTAGAGCGACGGGACATATCATAGAACAGATCGAAATGATTCAGTCCATCATAGATAATGGATATGGATACGAAAAGAATGGATCTGTATATTTTGATACCCTAAAATTTGCGGAAGAGAAGAAAGTTTACGGAAAACTCTCAGGTCGAGTAATTGAAGACCTAATGGCAGAATCTCGATCTGACTTGAAGAACCAAGGAGAGAAAAAGCACCCTTCGGATTTTGCGTTATGGATGAAAGCCTCACCAGAACACATTATGCGTTGGAATTCACCCTGGTCCGTGGGTTTTCCAGGATGGCACTTGGAATGCTCTGCCATGAGTACTAAGTATTTAGGTAAAACTTTTGATATCCATGGTGGAGGAAATGACTTGAAGTTCCCACATCACGAAAATGAAGTGGCTCAAAGTGTAGGCGCATGTAATTGCCAACCCGCACGATATTGGTTGCATACTAATATGCTATTGATGAATGGCCGCAAAATGTCCAAAAGTGACGGTAATACGATTTCACCACCTCAGTTATTTTCTGGAGACAGTCCACACGTAAGTAAAGGCTACTCACCAATGGTGATTCGTTTCTTTATGTTACAATCTCACTACAGAAGTACGCTAGATCTAACAGATGATGCCCTACAGGCTGCGGAGAAAGGGTACCGTCGACTAATGGAAGCCTCCCGTACGGTGCAAGCAATGGAGCCTGCTGCTGGCGCTAAAGCAGGACCCCTAGATGCAGAGATCAATCAATTGATAGATCAGGCTTTTGAAGAGATGAGTGATGATTTCAATACGCCCAAGGCCATGGCTCGTTTGTTTGAATTGGTCACTCGAGTTAATGGAATGAAGGATGGGCATTTGCCGAAGAATGAGGTATCGGACGAAACATTGGCTCGTTTGAAATCTACATTTGAAGGTTTGATCTTCCAGGTATTAGGCTTGAAGGATGAAATGGCTGCAGGAGATAATGGTACCAACCTAGTAGACGGTTTGATGGATATAATCATTGATCTTAGAAAAGATGCTCGTTCCAGCAAAGACTGGGCTACATCGGACAAGATTAGAGATATGCTTGGAGATTTGGAGGTTCAGCTTAAGGATGGAAAAGAGGGGACGACTTGGGTGAAAAATTAAGTAATGCTTGCTATATTGTGCTTACTTAGACTTGGAGAAGGTGAGTCCAAGTTCGTCTGGCAATTCTTGGGAAGATGTCAATGATATTGAACCAATTGTCGCCAAAAGACGTTTATAAGTATGGTGAAGTATGCTAATATTTGTTTTTATGTCCAGTTTTTGCTGCGTTTCACCTACGTGAACAGGCTTGAAAACCAGAGCCTAAATCTAATAGGTTGGCACTCAAATCTCAATAATATCAGCATTTTGTCTTTTTGCCCACCTCGCCACATTCGGCATGATAGCACGCTAAAGGCAACTTCCATTGCAGCCACTAGTACTACTCAGATTGTGGCAGATTTTCTAGTCAAGGTTAAAAAAACATTAGGATATGCACGACAGTGAAATTTTTGACAAGGCAATTACTTGGGCCCAACGTCAAGGCTTAACGAACATTAAGGCAAATCATGGAGACTTTGAAATGCCTTCCCAGTTTAATCGCCCAGGTGAAGATATGCCTGTTATTCCAGATATTACCGGTTTCAGAACAGGAAACAAGAATTACATTGAAATCGCAGAAAAAACCGATGAGGTACAGCGAATCGTTTCTCGTTGGAAGCTCTTAGGAACCATGGCAGCCATGAAAGGAGGAAAGCTTTACTTGCTAGCTCCTAGAGGGCACAAGGCTTTCACGGAAGATCTAGTGAATCGCTATAACCTTAGTGCTAAGATTGTAAGTATCTAATTGCTGCCGATACTACTTTAGCTTTAAAAATATAATGGGTATAGCCAGGAAACCCTGCTTTATCCTGAAAAGAAACATTGGCTCTCTTGATTATTCAAGGAGCCAATGTCATTTTATACAGCTTCCAAAGGTGGTTTAGCTAGGCATTTTGCAAAGCCAAGTCCTTAAGCGCTGCGTATCCGGCCAGTTGCATATTGAAGGTTCCCCTGCCAGCAGTGCTAGACCGTAGATGACCTACGTAACCGAACATTTCTATTAGTGGCACTTCCGCTTGTACCACCATTCTTCCATGTTCCAACTTTTGCCCTTTGATCAAGCCTCGACGACGATTTAGGTCGCCAATCACGGCCCCTAGGTAGGGCTCAGGTGTTTGCACCTCTACTTGCATCAAAGGTTCCAACAATTGAGGAGCCAGACTCATAGCCATTTCCCGATACGTATTTTGAGCACAAAGTTCGAAAGCCAAGGGCTTAGAGTCTTTAGGGTGAGTTTTCCCATCCCATAAAATCACCTTTAGACTTTCTAGAGGATGTCCCCCTAATGGTCCTGATTCCATTGCCGTTCTAAATCCTTTTTCTACAAAAGGAATCAATGTTTTTGGAATAGTACCTCCTACTACTTTGTCTATGAACTGCAATCTGCCGTTGGAGGGATCCGCCAAGAATTCAGGGTCAGCAGGACCTAGTTCTACGTCTATTTCTGCGAATAGCCCAGGCCCTCCGCTCTGCTTCTTCAATCTTCCCCATTGTCGACCATGTTCCTGCAAACGTTCCAAATAGCTCACCTGGGGCTGACCAGTATTTACCGCTACACCAAAGTCATGCTGGAGCTTGTCTATTATGATCTCTAAATGCAATTCGCCCATACCTTGGATGATCGTCTGGCTTGTCTCCTGGTTATGAACTACCTTGAAAGTAGGATCCTCCTCCGCTAATTTTGCTAAGGCAAGCCCAAGTTTGTCAAGTTGTGCGGTTTTGACGACTTCAATGGCTACACCCATTACGGGTTTAGGTACATATAGGCTTTCCAGAAGGATAGGAGCTTTGATATCCGCAATGGTATCACCCGTCCTAGTTTGCTTCAAGGACAGAGAAGCCACAATATCACCAGCCAAGGCTTCCTTCAATTCGGTTCGTTTATTGGCGTGCATCTGGTAAAGCTGACTGATCCGCTCTTTTTTGCCCGTTCGAACATTCAAAATGGTATCCCCTGCTGCTAGCCGGCCACTGTAGATTCTAAAGAAGCTCAATCGCCGATTTTGTTCATCCAGGATCACCTTGAAAACAAGCCCTGCAAAAGGCGCATCGGGATCTACCGCCCGTTCAATCGTTTGCTGATTGCTAGGATTAAGCCCTTCAGTACTAGGCGTATCCAAGGGAGATGGCAAATACAAACCAATAGCATCCAATAAGGGTTGTACTGCAATGTTCTTATAGGCTGCTCCGGCCAAAACAGCAACTATGGATTGTTGAACTACTGCGGATCGTAGGGTAGTTTGCCATTCTTCTACACTGATCGAATTTGGCTGATCTAAAAAGCGATCCAATAATGTTTCATCCAAACTAGCCAACTCTTCCAATAAGGCATTTCTGTGGAACTCCACAGCTTCTGTTAATTCGGTTGGAATACTTATCGACTGAGCCTGGCCATCTTCCTTGGACCAGACCCATGCGCCTTTGCTCAAAAGGTCAACTACTCCAATAAAGACATTGTCTTCGATAATTGGTAATTGAATAGCCCAGGCATTCGCATCCAGCTGATCTCTAATTTGCTGTACCACATTAAAAAAATCAGACCCAGGACGGTCCATTTTATTGACATAGGCTATCGCTGGCACACTATACCTTTGACTTTGTCGCCAAACTGTTTCGGATTGAGGCTCAACACCGGCCACAGCATCAAATAACATCACCATTCCGTCTAGTACCCGAAGTGACCGCTCTACTTCAATAGTGAAGTCTACGTGTCCTGGGGTATCGATGATATTGATTCTATGGGTTTGTCCATTGACTTGCCATTCCGTGTGGGTGGCAGCTGCACTAATAGTAATGCCCTTTTCAATTTCGGGTTTTAGGGTATCCATTTGACTATTTCCCTGATGCGTTTCTCCGATCTTATGAGATTTGCCGGTGAAATAGAGAATCCTTTCGGTTAAGGTCGTTTTGCCCGCGTCGATATGGGCAACAATTCCAATATTGCGCAATAAATGAAGCGCTTTCCGTTTCATTACGATAGTTTTAGAATAAAAGAATACAGGATAGCCCATGCCATTCTTGAAGGCCTATGGCCATTCAATCGCAAGGAGGTTGAACCAGAATACATGCAGCACTCCTGTCAAATACCAATCTTATTACTGTGAACCTGAAAACTGATTTGGAGCTTGTCTACAAAGACTCTTTATGAGTAGCTAAATCTTGGAAGGGAATAAATACAGAAACGTTCCTAAGGATGAAGCTCAGACAAGCTCATGCAGAAATAAAGCGTAGAGGGCGGAAAGCCCCTTTGAAAGGAATTGATAATTTACGTTTCATCGTATTTAAGTTTATCTCTCCTATAAACGATGTGGTTAGGTGGAAAGTTCCCTTCTTGTGCTAAAAATTAGGAATATCTCTATTGTCACACTACTTATAATTCCATGAGGAGGTGCAATACCTTGTCTTTGCGGTGGCGAGAAATACTGATCCTGCTTCCATCTTGCATGATGAGGTACCCCCCTTCCGTTTTGTGGTAGGATTCTATCATTTTGAGATTAACAAGGTGAGATTGGTGGACGCGAGCGAAGTTATAGTCTTGTAGTATCTCTTCAAACTCTTTCAACGTTTTGCTAACCAGTAGGCGATTTCCAGAGGTGAGGTAAAAAGAAGTGTAATTATTCTCTCCTTGACACCGGATGATTTCTTTAATAGGGATAAATACGGTTTTATCTGCCGTAGGTAAGGCCAGGCGCTTATCATCAGATTTTTTATCTAGATTTTGAATGAGCTGCTTAAGGCGATGATTTTCCCATTTCAGAGAGAGATTATTTTTGACCTTCTGGACAGCCTCGATCAACTCAGGTACCTTAATGGGTTTCAGTAGGTAGTCGATGGCACAAAATCGAATAGCCTGTAGCGCATAATGATCGTAGGCTGTAACGAAAATGATCTCAAAATCTATTTGCTGAATTTGAGACAATAGGTCAAATGCGTTTCCATCAGGCATCTCTACGTCGAGGAAGACAAGGGCGGGTTGATGGTCTTTGATAGCGCTCAAGCCCTCCGCTACGTTATTTGCTTTCTGAAGGATATGTAAATCTGGAAAGTGTTGTTGGAGTAAGCGCTCCAGCAGTTCTTGATTGTGTTTTTCGTCTTCGACGATGATGGTTTTGATCACTTGTTGTTGATTTACTACTGGAGGTAAAAATGGCTATTTAACATATTGAACTGCTACTGCTGGTGTTCCCCACCTAATCTTTGCGTAGGAAAGTCTCCCTTGGGAAAACTGTAGTGCCAAATAGATATCGGCTAGCTTTTTGTCACGATACGTGCCTATGGCCATGCCATAACACTCCGCTAGTCTATTGCTGTTTTGCTGGCGCTTATTGATCCAACGGTATTGATCTCCATAATCCAGCGGTGTAAATAGTAGGATAAAATTTTGGCTTGGAGTTGGTAGATTCAGATGTTCCATATCAATTGTATTCCAACCTACTTCTCCCTTATGAACTAAGGGTTCTTTTAGTAAATCCCTAAACTCACTATAAGGGTATATACGATTCTTCTGTAGCTTCGTATGGGGTACTAGTATTCTTATTAGGGTAGGAGCTTGTGGGAAACCCTCTTCAACTGCGTAAAAGCTGATCTTACTTAGGATTCCACCCTGATGTTTCTTCTTTGGGTTAATCAGCACACCAGAACTAAACCCTGCCCCTGTACTAACAAAAGTTGGAACTGCCTTCCCTTCTCTATCCTTCACCACCGCGACTTCTGGTTTTCCAGCAAGAATGTGTTCTTTTCTTGATGTTTTGCTGGAGACGTAGGCCGTAGGGAGGGAATACACAACGGTATTTAGATAAATAAGTAGCTCTTCATTAGAGAAACGATCAACTGAAATTATAGTGTCCTGGTATCCAATAGCTTGTATGTACAATTCCCCCATACTCTCTTTTGGCAATTTTAAGGTGAAGGATCCGTCTTCTTTTGAGGTGGTACCGTATTTGTCGTGGGTGATCGCTGCATAAGGAATGGGCGTATGGGTTTCCTTTGCTATTAATTTCCCCTGTAGCGATATGTATTCCCGTGCTATGCACAATTGGGTCGCAAAGGCAAATAACAGGAAGAGTGTCGAGGATTTCATTACTAGTAATTTGTGCTTACCGAAAACTGCTAGAAAATACTAATATCGATAAAACTCCACTCCCTGTCAATCTCCACCATCCTGCTTTTTCTGTTGCTACTGGTCGGTTGTTTTCTTCTTTAGAGTAGTCCACCAGTTTGTCTTAGTTTGAACATCCATTGAGACAAACGCCAAGTTTCTGTCATAGACTCTTCTAGAAGGAAAGCGATTGATGCGATATTTAGTGAGTAACTCAGATGCCCAGCCAATGTATAGGTTTGGCCAAGTAATAGCATCCTCTTCAGAGGATTTCTCCCATAGTATTTTTGAATCGTCCACATTTAGGCTGATGAATCCTATTCCGACCGCTTTCAGCTCTAGATATTGCTTATTGATTTCTTTGTGAAAGGCTCTACAAGGGCCACAGCCTGTATGCCAGAAAACGAGGACTGTAAGCTTGTTTTCTTGGACAAGTTTCGATAACTGTATTTCCTGGTCATCGATGGACAGTATAGTGTCATCCACAAAGTTGATTGCTGGGCTAGCATGGCCAAGCTGCTCCACCGCTGCCTTCACTCTGCGATAATCTAAGCCAGGAGATAAATTGGGATCTATTTTGGAGAATAGATTTCTAATGATCTCTATTTCTTTCATCGGCAAATGCTCGCCCTTGAAATATCCTGGACCCTGTGTTTGATCCGTGATTGATTTTAGTAGATATAGATGAACCGCTGAGATGTCTTCCGCAAAGTATTGCTCATAGAGTTTCAAAACCCTAGATCTTGGACCAGGGTAAACATATTTACGCATGTATTCCATCTGGCTAGCTTCAGAAACTATCCACAAAGGTCTATCCCCTAAGGCTTTTTCGTATTCTTTGAAAAATTGCCGACGAAAGATGTTGTCTGGGCCAGTCAGTACCTCAAAATTAGAAAACCTGTAAGAACTAGGATCGCCAGTTACATCAAACCTAATGGTAATAACACCTGGTTCCGTATGAACTAGTGTTCTGTGATATCCTGAGCGTTTATCAATATTCTTTTCAAATCTGATGTATAGCTCCTTCATATAATCACAGCTTCCCTGGAAAGTAAACTCACCATTTTGAATTTTCACGGTGGTTCTATCATCCAAGTTTTGATCCGAATAGTATAGAGCTAGTGAAAGTCCATTTCCGTTACTAACGATTCCTTTCAGGGTGTATTCGAACATGCAAATGGGGTTATGGTGCGAGAAAAGTCCCTTTTGTTAGGTTTTTTTAAGGGATCTTTAATTCATTTCAAGCTTTGGACAATCTTCTACCTTAGATTGGGATGTTAATGGATACCTGGGTTCCTTTTTTTCCTTTTTTGAGTTGATTGAGATCTTGGATAATGACTTTAGCGAGTTTCCCATAAAGCAATTCCAAGCGTTTGCGGTTTAGGTGTAGCCCCAGTTGATTTCCGCCCATAGAACGATGTAGGTTTTCGGCAATACCAACGCCATTATCTTGGATTACGATATCCAGTGAGCCATGCTTTTGACTAATTGTTAGATCTATTTTTCCGTCTACTTCATTTCCTCTTAGGCCGTGAATGATGGCATTCTCCACGTAGGGCTGTAATAATAGAGCTGGGATATCGGTATTGTGTAGGTCTACCGACTTGTCCACTTTAATATTCCAGGCAAAGGACTTCCGCAGGGCTTCCAATTTGCAGTATTGCCGAATGGTGGATAGTTCCTCTTCTAAGGAAATAATTCCCTTCTTGGTTTGATTGAGGACGGCGCGCATTAGACCAGCTAGTTCGGCTAGGTATTGGCTGGCTTGTTGAGATCGATCGGAGAGAATCAAGTTTTGAATAGAACTCATAGTGTTATAGACGAAGTGGGGATTTAGTTGGGAGCGGATAGAATTGAGCTCCATTTCTACCATTTGGCGTTGCTTTTCTAGATTTTTTTCACGTATTCTACCCAAGAATCGAACAATTAGCCAGCTTAGTATTCCGAAAAGTAAACTCAATGCTATTGCTGCTTTCCAGGCAGGATTTTTCCAGAAGGGTACAATTACCGATGGAAGTTGCGCAAATGCTGCCAGGTTATCTTCAAGAGTTGCGTACTCTTGTTCTGTGATCTTGCCTTTTTCATCAAGGAAGAAAAAACGTGGATAATGGGAATAAGGATGAAATGGATCTAAAGCGAAAAACCGGTAAGCTCTCTCTAGTTCTTGGGGATTGGATAAGTAGTATTGAGAATTGTCAGAAGTAGAATTTAGTGGACGGATATCATCTAGTGATTGGAAAAACTCGGGATACCCTGATAATTCTAGGCAGACAAAATGAATATCTGGGTACTTTTCTTGGAGTTGTTGATAATTTCTGGGACCACGCCCTACAATGGAATTGAAAGCAGGTTCGAGTACTACCTTTTTTCCTTTGAAGTCCTTCATTTCGAGTTCATTTCCATTACCATCGAAAAGCTGAAAGTTCTGAAAATATTTACCAGGTCTGGTCTGGTTAAGCTGTTTAATTAGGAGACGAATTTTGCTTGTTAAATTGTCATCCTGACATAGGTTCAGAAATTCATTCTTCATAAAAGCGACTTCTTCGTGGGAAGTTTTTCTATGATATAGTGCCTCTCGTAGTGCGTGATACATAACGATGTGCTTAGCAAAGCCTGCCAGGAAAAGTTTTGAAGTATTATATCTTTCGTGAAAGGTTAAGTGGGATCCTAAAAATCCATAGGGATAATGCTGCTCAACCTGGTGCTTAGCATAGGCTTCGATATTGGCCCAGAAGACAGGAAGGTGTTCTGCCTGGAAATTTATAATGGGAAGAAATTGTTCGTCTGGGATGATCACACCTTCTTCGGTTGAAGGTTTGATAAACCGGGCAATGGAATAGGTTAGGCGCCAATATTCATCTTGATAAAACCTAGGGTCAAGATTGCTTTTGTGTTGTTTAAGACGGGCTAAGCTTTTCCTCCTGGCAGTCTTTACTGATTCGTTGACTTCCCTCCGCGACCACCTATTGATTGGAATTATGATCTGACCCAACCACTCTTTCAGGCCTGGTAAAGGCAGACCTTCATTCTCATTTAAGAATCGATTTGCTTCCTCATTTTTTCCTTTGAAGATCAGATGCTTGAGCTTGTTGAAGTCAGCCTCTATGTATAATTCATCTCCGGGTTGAACATACCCATAGACTTTTCTATTGCTCTCGCCCTTAAGGTTTCTAAGACTAAAGTAAGCAGGTTCGTCCAGATAGGTCTCCCATCTGAAGTATCCATTGGTATCAACAGTGAGATTCTCTCGACCCTTATCAAAATAAAAAGGGACCAGTTCTGTTAGGTTTTCTTTCCGAATTACGCCCTTAGTTGTCATCGCATAGCCATGAACAAGGGTGCGTCTACGTTTTTCCCCTTTCCATCCTTTTATGGTCTTTAGAATAGTTAAGGCCGAGCGAACCCCTTTTTTATCTTTCATCTGAGCGAAATGTAGCCAACCTGATTCCTTATCCACAGCCATATCATCAATATAAGGAGCGGTATAGTGCCTATGGTACTCAGTTGAGTGTTCTAGTAAGGGGACTGTCTCCCTCCAGATCGGAGTTAGATAAGGTTCTAGGTCCAATGGGGGCCAGATACCGATAAGGTCAAAATCTAACCAGAGGTGGAGGGGGT
The DNA here is from genome assembly GCA_013214355.1 of Saprospiraceae bacterium. Taxonomy (GTDB): domain Bacteria; phylum Bacteroidota; class Bacteroidia; order Chitinophagales; family Saprospiraceae; genus DT-111. Next base: position 3,963 of record JABSSL010000081.1, on the reverse strand, counting down.
GAGAAGGAGCTTTCCCTTTATCTAGCCGAGCATCTTCTTTATTTTGGTAGACTTTAAGTACCGATAAATTGGCATCCACTTTTAGATGAGAGAATTGAGTGGGAGGAATCCGCCTAGTTCCATCGTGTGCAGGAGGGGCAATAATGGTCCCAAATGAGAATTGTTGGGTATTATCGGTAGAGCTCTTTAGTTTCACTTCGTCGGGATATGTATCATCATGTATCCCCATTTTAAGGCCTAAGTTGAATGCTGATGCCCCTCTTTCAGAAGTGAGTGTAAGCAAATATTCCTGATTCATAAACTCCTCCAGCACCTCGATCCTAATAATTCTCCTAACCACAGAATGCGTGTCCAGCTTGTAAGGTTTTGTAGTCTTATAGGGAGCTATTAATTCATGCAATCTACTTACTTCATAGTCTAAGTAGAACACATCCCCCTTCTCCAATTTAACCCCAAAGTCAGGCAAGGTCTGCGCCGATAAACTGAGACATAAGAAGCCGAGTAAAAAAGTGAAGGTAAGTTGCGAAGCGCTTAGAATAGTTTTAGTTTTCATAGCCAGGAAATTGATGGATTCTAGAGAACGAATTAGATGTTCCCTAAGTTACTTCAATTCCTGAGCTACTCCAACCAATAATGAGGGCCTGGCAATCTTGGCCTAGGCCCTGGCAAATTAATCGCTAACCAATTTAAATCGCATCTCTTTACTTCGGTAGGCGTGAAGAAGTATCAAGCCAAAAGGTAACCACCAGATTAAGTCATTGAAAATGATCAGCATCCCGAACTTTACAGGGAAAGCCCCTTGAACGAGATACCACGCAAAGCCGATTGGACCAAAGATTTTACCTAAGAAACCGACTAAGACGATAGGCCAATGTCGGGCTGGAGCGTAGGCTGCGGCGATATATCCTACGCCATAAACTCCTACGATCATGCCCACGCATTGCCAGATCATGGGGTAAGTTGGGCGAGGCATGCTAGCGAGGTCAAAGAAAAGGTTTGGAGCAATAATCACGGATGCACCCCAAACGAGGTTGTATAAGCCAGCAAACCATAAGAGGTTGTACATCCATTTGGGAGATGAATTTGACATGTTTTTTGGGAGGGCAACAAATGAAGAGAGGGAATGTTGTTGCTTAGCGGCGAGAAAACTACTTAGGGAGGAATTTTGACAGTGAACTGATTTATACTTATTGGCTGTCGACGGCCAATAAGTATAAATCAATTGAGTTTCTATTCATTACTAACGGTGATTCCTTCACAGGCGATTTCCAGCGATTCAATAGCGATTTGACTTTGGGAGGCACGGAGATCAGACCAGACAATTTCTACGGGAAAAGCATTGCGTATTTTCCATACTAGGGTAGGAATATGTTCTTCATTCAGCAAACTGATTACGATATCCCGACGTTCCACCTCTCCAAATTGTATGGTGTTCCACCAGTTGAAGAATTCGTTATCTCTTTTAACAATACCCCGTCGGAGGGTTATGTTCCCAAAGTGTTTTCGACCTGGCAATTTAATAGGGCTTTCATCCACAAAGCTTCCATCGTGTACTTCTACTACATCGACTCTAACGCGGAGTCCGCTGATTTCCTGGAAGCCGATTCTAGCCCCGCCCCATTGTACCTGAAAGTGATGACCTTGTAAAAACTCACTCATGATCCCAACGTTTTTTGATGATAGGAAGATCTTTGTAGATACTCAGATTGTGTCTGATAGCCTTGGCAAATCGCTTGCCGCGATCATCTTCATAGCTCACCTTGATGGCTATTTCATCTCTCTTTAGGCGCTTAAGGAAAGCTTGCAAGGGAGCCGTAAAGATCTTAAAGACCTTCAATGGGGCTAGATAATCTAAATGCCTGAAAACTGCTATTTCGGAAATTACCTTTTTCCCGTCGAAACCTAGGATAGGTTGATCAAAATTGGTCCGGACATTCACAGCGGGAGCGTGACTAGAGTAGTTCTTGATTTGGATATACATCAAATCATTTTCCAAAACAAAATCTACTATAACATTGGGTAGTTCTTCCGCCATGATAGCCAGCTTAGCGATTAAGTTTGCTCAAACAATTCTTAAATTTCGTAAAAAGAACTCGATTTGTAGAAAATATGAACTCCTTAATTAGGTATGAGAAAAAATATGTATATTTAAACTGTGAAAAAGGCCAAGTAATAACAATAGAACAACACTTCTGGCCGCTGATTTCCCTTTCTGTCATGTGATCCCATTATTTACAGTTTTCTAATTCCATATCCTAGACAAGCACTAAGAACAATCAGTTATCGTAGTTTGAAAGCTCTGGCTCTCTTTGTCAAGTACTATGGACTTTAGTAGTGTGACAACTGATATTCCTGGCTTTATACTGCATATTATACGGTAACTATTGTCACGCCACTTATCACCTGCCTAGCAGTGAGGGATATCCCTTTGTTTAGGTCATTCCAAATGAAAAAGAAATAACGCGACTCCCCTTTTTTAGACTCTTAAGCGGTTTATGTTAATGGCCTGGCGTTTTTCGCTGGGCTTTTTTGATGGTGAGGGTAGCTAATATGAGGTAAGGGCTTATCTTTAAGTCATACCTTACATCTATTACCATGTTTACTACTCCACTCTATGTTCTTTCCGGTCTGTGTTTAATTATTGTCTTGTCAGAATGGTTGGTTCGACGAACTGCTTTGCGACATTTAGGTGTAGCCTTATTAGTCATTCTACTTGCGGCCATTATTGCTAATATTGGGATTCTACCAGCGGGTTCTACGGAGGCTAGGCCTGTACCTACTTACGAAGCGATCTTTGCTTATGTAGCTCCCATTTCCATTTTTTGGTTGTTGCTACGAGTCAATTTAAAAGAACTCTTGCGTGCTGGATTACCTTTAATTATCCTTTTTCTGATCGGGTCTTTGGGGACAACCTTTGGTGTGGTTCTTGGTATGTGGGCCGTTAATGGCCAGGAAAATGTCGGGGAGCTATACCATGCGGTTGGTGGAATGTTCGTGGGGACCTATACCGGAGGCAGTGTGAATTTTAATGCCTTAGCCCTAAACTATGATATGGTCAAAGAAGGAACGTTGTATGGAGGTTCAGTAGTAGTAGATAACATCATCACAACGATTTGGATGATCATCACTTTGGCCATTCCAAGTATGCTAGCTAGATTTTGGCCGAAAGCGAAAAAGGCAGCAGGAGCGCCCGAGGAACAAGTTAGTAAAGAGGTAGATTTGGGAATTGAGATGGATACAGAATCTATTCATCCAATGGACTTTGCTATTACACTGGCCTTAGGGATGGGAGCCCTATTGGTGTCAAACGAATTGGCAGCTTGGGCCAAGTCAGCCGGTACGCCCGTGCCATCCATCATTATTATTACTACAATTGCTTTAATTATTGCTCAATTCCCGGTCACCCAGAAGTTACGAGGTCCACAAATGTTGGGTATGTTTTCTGTATATCTCTTTTTAGCAGTGATTGGAGCCTTTTGCGATCTAGCTGCCTTAAGGGGGATGGGAGAATTGGGTGGTGTACTGCTAGTTTTTGCTTTAATTACGGTATTTGTTCATGGAGTGATAACGCTTACAGCCGCGAGGGTCATGAAAATGGGGTTAGAGGAGGCAGCTATGGTATCTCAAGCCAATGTTGGAGGAGGAACCAGTGCGCTGGCATTAGCGCGGAGCTTAGGGCGAAGTGACTTAGTATTGCCTGCGGTCTTATTAGGCGCATTGGGTAATGCTGTTGGGACGTTTTTAGGTTTTTGGGCAGCGGAACAGCTACTACCCATGATTAGCTGATACTGCGGATAAAGATAGCAGGAGCTTAATCTTTAGGAGAACCTTATAGGTAGGGCGTCCCTGAAAATATTTACAAGGCTGACTACGAAGTAGTTGGCCTTTAGATTTGGGTATAAAATTCCCCGAAAACAGCCAAAAAAGGCTAAATTCGGGGAAGACAAAATTTTCGTTAACCCA
>JABSSL010000080.1 GCA_013214355.1 Saprospiraceae bacterium | reverse complement strand
ATGCCTATTCGCAACTGGCCCATTATTCTTAATCAGTTTATTGCTATTTTTGACGAAAGAGTCAAATTATAGTTCTTTGGGCTTAAGCCCTTCATTTTTTAATTACACGTTTTTTAGGATACTGTCTATTGGTACACTAGGTTTGTTGATAAATGCAAAGTCAAAAGGTAATATAGATGAACTAAAGCCTTTGTTTCAACAGCTGATCAGTAATAAAAGATACTATTCTTTACAGCTGTTGAACGCTATCTTACTCCAATCAGGGGAAACAACTCTTGAAGTAGAATAAAACACTATTTTCTCTCCATTAGATTATCTGCCTCTTTTCTAAGTAATTGGTTCATAATTTCCCATAGATCCTTGTTGCTTCCTGTTAAGGCAACAAAGTTTCGAAGAAAGTACATTGAATAATCCAGGACATCTCACTTTCTATGAGAAAACGCGGGTTCGATTCCCGTCAGGAGTTCTACATTGAGCCAGGTTACATTCAGTATATAGCGACAATATTAGTCCCCCCAACCCATTATCCATTCAACACTATCGATTCCACATTATAATGCGTCAATAACCTCCGCCAACTGATACGCAAAGTTTTCCACATTGCTATCGTTTAGGCTAGTAGCAGCCTCCTTCCATTCAGCATATTCCAGATCAAAGGCAATGAGATTGTCGATGATGGTCTGAGTAGCTTTGACTGTAAGATTTTGCTCCAATTCATTGAGTTGCCGTTTTAGGGTAGCCACCTTTACTTCCTGTTTTGTTCTTAACTCTCTTTCATGCGTTTCTAGAAAGGAGTCATATCGTTCATTGAGTATCTCAATCTCTATTTCTCCTATATCGAACAGTTCATTTCTGCGTCTCGTGCTTTCGTAGGTAAGGAAGTCATTCAGTAATCCGGAAAGATTGTTTTTAAGCTCTTGGCTGAACCCAAAGCGAACCTTCTTTTTCAATTGTTGGAGGGCTGTGATTTTGCTAGAGTAATCTTCGGAGTACTTGCTAGAGGAACTCATGTTGGTATGATTAAAGAGATCAATAACTGCAGCCCGAATTCGATTCAAGCTGATTGTATAATCGCTGTATGTGAGAATTCCTAGAAGTTGAGATTTTTCAATTTCATTCCATTCACTTTGAAGATTCAAGACTTGACCTCTAAGCGTACGACTACGGGCATTCTGCAGTAGACGTTCAAAGACTTGATCTAATTTCCCTTTTTGGACGAGCAACTCAATAGTATTCATGGTCTGATTGGTTTTAGGGGTTATATGGCACAAAAGTGCACCAGAGACCAGCAGACTACCAGAAATAAGATGTCAGATTGGAAAAATAGGTAGTGTAGTGCTTCCTATCAGAAAGTCTTTGGAAGTAAGTGTTTGGAAGGAGAGTTATATTGCTTGGAGCCTTCCCCTATGCTAATCTTTTATTTACAAAATTTTAAAGTGCTTTCTTTGGTACTCCCTTCGAAGAGGACTAACTTAAAAGAACATTTCTAATCTTCTATTCTGCGCATCCTAGTACTTTGTAACATAAGTTATTTGGAATCATGGGGAATAAATTTCTAGTAAGACCAAGGCACGAGGAGGGAATACCAGTCGAGCCGGCAGGCGGGATAGTCTTAGCTGCATGACCGACGAGCAACGCAGGGTTTGCTAGAAAGATGCTGCCAGAAACCAGAGAAATCTATGTTACAAAGTACCAGTTCAGGCTAAACATTTTTAACCCTATAAAATGTATTTCATGAAAAGTAGAATCACATTCTTTTCAGTCGCTGCTCTTTTAATGCTCTTTGTTCTCTACACAAATGGTGTCAACGCTCAGAAGCAAAAGCATCCAATGGCTAAGATGATCGGTGTTTGGGAGATGGAAGCCTATAAGACGGAACCTGCGGAGGTGCTCAATCAGATGGGGAGTGGTAAATTTGTAGAGATGACCTTTGAGTGGTCGGCGGACAAACAAGGAGTCATTCATACCAATAAAGGAGTTATCAACGGCGAAACTCAATATGTTACACTTACCCACTTTCACGATTACAAGAGCAATACTGGCCATATTCTTGGCGCTTTCGGTACAGGTAAAACTACCTATCCGGATGAGAAAACTGTTTCTATTCAGCAGTTCTCGTTTGAGGGTATATTACTCAATTCCCAAGAGTTTACGGCAATAAATGAAGATGAGTGGGAAGGTTTTACTGAAAGCAGCAATGGCCTTAAGATGTGGGTGAAAATGAAGCGTAGGAAGTAACTGAGTTGAAGCCGGAACATCCGAAGTTTACCCATAACAAGACCGGGGGAACTTCGGATGTTTTATCTCAGCTTCATCTACTTTGCTAGCAGGCCCTCCAGAATTTTCTCATTAACCTTGAGCACAGTCCCATGCCGAGTTCCGGCAGGGAAGTTGATATCCTCTGTAATATCTTTCCATTGTTGCAGATCTTCGGAGAATATTGCCCCCATTCGTTTCTCTGTATATCGATCAAAATAGACCATCCAGCCTTGATTGGTTGGAATAGCCGTTGGACCCTCAACCCAAACACCAGCTGGAGTAATAGGATCTGAAGCTTCAGAATATGAACCGAGTAAGTGTTGACTTTTGGCGATGCGGAGATTTTTTTCGGGCTCTGGATATCGGATTTCATTCTTTAGGAACATGATGTATTCATTTCGGTCTCTGTGAATGGTGGCATCGATTACATTGAAGCCATGATCATAAAGCAGTCTCGTCTCACTAAAGGTTTGAAAATCTTTGGTTGTGGTGAAATACATTCGGTGGTTGTAACCATTGTCCCCCGTTGAATCTGTTTCAGGAAAGCGGCCAGGTATGGTGGTAGCCCAATAGATTAGATACAGCTCGTCTTCCTTATCATAATAGAGTTCGGGTGCCCAACAATTGCGCGCATCTGGTTCATGTTCCATGACAGGGATATATTGCTGCTCGGACCAGTTGATCAAATCAGTAGAGTGAGCATAGCCAATTCCTTGTTCATTCCAGCTTACCGTCCAAACCATATGAAACTTACCGTCCCCTCCTTTAATAATGCAAGGATCACGCATGAGTTTATCCTTCCCAGCTGTGGGGGTTAGGAAAGATTGGTTTTTGTTCAGGGCTATCCAATCATATCCATTTTCGCTGTAGGCCAGATGAAGGCCATCCTCGCCATTATTCATGAAGTACGAAAAAAGATAAATGTCGTTGGTAGGCTGGGAGCAGCCAATGAGTAGGCTCAACCCGAGGAGAGGCGTAAGCTGTTTTAGCATGGTTCTTCGTTTTCGTTTATCAGTAGGCGTTTTTTCGTTTTGTCCTCTAAGGTAAAGCATTTTCAGGCTTAATTTTCATAACTTCCATCTACTTAAACCCAACCTTTATGCAGACTAGATCAAAAGCTTTCACCCGATTCACTACAAAAGAACTTAAGCAGAATGATACGATCGCCATTAAAGCAGGAGGCGATTCGGGGAATAATCCATTGTATGTCGATCCTGCACAACAAGGAGAAAATCCACTACACGGTGGCTGAATGGAATGACTTTAACCCTTCCTTAAAATTTACATCGGCTAAGTTTTCCTACTTTAGATCTGAGTTCATGCACTAAGAATAAACTTAGCTATGAAAAGACTTTTTCTATTGGGCATCTTCAGTCTTTCTATCTTCACTTTAAATGCGGAGGATCAGGTGGTTCTGATTGGGCAGTTGAATGAGATTATCATCAAAGAGGTCATTTTACAGACCAAGAGCGCATCTGCAGTGGACGAACCTGAAAGCAGAACCGTCGAAATTAAGGAGGACCGTACCTTTAAACTCAACCTTTCATTACCTCCCAGCCAGCAATTCGAATTGAAAATCGGTGCGCTTAATTTACCACTGTACCTGGAACCAGGAGATAGTTTAATCGTGTCGTTAGAGAGTGTTAATGACCAGCTGGTTGTCAAATACGATGGTAAAGGAAGCGCCAATAATACTTTTCTCTTTCAATATTCGATGTTTGAGAAAAAGCTTGCCTACGGCGATTTAGAAGGCGCTTTGCAGCGTAAAGATGGTCAGGCTTATTGGGATGCGGTGGAGAAATTGAACAGGATCAAGCAAGGGTACTTTGAGCAATACGTAGAACGGAGCAAAAAACCGCTATCTGATGGTTTTAGAAGCTTTATGGATAACCAGATAAACTATAAACAAGCCGATTGGCTATTGGCTTTTTATAATCATTATCGTTCGGTTATTAACTTGAAGGTTGTTGAACTACCAGAGGAATACACTGCATATTTGGAAGAACTTACCTTGGCAGACGACGAGGCGATTACCAGTCCTAGCTATCAAAGTGCGCTTTTAAGTTGGGTCAATTTTAAGAATACAGCATCTTATGGTTCATTTATTGAAGATGAGCTAAAGAAGTTTGCAGATCGATATAAAATTGCAGGTGACGAATTGAGCGGAGCTTCAGAATATTATACAAAGTATGCCATCTTGAAAGGACTTTTAAAGGCGGATTTTGTGTACGCTGCCTATGAGTACGAGGACTTTATGAAAAGTACTGCGCCTCAATTCCTTAAGGAACCACTCATTCGTATTCATCAGATCAAGTCGATGAAATTAGAAGGTCTACCCATGCCTGATATAAAGCTTTTAGATGAAGAAGGTACAAGTAAAAGATTGAGCGACTTTCAGGGTCAAATTCAATACTTGTGTTTGTGGAAGAATGATGAGAGCACGGAGAAGGACCTTAGTACCTACTTTCGACTATTTGGCAAGAAAGTCACCCAAGACTCCTTGGTGAAATTTCAATTGATCTACACGGCAAAGAATCCTAATATCTGGAAGCAAGTGTTGAAAGGACAAAAGAGGACTTTGGACTTCTTTAACCATTATCGGCTAGACCTATCTGATGAATTAACTCGAAACTTTGTGCTGCGGACTGATGATTATGGCCCGCTCTTTATCCTTGTTGATAAGGAGGGAATGGTGGCCAAGGACAATGCAGGCATGAGTTATGAATACAACCCAAACTCAAAGATCCGACGACTTTTGAAAGCGGATCAGTAAGATTCTTTCTCTACAAATAGGAATAAAATAGGAGCATTCTGAAGAACCCTTTCTTTGGAGGGCTGTTGATGTTTTGTAATTATTCTCCTGCTATCCTTTAGGAAGTAGGAACACATACATTAAATTTCCTAGTCATGAAAAATTTCTATTTATTAGTTCTATTCGTGGGCTTGGTCGCACTGACGCATGTCCATGCCAATAATGAAGTTGAAGACTTAACTAAGGACTTTATTGTTGGAGATCCAGGAATTGAAAGTATTAATGCGCTTGCTTTTGGCCCTTCAGGCATCCTTTTCGTTGGAGATGCACAAAAGGCAAATGTGGTAGCCATCGATACAAAAGATACCGATACAAATGCTGAAGTGGGTAACGTAAATATGAATAAGGTGGATGAAAAAATCGCCGCCTTGTTAGGGGCAAATGTGGAAGATCTCCAGATCATTGACATGGCTGTAAACCCACTGTCTCAAAACATTTACTTTGCGATTCGCCATAGTAATGGTACGCCCATGTTGATCAAGACAGATGGTGAAAGCATGGAGGTAATGCCCATGGATAAGGTGAGTCATTCAAAAGTGGAGCTTTCTAATCCTGTAGCAGAGGATGCTAAGGATAGAAGAGGAAGAGCATTGCGAAGATGGGCGGTCTCTGATGTTGCTTATCACGATGGCAAATTGATGGTGAGTGGTTTGTCGAATGAAGAATTTAGTTCGACTTTCCGAAGTATCCCCTTCCCTTTTAAAACGAAGCAGATGCATGCTTCTTTGGAGATTTATCATGCCGCTCATGGAAGATATGAAACTTACGCTCCGATTAAGACTTTTATGCCTTTCGAGCTCAATGGGGAAGCACACATTGTAGCTAGTTATACCTGCACGCCTTTGGTTTTATTCCCCATGAGCGAAGTCAAAGCTGGAGAACATACGAAAGGGCGTACCGTAGCAGAATTAGGAAATCGAAATACGCCCCTGGATATCATTCACATAGAAAAGGACGGAGCTTCTTTTTTCTTGATGAATAATACTTCTCGTCCCGTCATGAAAATCGCAGTGGATGAAGTGGCTGCCTATAAGGATTATCTCACAGAACCCGTAAAGGGTAATTCGATGACGGCAGGGGTAGATTACATTTCCTTGCCTTATGTCAATGTGCTACAAATGGATAAATATGGGGATGGCGTACTGATGCTTCAACGTCGTTCTAATGGTGATTTAGCACTATTTACTACGAATAAGAATCGCCTATAATCAGGACTGTTGATGGCTCACGGAAGCTCATTATAGGGCTTCTGTGAGTCATAACCTCCTTGTTCAAGTCGTAGCTTCTATGCGAAATACCTTCCTGATCCTATGTTGTTGCTTTCAATTGGTTGATCTTTGTTCTGCAGTGGGACAAGATTCCGTTCTCTCTTTAATGCAGAAAGGTGATAAGGGGAAGTGGGGTATTCAATTGGACTTGCAAGAGAAACAAACCTTTGATCCATCAAATTTTAAGGTATATACCACAAAAGAGTGGTCGGCTCAACATCAAGCGGGTCAAGCTATAGCTGGTAGAACGGAGCAGCTTAGTGAACAAAGCTGGGCTTTTATTCCTCATTTTCCTTTTACGGAAGGCATGGAATATGTGGCTTTTTATCCAGGAGTAAAGTTACTTAAGGTTCAAATTCCAAAGGCGGACTATCCACTCACCGATGTCATAGCCATCTATCCGAATCAGGATACTATTCCAGAAAACCTCTTAAAAATGTACCTATACTTTTCTGCTCCGATGAGTGTAGGGAATAGTTACAAACATCTTCATTGGTATAGTGGTAAAGGGGATACGCTAAATCTCCCATTTTTACAACTGGAACCAGAGCTTTGGAATGAGGATCGAACTCGTCTAACACTTTGGTTGGACCCGGGAAGAGTTAAACGAGACTTGATTCCTAACCAATTGCTTGGGGGCCCTTTGGTTAATGGAGAGCATTATGTACTGCAAGTGGACCAAGGCTGGAAAGATAGGCAAGGTAACCCTATTAAAAATGAAATGGTTGTGCAGTTTGCAGTGGGGCGACTAGACCGAAATAAACCAAAACCTAACTCCTGGAAATTACTTCAACCTTCAGCCGCAGGCCAAAACCCTTTAATACTACAAATGGGGGACATACTGGATTATGCTCTTTTGCAGCATACTATTACTGTATGGAGTAGCCAGGAACAACAAATTGCGGGTAGGGTCCAGGTCAATCAGGAGCAAACAGAATGGCACTTCTACCCTGATTTGCCATGGGCTTCCGGTGATTATTATATCAAGATTGATTCCAAGCTAGAAGACTTAGCTGGAAACAATTTGAATCGTTTATTTGATGTTGACCTTCAGACTCAGAAACAGGAAAACGAACCCCAGGCCTACCACTACCTGCCATTTACGATCAAGTAAACTAGCCTTAGCTTAGGGCTGCTTCCTCTAGGACAAGACTGATACCCAAAAAGTCAGCTAATGCCTTAGAACAAACCGCTCGCTCAAACTGCCAGTGACTAAATGGCATAGCAAAGGTCTTCAGGCCCACTCGGTCTAGCATTTTCCAACGAGAAATAGGAAGGGCCCTTTCATAATATCCGGGATAACCAACGAGGTCAATACAGTAGGTTCTCCCTTCGTGTACGATTACTAAATCAATCTCGACTCCCGCTATCAGGTAGTTTTTGTAGATAGCTTCAATTCCCCATCCTTTCAGCAAGAGAATAACTTCCTCCATGAAACGATCCTCAGGGGGAATAGACGGATTGTTAGCATACTTGTTACCTTGCTCATTAATGAATCCAATGTACTTGCCTAAAAGGTGCTGATGAGGAATTTTAGCTGGATCTATTGATAAGAAAATATGCTGAGCTGTACGAGCACGGGTAATAGCTACGTTGAAAACATCTTCTCGATCCAAGTACCGGAATACGCCGGAACTAGTTGAGCCATCTAGTGCAAAAGAAATTAGAATGATATCTCGTTCCTCGCCTTGGAATTCGAACGGTGTGCCTACAAGGACTTTATGTCTTGCCAACTGTGTATCAGTTATCTGCTCGGAGATGATTTTTCTGAGGTAATTCACTTGATCCCTAAAGGGGGAGATAATACCAATTGTCTGGCAGAGTTCCGGTGACAGGGGAGCTTCTTGTTCTGCTAGATTTTGGAGGAAGTTAAGAATGTCTTCTGCCTCCTTACTATTGTAACCTTGTGAACTCCTTTGCCCCTCAGAGGGGTGAAGAAAGACTGCCTTTTCTTGCAGCGTTTCTGGAGTTGCTGTCATAATTTTGAGTTGTTGCTCGTAGAAGTTTTGGTTGCTAAAAGCAATGATCTCCGGTAAACTTCTAAAATGTTCATCTAGTAAGAAGACTTGTCCTTGATGGGTAATTCCATCAGACACTAAATCAAGCAGACTTTTGTCGCGGTAAGCTAATTTATCTTCCGGTAGGTGGCCTATCTCCAATTGATGAGCCATTTGAGACTGTCTAGCTCTGGAGAGGAACGAAATATGTCTTAGTTGCTTAGGATCCCCAACGATTACAGCTCGCTTAGCCCGCTGTAGTAGAGGCAAAGCACTAGCAATATCACATTGGCTCGCTTCGTCAATAATCACCAAATCGAATAATTCCTTTTGTAGAGGGAGTACTCGATTTACATCCGCCGTATTAACTACCCAAATGGGGAGGGCATTGAGAACCCGATGAAAATTAACCTCCCGAAATAGATCTTCCTTTTGTTGCCCTGTTTTTGACTTTAGTGCTTTTAAAAAGGTCTGTAAGTCTTGTCTATGGGTATTTAAGGCATTGAATAGGTGCAAGTGGAAGTACATTTGTAATAGCTCTCGGCTGTGTTGATGCAGATGCTGCAGCCGGTTCTCCAGTTTTAGCCATAAATCCCACATTGGGAGAATGCCCGCTAGCCTTCTTTTCAGAAGGTAGAGCCCCCATCTTTGCCACCAACTACTTTCTCCAGTAAGAATTTGCTGACCGTGCTTTCGCTCATATTCCTCTCGCAAATTCAACATTTGTTCTAGCTTGTTGATTTGACGAATCTGCTGATTCAGCTCTGATTGTTTTCGCTGAATTTCCCATTGATTATACCTTTTGATCCCGAAGCCATGCAACCAGTCTTGTAACCTTTTGCGAAGATGTTTTCTATAGTCCTTTCTACCTGCTCGAACCACTACCCCTTTCAATCCCATTTCCTGTTCAATCTTATCGGCAACAACATTCACTGCTTGCAGGTTCTTTGAAGCAATGAGTACGGATTGCCCTTGACTCATTCTATCGGCTGCTAAGGCGGCAATCGTGAAAGATTTACCGGTCCCTGGAGGGCCAATAATCAGACTAAGACCCTGATGAGGGACATTCCTAATGATATTTTCTTGACTGTTGCTTAAAGTAACGGGAAGCTGAATGGGATGCTGAGGAATATGTATGATCGGCTGCATACCCCTTTCAAAACAGCTTACAAGTGGCGTGGCATAGTTCCCCGTCTCGGCCATGTCACTTAACTCATTCAAAATCCCGAGGGAACCGCTAGCTTTATCCAAGATGCCAATTCCCAAAGCAGGTAGTAATTGGAATCCTTGCTTTTGCTTTTTCACAGCTGCTTTTAAGGCAGTACCTGAAGTCAACTTTGGGTATTGCATAGCAGCTTGTAAGGGTAATTTGGGGAAATATCGATCTAAAGTTGCTTCTATTTGATGTAATTCATCAAAGTCAATAAATCCAACCGGTAAGTCTTGGGTCAATATTTCATAAACACCCTGATTTCCTTCCTCTCGATTCTTTTGGACGTCTAAAAAGGCGGGGTTGATGATGGCTTGAGCTGCGTCAATACTGATATAATACACCTCTTCTTCCATCTCTATTTGGGTAGGAAATAAATAAAGAGGGGCAGCTACTTCCCTCCTCTTGCCTAAAAGCTGGGTACGTCCGATCAAAAAGAAGGCACCGGTGTATAGGGTCTTCTCTTTGGCGTGCAGTTGTAAGTAGGTAGTGACCTTTACGCCCCATTCCGTTGGTACGGGAAATTGGAGGTGTTTACCTTCTAGTAATTCTGCGCTTTCAAGGAAAAGGGCATGGCTTACCTTGGTACTAAAGAAATTTAAGAGATGAACGGCTCGATAGTCAGCCTGATAGCAAGACCGATAGTACCTGATGATGTTAGAAAGAGCGTTTCTCATAACAGGAATTTTAGGGTCAATGTGTTAGTATTTAAATATAGTATTTCTTTAATTCCTGCCCCTTTTTTCGAGAAACTAGTTGTTTTATTCGACTAAGTATTTCTATTGTTTATCACACTTTTACAACCTACTCAAGACCTTCCCGTCGAGTGTTTGATAGGATTTCATAGCATTTGCCGCCATACAGGAATGAATGGGGAGTATGGTGATGAAATCCCCAATTTGGTATTGATCCATCACTGCGGCTTGCACCTGGATGATGCCATGCTCTTGGGACAGGGATGCAATATAATTTTGACCATTAGGGGTACCCCAGTGCCCCTCTTGAAAAGGAACTACATGTCCGTAGTAAGTGGTTTGTCCATCCAGCAAATGAGATTGATCCTTGGCAAAGTGGACTCCTCCTCCGTAAACGACTAACTGCCCTCGTTCAGGATGTTTGGCGACAACAGGACAAGCCATAGCGACAGCAATCTGATCAAAACGGCATGAGCCAATACGCCATTGGGCTAAATCGTAGAAGACAAAGTTGCCGGGGCGTATTTCATCTGCTCCCTGAAACTGTTGCTCCCAACTGCAAGTGGGGGTGTCGCCAATGGAAACCATTAATTGTGGATAATCCTCTTGGAACTTGTCCTTCAAAGATCGGATCAGAGCGAGGCTCTCTTTATGTACCTTATGGATGGCTGCTCTTCCTCTTACCTTATAACTGTGCCCTGCATGCCCCAAAAAGCCTAAGGCATTGATTTTGTCTGATTCATCTATGCTTTTTAGTAATGAACTAATCTGATGTACATTTTGAGGATTGAGACCGGTGCGGTGATAGCCAATGTCAATCTTGAGCAAGGCACCGACCGGATGCTGAAGATGTTGTGTTAGATATTGAATGCTCTCCTCGTTTTCTATCAGGACGTTCAGTTGGATTTTACTTGCCAATTCATTGATTCGACTCAGTTCTCGAATATTGACCGGAAAGGCTACGGTAATGTCTTTCCAGTGATCTTCTGCGAAGTATTCCGCCATTCGCGGAGAGGATACTGTAATCTTCTCTACCCCTTCTGCCCGAAACCACCTTCCCACTTCGTGCGATTGATGTGTTTTGAAATGTGGGCGGAAATTAACGCCAGCACCTTTAGCCCGAGCGCACATGGCTTTGATATTCTGTCTACACTTGTTTTCATCTAGCAATAGTGTAGGTTCGGTCAAGTTGTTAAAGAAGCTATTGTTCATCTTACAAATGAACAAAAAAATACTTGCTTAGACACCGGTACAACACTTGGCTTTCCGCTAAGCAATAACAAATCCAGGGTAGGGATAGAATGGATTGGGAACTTTTGTAGGACCACAATAGTTAATGGCAGAAAAGACCAAAAGAAAACTAAAAACCATGAACACCAAACGTATTAGTAAATTCCTAAGCCTCGTACTTCGACACAAACCCGAGGCTCTTCCCATAGAACTAGACAAACAAGGCTGGGCAGATCTGGATGAAATAATCGAGAAAATGCAGCGAAAAGGTATGGAGGTAGATGAATCCATCATCCAATCCGTAGTAGCCAACAACGATAAGCAGCGCTTTCGCCTTGACCTTCCTAACCGTCGGATAAGAGCCAATCAAGGCCATTCGATTAATATTGATTTGGCACTGGACCCTAGTGTGCCACCTGCCGTGCTCTTTCATGGCACTGCCACACGATTCATAGATTCCATTATGGAAAAAGGGCTGATTCGGGGCAGTCGACAGCATGTACATCTTTCGTTAGATATAGTCACAGCAACCAAGGTGGGTAGTCGACATGGGAAGCCTACCATCTTAGCAGTAGATGCACAAACTATGCATCAGCAAGGCTATAAATTCTTTGTTTCGGAGAATGGAGTCTGGCTTACGGAACATGTTCCCGTAGATTTCCTGTCGAGGGCAGATAGGCAGTAGGGATTGTTATCGCAGCCAACGTTTCATACGCTGATAGGTTCTGCGGTTAGTCTTGCTGCCTTGACAGTTTAGTTCAGCCGCACTTTTCTTTATCTTCTCTACTCTTTTCCTCGGATTTGGATGTGTGCTTAGAAAAGCAGGAGGTCTTTTATCTCCGATTGATTGTAGCCTTTCAAAAAAACCAGCCAAACCATCAGCCTGATAGTCAGTTGCACACAAGAGACGTATGGCCATTCGATCTGCTTCTTTTTCGAAACTGCGGCTGAACTTCAATGAAACGAGAGAACTACCAATATCCGTCAAGTAACCGGTTCCTGTAGCTCCGCCTGCTACTGCAAGTACAGTAGATAAACTACTTTTTTGACTCATTTGTCTGCTGGCATGTCGCAAGTCGGCATGTGCCATCTCATGCGCAATTACACCTGCCAATTGGTCTTCTGATTCCAGATACTTGATTAGGCCTGTATAAATGTAGATGTAGCCTCCTGGCGCAACGAAGGCGTTCAAGACATCTGCATCATCTAGCAGCATTACTTCCCAAGCAAACTCATCCTTAAATCTTATTAAGCCCGTATTAAGCAAGGTGTCGACGATTCCGTTAACGTAATCATAGATTCTCTGGTGATCAGCCTCCGCTAGGATTGGATATAGAGTTGGGGAGCTTTCTATTTCCCGTTTCATCTTATCTCCTAAGCGCTGATCATGCCTTGGCGTGTAAAAATTGTAACTGGCACAGGAACACAAAGTAGCGAGTAGCACAAAATAGCCAATATAGCGAGCTAGGGTATTGGGTTTTTTCATATGATGATTGCTTTCTATGAGCAAATATAAGAGGCAATACCAGCTCTAAAAAGCTGCTTAACAATACTTTGACTTCTCCGGTATATAAGGTAGCGCGTTTAACGTTTCTTTAATAATCATAAATGTAAACTGGTTCTATTACCTTTGCGATCCATTGATGGGAACAACTAATGAAGATGAGTAAGTGGGTTTTAAAGGCAGTGGTGCAAAAAGGTATATCACTCTTGCCCTATAAACATCGGATCAACTATCTATTTCAGAAGTATGTCACTAAAGGGGTACAGCTATCCAGCTTGTATTTTGAAGACCGTCTCATACATTTGAAGGAACATCTTCACTTTTTTCAAAAATATCAAGGCGGCCTAGCCAATGGTAAAACGTTGGAGTTAGGTACAGGGTGGTACCCTGTAGTGCCAATTGGGCTATTTTTGGCTGGTGCCAAACACATGTTTACGGTAGATATTAGCGCCTTAATGAATAAGGCCAATTTATGTCTGACTCTCGAACGTTACCTGGAGTGGGAGCAGGCCGGCACACTCAAACCTTATCTCACCCCACTACCCGAACGCTTAGAAAAGGCTCGCCAGCTTCTAGCAGAAGCGGATCATTTAAGTTTTGAAGAATTGCTTAGTCAGCTAAATCTGACTTACCTAGTCAAAGATGCTCGTCAGCTCGACCTAGCAGACCATAGTATCCAATTAATCACCTCCAATAATACTTTTGAACATATCTATCCACATATATTACGAGAGATCTTGTTAGAGTTCAAACGGATCTTAGCAGAGGATGGTGTGATGAGTCATTTCATAGATATGTCTGACCATTTTGCTCATCTAGATCGTAAAATTAGCATTTATCACTTTCTACGTTTTTCGGAGCAAAACTGGAAATGGATTGATAATGATGTACAGCCACAAAACCGCTGGCGCCTGGAACAGTATCGGCAAATGTATCAAGCGTTAGGGATTGCTATCAAGGAAGAGAAGAATCGACCAGGAGCGCCCGAAGTGGTAGCTAAGGAGCCCATAGCAGATGAATTCAAGGTCTTCACCTTGGAGGAACTAGCCATTAGCCATTCATACGTGATATCTTAGATCGGAGAAGAGAAGTACAGCTAAGGAGCGGAGCTTAGGTGGGAAAAAGAAAGGGCTGACAGCACGCTGTCAGCCCTAGTAGTATCAGTAAGTATATTATAATTCAGAGTGTAAGCTCTGGATTAGTTACCTTTTAGTACTCCAAGATCTGGATTAGGAACGATTACCGTTCTTCTGTTCTCAGCTTTTCCTTCAGATGTACCGTTGTCAGCAGCTGGCATAGAATCACCACGACCTGCAATACTCAGCTGGCCAGGTTCAACACCTTTTTTGATCAAACGAGTAACAACTGCTTTAGCACGACGATAGCTCAAGTCCCAGTTGTCTCCCATACCTGCCTTGAAAGGTACGTTGTCGGTGTGACCTTCAATCATGATTTTAGCAGCAGGAGTAGCTTTCAATACTTCCGCTAAAGCATCAACTGCTTCACGCTCTTCTTTTGACAATCTAGAAGAACCAGAGTTGTAACGAAGCTTAGAACCTGTAACTACGTACAAGCGACCGTCACGATCTTCTAGAGACATGCCACTACCAGAGTAAGCATTGAAAACACCGTCAATTTGCTCTTTCAAAGCGGTAAGCTCTTTTTCAGTCATCTGCAACTTTTCTTCTACCTGAGCAACTTGGCTTTTGGTAGCGTCCAGGTCAGACTTGATAGAACTGATTTCGCCGTTCAAACGAGTTTTCTCAGATTCCATCTCAGCAGCAAGAGCATCTTTTTCTTCAGATAAAGTTTTCACTTGAGCCTGAGTTTCAGCTAATGCTTGATCAGTAGCAGCTTTTGCAGCTTCCAACTCATCATATTTCTTTTTAGAAACACAAGATTGAAACGCCCCAACGGTAAGACATAGAACCAGTAATTTTACTACTAGACGCATGTTCATTTAATTTAAGATGATAAAAAGTTTATTCAAAAATAATGGGGTAGAAAAGGGCACAAATCCTTTCTACACTGCAAATCAATAGATATTTTTTCAATTAAACAAAGATAAGATACAAAAATTACTTCTTAAACGCTTCTTGCTGAAGGGGCTAACTATCAGTATTTAAGCCTATCTGAGGTACTTAGAGAGTCTGTTTTGACCGGTACTTTCAGAAGAAATTTGAAGCACTCTCGGGATTTTATCGGACGGAAGAGGAGAGAACAATGAAAAAGGAAGAACAGTAGAGCCCTTACATTGTTGGAAAAGGAGAAAAAAGCTATTTTTGCACATTAGGCAGCTTGACATAATTGCTTGTGTGATGACCGTTGCTGCTGTATTGTTTTTTAAAAGTACATTTTAAATGAACTACGATATTATTGAGGAGGGGAGGTTTAAGTACGTCGAATCTAGAGGTAGTGATGAGCACCTTGTTCTTCTTCATGGCTTATTTGGTGCCTTAAGTAATTTCGAAGGTATCATCAAGCACTTTGCAGGTAAATACAATGTCATTGTCCCAATCTTACCGATTTTTGACTTGCCTATTCGTAAAGTATCTGTTGGCGGTTTGGTTGATTATGTAGCGGACTTTGTTACACATAAAGGATTTGATAAAATCCATATACTAGGAAATTCTCTGGGTGGGCATATTGCCTTATTATATTCCCTGGTACACCCTCAAAATGTGGCATCCATTACCCTCACAGGAAGCTCTGGCTTATTTGAAAGTGCGATGGGTACTAGTTTCCCCAAAAGAGGAGACTATGAATTTATTCGCAGAAAAACGGAAGGAACCTTTTACGATCCTAAAGTTGCTGGCAAAGCCTTGGTAGATGAAGTTTTTGATATTGTTAATGATCGAAATAAAGCGATCCGTGTAGTCGCTACGGCTAAATCAGCTGTTCGTCATAACCTAGGAGATAAGCTTCATCAAATCACCACACCTACCCTATTAATCTGGGGCAAGCAAGATCAAATCACGCCTCCCTTTGTTGGCGAGAAATTTAATGAGCTACTTGAAAATTCTCGCCTAATATTTGTAGATAAATGTGGCCATGCCCCTATGATGGAGCATCCAGATGTCTTTAATCGACACTTGGAGTCCTTTTTGGATGAAGTCACAGCCAAAGAGATCAATAACTAACGCTTAATGACGTTTAAATTAGCAGGATATGGACAAACCTGCTCTTGGTAGGTAGCCTATCTTGTTATTGATTGATTCTCATTTTAATTCTTATAAAATTAAAGCCTTCAATGAAGCATTGGATCACTGTATTGGGCATGCTACTCTTGAGTGTTGCTTGCAATACCCCAAAAAAAGCCATCACTGTCGATACCCCAAGTGAGGAAATAGAGCAGAGATTATTGGATACTATGGTTGTTTCGGCTCCTCGTATTGATGAGCCCGAAGAGGCGGAGGAAACACAGGAAGTTAGTTACGAGTTACCAAGATATAATGCGAGTTATCGTCGTGTAAATGATCTCATTCATACGAAGCTAGATTTGCGTTTTGACTGGGATAAAGAAGAAGTAATTGGAACGGCATCTTTGACATTAGAACCATTATTCTACCCTACAGATAGCCTCGTACTCGATGCTAAAGATTTCGAAATTAGCAAGATTGCTTTAGCCGGTACAGGAAAAGAACTGGAATACTCCTACGATAAGAAGCATATCGTAGTTCAATTAGATAAAGAATACAAGAAGGACGAATCCTACACTATCGTTATAACATACGTTGCACATCCGGCAGCAACAGGCGGGAGTGCTGCTATCCAGTCTGACCAAGGCTTGTTTTTTATTAATCCAAGAAAGGAAGAACCGCTTAAGCCACAACAAATTTGGACGCAAGGGGAAACGGAATGGAATTCCCGGTGGTTTCCTACCATTGATAAGCCAAATGAACGTTGCACACAGGAAGTTTTCCTAACGGTGCAAGATAGATTCGAGACGCTAAGTAATGGCATTTTAGTTTCTTCTGAGCCTAAGGGGAATGGCATGCGTACAGATTATTGGAAAATGGAATTGCCCCATGCTCCATATCTCTTTATGTTGGCTATCGGTGAATTCGCTGTGGTAAAAGAGGAATGGGAGGGTATTCCGCTAAGCTATTATGTGGAGCCAGCATATGAAGCTTCAGCAAAGGATATTTTTGGACATACTCCAGAGATGCTAAGTTTTTTCTCTGACATATTAGGACTAAAGTATCCTTGGGCTAAGTATGCACAAATTGTGGTAAGAGACTATGTGTCCGGAGCCATGGAGAATACATCTGCAGTGATCTTTGGTGATTTCGTGCAAAAGCATAGTAGGGAGTTGATCGACAATCACAATGATAAAATTGTAGCACATGAAATGTTCCACCATTGGTTTGGAGACTATGTGACTTGTGAGAGTTGGGCGAACTTAACAATGAATGAAGGTTTTGCTAATTATAGTGAGTATTTGTGGATGGAGCATAAGTATGGTCGTGATGCGGCGGATTTTCACATGCTAGAAGAGTGGGGGGGATACTTTGGTTCTGCACAGAACGCTGTACACCCTTTGATTCACTTTGAACACTTGGATAAGGAGGACATGTTTGACGCACATAGCTATAACAAAGGTGGTTCGGTATTGCATATATTGCGCAAATATGTTGGAGATGACGCCTTCTTTGCCAGTCTGAATAAATACTTAGTAGATAATGCCTACCAAGCTGTTGAAGTACACCATTTAAGGCTTGCCTTCGAAGCGGTTACCGGCGAAGATTTGAATTGGTTCTTTAATCAATGGTATCTGGAGCAAGGGCATCCAGAGATCTCACTCAGCTACGATTATGATGCGGAGGCAAAAGAGGCGATTCTAACGGTGGAGCAAACACAAAACCCGGAAACCAGTCCAGCTATATTCCAACTACCCACCAGTGTCGATGTATATATGGCATCTGGGGAGAAGACAAATTATCCGATCTGGGTAAAAGAGCGTAAGCAAAGCTTCCGTTTTCCGGCCGCTGAAAAGCCTAGCTTAATTAATTTTGATCCAGAGAAAGCCATTTTAGCCATCCAAGAAAGCAATAAGAGCAAAGAAGAACTGGCATTTCAGTTTGAGCATGCTCCTTCTTTCATAGATCGATTAGAAGCCATTCAGAAGCTAGAACCAGAAAAGGAAGATCCAGCCGTACAAGCCTTGATGAATAAGGCGTTGGAGGATCCTTTTTGGGTTGTTCAGATGATTGCGCTACAACAGGTAAGTCCGGACGCGAATAATACGACTGCTTTCAGAGAGATTGCAGAAAAGGGAGGCCATTCAGAGTTGAGGGCTGGAGCAATTTACAAGCTGTTAGAGGCGGAAGATGCGGAGTTGGGAGCAATCGCTGCTAAGGTAATAGAAAAAGAAAAGGCTTATCCTCCAATTGCTGCCGCTCTTACGGCTTTATCTGAAACCAATCAAGAGAAGGCCATTGAGTATGCTACAAAAATGAAAGATGACAAGAGTGGAGATATCATTGAGGCAGTTAGTGGCGTGTTTGCCAATACGGGGAAGGCGGAATATTTGTCCTACTTCGAAGAGAATAAGGGGAAAATTGATGGCTATCAAGCCATGAGTTTTTACGATAGCTACCAGACCTTAGCTGCAGGAATTGGCGCTGAACAGGCCTTGAAAACAGCAAAAGATATTCAGGCTACCGCCCTAGACTTGAACGAATCGCTTTATCGTCGTTTTGGCGCCACCCGATCTCTAGATAGCATGCGTAGCATACTTACTGAGGGAGGAGATTTGGAGACAGCCAAAGCAGTAACAGTCATTATTGAGGAGATCAAAAAGAATGAAACCAATGGACAGTTGAAGCAATACTATTCTCAGTTCTAAAGGACAGGATAGATGATCAAAAAAGAAAGGCTTGAAGAGATTTTGTTCTTCAAGCCTTTCTTTTTTGACTTTACGGATAAAGTACTAGTACTCGAGTTTGACCAATTTCAGCTTGTTGCGACGCTCACTGGGTATGATCAATTCATTCGCATCTAATTGAAGTGCATCCCTAAATCGCAGCCGTAACTCTAGGTCCTGTGTGCTCAAAATACTATTGCGATCATATTCACCTAGTCCATTGAGAACGTATTCACTGACGGTATTCTCTTGGCGGATATCATCATTGAATAAAAATCGCAGATTGGAGGGCGTCTTGAATAAAAAATAGGATGAATAGGCGCCATTATCATCCTGTGAATATTGTTTTTTATGAAGAATGGTTTTCCAGTGGGTTTTCCCACTTGGATGAATAGAGACTACCATCAGCTCATCGTAATAATAGTCAACCAAAAACCGGCCCTGATTTTCATAATATATCCTTCCCGAGTTACCAGATCGCCGTTCCAAGTACCGGGTTCGTTCCGCAATGAGCAAAATACCCCCGTCTCGCCGTAAGACAATTTCCTGGGCGGTCATTTCGGGGACGCCCTTTAATTTATTCTCCTTCACGACTTTCTTTTTCCCCATAAGATTCGCCAGGAATTCTGTATCAAACTTTTCGAAAGCGAGAATATGATTCGATGGGGCGTAGGGGTCGACATTTAGGTAGAAATAGCCGACGGCCTTGGAAAGATCTTTATCACTGTATAAACCTCCGGCTATCAATCGCTTATTCAAGTTGTCGTAATTGAAGTATGCATCGTAACTCAGCATTTCCTGAAAGGGGATCTTAAAGTTATTTAGTTGTTCGGAATCCCCACTGTAATTGAATACTTCGTAATGATGGTCTTTTCGTTTGGAACGGAAATTATCTCGATCCAAGATCATATACATATCGCCATCATTATTGACCGTCATTTGGTGGAAGTCCTCATGATAATAGAAATCGTCTAGCTCAAAATCCTTTTCCCACATGATATTCAGGGAATCCACATCAAAAGAAAGCGTTCGGACAATATCTTGCTTCTCGATAAAGAAAGCCAGAACTTTTGATCTGTCTTCTGATCTTACCACTTCGAAGTTTGGCGTGAAGAAGAGGAAACCAAAATTCTTGATGGTGGTGCTATCCTTTAAATTTGCACCAGGATCATACTTGTTAGCTTTCAGGATTGTTTTTCCTCGTTTACGGTAAGTGTAGAAGACCGTAAAATCTTCTTTACTGGAGGTAATACCCAGGACCTTTACATTTTTCTTTTCAAACTCTAATTTCTTATTCCAAGTTTCTTTAAGGTACTTATTGAAGGCCTGAACTTCAAAGTCCAATGTTTTATTTTTGAACAGAAGCATTTGGTCCTTCAACTCACCTATAATCTCATAGTTGAGATCATTCCGGAGTGGCATATCCTCCGAAACAATAATTTTTTGGCCGATAGCAATTAGGGGTAATACAAAACAGATTAAGGTTAGAATTCTTTTCATTGTTATATTTTTTCGTCCCTTAATAGGTGATTTATTTCTGTGATCAGCGATGAAAAGTAGTTCGCTGGCAGTTTTTGTGATAGACTTCACTACAAGCTTTGCTTTTTGTGGTGATAGCCCTTCTCCCCACAACACCAAGCATGAAAATTGTCGGAGAATAGGGAAGGCTATTGCTAGCCGCGCTGCTTCTAATATAATAATAAAGTTTTTAACGGATTGTTCTTCACTTGGTGGTTTCTTACCCTTATGCTGTGCAAGTTGCAGAAGTTACTCAAGATGAGTCCGTTTGAAAAAAAGGGAGTACTTTCCTAATTTTGCCTTTCTATGAGTAGAAGAAATAAGTTGATGAAGTTTGCGGAGGTCTTGAGTTTTCCGAATGTATACGAAAACTTTGATGCCAAGAATCCTGGCCTAGTGGGTAAAGATGGCGAATCTGTGGAGTTACAGGGTAAGTGGGGCGCACAGCACTTTGGTAATGATAACCCGCTCCTGCTAGAGTTAGCTTGTGGACGTGGAGAATATACTTTGGCTTTAGCAGAACACTTTACAGATCAAAATTTTATAGGTGTTGATATTAAAGGGGCTAGAATTTGGAAGGGGGCGAAAATAGCCCTGGAAAAGAATTTGTCTAATGCGGCTTTCCTAAGAACACGGATAGAGCAAATTACACTTTTCTTTGCACCGGATGAAGTAGATGAGATTTGGATTACTTTCCCGGACCCGTTTCTGAAAAAAAATAAAGCCAACCGAAGATTGACATCTGCTCGATTTCTAGATCAATATCGGAAGATCCTGAAAACGGAGGGAATTGTACACCTGAAAACGGATGATCCTACCTTGTATGAATTTACTCTAGAAACGCTTTGGTCTTACCCACACGCAGAAATATTATACATGGACGATGATATTTACAGCCGTCCGCTGCCCAATCCCGCGCTGCAGTTCAAAACGTATTACGAGCATATGCATTTGAGGGATGGGAAGACGATCAAGTATGTGAAGTTTCGACTATATTAACTCTAATCCTTTAAATCGATTAGAGCTTGCCTAAGAAGTTATTCTTGAAATTGCGAAAGAGATCTCTTGCCATGTGTAATTGGTTGCCTATGGTTTGACCTTCCTTTGCGGAAATAGGCTCCTTCTGGATAATCAATAAGATGATCTCATCAATAAGATGATCAACGGGTTGGAGTTGCAAAAGCTCGGCAAAATCAAGTTCCTCGGGAGAGACAAGATTATCATCAATTTCGCGTAAGAAATTAACAAATTCCACTTTGAAATCTAAGGCTTTTGAAAGTAGCTGTTGAACCGGTAAAGCGAGTCGTTCGGTATCCCACTTTTCCTCTACAACCTCCTGTAGTTCGGTGAAGGCTTTTTTGAAATTCTTTTCTTGCTGTTCAACGTAGAATGGCTCATAATCCTGCCGAAAAATGGTTTCCATGATGGTGTCCTGCCTGATCTCAGCGTACTTATGAAGGTGGTTAACCATGAAACCTTCAATGATAACTTGGGAGAAAGTACTACCCAGTTCAGCAAAAATCCCGTCGATATCCTCGGCTTCACCCATTTGATCAAGATCAGGTAGAAATTCCCCAGCCAAAGCATCTTCCCAAAAACTCTCATAGTAGTCCACAGTCTGTAGATAGGTGAATTCACCATCATTATAGAAGTTGATATCTTCCAGCTGACTGAGTAAGGGCCCAATCGGTGAACCAGCCATTGACAATGGGCGTGCATTGTTTGGAAACTGAGCAAAGGCCCAAAAAAGCGTTAAATCAACTGGCAGGACAGGGTATTTTTGTTCCAGAATATATTCAATAGCATCAGCTAAGAGTTTGTCTTTCCTCCTTAGTAAAAGTCCTAATTCTGCCTTTTTTCGACTGCTAATGATACTGAGAGAATAAGCTCCTTTGCGACCCTCAATGGGTTCTAATTCGATCCAATCCTCCTCTTTGAGGGCGGTCTGCCCGAGCCATGGCGCTAAATTGACAACACTTAGACTAACTTGACTGGATTCAATGTCGATATCAAAGTACTTAGATTCGTAGGGTGGGAGAAGTCTGAAATAAATTTCGAAATCTTCGAAAGTGAATTCTTCTACCCTTTGTTCTAGAGGTAGTTCGTTTGCAGTTTGGAAACTCAGTTGGTTACAAGGAAAAGTAGGGTTGACAAATGGAACTAAACGATGTCCTAGGATAAGGACTTTTTCCCGGCATTCGTAAGTTGTGGGTTGGATATAGAAAGTAGTGTTTGCGAACAATTCGTCTCGGTAGACGATTTCTTGCTCCGCAAAGTTTATAGCGATATCAACATTTCCCGTCTGTGAAAGGAACGCCCTCAGTGCTTCCAAGGTATCATCGATCGAGTGCTCAGAATTAGATTGATCCTTGGCAGCTTCTAGGAAGCCTGTAAGATCTTTGTGATCTCGGGTCTTTAGGAGGTTTTTGAATGCTGTATCGATTTTCATTCAAAGCTGTTAATGGTGATCGACGTCCTACAAGGGGGCCTGCATGGAAAACAATATATAGCTACCATTTGGTTTAATGAAAGACTGGATAGGTGGTGGAAAACTAAAGATATGACTTTTTAATTTTCCCCGAGGTTATTGGGCTTGAAATCTGTAGATATTGTTCAGGGGCAAATCCAGACCTTTTAAGGCTTTTTGTAAAGCATCTTTGTTACCTGAAACCCAATATTTCTTCTTCCCCGGTTGAGCTGTCTGATTGAGCCAATTATGCTCAGTTAGTATCTGGGCCAAGCGACGTGCAATTGCTGGGGCAGGATTGATGATTTCTGTAGTGGGTCCAGCGATTTTTTTGATCAATGGTTCGACAAATGGGTAATGGGTGCAGCCCAAGACGAGCGTATCTACTCCCTCTGCTAGCATAGGTTCGATGATCGACCTCAACAAACGCTCCGTTTCTGTATTAGACCATCTTCCAGCTTCAATCAACTCCACCAACCCAATACATGGATCTTCAAAGCACTGATAAGGTTTTGCGAATCTTTCCAGAAGGCTTTGATACCGCGGACTGCTAAAAGTGGTTTGAGTGGCCAGCACTCCGATTTTTCCGCTGCGCGTAGCCTTTACTGCAGGTTTTACTGCAGGTTCCATACCAATGAAAGGTATTTCTGGCCAAGTGGCACGTAGCTGAGGTAGAGCAGCAGCCGTCGCTGTATTACAAGCCACCACAATAACTTTAGCAGATTGTTCAAGTAGGAATTGAGAGACTTCTAGGCAGTATTGGAGGATAATAGAGGCGGGCTTGGTTCCGTATGGGATTCGATCTGTATCTCCAAAATAATAGATCGATTCGTTGGGCAGATGGCTATGAATAGCATTGGCGACCGTCAGGCCGCCAATGCCAGAGTCAAAGACTCCTATTCCTTGTAGTTGGATAGATTGAATATCCATCAATGATTACATGCCTAGTTTTGCTTTCACCAAGCTACTTACATCTTGAGCAGATTCTGCATACAAGAGAATTCCTTGGTCAAAAATAAACTGGAAACCGTTTTCTTTAGCTACGTCTGCTATGGCTTTATTGATCTTTTCAGAAATTGGTTGTAGCTCCGTAGCTCTCTTCTCCTGAATTTGATTTACCATATCCTGTTCGAACTTAGCGATTTCGCCACGACGAGTTTCTAGCTTCTTAGCTTCTTCTTCCTGTTGTTTTGGAGACAATTCTCCTCTTTCGATTTTTTGCTGAATTGCCAGATAGTCTTTCTGTAGCTGTTCAACCATTCCTTGGCCTTTCTTTTGCAGCTGCTTCTGTAAAGCTTCTAGATTGGCATCAGCTTGCTTTACCTCAGACATACCAGCCAAGATTTCTTGTGAATTTACATAGCCAAATTTTTGAGCCTGAACTGCGCTGACCATGGCTACCATGGCTATGATTAGTGTACTTAATTTCAAGATCCTTTTCATCTTCCGATCGATTTGAATGTTGTTAATATTTTTTGGGCTGCAAAAATACAGCTTTATACTTAATTTTTAGCGGGATCAATAATCGCGATTATTTCAAGCGATTAAGAATATCCCCGGTCTTATCATATTCTGGATTAGAAAAAATCATGCCAGCTGAGCCCGATTTGTCAAAAATGAAGTCATAACCTCTTTCTTTTGCATAGGCTTCAATGGCACCATATACTCTATCCTGAATCGGTTGTACCAATTCCTTGCGACGTTGGAACAAACCTCCTTCTGGGCCAAAGCGAGATTTCTGTAGGTCACGTACAGCTTTTTCTTTATTAACGATTTCCTCCTCCCTTTGGCGGCGTGCCTCCTCACTTAATAAGACTTGTTCTGATTGGTATCGGTTGTACATGCCTTTGATGACATCATACTCCTTTTGGATATCTTGACGCCATTTAGCTGCTAGTCGATCTAATTCTTCCTGCGCACCTTGGTACTCCTGAATACTTTCTAGGATTTGGTTGACGTCGACGTAGGCGATTCTTTGAGCCTGAGTAGCGAAGGTCATTAGTGCGAAAGCGAATACGGCGATTAATTTCAATTTAGTCATACGGTCATTTGTTTTTAATAATAGAATTAGCTCAGTTTCTGAGATGCCCACTGTACACCCCATTAACTTTCGTCCAATTATTTGAGCTGCTGTAAAAGAGCTGGGGTCAAAAATATGAATTAAAACAGTATTCTATCTCCTTCATTCAATTGGACTGTGCGATCTCAGTTGCGTCACTTTAAATTTCCAACGCCTAAATCGAGTCGCTCCCTGTAAATTTCTCAATTTTAACGGATTAGATACAAATTTTGTCGCCCCTAAAGAGGGTGGTTTAACTAATGTTTAACGACGCGGTTAAGGGTTTTAACTGTTTTTCGGGACATGGTTAGAAGCTCTTACAAAATCATTAGGATTTGCTAGCTTTGGGGATGGCCGAAAATGAAACTTGGGGCATTATCAAAGAGACACCTTATTGGATAGCTGTCAATAAGCCAACCGGCATGATTGTAGAAAGAAACCCTTTCGAATCTCCCTCCCTGGAAGAAGTGATAGAGCAGCATTTAGCTGTAAAAAGGAAATCATCTTTTCTGGGGATTGTACATCGCCTAGATAAGGTAACTAGTGGGGTAATATTGATGGCAAAAAAGAAAAGTGCCTTAAAGCATTTGAATCAACAGTTTCAGGATCGGAGCATTGAAAAGGTATACTGGACCGTGGTCACAGGAGTACCGAAGGTCCAGGAAGGTTTTTTGTCAAATTGGTTAAGCAAGGATCAAAAACAAAAAAGAGCGATTGTTTCAAATACGAAGATTGACGGAGCTAAGCAAGCTCAATTGAAGTTCCGAGTGTTAGCAAGCAGGGGCGAACAGGCCCTATTGGAGGTGGAGTTACTAACTGGACGTTATCATCAAATTCGAGCACAATTAGCTGCATATGGCCACCCCATTTTGGGGGACTTTAAATATCAATCGGATGCTAACGAATATAGTAAAACCATCGCTTTGCACGCTAGAAAATTGACGTTTGTTGATCCTCAAAAAGGGCGAAGATTGACCTTAACCGCTGCTTTACCTAAAGACACTTGGTGGGGCCCTTACCTTGAACAATTTCAGCCCTAAATGCTTTTAGTTAGGATGAAGGGTTGAATGTTTTTCAGGCCGATATAGTTGCAAAAAAAAGAATATGAGCATCGAGATAAAATCCCGGTTTCCGATTTTTACGGAATACCCTGATCTGGTTTATTTGGATAGTGCTGCCACTACCCAAAAGCCGGATACCGTGATTGCAGCGATCACCGATTTTTATCAGAGAGGGAATGCCAATATACATCGAGGAGTATATCCACTAGCGGCCAAGGCCACTGCACGTTTTGAGGCAAGCAGAGATAAGGTGCAAAGGTTTATTAATGCCAAGAAAAGGGAAGAGGTTTTGTTTACTCCTGGAACAACAGCAGGAACCAATCTAGTGGCCCAGTCTTTTGTATTGCCAAGATTACAAAAGGGAGACAATGTCATCATTACTGCTATGGAGCATCATGCAAATTTGATTCCTTGGCAGGTAGTTTGTCAACAAGCAGAAGCAGAATTGAGGGTAATTCCAATGAGTACAAAAGGAGAGTTAGACCTGAAAGCTTACAGCAGTCTCCTTTCCCCGAAAACAAGAATGGTAGCCTTAGGTCATATTTCAAATACCCTTGGTACAATCAATCCTGTAGAGGATATGGTGTTGGAGGCCAAGCAGCAAGGTGTTCCCGTACTAATTGATGTCGCACAAAGTATTGCCCATTATCCAATTGACGTACAGGCCCTAGATGCTGACTTTATAGTCTTTTCTGGACATAAACTTTTTGGTCCGACGGGTATCGGGGTACTGCACGGAAAAGAAGAGTGGCTCCATCAAATGAAGCCCTATCAGTATGGTGGAGATATGATTCGTGACGTCAGTTTCTCAAATACCACCTTTGCAGGCTTACCCAATAAATTCGAAGCTGGTACGCCTAATATCGCTGGGGCAATTGGCCTGGGGGCAGCCATCGACTTTCTAAATGCTATTGATCGAGCATCAGCATTAAGTGATCTAAAGCATTTACAGGCCTACGCAGAATCATCCTTATTGGCTTTACCTGGCTTAAGTTTGATTGGGACAGCGAAAGAACGAACAGCTATTTTTTCTTTTGCCTTAGATGATATTCACCCGCATGATATTGCTACGTTCCTAGGAGAAGAAAAGATTGCGACGAGAGCGGGACACCATTGCACTCAACCCATCATGGACTTTTTTGGGTTACCGGCGACTACTAGAGCCTCCTTCAGTATTTACAATACCACAGATGATGTGGATCGATTGGTGCAAACTTTAGCAGAGATCCAAGCGTTTTTTTCCTAAGAAACTGTTTTGAATGCCTTTGGAAAGTACTTAATTATTGCAAACTACTATTTTTACGAAATGGACATTGAAATTTTAGCTTTTGGTATAGCAAAGGATATTGTAAATGGATCCAGTTTTACCATGCAGCTCCCTGCGGAATCGACGGTGGGCAGCTTAAAGGCACAATTATGTGCTACCTACCCGGATTTTGAGCGATTGGCTTCTTTTGCGATTGCTGTAAATGAAGCCTATCGACAGGATGACTATACAATTAGCGATAAGGACGAAGTAGTTATTATTCCTCCTGTTAGTGGAGGGTAAATTGTGAATCAATAGCTGCGTAGACTGTTGTTTACCATAAGAAATATGATAGATATTCAATTAAAGGATGTACCCTTATCCACCGAAGAGTGTAATCAATTGGTTGCTTTTGCAGGTGCAGGTGGCACCGTAGTATTTGTGGGGACCGTTCGAGATCAAACGAAAGGTAAGAAGGTGGTGAGGTTAGAATTTGAAGCCTATAAACCAATGGCAATTTCTGAAATGCGGAAAATTGCCGAAGTAGCAAAAGAAAAGTGGTCTGCGGATAAAATAGCTATCCATCACAGAGTTGGGGTATTAGATATAGGAGAGATTGCGGTAATTATTGCTGTTGCTACCCCTCACCGTAAAGCGGCTTTTGAAGCTTGTGAATATGCCATTGATACCTTGAAAGAAACCGTTCCTATCTGGAAAAAGGAAATATTTGAAGATGGAGAAGTGTGGGTCGCCGCGCATCCCTAAAAATAAGTTTTCTGTTATGAGTATAAGTGTTACCCACCTCTATACCTATCCAATTAAATCCACTATTGGTAATAACTCGAATTCGGCTTCGGTCACCCCACGTGGACTACAATATGATCGACAATGGGGACTTTTTGATAAGGCAGGAGTGGCTGTCACTGGGCGGAAATTCCAAGATTTGCTGAGAGTTGGTACAGAAATCTCCAACGGGAATCTAAAAATATCATTGGATGGTGAGCTTGTCTTCAATGTAGGCGTAATTCCAACATCAGAAGAGGAAATCCCTGCTAGGGTCTTTTCTGGACAAACCCATGGTATTTCTGTAAGTGCAGAAATTGATAGTTGGTTTTCGGATTTAATACAGCATGAATGTAGATTGCTACACATGACTAGTGATATTATCCGACCGGTATTGCCCAAACACGCTGGCCAGGAAGGTGATTCGGTGCATTTTGCAGATCAATGCCCAATTTTACTGGTATCAGAAGCATCGATGAATGACCTTAATGGAAAGCTCGATCAAGCTATAGATCACCGTAACTTTAGACCTAATATTGTCATATCTGGAAATACTGCTTTTACAGAGGACGAATGGAAGCAGATCCGGATTGGAGAATGTACCTTCACTATTAACCAATCATGTGAACGCTGTGTGTTTACAACGATTGATCTAGATACAAGACAGAAACACCCAAAGCAAGAGCCCTTGAGGACTTTACTTACGTACCGCCGTAATGCTACGGGAGGACCGATTTTTGGGGTTCACATGACTGCTCGGGATATAGGCACTATCAAGATTGGAGATACCGTAGAGGTATTGGGATAGGAGCCAATATTTCATTCCCTTGCTGAAGACAAGGGGCTGGTCATCGAATCAAACGGGAGATAAAGCTGCCAATAGGGTGCTAATGTTCTTTTCTTTTCTTACTTCCAATGTTCGTTGTCCGTAAAGGGTAAAGTACTGATGATTGGTCAGGAAATCTATATTATTAATCATCCATTCTTTAGGACTTAGATTCAATCCCCTTACACACTTCCATTCTTTGTGCAGTAGCTTGGCTTTGTTTTCATAGGCTTCGGTAGAAAGATGAATCAGATCCGCATCGCAAAGGATTTCCTCTAGGAGGGTATGAGGCCTTTGTGGCATTTGTGTGGCTCTAATGCAGCTTATGATTTTATCTTTATCAAGACTGGTCAAGCCCGTTTGGGCTAGCCAATTTCTAGCAATCTGTTCTGAATACTGTTCATGCGCATTGTAATCCAAAATATATCCAGTGTCGTGGAACCAAGCCGCTATAATCAATAATTCCATTTCTTTTCTGGGAAGATCTGATTCTCTGGCGATTAATTGACAAGCAAGTACGACTTCCTGGGTGTGCTCAAGGTTGTGGAAGAATAAGTCTGTGGGTAAGAAACGACTTAGCAATGAACGACAATGTAAGGCTGCTCTTTGGACAATATTGGAGTTAATCAATGAGGTGATCATATGAACAGGGATATATTCTTTTGCTGGGCAAATAAAGGTCTAGGAAATCGGACCTGCTTAACTATACGAGAAGGGCTATGATAAAGGCTGCGTAATACCGGATTTTTTTTCGGGACACCTTAATTTATATATGATTACCGATCACCTCATAGCATTAGATGCGCAGAGAAAGGATTTTTACTTACCCTTAATTCTTTCGATTAACTCATTGAAAGTTCGCCCTGCATCTTCTGGAGGCTCTCCACTTTGAAAAACTTCCAATTCTCCATTGATTTCCTGCAAATTAAATTGGAAAATATAGCTGTTTTCATCTTTATACTCCCCAAATGTGCCAAAGCGCAAATCGTTGAGCTGAAAAGTCCCATCAGGTTTCTCTAAAACATTATAAAAACCCTTTGAGAACCAACTCAAAATCTTTACGGCTCTTTGGTCTGCATAGGGAGCCAGCAGTTCTTGTTGTTTTGGAACAATCGTAAAGGATGGAATTAATGGCTCTTTATCTAAAACGGAATAATTACCCATATAAAAGGCGGTATCCCCCTCCGCTACTCCCTGCCATAAGATATTATTGAGGATAGTCGGGCTAATCATCATTTTTTCGTAGTTGATGCCCTGTTGCTTGTAGGAGTCTTCGAAAACCTCTTTCACTCTTTGATAATTCCAGAAGGTAAAGATCATGTAGGCAGAGCTGATAGTGATACCCACCACATTTAATCTTGATCTAATGGGGCGCTGGCGAGTGAAGAAGGAGGCTGCAATTAAAAGTAGTAGGAATGGAAGGGTGTAGGCAGGGTCAGCTACGGAGATATTATTGAAGGCGACTCTGTAGTCAAAGAAGGGCTGGAAAAATTGCGTCCCGTAGGTGGTACAACAATCTAGCAAAGGATGGGTTACAATGGCCCAAAAGAATAGCATGGTCCATTCTCGAATGGAGGGGTTTTCATTTTTAGATGGTTTTCTGCGCCAGCGTTCGCGGGCAAACAATAAGATAGGGAAGAAAATAATGCTTAGGGTGACAATTCCACCAATTGACAGCACTGTTGGGAGAGGGATCGGCATCGGGAGGGTACCGATGACGATCAGTAGGAACACCCCTAATGCGACCCATCCGGCATCTTTGAAGAAGTCTTTAGTAGAAATATCCGACTTATACAATCTATGGACTAAATAACCAAAGCCGATTGGAGCCAATAATGAAAAAGTAAGGGAATGCGTGATAGCACGGTGAAAAGCTAGGCCACTCAATTCATCTGCTACCATGTTAGACATCACGTCCAAATCTGGTATTGTACCAGCGATAGCTCCCCAAAGCATCGCCCGGTTGCCCGCTTTTTTCCCAAGCACCAGTTCACCAACTGCAGCGCCAAGTGTTATCTGTGTAATTGAATCCATAGTTCATACAAGGGTTCTAAAAATACAGCGGAGGATAAGCTCTAGTTTCCCATTTTCGTTTGATAAGAGCTTATCCTCCGCCGATCCGATACGGATGTTAACTAGTTTCTATGCTTAGAAACAGTTAGGTATGTTATCAGTTCTAAAATTTCAATCCCAGGGTAACAATAATTCGATTATTGGTAAAATCCTTAGCTACCGTTTGCTCAATACCATTGCTTATTTGGTATGGAGTAAAGGTGTCCTCTCCAGTCTGCAATCTGTAGGCTGCGTCAATTGAAAAAGCATTTCTACGATAACCTACCCCAGCACTATAAACCTGCTGAAGATCCGAGTTGTCTGTGATTCCCGCTTGCAGAAGTCCAATTCCTGCTCGGAAGCGAAGCATTTCATAGACAAATTCTCCTCCTACTCGGATGTTCAGCGCACTTGCTAACCCATCTTGAATATCATCATTGATTTCTTGCTCGGCAGCCGGGAAATCTTGATATCGGAACCTCGCGCCTCCATAATTAACCCATTCAATATCTCCAGAGATAAATCCAGATTTATTGATAATGAAACCTGCACTACCGATGAAGCGCCAAGGCGTAACTAAGGTATATTCAAATGGTAACACATCTGCTGGAGATTGCGCAAAACCACTTTGAAGCCCATTTTCCGAATAATCATATTGCATCTGAGTTTCGTAGGAATCCTCCAGGGAGTAGGCAGTCGGAGTATGGATAGCTAGACCCACTCGAGACATTTGATTAATCCGGTAAATCATACCTAGTTTGAGGTTAATACCTGCACCTGTGGTTCGCAAGTTTTCCTCAAATTGCATGGCTTCGAAAACTGGAATGTCATCTCCTGGATCGGTCTCACGGTATACCCGATTATCCGTCAAATTAACGAAAGGAATTCCTAAGGTTAAGCCGATCATAATCCTTTCCTGGTAGTTACCTGCTAATGAAAATACCAGCTCATTGATAGATCCAGAAGTAGTAACGGTTTGAGTCTTGGCAATAGGAGCATCGGGGTTTCTTTCAATATCCGTGCGGAAAACATTGCCGTCCTCAATTAACCCTAAAGCATCAAAGGCTACGCTAGCTTCGTAAAGGTCATCAATGCCGCTAGTATTGGCTAGTTCGGCAAAACGATCCATGCGAGATCCGACCGATTGTCCGTTGTATTCAAAAGTTTGATTAAAATTGGCTAGTCGATTCAAACCAATAGCGAAATTGGAGGTACGCCAATTCAGGCTTCTCATCGGTTGATTGGCTACCACTATGCCAAAGTTGTCTAAGCCGAATCTATTTCCATTGGTTGAGGTAGGGCCATTGTTGCCATTCTGTAGCTGTGCATCAGTATTGTAAGCCCAGAGCGTCGGGGTAATGGTGAAGTCTGAGCTTCTAAACCAAGCCAGTCCAGCAGGGTTAGTACTAGCTACGGAAAAGTCCGCACCTAGGGCTCCCATGCCTCCTCCTACGGCGGCAGCTCTGGCAGTTCCTGACCAATCAAAGGTAGAAAGCCTTAATGCGTCTTGTACGGTTTGGGCAGACAATTGAGCGCTGATAATTAAGAATACAAGGGCGCAGCAGTAGCGCAATACTTTTTTCATCATGCTATTTTTTTTGAATCCCACTCATTTGGCGGCCTTGTTGACCATGGAAGGGTAAGGCGGTTTTCCTGCTTGTCAATTGAGCCTACCTGATACTGGGGCGTGATCAAAAATAAGGAATCCATCACACAAGCCTTCTGTTCTCCGAAAAATAAGCAATAATTTGGTCCACTAGCACACACCTAAATCAGGAAGGGCTTGGCAGAAGTAATTATTCCTACAGTCCAATATTTTGTAACAGAAGTAAAAGCTTATGGTTTTCCAGAAGGTTGGGAGACTGGCTCCTTCCTAAATGGTAGAAGTAGATATTTATAGTTGATGGGTAATTCTCATGATGCCTATCTCAATGGCATCGAAAAAGGTGGGCTAAAAAAAAGTGGGTGGAAACACATAGCCTCCACCCACTTTTACCTAGCTAAATGACTAGGTTAGACAAAATTAGTTACCTCCCCTGCCAGAACGACTTCTAGACGGACTGCTGCTTGAGCGGCTTGGGCTACTGCTGCGACTAGGAGAGTAGCTTCTTGAGCTGCTACGACTAGGAGAGCTATAGCTTCTTGAGCTGCTGCGGCTAGGAGAGCTGTAGCTTCTTGAGCTACTGCGGCTAGGAGAACTATAACTTCTTGAGCTGCTACGGCTAGAAGAGTTAAAGCTTCTGTTCTGTGTTCTAGGAGAAACGGAGCGACTACGGGTAGTAGAACGACTCTGGTTGTAAGATCTATTACGGCTAGGAGTCGTAGCTGATGTTCTAGAGCGACTTCTAGACTGATTGTATGATCTAGTCGCATCACTACTTCTAGTAGCAGTACGTCCTCTGGTCGCAGTGCGATTGTTAGAGGCTGTATTTCTGCGAACGTCTCTTACTTCTAGACTGCTATTACGAGAACGAGTATTAGCAGTAGATCTACCAGTACGAGAACTAGTTCCACTCGTCGTATTGCTATTTGTCCAAGATCTTCCATTGGTTCTTGGAGTACTCGTCACTGTGCGAGAGCTTGTACGTGGAGTAGAAGCAACTCTGTTGTTATTGTTAATAACATTTACAGTGTTGTAATTAAAGTTGTTACCCCAAGAAGGAGGACAGTAATATCCACTGCCAAATCCGGCACCAGCGAATCCGCCGCCGAAGCCTCCGCCCCAACTATTAAATCCGCCACCGAAGCCTCCGCCCCAAGTGTTGAATCCACCACCCCAAGCAGGGCCAAATCCACCCCAGGCGGCTCTACGAGCTGCAAACGGGCTGAAGAAAGGATCCCAGGCGCCAAAGCGGTTCCAACGGTTGAATCTATTCCAGCGATTGATTCTATTCCAACGATTCCAGCGACGGAAACTATTGTAAGTATAGAAATCATCGTAGATCAAAACGGTGGATGCACCAGGTGTGAAGAAAGGATCATAATAAGCAACGTCTACATATACCGGATCATAGTAGTTGAATCCGTAGTAGTTGCGGTGGAATCTTCTGATTCGAGAAGAGTACTGATAATCATAATCATCAAACTCATACTCATCGTCATCATATTCATATTCGTAGTCATCCTGGTAGTCGTCCACGAAATCTGATTCGCTATACTCAATATCCGTGTCTGGATCGAAGTACAGGTCGTCATACTGTGCCTGTAGTGCACCCCAACTTGCCAAGGTCAACAATGCTACCAGAAATGTTGACAATCTATAGTTTTTCATAAAAGATAATTTTAAATGCAATTACTGTGACTCTCTTACAGCTTACAACACGTAAATTATTACTTTTGTGCCGATTTTTTAGTTAAAACACTATTAAAATGTCTAATTGGTAATGTTAAAGTCATTCCGAAATAAAAGAAAAGAGCTTTAACATTCGCTCATAGTTGTTTTGCTAGTGTCTTTCAGCTGAAAAGGAACTTGTCGTTCAGAATCACTGTTTAACTGTAATTATGACGATGCTAGTCTACATTTAGTCACAAATTTGATCGTCAAATTATAGTAGATATTGTGTTATAAATCTGTTAAAATCAGCCTGATAGATGTCTAAGTCGAAGGTAATTACTAGTCGAGAGGAGGATTATTCCCAGTGGTACATTGATATTGTTAAAAAGGCGGGCTTAGCTGATAATTCCGCGGTTCGAGGATGTATGGTGATCAAGCCGAAAGGTTTTGCGTTATGGGAAAAAATGCAAGGTCAATTGGACAAAATGTTCAAGGATACCGGCCATGTAAATGCCTACTTTCCGCTTTTCATACCTAAAAGTTTCCTTAGTCGTGAGGCTGAACACGTTGAAGGATTTGCCAAAGAGTGTGCAGTGGTAACGCATCATCGCTTGATGAATGCCCCTGATGGAAGTGGAGTAGTGGTGGATCCTAAGGCTAAATTAGAAGAAGAACTGATCGTTCGTCCTACCTCAGAAACGATCATCTGGCATACCTACAAAGACTGGATCAATTCTTATCGAGATCTTCCCTTATTGATTAATCAGTGGGCGAATGTAGTGCGTTGGGAAATGCGTACTCGCTTATTCTTACGTACAGCCGAATTCCTATGGCAAGAAGGCCATACAGCCCATGCTACTAAGGAGGAGGCGATTGCTGAGGCGCGCCAAATGCAAGAGGTCTACGCCACCTTTGCCGAAGAGTATATGGCGATGCCAGTGGTGAGAGGGGCTAAGACGGCTAATGAAAGATTCGCTGGTGCGGAAGATACCTTGACCATCGAGGCGCTGATGCAGGATGGGAAGGCGTTGCAGGCCGGAACTTCGCATTTCCTCGGGCAGAATTTTGCCCGGGCATTTGATGTGAAATTCTTGAATGAAAACAATAAAGAAGAATTGGTTTGGGCTACTTCCTGGGGTGTTTCCACCCGTTTGATAGGAGGTTTGATCATGACACACTCAGACGATAGTGGCTTGGTTATTCCACCAAAGCTAGCTCCTACCCAGGTCGTAATTGTGCCGATTCCAAAGCCTAGTCCAGAGATTGGAGAAGTGGCTGATAAGGTGATGGCTGCTTTAAAAGCGAAAGGGATTAGTGTGAAATATGATCTCGATCTAAAGAAACGACCAGGCTTTAAGTTCGCCCAATACGAGATGGAAGGTGTGCCTGTAAGGATAGGGATTGGGAAACGTGATCTAGAGAATGGTGTGGTAGAGGTGGCTCGGCGAGATACCAAGGAGAAATCCAGTATCCCTGTAGATGGCGTGGCTGGATACGTTGAGCAATTACTTGGAGAAATTCAGGATAATCTGTTTCAAACTGCGTTGGATTTTCGTGCGAAGCATACTACTTCAGTTGATAATTTTGATGACTTCAAGTCTGTCCTTGAACAGGACATACCTGGATTCGTTTCAGCCCATTGGGATGGAACCAAGGAGACAGAATTGAAGATTAAGGAATTGACAAAGGCTACGATCCGATGTATTCCAAATGATAATGAGCAAGAAGCAGGCAAATGCGTGTTGACCGGTAAACCTTCAAAGGAACGTGTTTTGTTTGCTAAAGCTTACTAGGAGTTAAGTGGATTGGATTATTTGGAAAAGCCACTTAACTTTTCCCCACTATTTGATAATCAGATAGATCTGTAATTCGTTAATAGGGAAAGCATGGAATGCCTTTTTTAAATTCACCTTCCTTGCTTTAACTGAAACTTGTCGACGAGTTAGCAGTATAACAGGTTGTACTCCTGACTAATGTCCCTGCGAAAAGCTTCTACTTTCTAACTCGTACTTGTAATGACTTTTAAGCAAATTATTTTGATTGATGATGATGTTGCTGTAAACTATTATCATCGATATATTATTGAGCATGAAGAGCTAGCGGAAACGATATTAGTAGCGGACAATGTAGATGATGGAATGAAATTGTTATTCGATATCCCACCTGCTCCATCGGACCATACTGACCATAGTTTGATTCTTTTAGATATCAATATGCCTAAGTATACAGGCTTTGAGTTGATTGAAAAGTATCCCACTGTATTTGAACGTGCAGAACGCTATGGCTTTCGCACCATCATTCTCACCACTTCTGATAATCCTAAAGATTTAGCGAAAGCCTATGAATTCCCGGTCATCAAGGGGTATCTTCAGAAGCCGTTAACGGTGGAAAAGCTTCGGGATATTTCCTTATAGCTATTAAAGCTTTATGATCTTCTTGAGATAGATATTCTTCCCGTTCTTCACTTTAAGGATATAGATGCCAGGAGGCATATTTTCTACTCCAATTGGTCCAATTTGCCAGGAGCTATCCTTTGAGGTATTACTCAGCTCTACAGATTTCCACAGTTTTCCTGTTGAATCATAGATCTCAACCCAAGTCTCATCCCTTTGAAGTGGGATGGGCTCCAAGTACAGTTCCGATTTTACGGGGTTAGGGTAGACGTTTAGTGTGTTATTGTCAGTACTAGCCCTGGGGTCTTCTGAACTAATTAAGGGTGGTGGGCCGCTCCAAATGGTATGGAAGGTAGTATTCGTGAATATAGGAGGGTTAAAATCAAAATAGATGGCGGCTGTGTTTCGGATCTGCTCTTCCGGTGCTAAGCCGTCCTTGGTTGCGATACGGAATTTGATAAAACCATGTGAGGCTGGCTCATTGACATTACTATCTGGAAGGGCAATGTTGTTAAAGGTAAATTCCAGTATATGGTTTTCATGGATTTGGGCATGATGAGTATGACTACTGGCGCCCATTTGGATACTAGTTATGTCTAGGTTTTGATCTAGGGTATCTAGGATCACTACCGTAAAGGCTGTATCTGTACCTGTATTTTGAAAACGAATCGTGTAGTCAAGGATAGAATTGGGAAATATATAGTGTTGGTCGCTAAGTCCAGAAGGGGAAGCTTGCTTGTCATTAGGGTCAAAGGAGTTGGTAATGGTTTGGCAATGTTGATCTCTAAAGGGATGTTCATCATCAAAAGGGAATTGAAAGTAAAAGCCAAGACTAGCGGGTATTTCGTCACTATTGGTACATCCTTCGATGGTAGCGGAGGCGCGCTTTTGGAAAGGATGTCCCGCCGTTTGCCGAGCAGATAGGTGAAAGGTAGATCCAGTGGCTAGTAGACCAACGGAAAACTCCTCTTCTGCTTGCAATTGAAAAGGCTGCTGAAATAGAATGATATCATCCTCCGCAATAAAGAATTCGGAAGGGAAAAGCATATTTCCCTCGCCGATATTCTTAATGAAAAAGAAAACGCTATCCCCTTCGCATCTGGCCTCCACCTCAAGATCAGCTCGATCCCAATTGTCATCCGGGATAAAACAAGTAGTGTCTGGGAAGATATGGGCTTCGGCACACAGAACCGTGCCCATCTCTGCTTCACAAGATAGGGTACCGTAAACATAAATAGTTCCCGCTTTAGTAGCTGGCAAATCACCGAGATCAAAATGTAAAATATTAGGTGATTCCACCGTGTAAGCAAGGCTTGCTGAGTCGATCAGGAAGAGCGAATCTAATTCCAATTCTAGAAAGCTATTTTCAGCTAGGACAGTGCCCTCATTTCGATAATTAATTTGGTAGCTAGAGGAGAAACAGGGTCGAGCTCGCCAATTAGATACTTCCACGCTTAGTCCAGGGCATTCGAAAAAGGGTTGTACTGTAAAGTCGATCTTAATAGTATCCGTAAGATTGGTGCCAGCGAGGGATAGGGTATCTATACAGGCTTCCCAATAGCCATTTCCAGGTAGGCGTACGCGAAGTCCTTCAGCTGTCGGTGAAGCTTCAAAATGATAATGGCCA
This sequence comes from Saprospiraceae bacterium, assembly GCA_013214355.1. GTDB lineage: Bacteria > Bacteroidota > Bacteroidia > Chitinophagales > Saprospiraceae > DT-111. Next base: position 70,696 of record JABSSL010000080.1, on the reverse strand, counting down.
TCACTTCCAGTAAATGCATAGGAGCTAGCACCATCTATAGCTTCTACCATCAGACCTTCAAGGCCAAACTCTTCTTCACTGATTAAGCAATCTAAATCTGTATCGTTTACTACTCGGCCATTAAAGGAAACTACCTCAATTTGCCCTAGGGCATCAAGTTTTACTAGTAAGGGCCGAAAATAGCGTTGTCCTCGCAAAAGGAAACCACCATCAGTTGTTTCTAATATATCCGGAATATTACTAAATCCATAATTTCTTGGGAATTGCCGCTGCCATTCTTGCTCTCCATGTTGGTTCAGTTTCACAAGCTTCCAATAAGACTCAAATTCCCACTCTATGGAAGATTGCGTCTCAGTCATGGTAAAGAGAGCAACTAATCCTCCATCCTGAGTCTTGATATCCTTCAAATGACCATATGTAATACGAGGGGGATAGGAACTCTCAAAGCGTTTCTCCCATATTACGAGACCATCATGATCCTGTTTCTGAAAAACGAGACCTTGGAGACCAATTATCCCATTGTTATTTGGACTTGTATTAAAATGGTGAATTTCTCTGCCTGTTAACAAATGTGTACCATCGTTATACAAGTGTATATTCGCAGGGTTTATTTCTAGAGGGTGAGAACGAAAAGTGGTGTCTACTATATCGCCAGTGGGGGCAGCTAACATGGTATAATAAAATGGTTGGTCATTTATATGGAAGCTTCGGAGGTGGCCTAAAAGGAGAAAATAACCTGAAGGTGTGATTTTTATTTGCTTGAAGCCAGAAGGGTAAGATGTTAAGAAAAGTTTTGTCCAGATTAGTTCACCAGTTGGACTAATTTTTAGCCATATGGCATGGTAAGATTCCTCATTAGTTGTAACACTGGCATCATATTTATAGAGTTCCCCTACCAGATGTAAGCTACCATCAGGAGATTGCATGAAATCGTGTAGTCTGAACTCACTACTATCACCTTCATAAATCAAATTTTCCTTAATGACGATACCTGCAGTGTCCACAATAGTAAGGTAGCAGCTAGTATAACCGCTACTTGCCCATGGTTTTCCAGTTATTAAAGCATAAGTTCCTTCACCCAGGCTTTTAGTCCCCCATAAACTTCTAAAGGGTAGTTCAGCTTGGACGTTTTGCATCCATAATGGAGTTCCATAAGGATCGGTGCGGATCATCGTTATTTGGACCTCTCCATTCTGTTGAGGATTGTAGTTAAAAAGCGTAAGATCTTGATTGGGTTCTTCAATGAATGAATAGATTGATCCATGCATTTCATAGGTGCGTTGCCAGTTTGACTGAGCTAAACCTAGGTTGGGATAAAACAAACATAGATGGGAGAGCACCGCAGTGATAAAGCAATAAAAGATAGGGGAGTAATTAGGATTATAATTTATCAAGCGCATAATTTCTAGGGTTAAATCTAATCGTATGTAAAGCTGCTCTTTTGCCAGAGTAAAAGCAATGACAAAATTTCTATAAAATCGAAAATATTAGTTTATAATTGTATTGTAAATAGATGAAAATTAGTTTTTTGTGTCAAAAAATATCGAAAATTGCTTCCCTCTTTACTCTCTAAAATATCACCGCTTGAATGGCAACGACTACGAAAATTTGTTCATTCACCTTACCATAATGCTAGAACGGATATAAAGGAGTTGTTTGACCATTTAAATCAAGCCAGAAAAAAAGAGAAGGTGGAGGAAATCGATCTCGTTGCTGTATATAGTCAGGCCTTCCCAGAGAGAGGTAGCGACGAAAAACAGATGCGATATCTCTTTTCCTACTTCAAGAAGCTTGTTGAACAGTTCCTGATACACGAGAAATGGTCAAAGGATGAATCCCTTGCTCAGCTTACACTGGCCACTGTCCTGCGACAAAGACAAGGAGAAAGGTTGGTGGATAGGACATTGGAGAAGGTTAGGCGAAAATTGCTGGCGGGACCGTCTAGAAATGCCGAATATCATTATAAACAATATCTCTACTATAAGGAACAATTTGCCTTTACAGATCAGCAAAGTCGAGCCACGGCAATCAGTTTACAAGAAATGAGTGATGAATGGACTATCTGTTTCGTAATTGAACGATTGCGCCAAGCTTGTCAGGCATTGACGTACAGTCAAGTATCGCAAAAAGAGTTTAGACCCGATTTATTAGAAGCCATATTAAAACTATTGCAATCTAGCCCATTTTTGGACTTGCCAGCGGTAGCTATTTATTTCCATTTACATCAGATGCTTAGTGGGAGTACAAAGGAAGATCACTTTGCTATCTTCAGGCAATTAATCGCCAAAGACAAAGCTAAATTCCGGGCTGGAGAGCTGAAGGAAATGTATCTACTAGCCATCAATTATGGCATTCGGCGCTTCAACAATGGTGAAAAAGACTTCTTGCAAGAGGTTTTTAACCTATATAAAGAAGGCTTGATGTTGGGGGTATTTATTGAAAATGGGCACCTTTCTAGGTTCTCCTATAAAAATATTGCCATGGCGGGTTTGGGATTGGAGGCTTACGATTGGGTGGAAAACTTTTTATACACCTACAAAGACAAAATACACCCCGCTTATCGGCAGGATACCTTTAATTACAATTTGGCGATCTTTTATTACCGAAAGCCGGATTATCTGAAAGCGATGCAATTGCTGGGGCAGGTAGAATTTGATGATGTACTCAATACCTTGCAGGCAAAAAGTATGTTGCTAAAAATCTACTACGATATTGGAGAAACGGAGGCACTCTTTTCTTTGTTGGATAGTTTCAAAATCTATGTGTATAGGCAGCGGTTATTGGGGTATCATAAATCCAATTACCTGAATCTAATCCGGTTTGTTCAAGCTATTCTAAGATTGTCTCCTTATGACGAAAAAGCTAAATCCTCGCTGAGAAAGAAGATTGAGGACACCAAATCACTGGCCGAAAAAGCCTGGTTATTATCAAAATTGAGTTAGAAAAGTATACAGCTGGAAAAAATATCACTTTTGGAATGTCTAAGCAGTAGTTTGATTCAGTACAGTTACTGATACATTACTTTGGGAGAAATGCATCTCAATTGAGCAAGGAATCTCTTTATATACATGCCATTTGAAGTGGAAATTCGATTAATGCATACGGACAAAGAATTGATTGAGTTGGCTGGGAAGGGGAATCAAAAAGCCTTCAAGCTTTTGGTAGAGCGCTACCAGCAGCAGGTTCGTACTACGGTGGTAGGTATGCTCGGAGATGTAGCAGAGGCTGATGACGTGGCACAAAATGTCTTCATCCGATTTTATCAGTCCATGGATAAGTTTAGAGGGGAAGCAGGACTGGGGACCTATTTAACACGGATTGCTATTAATCTGTCCTTGAATGAGCTGAAGAGAAGGCAAAAAAGTGTAAAGCGATTTTTGTCCTTTAGTAGACCTAGCCGAGATATTGATTTGCCAGATAAAAGCGAATCTCCGGATCGGTTGGAGAAGCGCGATAGCATCAACAAAGCGTTGCAGGCCTTAGATCCTGATTTTCGAACCATCGCAGTGCTTCGTTTGGTAGATGGTTACTCGGTTAAAGAAACGGCGGAGATGTTGCAACTTCCCATGGGTACAGTGGCTTCGAGGCTAGCCAGGGCACAACGAAAACTTAAAGAAATTCTGCGAAATGAATGAGTATCGACTGATAGATTTTCACAAAAGCTTGTTAAATTATAAAGGAGGGATGAAGAGCTAATACGCTTGATCACTCCATCTAATCTATAGATATGGATAGGGAATACGATAAAATGTTGGATCTATTGATTCGATCAATGGATATGGAACTTGCTGAGGCAGATGCCTTAGCCTTGGAACAGGCTTTGTCGGATTCGGAAGCCTTACGTGATGAAAAAGTCCGACTGATTGCCATGAGGGAACGGTTGGCGGAATGGACAGCTCCGGAAGATCCAAACTTTGCTGAGCGAGTCTTGACAAATCTTGGTAAACAGGTAGAAGAAGATCTTTCAGCTGTAATCATCCGTCTATTTCCTAGAGTTGCCGCTGCATGTGTGCTGATCCTTGGTGTGGCTTTGGGGACGATTTATGTGACGGAAGGGAGCTTGATGATGGATACTATTATTGGGGTGAATGAGGTCTTACTTGAAGATGCCGTATTATTGGTAGAGGACGGGTTTTAGTAACCAATTGCCAGTAAAGGCTTTGGGTTGGAAATTGAATTTGAAACCATTCGCAATGAAGAATTTGAAAACAATATTGACGCTAGTAAGTCTGTTAGTGATTGGGTTTACTGCAGGCTTCTTCACCAATCGCGAGTTGGTGAAAAGACACATCCAGAAAGTAGGCGAAATGGGGGGCGGACCGCGCCTTCACGATTACATTTATACGGCCATCGAAGCGACAGATGATCAAAAGGCGGTATTAGGGCCTATTATTAAGGAGCATGGTCGAGAGCTATCAAAATTGATGAGAGAAACGCGTACGAATCGAAAAGAAATAATGGACAAGATGTTTGCTGCGGTTGGAGAAGAAATTAGTGCTGAGCAGCAGGAGCAGTTGACGGCTTTCAGGAAAAAATATTTAAAGCGGAAACGGCCGGATCGTGGTCGGAAAGGAGGTTTTCAGAAGAAAAGGGAAAGAGGACCAAAGAAAGAGCTGAAGAAAGAAAATGTTGGCGAGAATTGAAGTTAAGACCTAAAATGTATAGCCAGTCTCAGAGTTTCTAAGACTGGCTGAAAAATGTATAATGCTATAAGGGAGACAAATTTATCAGGGCTTAATGATCAATCTCTGTGTACTGGGACTTTCCCCTTCTTGTTTGATTGCTACTAGATACATCCCGGCTTGGAGTGTTCGCCAGTCAAAGTGCATTAACTGGCCATCAATAGACTCGATTTCTCTTTTCCAGATCAGCCTACCAGACATATCTAAGACTTCTATTACTCCTGACTTAGCTTGTAAATTTGGTAGGACCACACTTACCTGACCAGCAGTTGGGTTTGGGAAGATGCTAAGTTCTTTTCCAGATTCAAGGCCGATTTCTGGTTGATCAAGTCCTTGTGTTTGAAAGGAGTTCTCAACGAGCTTTGATGGCTGGTCTACCAAGTAGTTAGCAGTTTCCCTATTTATCTGAATATGTTCAAAGGTAGCCGTGGCGTACATGTTTTTTGTGGAGCTTTCTATCATGAGCCCCCATTGCATATCTTCTCCCATGGGTAAAGTGGTTTTGAAAAGTAGTTTCCAACTATAACCATTGGGGGAGGCATAGCTGTAGAAGCTATTTCCTTTCCGCTTCAGCTTTACCCATTTGGGTCGACTACCTCTAAACCTCTTTCGCAATTGTCGGGAAGTGCCAGGCGTTTCGACTCTGTGCCGTTGATAAGCGTTCCTGGAGAAAGGCAGCAATAAGGCCGCAATAAACCTTGAATCTGGGTTGCAATTTTCTCTCATCATGACACCGGCTCGAGCTGTAGGACTCATCTGATTTACCTTCGCTAGGATGGAACCATCTCCGGTCATGGGGAAGGAAAGGAATGTGATATCGTCCTCTTGTGCCATGAAGGCATTATTCTGTGAACCCAGTTTCCAACTTTCCTGTATAGCATTGAATTCAAATGTACTACCAGCCTGGGCGATTTCCGGAAGGCAAGGCTGTAAACAAGCTATCCCTGATGGATCTTCTTCAATGATGATCGTCTCGGTACAGGTCGCAGCTACGGCACCATCTTTTTCCAGAAAGAAGGTAACTTCATGTCTTCCTACGGAGAAGAAATCAGTGAATAGGAAGCCTGTTTCGGTATTGTGATCATTACGAATCGTGAAACCCTGCGGACAGCCAGTACTTTCTAAACCCAGCTCTACCTCCACTTCAGCGCCACATACTCCATCTCTGTTCTCATTGGCTTGGTAGGTGCTTTCATTACAAACTAGGACAAATTCGTATTGAGATTCTACGGTTATGTTCGCTTCGCAAATGGGGGTGGTATTCCCTTTTTGAAAGACTTTTACCAGTTGGGTCCCTACATCATCACAACTGACATAAGGTGGATCTATAGCGAATATTTCATCACAATATTCTTCATTGGGAGTGGTAATGGCTAGCTCATCTATCGTTAGATATCTTTTAGAATCCCCACTCACCGCAATTACCGCATTGGCTACGCAGTAAGCATTAGCTACACCCTCATATGAAATGCTCATGTTGACGGTGCAATTAGATTGGTTTCCTGCTTGATCTGTAGCGGTAAATGTGAGCTCGTGTGGTCCTAATGGGAATAGATCGGCAAAAGAAGAACCGACCTGATCATTATAGTCGTTTGTGATCGTCACGGGGCCACAGTTATCCGTAGCTTCAACGATAAAGTGGATTTCGCTGAAACAGGCAGGAGTGGTGGAACTGATATGGGAACCGCAAAAAGAAGAGGTAAATATGGGGGCTTGAACATCTACTCCATCACCACCTAAAACCTCGACTTGTTGAACTCGTTGGCAGTTGGGGTCCGTCGGAGATTCACTGATTAACTGATATTGGCCGGCTGGGAGTGTTAGCAGGAAGGCATTGCTATTTTCTGCTACCTCAAACACCCGTCCATCAGGTAACAAGCTAATCGTCATCGATATGCCAAAGGTTTCTCTGTCAAATGCTGGAGATATTCCAATCTTGTAATTGGCTTGTCCTTCGCAGCTAAACTCGAATTGCTTGAACTGGATATCATAGAGGGTAGGAATTTGGATGATTTCAAGTTCTTGTACGGTAGTCTCACAATTTGACGTACCAATAACAGATGTAGTAAAGGTGTATTTACCAGCTGGGATTGGCATGGTAAAACCATTCTCATTTTTATCTAACCAGATTCGATAATTTCCAGGCTGTATGACTAGCAGGAGATGCTCTCCAAAGGTGTTGTTTAGTTCCGCTGGATTGATAACTAATGCTGGCTGTTCAGGACAATCCCCTCCGGATCCTTCGGATTGTTTGATCAGAATATTGGTGCTACAATCTGTAAAAGAAGAAGGGAGTGCCAAAAGGAGGGAGGTCAGGTTTAAAAAAAGCAGGCATAAGCCTAGTACCCGCCATAGGGTATAGATCGTTTTCATTTGATTTAGGTTTAATGGTGTGTAATACGTGTTTTCTAGGGCTAACTATTTATTCTGACTAACCCAAGTTGTGATGAATGAGCGCAAAAAAGGAAGATTTTGCAAAAAACAGCCTAGGTCTTGTTTTGCCGCAAAAATCTGACGCATTTGGGCTCCAAAGAATGAATCGTAACTTGCATTAACTAAATGGTTTTCTTGCATATGTATCGATGCAAAGGTATTGGCAATCCTAGCTGTAAGTCCAACAGAATTGAGCAGTTTGATGATCCTAATGAGTAGCTGGTGGGATATTGTTCTTAGTGATAGGAAGAGGCGAATTCCTAGGCGGTCCTGATGGCAAGAAACTCCTGCTTGCCTTTTGGGGTGAGGTAGGGGTAGATAAATTCTGAGAGTATATTCTTGTATTGAACAGCTTGCTCGGTTTGGTCTGTATCTAATACTTCGGAAGAAGAGATCCAGAAATCACCGACAATACTCATCCTTTTTTGTAGGCTGCTATACTCTCCCTCAAACTCTTCTGCTCTTAGGAGCCCTTGCTGTTGTAGGAGAATTACGATGCCTTCGAATTGCTGTTTTCGGATTACCTGCAATTGTAGGTAATGCTGATGAATCTCCCCGTTCTCTCTCATAATCTGTACAAAGTCAAGCATGAAAAATTTAAAGTCCAGAAAAGCCTCAATCATGGCTGCATTCGACTGAAAGATTAAAGGGAGACCAATTTCCATTTCTAGAAGACCGCTAAAAATCTGATCCATGCGCTCTACCAGCTGGAGGTAAAGCGCTTTGATAATGTCCTGCCGCTTCTTAAAATGATAATTGAGGTTTCCTTGACTGATGCTCATTTCCTTCGCAATGGTCCTCAAGGTGACTTGAGATAACCCGCGCTCATTGAAGAGTTTCAAACTGGTGGCTAGTATTCGATCCTTGGTTTTCATCTTTTTCGCATATCGTCCTCAAGATATAAAACTAGAATTTTAAAATTAGTAAACTTGACCTAAAACTTGTTTTTTAGTAACTTTGACCTAAATTTTAAAATTATGAAGACAATCATCATAGGAGGAGGTATTGCCGGATTAACTACTGCTATTGCTTTAGAAAAGGAAGGTTTTGACACGCATGTTTACGAAGCCCAGCCAGAACTTAGTGTGGCAGGGGCGGGGATTTGGATGGCGACCAATGCGATGCAGGTCTTTGAACGCTTGGGGTTAGCTGAAGATATCAAGCATCGAGGTATGCCATTAGATAAGATTGAGATAGCGGATTTTAAGCTAAAACCCATCCAAACCACTTCTCAGTTGTTGTTTGTGGAACAATATGGGTATTCCGTGACTTCCATTCTGCGTAGTAGGCTAAGAGATACTTTAGTGGAGCATTATGGCAAGCCTGTTTATACAGGCAAGTGTTTGGATCGAGTCCTAGATAATGAAAAATCTGTCAAGGCTTTTTTTACAGATGGATCACATGTGGTTGGGGAGATATTAATTGGAGCAGATGGAATTCATTCGGCGGTTCGAAAACAGTTGGTTCCCAATAGTCAAATTAGGTATTCGGGACAAACCTGCTGGCGCGGTATTGCAGATATTGTGCTAGAGGCACCTTATAAGCGAGCCTGTGTGGAAACTTGGGGTAAAAAATATCGCTTTGGCTTATCTGTAATTTCTGAAAAAGAAGTGTATTGGTTTGCGGTAGCCAAGGCACCCAGAGGAGAGAAGGATGATGCAGCCATGATTAAGAAAAAGCTACAAAGCATGTATGCTGACTTTAGTGAGCCCATTCCATCTATTCTTTCAGCTACACCTTCGGCGCGTATTATCAGGAATGATATTACCGATCTACAACCGATTGGAGATTGGTATCAAGGGCGAATTTGTTTGATCGGAGATGCCGCCCATGCAACTACCCCGAATATGGGACAAGGAGGGGGGCAAGCTGTGGAAGATGCTTGGTTCTTGAGCAAAATATTGAAAGCGGAAAAAGATTATCGAATAGCTTTTCCACAATTTCAGAAAAAACGTCAAAAGAAGGTGGCCCAAGTGGTTAAAACTTCTTGGCAAATCGGGAAAGTGGCTCATCTTTCCTTTGGCCAAGGGCTTCGGAATTTCTTGCTAAGGAATACCCCTAAATCGTTTGCCGAGAAGCGGATGCTAGATCTTTACAGTATTGATTACTGAGATAGGCCCATGAGTTCGTAGGTGTAACTATCTAGGCTATCGCTCATTATGAAGGTAAAACACCTCATGAAAAAACTCGCGCTCTTCTACATCTACCTATTGGTTTCTAATATGTCTATCGGACAAAACCTAGTTCCTAATCCGGGCTTTGAAACCTGTATCAAGAAACCTACAAGGTGGTCTGGACATGCGGGACATTTTAATGCGATTAGTCAGAAGTGGATGTCTCCTAATCAAGGTTCACCAGATGTGATTTGGGAAGAATCCATGCATACTCTTTATCCTACTCGGAAAGGGATTTCTTTTGAAGGGCACGAAGCGCATAGTGGAGATAAGATGATCGGAATCAAGACTTACGGTTGTAAGTCGGGTATCATGCAATGTCGAGAGTATATAGAGGTGAAGTTGGAAGAACCTCTGGTTCCCTGTGCCACCTACTATTTGGAGTTTTGGCTTAATCCAGTAGCCAATTCGATCAAGGTGAATAACTTTGGAGCGGCCGTGTTTGATGCACCTGTTCTTGAGCCATATGCAGAATTATTGGAAGGGGTAGATTTGGTATTGAATGAGGATAGCATTGTGGGAGGACAGCCCAATGAATGGCATAAAGTCTCTGGTACTTTTGTAGCTGAAAGTCCGGCTCTTTTCCTGGTTATTGGTAACTTCTTTAATGATGATGAAACCTTAGCAGAAAAGACTACTACCAGCATCCCCTACTCTTTCTATCTTCTTGATGATGTGTTATTGAGACGTGAAGCTGGTACATTTGATATGGCTTGCTTGCTGGAACAGCCATCGGGAACCGTCTTTGCATTGGAAGAAGTCTATTTTGATCATAATCGCCATACCCTTCAGCCAAATTCCTTTCCGGCCCTAGAAGAATTAGCCCAGATGCTAATTGAACATCCTGGTATTAAGCTAGAAATTCATGGACATACCGACGATACAGGTAGTCTGAGTTTTAATCAAGAACTATCCGAAAAAAGGGCAGCAGCAGTCCATACTTTCCTATTATCTAAAGGAGTAGCGACTAAGCGTTTATCCACCAAGGGATTTGGTGCAACAAAAGCTGTGGCAGATAATACGGAGGAAGCAGGACGACAATTGAATCGTCGAGTCGAAGTGAAGATCATTCAGCAATAATAGCTGATTGTCTCTCCATACCCGCGGTGGAGTATTCGATTTAGAATTTGGAGCTTGGAAGCCAGATGTCAGATCTTGCCCAACTGTCTTTTAGTTTCTGTTCTATTTCTTCCGTTGGTTTCGACTGCGCTTTTAAGGCCTGCAAAAGACCATAGTAAGACCAGCCATTGTTGGGATGATCATCCAGTTCTTCTTGAAAGACTTTTTCAGCCTTGCTAAACTGTTGTAGTTCTAGGTAAGCAGCCCCCAACCAATGTCTTGCCGAAAAAGGTAAAGGCTCAGGCTCATCATAGGCCATTTCATCTTCCTTTTCAACGGCGCGCTGGAAGGCAGCAAGGGCTCTGTCCATATCATCCGCCATCCAATGAATCTCTCCTTCCAAAACGCCTACTAAGGTGCCTAGTAATCTTTCTGCTGGATGCCCTCGATACTTGGCTTCTGAAGTGTCTGCTGTAGTGGATAAACGTTGGAGATATACTTGCGCAAAATCAGAAGCCCCCGTTTTGAGGTGTGCATAGCCTTGAGCAAAATCCCACATTCCACCAGGAATGTCCCTTTCGGGGCGATCTTTAACTTCCAGGACTTCATCAAATCGCCCAAAGCGCATCAAGGTTAGAACTTGAAACATGGTGTTACCGGTGCGTTTGGCATAATCTTTACCCGCTTGGATGGCTATCGCACCCTGGCCATCAAAGGCAGCAGCATACAATAGCATGTGGAGATTATGGGAGGGGTATATAGATACGGCCTTGCCCAATTCAGCTTTTTGATCGGTATGCCAGGCTTGCAGGTTAGCACGCACGGATTCAGCCCAGCGTCCTACCTCATTGTAAGTGTGTGAGGGCATATGGTTAATATGACTTGCACCAGGAATGGTATTACCCAAGGTAGCCGCACAGGCTTCACCTAGTTCAGGTTGTGCGGTGGCTTCCGTAGCGTGGATATAGTGATGGCAGGCACCTGGATGCTCGATATCCTTAGCTAATACCTTCTCTAGAATCTTAATGATCTTTTGAACATCGGGATCATTGATATCTCTGGCTCCTCTTCGTGGTTCTAAGATAAAAAGCGCTTCTGCGTATATGGTGGCTACATCGTCGTCATTCGGATATTTTTCGTAAACCTTGGCCATAGCCTTGGCATATGCGGTGTCCTGTTTTGCTCGTAATTCTTTGTCGTAGTTTTCAACATACCTTGGCAGCATTGCCTTGATAAGTGATTTTTCCACTGGGCTTGCATGTTTCTTTGCTAACATCTGGGCATGTTGAATAGCTTCGTATGCGCGGGGAGCATCATCTTCTGACAATGAGCCATTCAGGTAGGCCCCTAAGGCCCAGGCTTCTCCCCAGTAGCAGATGGCACAATTGGGATCTAGTTTTTGTGCTTCTCGAAACGATTGTGCTGCTTCTTTTACCCCGAAGGCATATTTGAGCTGTATGCCTTGATTAAAGTAAGCCTGGGCTAGTTCATGCTCAGTACTAACTGTGCGGGAAAATTCCCCTAGGGCTTCTGTGTACAACGGAATGGTATCCATAGCGGCTGGCGTATGACCATGATCGCCGTGCTGGGCGTTGATAGCTATTGTATAAAGTATGGCAATTGTAAACAGGCAAGTCGTTCGTAAACGAAGATCCATAAGGCGTTGGTTTCGGTTAGTGTTCTGTAGTTTATAGAATGATGAACTATGAAAATATGAATATAGATAGATATATGCGAATATAGCTAAGCTCAACCGATTTGCTGGTACTTAAATAGAGTGACACTAGATCCCTTTGTTTTCTACTACGACTTTTTCGCCTAGCTTAGCGATAAAATTCGCAATCAGAAACATTTTGGTTAATGTTGTCTCCCCTACTGATTTAATGAAGGGAAACTAGAGTCTGAAAAGAGATGCTATACCAATTCCAATTCCTCCTTATGAGCCTCTAGTATGGGTATGATGAAGTCGATAAGATCACGCAATTCCCAGCCTAATAATTCAGCCCCTTTTCTGACCTCTTCTCGGTCAACAGAAGCAGCAAAGGTCTTGGTTTTAAACTTCTTGAGAACAGACTTTGCTTTCATGCCTACGATCTTAGTCGGGCGGATGAGGGCGGCGGCATAGATAAAACCTGTCAACTCATCAGCCGCCACAATGCATTTATCCAGCATGGATTCTCGGGGAACATTCCATTTGGTGTAATGTCCAGCAATGGCATGCGCTATGTCCGTCTCTCCCATCTCATTTAGTTGTTGCACAATAATACTGGGGTGTTGATCAGGGTACTTCTCGTAGTCAGCGTCGTGGAGTAAACCGGTAATGGCAAACTTTTCTTCATCTTCTTCAAAATGGCGGGCCATGGCTCGCATGACGAGTTCCACGGTACGGGCGTGACGTAGGAGGGAGGTAGTTTTTGTCATTTCTCGTAGGATCCCGTCTGCTTGTTCGTAGTTGATATTCATGCTGGTGACTTTTCTTTTATCTGTGGGATAAAGGTGTGAAATAATTGGGAGAATATGGAATATAGTAGTTTGTTGCGGGAAAACACAGACAAAGATGTGGAGTGGGAATGTAGCGTCAGGAGAGGTAATAGCCGAGTTGCATGGGTAGGCCTTTATCATCGTGTACGATCGGGCTAGGGAACTGGTGCCAAGATTCAGGGGATCGTTGCTTTAGTAGAGCAGCCGAGGCTAGGGACATTGCGTCGACGATATCGTCTGCCAAGATATCCTTGCGGCGGGTCTGTTCCAATACTGTTGTATAGAGGGCGCCTAATGAGGGGAAGTATTTGGTAATTAGATGTAAGCGATCCTGAATACCCTCTTTGGTCTTTTTACTAACTTGGAGTGCTTGTCCTCCGTTGAACCCATAAAAAATGAGTTCCGGATGTGCTTCTTCAAAGCGCGATCGCTCTGAGAGGGGGAGCTGTAGTAGGAATTCATCTACTTCTCGAATCTTGGGAATGATATTGATACTTTGCCGAGAAAGCTTTTTGCCGGTATGCTTGAAGTTGATTGCTGATGCTTCTTCCAAATTACCATACAGGGCTTGGCGACAAGGAGGAGTGAATATGCTGGAATGGCGAAATGGGCTGAGGTGTCTTCTGGCTAGGCGATCACAGGCTCTGCCATCCCCCCCCTGCTCCACTAATCCAATGGGCATGTCGATCAAAACTGATGCTGCTTTGCTGTGGATTTTGTGAAAATCTGCTATGTTTTTGCAGAAGCTATACTCCCATCTTCCCTGATAGAATACGATGGCTATCCAGCCAGATTTGCAGCCATCGATTCCAGCGATATATTCATCTTGTTTGGGTGGCACGAAGTTTGGCTTACCCTAATTGTGATTCTTTGGCAAGTAGTTCCATATCTCTCACCAATAATCTACGACGGTCGAAGGTAAGAATGTTCTTATTTCTTAAGTCATTCAGTACGGTGGTGACCGTCTGGCGAGAGGTAGCTGTAAGGTTGGCAATTTCCTGGTGAGTCATGAATTTTCTGACTACCTGTTCATACCCTACTCTTTGTCCCTTATTAGTTGCCAGACTGTGTAAGAATTCGATAATCCTAGTCCTTGAATCTTTAAACACAAGCGCTTCTAGTCGCTGCTCCATTTCGAGCATTCTAGATCCCATAATTTTCATTAAGAAAAGATTAAGCGCATTGTGATCTCGCATGAGGGCCTTCATATCGACAACGGTAAGGATACAAAGTGAGGTATCTTCCATAGCATAGGCAAAATCTCGACGTTTTTCCTCTCCGATCAACGATAATTCTCCGAAAACTTCTCCTTTATTGAGGATAGCCTTGGTGATCTCTTTGCCGGAATCTGCATAGCTTCCAATCTTTACTCTCCCTTCAGTGAGGAAGTATAGTCGATCTGCCTGCTCATCAGGTAGATAAATATATTCTCCTTTTTTGAAAACTTTGTGTGAATGTTGTTCCATATCGCCACGGCCCACCTTTTTCGGACAAAATAGACCGGTAACATCAATGTTTTCTAAGTACCAGAGTGATTGATTATTACTCATAGAACCTGTTCTTTGGTTGTAATTAGCTTTGAGTTGGAATATAGTAGTAAAAGTGGTAAGTGAAAATCCTGCCCATCACAATTGTGTCTGATTACGGGCTTGAATTAGCACCTACTTGTCATTTAAGCGTTTTAACAATACGGCCAAAACGAAGGTTGTCCTTAGGAAAAAGAAGTGAGCTAAACTGTCTCTAAGATAACATTTGAAACCTTTGCTATCGCTCGTCATCAGGCCTCAGGCCGAAACGATCAATTAACTCTCTGACCTTCGGATTGGTCTCGTTCATCAACAGAAATTTCTCTTTAGCATTGAGCATTTTCTTTGGCTTGGGAGCTGCCTTTTGGACTAGGGATTCATCTTTCTGGATCTTCATAATGAGATCACTTCTCCCGACTTGCTTTCTGATGAAATCCATCAAGCTTAGTTCTTCTCGGATAGCACTTTCTGCCAGACCAGATCCTACTTTGATCACTAGGGTTTTTTCTTGCAGATCAATTTTGGCGTTTCTAAAGATGCCCTTGATGGTATCTTTATCCAATTGTTCAATAAATGCTGTCCAGGCTGTCTGGATGTGTTCTATCGTCAGCTCAGTCTGTTCTAATTCTTCCTCTTTAACTACGTCCTCTTGTGCTTCTGCTAGCAAGGAATCTAGACTGATCTTTGCCATGCTATGTTTGGTGGCAATCTTACTAGAAGCTTGGGGACTACTACTGCCTGGAGTATGTCCATTGGAGGCACTACTCACTGGTGGTGCAGGAGGTGTGGCTTCCTTGGGTGCAGCTTCGGGTTCGGGTGTTCTAGTGCTTGCGGCTTTCGCTTCTGTTGGCGTGACGGAGTCGGGCTTGGGTTGACTATTTTCGACTTGAGATGGAGGAGGAACTATAGGTTGGCTGTTGTCAACCGTTTTTTTTTCCAGGCTTGCTTCAGCAGGGGGCTGCTCAGCTAATCTAAATGCTCGATTGATATGAGCCATTTTGATCAGCGCCATTTCAGCATGTAGCCGCTTGTTGCGAGCCATTTTATAATTTATATCACAGTCATTAGCTAGGTTCAGGGCGGTCAGTAGATAGGAATTAGGGCTGATAGCCGCTTGCTCCTTGTATCTTTGACGTAAGCCATCACTCACCTCTAGCAATGAAAGCGTTTGTTCGTCTTTACAAACCAGCAAATTTCTCAGATGCTCTGCTAATCCGTTGACGAAAAGTTCAGCGTCAAATCCTTTTCGAAGAATATCGTCAAAGATCAATAGCACTTGAGATACATCCTCCCGCAGGAGAGCATCAACGAATTTGAAATAGTAGTCATAGTCCAACACATTGAGGTTGGTAATGACATCATCATATTTGATTTGTTTGCCAGAAAAGGAAACGATACGATCAAAAATGGAAAGTGCATCTCGTAGGGCCCCATCCGCTTTTTGAGCAATTATATGCAGTGCATCACTTTCCGCTTCTATCCCTTCTTGAACGCAAATCTCCCTAAGGTGTTTCACCATATTAGGGACCTGTATTCGCCTAAAGTCAAATATCTGGCAGCGGGAAAGGATGGTCGGAATGATCTTGTGTTTCTCGGTGGTAGCAAGAATGAAAATGGCATATGGAGGTGGCTCTTCCAATGTTTTCAGGAAAGCATTAAAGGCCTGTTGACTCAGCATATGAACCTCATCAATGATGAACACCTTGTACTTTCCTTTTTGGGGTTGGAATCGTACTTGCTCAATTAAAGCCCTGATATGCTCTACAGAGTTATTGGAGGCAGCATCGAGCTCTGTGATATTAAAGGAGGCATTTTCATTGAATGCTAGGCAAGAATCACAAGTATTGCAGGGTTCAAAATCCGAAGTAGGATTCTGGCAATTGAGTACTTTAGCTAATATTCGAGCACAAGTCGTTTTGCCTACTCCTCTTGGGCCACAGAATAGAAAAGCATGGGCTAGATGGTCATTCTGTAGGGCATTCTTGAGGGTCAGGGAAACGTGCTCCTGCCCTACCACTTCGTCAAAACGATTGGGTCGATATTTACGTGCCGATACGACGAATGTACTCATGCAATAGATGGATTATTTTTCCAGCTTTGGACTTCAATAAGCTGTTTTATATTAACCAAAGCCTTCCAACAAAGATACGAAAAAAGATGGGCTTTAGGTTTCTTTGTCTTGGACGCTGAGTGTCTGGGGGGAAACTAGTTTTCAAAACACGATGTCCGCTTGCTGCCCAAGCTAAACTAGGGTACAATACTGATTATTTTTACCTTTAGTATGACTAAATGAAAGTATTTCTGTAAGTAAGATATGTCAACTTCAACGTCAAACTGTAAAAACTGTGGACAGCTCCTGCACCGAGATGCAGCTTATTGTTCGTACTGTGGCCAGAAAAATACGGATGGCCGTATCACTGTTAGAAGCCTATTTACAGAGTTTTTTGACGCCGTCTTCAACATTGAATCTCGTACTTTACGCACGTTCAGGGCGCTTTTCATTCCCGGTAAGCTGACGGAAGAGTACTTTGAGGGGCGACACAAAAAGTACGTACATCCGCTTCGGACTCTATTGGTTATGTCCATTTTACTGATCTTGACCATGGGGTATCTTGATTTTGATAAAGTAACTAATCACCCCTATGTGATATGGGATGAAATGCAACGGCAAAACCAAATCGAATTGGTGATCGATTCCCTGGTGATGGCTCAGCAGCAAACCCGTGCTGTTTTTCAGAACGACACCGTAGATCAGGCCCTTGATTCTCTTCACGTGTTCCTGAGAAGGCGGGTAGGGTGGCATAGTGATAGCTTCAACCTGCGGAAGTATATGACACTCTTCGAAGATGATGAAGTGAGGTTGATTAGTAGGAAGGATTTTCTAGAACTCAGTCCAGAGGAATTAACGGATAAGTATCAGCCGGAAGGTTGGTTTAAGCGACAAACCTTCCAGCAGACGGCAAAATATATACAAGATGAAAGTGTCTTATCTTCCTATTTGGTAAGCAGTATGTCTTGGATTGCCCTACTGATAATGCCCGTCATTGCACTTATGTTTCAGTTGTTTTATCGAAAGCAGAAGCGTTTCTATGTCGAGCATCTGATTTTTTCTTTTCATCTACACTCATTCTTTTTTCTACTCGTTAGTATCGGCTTGCTGATAGCTTATGGTTCAGGATTTAGTCTTTTAATATTGGGTATTGTGCTTTCAGCTGCTTATTTGTTCTTGGCCTTAAAACGGGTCTATCGGGAGAAATGGGGGATAACTATCGTAAAGCTTCTGCTGATTGGCGCTTCCTATATGGTCTTGTTGTTGGGCATTTTTATTGTTGTATTCATAAGTAGCTTCTTTATTTTTTAGCTAAAAATGGCTTTATCCGTTGCAATGCTCACAGAATACTATCCTAATTTTCTCATCTCTTTGTAGCTGAAAATAAGTCTTGATCCATTGGCAAAGCCTTCTGGGGTTCTGAGCTAAACAGCGTTCCAATAGTTCATAGTAGGACGCCTTGCGTTCGCCCCCTTTCCAAAGGGTATACGTTTGGAAATAGGTGAAAAGAAGATCTTCTGAAGCTTCTTTACGGTCAAGATAAGGGCGCATGGTATCCAATGACCAATCCAAGTAATAGTTGCGGTTGAAAAAACGGGTGAGGGAGAGGGCTTCAGCTTCACTGATGTCTTCTTGTGAGAAAAAATCTTGGATAGCTAGCATGGAAGAGTTGCGATCAGTGTATCTTCTTTGATGAAAATAGTAATCTACTGCGGCAAGGTGGAAGTTGACCATTAAGCGATCTAAGCTGCGTTCAATATTTTGGTATTGGATGGCCGTTTCGGGACGATCATACAATTGCAAGATGGAAGCGTTCAAAGCCTCTGGATCTTCTAGTGGAGTCCCTTCTTCGTAGAGATAGCGTACGGCATAGCCTAAATAGTTGAATTGTAAAGACAGATCAAGTGGGGCGAGGGCTTGAATCTCTTTGATTCGGCTGATGTAGGCCTCGTCTGTACGGATATTCTTTTTGAAGAAAAGTTCTAATGAAAGCATATTGCTCAATAGCCATTTATGCTTAGAGGAGATCGGAATGTTGACTTGAAGTAGGTCGGATAAGTTGACTTGAAATTCCAAAAATAATCGAATTAAATCTTCTTGTAACTGTAGGGCTTTTTCTGTTTTTTCTTGATTAATAGCTGTTTGTAAAGCCTCCAATTTAGCTTTGGCATCATCTGATGTGGAAGCGGTTTCATAAGGGCTAAAAGCGCCATTTCGCTTTTGTTGATAGTAGACGATTACCTGGGCTTCTCTTTGTGCCGTCAGTAGCGCCGATAGAGACTCTTCGACACCATGTTCTTTGAGCTTTTGCTTGACCTGCTTTCTGTCCATTTGTATCAATGATCCCCATCTTGTCCCCAATACTTGACGATAGAATAAGCCCCAGTTTTCTGCTGCCTGTGTTTTGATTTTGGAGCTATCCAGGCCGAGTTGTTCTAGGGCTGCTTTTATCGTGTCGGCCCTCTCCTGCTGGAGCACTAAATTATTCGCAGTGCTGCCTTCGATAGAGCTATAGGCAAGTACTCGGATGGAATCAATTTGGTCCGCATGTTTATCGATAAATTGGTTGACTTTTTCCCATTCTCCTGGGAAGAAACTGATGCTACTTTTGTCAAATTGGAGTTTTAGGCTCTCGGTAGAGGAGATAGCTTTTGAAGCTGAGCGTTTGATATGTTTCACCGCCGCTACCTGAATAGGCTGTACAGTTTCGTCTTTGCCGAATGCCCAAATCGGATTGATTCGGAATAGTGGTAGATCGCTGAATGGAATGGCGACGGGATAGACCTCTTCGCAAGCTCGATTATTCTTGACTAGCACTACATTCAGCTGGAGGTTTTTTTGATCTAGGCTAGCTGGAATTTTGCCTAGGTAGGTATATAGGCGGTTAGTATCGGGATGTTGATTATTGCGGTATAGGCCTTTTGAAAATATGGGTTCCAGGAGGTATCCATCATGGGCTGGACTTGGATAAAGATCTATCTCATCATCACACTTGAACTGATCTTTGTGAATGATATCGATGGCTAATCCATCCCGAGGTTCGGAGATCATTTCTTGTAAGACCGCCTTGTCATGATATTCCAAATAAATGGAAGCACCGAACATGCGCAGATGTATGGGAAGATCAATACTCAGATAGGGATTATTCGTTACCAATTGACAAGTAAGAGTTTCAAAGGGCTGTAAAGAATGGGCATCTGTTACAACTTGAAGCCCATTGAAGGCTTGAAAGGGTTTACCCGCAAGAACCTGAACAACATAAAGGCCATTGTCAATCGGATCAAATACAAAAAAAGCCCCCATCAAAGCATGCGTGGGGTTGTTCAAAAGATTCCCCTCCCGTTTATCTTTCCAGTAATTGAATATGACTTCGGCTTGTATCTCATAGCTTTCTTGGACTGGGACAAGGGCTAGGTTTTCTTGCAGGAAGCTAAACGTACCATCATGACTGCTCACTCGTTCCTGAAGTGTTTTCTTACCCGTAAACATTTGATCGTGCGTAAGTTTTTTGACCGCCTTGATGTAGCGAGCTTGGTCTTTAGCAGCCAGCTTCAGGGTGTTGTCTGAAGCGAAGGTGGGCAGGTCTTGTGCTTGGCGATACACATTGGTAACTTCTAGGAGTTTTTCTTCCAATAGTTCAGTGTCCAAATCAGCAGGAATGAGAGTCTGGGCCTGGATAAATAAAGGGCACAAAAAGAATACCAGCAACAACTGGTGAGGGTAGTTCATATGGTCGCACTTTGCCAGTAATATAAGCGAATGTAGACTCTGCCGCAAGTCGATTTTAGTCAAAAAAGGATTTAATCTTTCATCTTAGTTTGACTTTTAAACTAAGTGCCTGTATATTTGTTTTCGAATTCGCGTTGAGCGATCCTTTTGATCACTTAATATAGGAGTATGCTTGGAGCTATTGCAGGAGACATTATTGGTTCAAGATTTGAGCGGAATGGTTGGAAGCAGAAAGATTTTCCGTTATTTGAGCGCTCATCGGTTTTTACGGATGATACCGTACTAACGATCGCAGTAGCGGATGCTATGCTAAACGATTTGCCCTATGCCTCGGCTTTAAAAACCTGGGGCCGCCGTTACCCCTTAGCGGGCTATGGAGGCACTTTTAAGGGCTGGTTAGCAGGTGTGATAAAGGGGCCTTACAATAGCTGGGGCAATGGATCAGCCATGCGAGTAAGCCCAGTAGGTTGGTTGTGCCATACACTAGATGAGGTATTGGTAGAAGCAGAAGCAAGTGCTGCCGTTACACATAATCATCCCGAAGGTATAAAAGGAGCGCAAGCGATTGCGGCAAGTATTTTTCTTGCTCGTACGGGACATGGAAAGGACGCTATTCGCAATTATTGCACTGATACTTTTCAATATGACTTGCGTCAAACGGTGGATGATATACGGCCCAATTATCGCTTTGATGTAAGTTGTCAGGGTTCGGTGCCGCAAGCGATCGTTTCTTTTCTGGATGGAGAAGATTTTGAGGATACAGTGAGGAATGCTATTTCATTAGGCGGAGATAGTGATACCATTGCAGCGATGGCAGGAAGTATCGCAGAAGCTTACTATGGGACAGTACCTGCTGAAATACTGGATGAGGTTTTCGTTCGCTTAACTGCGGATGTGAAACAAATTATAACACAATTTAGAAATACTCAAACACAGTTGGCCTAGGCCAATATAAGGAGTGCCTTGTATGCCTCCGCTCAAAAACATAACCATGAGAATAGCCTTAGCGCAAATCAATGTACACGTTGGAAATTTTGCTGGAAACCTGGAGAAAATGAAAGCAGCTGTGGAAACAGCGAAGTCCCAAGGGGCTGACATTGTCTGTTTACCAGAACTAGCCACCGTGGGTTATCCCCCCCGAGACTTTTTGGAATTTGAAGATTTTATTGACTTAGCAGAGAATGGCATAAAAGAGCTAGCTAAGTCCGCTCAAGATATTGCCATCGTCGTAGGGTCGGTTAGTAGAAACCCAGTAGTGGAAGGAAAAGATCTATATAATTCTGTGTATTTCTTGGCAGAAGGCAAAGTGCATTTTGTGCAACATAAGACGTTATTGCCCACCTATGATATTTTCGATGAGTACCGATATTTCGAACCCGCTTCTGAATGGAAGGTTTTGGAATACAAGGGTAAACGAATTGCGTTGACCGTTTGTGAGGACCTATGGAATGTTGGCAATGAAAACCCATTGTACAAAATTTGCCCGATGGATGAGATGATGGATCAGTCCCCAGAGCTAATCCTAAATGTATCGGCTTCTCCCTTTGGATTTGCTCATGCGGAAGATCGCCTACACGTCTTGAAAACGAATGTGGAACGCTATAAACTTCCTCTCTTCTACGTCAACCATGTTGGTGCGCAAACGGAGATCCTATTTGATGGAGGGTCGGTAGTGCTTTCTCCTGACGGTAAAGTTTTTCAAGAAATGATCTATTTCAACGAAGAGGTCCAGACCTTTGATTTGGATGAGGTGATGAAGGGGGGACAAGAGCGACAGCAAGAGAAGGACAAGATGACGCTCATTCATGATGGGCTCGTTATGGGCTTACAAAACTACTTTGGGAAATTAGGATTCAAGAAAGCCATTTTAGGACTTTCAGGAGGAATTGACTCGGCAGTGGTTGCAGTATTAGCAGCCAGGGCCTTGGGGGAGGATAATGTTCGAGTAATTCTTATGCCTTCTCAGTTTTCCAGTGATCATTCGGTGAATGATGCTCGTCAATTGGCAGAGAATCTGGGGATCCAGTATGATATTATTCCTATTGAATCCATGTACGAGTCCTTTTCGACAGCCTTGGAGCCTCATTTTTGGGCCAAGCCGTTTAATATCGCTGAGGAAAACATCCAGGCCCGGATTAGAGGGATGTTATTGATGGCCTTCTCCAATAAGTTTGGCAACATTGTTTTAAATACCTCTAACAAGAGTGAAATGGCCGTGGGTTACGGTACCTTATATGGAGACATGTGTGGAGGCTTGTCCGTGATTGGTGATGTATATAAAACGGAGGTTTTTGACTTAGCGCGGTTCATGAACAAGGACGGGGAGGTGATCCCTGAAAATATCATTACTAAACCGCCTAGTGCAGAGCTTCGTCCCGATCAAAAGGATACCGATAGCCTTCCTGAATACGACGAACTAGATCCCATTCTTTTCCAATACATTGAAAAGCATCAAAGCCCGCAGGACATCATTGAGATGGGGTATGATGAAAAGTTGGTGCGACGCATACTCCGTTTAGTAAATATCAACGAGTTCAAGCGACACCAGACAGCTCCGGTTCTTAGGGTGTCGGATAAAGCCTTTGGAATGGGACGGCGAATGCCCATCGTTGGAAAGTACTTGGCTTAAGGTTATTGTATAAAGTAATTGTTTATCACTGTTAATTTAATCTATGCATCCTGTTCCTAATCCTGTTCATTCTGCTTTAATTGGTCTAGCTGTAGCTGATGCTCTTGGTGTTCCTGTAGAATTTCGTTCCCGAGCCGAGTTAAAGGCTGACCCCGTTAAAGGTATGAGGGCTTATGGAACCTATAATCAGCCTGCCGGTACCTGGTCGGATGATTCCTCTATGGCCTTTTGCATCGCAGAAAGTGTTGCTGAAGGCTATGCTTTAAAGGATGTGGCTCAGCACTTTGTTAATTGGAAGTATGATAATTATTGGTGTCCGCATGGCGAATTATTTGATATTGGAAATCAAACCAGTGCGGCTATTGATCGCCTGAGGGAGCTGCTTGCTGCGGGGCGTGAAGAGGAATTGGGCGTGCTATATTCGGATGATCCTATGGACAATGGTAATGGATCTCTGATGCGGTGTATTCCCCTATTATTTTTGATCAAGGGCAAACCCATTGATGAGCAATTCCGACTAATCAAAGAGATTTCTGCTTTAACCCATGGCCACATTAGATCGGCCATTGGCTGTTTGTTTTACTTATTGATAGCAGAACAAATCTTGGAGGGAGAAGAGAAGAAAGCGGCTTACTTAGCTGCCTGTCAACAGTTGAAAAGGTGGATGCAGGAAAAGGAAATCTCCGAAGTGGAACAAGCTGTTTTCGCCAAAGTACTAGGAGGCGAGATTGATTTGGAGCAGGAGGAGAATATCGAGTCTGGCGGATATGTCATGCACAGCCTGGAAGCCAGTCTCTGGTGTTTCTTGAAATATGAGGATTATGCTTCTGCTGTTTTGGCGGCGGTGAACCTTGGGCAAGACACAGATACAACAGCGGCCATCACGGGAGGTCTAGCGGGCTTGTACTATGGATTGGATCTAATTCCAGAAGATTGGATCAATACCATCGCACGTTTGGAAGATATCTATGAACTCGCAGACCGGGTGGAAAAGGCCTACCTCAGAACGTCAGCTTCTTGATATTGTCTAAATAGGACCGACTTACGCGTACTACGTCCTGATTATTCATTACGATATCGTAGCTGCCTGGGTGTTTGAACACTTCCTTAACACAGTTGATATTGATGATGGAGGATCGATGTACTCTAATGAATAGTTGTGGATTGAGTTTTTCTTCCAATTGACTTATGCCATAGTTGCTCAAATAATTATGATCTCGTGTGATCAATTTGGAATAATCACCCTCAGCTTCAATTCGAATGATATCTCCTACCTGTACAGCTACCAACTTATTTTTACTAGAGACTAGAATGTTTTCTGGGTAAGTATTACTCTTTGTATTAATGCTTTCCGCCAGGTGCTGCAATTGAGTCAGGTAATCCCCAGAGGAATTGACTGTTCGCTTGATAGCTTGAGCAAAACGTTCTTTGGTGTAAGGTTTGAGGAGGTAATCCATGGCGTGAACTTCGAAGGCCTGCAGGGCGTATTGGTCGTAGGCGGTAGAGAAAATGATGTGTGGAATTTCCTCTAGGTGTTGCAACACTTCGAAGCCAGTTAGTCCTGGCATCTGAATATCCAGAAAAACAATACTTGGCTTAAAGGTATTGATGGCGTTGACGGCATCTACTCCATTATTACACTCTTGTAAGATGATAAGATCCGGATAATCGGCGAGATATTCTCTGATGAGTGAACGAGCGGGTGCCTCATCGTCAACTATGATCACTTTCTGCATGCTATAAAGGAATTGAGAATTGGACACTTAGACCACTGGGCACGTTTTTCTCCAATTGAAGCCCCATACCATAGCGTCTAAGTAGTCTTCGATGGGTATTTGATAAACCAACACCTTGATCTAATAGATCCTCTAAGTTGCTGCTGAGCACTCCTTTGCCAGAATCTTTTACGGTGATCTCTAGTTTTCCATTAACCGGATGGATCTGAATCCATACCTTACCTCCTGCTACCAATGGAGCTATTCCGTGCTTGATCGCATTTTCGAGTAAAGGTTGGATGAGTAACGGCGGTATTCTTTCTTGAAGAATCTCTGGAGCAACATCAATTTCATAGACCATCCGCTCTCCAAATCGCGCTTTTTCAAGATCTAAGTACTTTTTGATAAAGTCAATCTCTTCAGCTACGGTGACGCGTTCTACGTTAGAGGCTTTCAATTGATAACGGAAGAGATCTGACAGTTGGGCGATCATAATGCGTGTTTCTTCCTGAGCTGCGGGTACGGAGGCACTGATCGTATTGAATACATTATAGAGAAAATGGGGGTTGATTTGGGCTTTTAAGGCAGACAATTCACTTTGCAGAGCGATCTGTCTCAGTTCGGCGGCATTTTCCCTTTCTTTCTGAAGTTTCTTATAATAATCATAGACATGAAGGATGCCGAATTGGATGAAGTACAGCAAAGAGGGAATGTAAAGATCCCAAACCCTTCCTACTCCTTGTAAATGACCTAGACCTAATAACTCACAACTAGCGTAATACAGGTTGATCCACAAAAAAACATAGATCGGTAAAGTCACCAGATGCAGCATCAACTTCCTGGAAAATGTCCAATCTTTCAGCTTCCTGAAGTATAGCCACCAAAAGGGTACGATGGACAGAAACTTGAGTAAGTAATCCAAAGGAACGGATAAGTAGTAGCGATACAAGGCACCAGAGTTAACCACTAAGGTGATGAAGTAAGTAAGGGCAAAGAAAAAATAAATGCCGATAAAAAGGAGTAATTCTCGAAGTGGGATATTCCAAACTCGTCGATCTAGGTATTGAGCATCAGTCATGAGACCAATCTACGAAAAAAGCCATTTTTTGAGGAGCCCCTTCCGACGAATGACCATATAGACCGACGAATGACATGAACAAAATTTGATCGGTACATTTGGCAACTGAACGGAAATCGATTTACTCCCGTTGCTTTCTGGGCTAGTTTTGAGGTATCAATTCTGAATCAAAACTGTTATTTATGAAAGCTCATGCCTTAAGCACTCGCTTCTCTCTATTGCTAGGACTGTTACTACTCGGTAACTTTATGATTGCCCAAAATGCACTTCTAAAAGGTAGGGTATTAGATGACACAAAGAACGGTATGAGTTTCGCTACCGTAGTTCTTCTAAAGGCTCAGGACTCCACAATGGTCAAGGCAGATTATACGCAGGAGGATGGATCTTTTGAACTGCCCGGGATCAAGGCGGGATCTTATTTGTTGCAGATTACCAATATCGGATTTGAACCTGCTTATGAAATGGTGGTAATAGGAGAAGGAGAAAAGAAAATAATAGCGCCTATTCAGTTGCAAGTTGCGACGGCTCAGCTAAAGGAAGTGGTAGTGAAAACACAGCGACCTCTGATTGAGGTCAAGACAGATAAAACAGTCTTCAATGTTGAAGGTAGTATCAATGCAACAGGCAGTAGCGCCATGGAGTTACTGCGGAAATCACCCGGCGTAGTCGTTGATGGAAGCGACAACATTTTGCTTCAAGGGAAAACGGGCGTGCGCATCTATATAGATGGCAAGCCCTCTCCTTTGGGCGCAGCAGCGCTAGCTGCCTATCTGAACTCGTTGCAATCCTCAGAGATCAATGCCATTGAAATCATCACAAATCCATCGGCTCGTTACGATGCGGAAGGTAATGCTGGGATTATCAACATTCGTTTGAAAAAAGATAAGCGATATGGTTTGAATGCTAATGTAAATCTTGGGGCCTCTTATGGTATATATCCTAAGACTAACAATTCCGTCAGCTTCAATCAACGCAATAAGAACACCAACTTCTTCGGTAGTTACGGACTGAATGTAGCCAAGACAGAGGATTTTATCAACCTATTCCGGGAGCAAAGTGGGCAAACTTTTGACCAGCGTTCTGTTAATACGCGTAATACTAGAACCCACAATCTCAAAACAGGATTGGATTGGTTCATTAATAAGCAAGAGACCTTCGGTATCCTCATCAATGGGAATGTTAGCCAGGCCGATTGGACCAACTATAGCCGAACTCCGATCGCCTTAGCCAATGCGGCTACTATCAGCCAGATCTTGATCGCAGATAACACAAATGATAGCCGAAGAGATAACTTCAACTTTAACCTCAACTATCAATGGAAGGATACCCTAGGGCGTTCCCTCAACCTTGATGCCGATTACGGCATATTTAGAAGTGAAGTATTCTCCCTTCAACCCAACTTTTACAAGGATCCTTCGGAGCAGGTGACACTATTTGAAAGAGTATTTAGCACCGATGCGCCTACGGAAATAGATATCTATACGGTAAAAGGAGACTACGAGCAGAATTGGGCTGGAGGTAAATTAGGCTTGGGTTTTAAGAGTTCGCTGGTCAATACAAATAACATCTTTGATTTTTTCAATGTAGAGGATGAAACATCCATTTTAGATATTGATCGCAGCAATCAATTTGAGTTTTCGGAGAATATCAACGCCCTATACGCCACCTACAAAAAGCAAATGGGGCGTAAATGGAACCTGCAATTAGGTTTGCGACTGGAACAAACCAATTCTTTGGGAGATTTGACTAGCGAGAAGGAAAACGAAATTGACAAAGTAGAAAGACACTACCTTGACTTTTTCCCGAGTGGAGGGTTGACCTTTTCCCCAAATCGTCTCAACCAATGGCGTGTCAACTTTAGCCGCCGTATTGACCGGCCGACCTACCAAGATTTGAATCCCTTTGAGTTCAAATTGGATGAGCTTTCTTTCCGAAGAGGGAACCCATTCCTGCGACCTCAATACACCAATAGTGTACAGCTTTCCCATACCTACAAATATGTGTTAAACACTACGCTGAGTTACAGTCATACCACTGATTTCTTTGCCCAGGTATCTGATACATTGGGAGTGGACAAGAACTTTATTTCTCAACGGAATCTAGCCGACCGTAAGAATATCAGCTTGAGCGTGAGCTATCCCTTCAATATCCGGAAATGGTGGAGTGTCTATGCCAGTACTAGTGTTTATAATACACAGTACGATGCCACTTTTGAAGAAGGTAAATCGATCAATCTCAATGCTACTTCCTTTAGTTTTTATGGGCAGAATACCATCACTTTACCTGCTGACTGGAAGTTGCAGTTGTCAGGATTCTATAATGCCCCCGGTATTTGGGGCGGTACTTACGAGAGTGGAAGAATTTATAGTGTGGATGTAGGTGTACAAAAGAAGATATTTAGCGATAAAGCAACTGTAAAACTCACCTTTACGGATATTTTCAGAGGAATGCCTTGGTCTGGTATCAGCGAGTTCGGTGGCTTAGTAATTCGGGCTAATGGTGGTTGGGAAAGTCGCCAGGTGCGTTTCAATTTCACATATCAACTGGGGAATGATCAAGTAAAAGCATCCCGCAAACGTAAGACCGGCTTGCAAGATGAAGCCAAGCGGATTGGTAGCAACTAAGGCGCTCTTATGCCTGCTTTTTAAATAGACAAATAGTATTGAAAACTAGTGATTGATATTTTGTAGGTTGATTTGAGTAATAGCTCGGATCAACCTACAGTTTTGCCGGGCAGTCTAGTAGCCAAAGGTGGAAGCGTTTGCATATCCCCTGAAATATCGGCAATTTTAGTGGGTGGAATCTTTGATTGATATATTTCGGTTTTTCACGATATCTCAGTTAATCGTGCTGGTTGCGGCGGTCTTTCGCTCGGAGATCAAACGGGAGCAGGTTTGGGCGACGGCCTTTCTCTGTATGAGTGTGATGGGGTATTTACTGGCGGATTGGGAAGCTACTCACGAATCGATATTCTTCGAACCTATTCTAGTTGTTACTTTTTGTGTTCCCTTTAGTTTCTGGATTTTCAGCAAGACTTTATTTGATGACGATTTCCAATTCAGAAGGTGGTGGTGGGGATTGTTGATAGGAGTCATTACCACAGAATACTTGATTCATTTGCAGTGTAATCATTTACTTTTCCCGTTAACCGATGAAGGAAACGTTATTTTTCAGCTCCTGCATTATGCCATAGCCTTTACATTTATCGTGTTGGCCATTGTGGAAGCGGCAAGGAATAGGGGGGATGATTTGGTTTTGGAGCGTTTCCGTTTTAGAAATATCTTTTTGGCGCTTTGTGCCGCAGCAATCGCTTTGACTTTGCTTACAGAACTGGCTTTCCTCAATACATCCCCACCTCTTGTATTAGAATTATTTCAAAAGGTTTTTATCTATACCATAGGGCTTCTTTTTGCCTTGCAGATCCTAGGTGTGAAAGCAGGCTTCTATAAGTTAAAGGAGACAAAAACGTCTTCTCCTACTACGCCTGAATTAGATCAGAAGATGATCAAGGAGTTGACGCGTTTGATGGAAGATGAGGAGATATATTTGACAGAAGGACTCTCTATACGTCAGTTAGCAGAGCAGATGAATGTAAAGGAGTACAAGCTCCGTCAAACCATCAACCAACAGCTTGGTTTCGCCAATTTTAATGCCTTTCTCAATACCTATCGGATACAGGCGGCTTGCGATATACTTGCCGATGAACAGCGAAAGGAACTCACCATCTTAGAAATTGCTTTCCAATTGGGCTATAATTCTCTTGCTCCTTTCAACAAAAGCTTTAAGCAAATTACTGGGACTACGCCTTCTAAGTGGCGAAAGCAGGCCCCTGCTCCTGATGGATCATTAACTAGGTGATTTAAACCAGCATTTATCTTCAAATCCTCCTCGATTCCGAAATCGATCAGCATTTTTCATAATCTGAGAGACCTCCTTCTAGGTCAAGAATAATTTTGATGCCATCATTTACCAATAAATCAACAAATGGAAAATCTACCCGGCATTGAAATTTATCCCTACGTTTTTTTACATGACTTCTTGAGATACTTCATTGCGGCAAGTACTGCTTATCTATTGTTTTGGGTCTTGTTTAAGAAACAATGGCAACATTGGATGGTGCAGCGGAAGTGGCCCAAGGCCAGTCGTAAATGGGCTGAATTTAAATACTCGATGAGTACGGTAGTGATCTTTTCTCTAGTTGGATTTAGCATTGTCCAACTAAAGCTAAGGGGCTATACGCAGGTATACGATGATATTTCAGCATACGGATGGGGCTGGTTTGTGATGAGCATCGCGATTATGTTCATAGCTCATGACGCCTATTATTATTGGGTGCACCGGTGGATGCATCATCCTAAGCTTTTCAAGTACGTACATCTTGTTCACCACAAATCGACTAACCCTTCACCTTGGGCAGCTTATTCTTTTCATCCCATTGAGGCGCTCCTAGAGACCCTTATTTATGTCCTGTTTGTTTTCGCGATGCCTGTCCATGGTTTGGCTTTGATGATCTTCTTGACGGCTATGATTGTGCGGAATGTAGTTTCACATCTAGGGATGGAAATCTTGCCAGCTTGGTTCATTCGCACTAAATGGTTGAACTGGATGACGAGTACCACGCATCACGATCTACATCATAAAAACTTCAACACTAATTATGGCCTATACTTCACCTGGTGGGACCGATGGATCGGAACAGAAGACAAAGTTTATGTACAGACCTTTGAAGAAGTTACTAGCCGACCCCGCCACAAAGCAGTAGTCTCAAGCAGGAAGCTGTCGAAAGTCAGTTCGATCACTATATTCTTTTTCTGCCTCCCCTCCTTGCATGGCCAGTCTCCAGTGGGCCTCTGGCAAACCATAGACGATAGGACAGGGGAGCCCGTAGCTATGATTGAAATCAAGAAAGCCGGAGACAAACTGGAAGGGAAAATTGTAGAACTACTGATAGCTACAGATGATCTCGGGAATCCAGTTTGTTCCACTTGCGAAGGAGAGCGAAAGGGACAGCCAGTAATTGGCATGGATATGATCTGGGGTTTTGATTTGGATGGGAAAAAGGGGAAGATCTTAGATCCAGAAGGAGGAGAGATCTACCATAGCAAGATGTGGCTTTCTGGAGAAGAAACACTTAAGGTTAGAGGGTACGCTGGGCCATTTAATCTATTCTACAGAACTCAAACCTGGAGAAGAATTCAGGGTGAACTACTAGGGAATTCTTTTACAGGTCTATGGAAAACTATTGATGACCGTTCAGGACTGCCAATGGCGCTGGTCGAGATTCGAGAGGAGGATGGTGAACTGAAAGGAAGAGTGAAAGAGCTTTATCCGCTTCCCTGGCAAGGTAGTGATCCCATTTGTGTTAGATGTCTTGGCCAAAGGAAAAACCAGAAGGTAATTGGTATGACTATACTCTGGAATTTCATGGAAGGGCAGCAACGTTGGAGGCAAGGCAAACTACTTGACCCTAGCAATGGGAAAACGTATGCCGGTTCTTTATGGTTAGAATCTGCAGATAGACTTAAGGTTAGAGGTTATCTTGGCCCCTTCTATCGTACCCAAACTTGGAATAGGATGAAGCAACTTAGTCAGCAGTGATATTTCCATTTTTCTTTAAGTACCGCGGGCATAACATCTGAAGTTAGCCTAGCTATTGCCCAGTGAAACTTCGGATGTTTGCGCATAGGGCTTGACATACTAGTCAAAATAATTGAGCAGATTGCTGCAATATTTTGACTACTGTCCATATCTTGGCTACAAAGGAGAAAAGAATGGCCAATCCTTCGCCCATTACTCAATACAATGAGACTTTTTCGAAAATTTTGGATCAGCTCAATACGCAGCAAAAAGCAGCAGTTGATCAGATCGAAGGTCCGGTATTGGTATTGGCAGGTCCGGGTACAGGGAAGACCCATATTCTTAGTGCCAGAATCGGGAAGATTTTACAATCTACTGATACGCAGGCCAATAATATTCTCTGTCTTACCTTTACGGATGCAGGGGTGCAGGCCATGCGAGAACGCCTCATAACCTTTATTGGGCCTGAAGCACACCGGGTACACATCTATACCTTCCACTCTTTTTGCAATACCATTATCCAGGATAATCTTGAGCTTTTTGGTCGGCACGATTTGGAGCCATTAAGTGATCTAGAGCGAGTGGAGATTATCCGACGTCTGATCGATGATTTAGATATCGGTCATCCCTTGAAGCGTGGTCGGTCGGATCCTTATTTCTACGAAGGGCATTTGTATGATCTCTTTACGAGAATGAAGTCGGAAGATTGGTCGATTGGGTATATGAACGGAAAGATTCAAGCGTATCTAGATAGCTTGCCACAACGTGAAGAGTTTATATACAAAGTGAATCGTGGTCCCATTCGAAAGGGGATGCCGAAAGAGGCCAAGCTGGAGGAGATGCGGCAGCGGATGAACCTACTGCGTTCGGCGGTGGCTATGTATCCCAACTATCAATATGCATTGAAGCGCGCTCGGCGTTATGACTTCGATGATATGATCCTCTGGGTGCTCCGTGCATTTGAGGAAAATGAGGCTTTGCTGAGAAATTACCAAGAACAGTACTTGTATTTCTTGGTGGACGAATTTCAGGATACCAACGGTGCCCAGAATGAGTTACTTAATCGGCTGAGTAGTTACTGGGATAACCCCAATATATTTATCGTAGGAGATGATGATCAATCGATCTATGAGTTTCAAGGAGCTAGATTGAAGAACCTACTAGATTTCTATCACCGATACGAGGTGGAATTGAGCATCGTTCTGCTCCAGGAAAACTATCGTTCATCACAACCTATTTTACAGACAGCTCATACCCTGATTGGCAATAATGAACGAAGGATCATCTACCACTTGCAGTCATTGGGCATTGAGAAAAAATTGGTGGCTAGGCATCCAGATTATGGCCAGCTCACGCAACTTCCTGTAGTGAATTGCTATGCCAACCGATTGCAAGAGGAAGCGGATATTCTACAGCAAATAGAGAATTTGCAAGAGCAAGGCTATCCTCTTAATGAAGTTGCTGTAATCTATGCTCGCCACCGCCAGGCTGAACGCCTAATTGCCTTGCTGGAAAAGAAAGGGATTCCATATACTTTACGACGTAAAATAAATCTGCTGGATCAACCCTTGATTCGCAATCTTCGTCTTTTGCTGGAGTACCTATGGCTGGAGTCCGAACGCCCCAAAGGAGGAGAGCATTTGCTATTTAAACTTCTACATTTTACCCATTGGGGACTGACAGCAGCGGATCTTGCCCGCTTCAGCATTTTCCTAGCCAGAATGGAATCTGGGCAAAGGCCTAGTTGGCGTGAAGGGATTAGTCGAAAAGATCTTTTGAAAGCAGCAGGCGTAAAGGATATTAAGTCCTTTCAAGCATGTAGTGACTTTCTTGAACTGCATTTACGGGAACTACATACGGAAGGGCTGCCCTTATTTTTGGAACATGTGATCAACCGTAGCAGGATGCTCAAACAGGTTATGCAGGCTCCTGACCGACTATGGTTAGTACAGGTTCTATTTGGTTTTTTTGAATATGTTCGACAAGAGGCCAACCGGTATCCTAGATTGCACTTAGGACGATTGTTAGAAATACTGAAGAGTATGGATGATAATCGCTTAGCCATACCCTTGCAGAAGACGATTGAATCACAGAAAGGCGTGAATTTTTTAACGGCACATAGTGCCAAGGGATTGGAGTTTCAAACGGTCTTTGTGATGGATTTGGTGAAGGATTATTGGGAGCCAAGTACCAGGAGGAGTTCCTATCGGTTCGTGATACCGGATACCTTGAGCTTTTCAGGAGAAGAAGATGCCATGGAAGCGCGTCGTCGCTTATTTTACGTAGCGATTACTAGGGCCAAAGAGAACCTGGTTTTGTCGTACAGTTTGGAACATCAAGGGAAGCCAATACAACGTACGCGTTTTCTGGATGAGATTGCTAGTTATGTAGAAGTACCGAATACCGCTAAAACTTTATCTCAAGCCCAATTGCTTGAGGCTAACCTTTTGCAGCTGGTAGAGGTCAAGGCTCCAACCGTTAATCGCTTGGATAAATCTACGGTAGATGCTCTACTGGCCGACTATAGCATGAGTGTTTCTAGTTTGAATCGATACCTTAAATGCCCATTAGGGTTCTACTATGAGACGGTATTGCGAGTGCCAAGTTTACAGAGTGAGGCGGCGACCTATGGGACAGCTATGCACAATAGCCTACAACGGCTGTACGAACGCATGTTGCAGTCGAAGCAGAAACGCTTCCCCGCGGCGAGCACCTTATTGTCATTTTTTGAAACTGAGATGGAACATTGGCGCGCCTATTTCACGAACAAAGGCTATCAACGCAGGCTAAAAATGGGGCAGCGGTACCTCGCTGATTTTTATCAACAAAACAGTAAGACTTGGAGTAAAAAAGCCAAGGTAGAGCATACGATTAGAAATGTAGAAATCGAGGGTGTACCCGTTAACGGAACGATTGATAAGTTGATCTTCCAGGAGCAAAATCAGGCTACCATTATCGACTACAAGACAGGTAGTCAGGATGCGAGAAAATTAAGCCCCCCTAGCAAGTCTCAACCCCATGGTGGCAATTATTGGCGGCAGTTGATTTTCTACAAGTTACTCTACGAAACTTTCCCGGCATCAACACATATTATCAAGGAAGGACAAATTGCCTACCTAGAACCAGATTCCGAAGGCTTTTTCCCTCGTAAATCTGTGTCTTTTAAAGCTAAAGATGTTGCCTTAGTCAAGCAATTGATTGTGGATACCTATGCTAAAATTAAGCGACACGAGTTTTATGAAGGTTGTGGGAAACCGGATTGTCAGTGGTGTAATTTTACTAAAGATCATGTTATCGTAGATAGTTTTTCAGATCCTGAGATTGAGGCGCTAGATGATTAGATCTAGTTGCTGATAGGCCACTGACTTGAGTAAAACATTTTTGGCTACATAGGCAACCCATTCATTGGAAATACAGTATCACATAAAAGCAAAAGCGGGTTATAAAACTTAGCCGCTAATGCTCTTTTGAATATCAGCAGACCCTCCAATGCTGTTATTAATAATTCAAGTTGCGATTCATCCAAAGGAGCCCAAATGCGTCAGATATTTGCGGCAAAATCCAGCTCTAGGCTGTGTTTTTTTGCAAAATCTTCCTTTTTTGCGCTCATTCATCGCAACTTGAGGTATTAATAGTATCATGGATCCAAAATTGAATTAATTCTTCAAAAGCTATGCGTCTCAAAACTATTATCTCTTCTCTTTTTCTCAGTACCATGTTCCTTGCTTGCGTAGAGGTGGATACTCCCATTCCCGCCTTTCAGCCCGATGGTGAGCGTAAAGTACTTTTGGAAGAAATTTCGGGTGCAAATT
The DNA here is from genome assembly GCA_013214355.1 of Saprospiraceae bacterium. Classification (GTDB taxonomy): domain Bacteria; phylum Bacteroidota; class Bacteroidia; order Chitinophagales; family Saprospiraceae; genus DT-111. Next base: position 35,751 of record JABSSL010000080.1, on the reverse strand, counting down.
GTGCTCCCTGTGCCGATGCAGCCCGCGAAATTGCCAATCTCCAAGCCTTATATGGTGAAAACTTAGTAGTAGTAACCATGCATACCTTCCTTCCTACGCCTCAAGCTCGTCCCGTAGCTGATGCTTCCTATGATTTTAGGACCATTGAAGGAACAGAAATCTTGGATTTCATCGGAGTGCCCATCGGGATACCAACAGGAAGCGTTAATCGAGAATTGTTTGAAAATGAGCCGGACCTTCTACTGGGTAAAAACCAGTGGCCAGGTTTTATTGCGGAGGAGATTAATCGACCACCAGAAGTAGGCTTAAATGTCGAAACCTCTCTAGAAACGATCAATAGAGTTGTCAATATCGATGTGACCATTGTTCCCAACCAAGATTTGGAAGGCGATCTCCGCCTAACTGTGGTACTAACAGAAGATAATATTACGGACAAGCAATTGTCTAGTACAGGCGTCATTGATGATTTCAAACACAGCCACATTATGCGATCGGTCGTTACACCTTTTGATGGTATGAGCTTGGGCAATAGCCTAGTAAGTGGAAAGGCGGTCACCGAATCCTTTCGGGTCAGTATTCCTACTGCTGATGGAGGAGGGCCATGGGATCTCAATCAGCTAAATGTAGTCGCTTATGTTAGCCTCAACGATCTAAGTAAGGGATTGCGGAGGGTACTGCAAGCGGATGAAAATAAGATTGCTCAATAGCATTTACCAGCCACACTTTCCAAAAGGTTAGTAACGGACAAAAAAGTCACCTCTTGCCTTTAGCTTCATAGGTCCAGCATATTTGGGGTATTATTCATTTAAATATCCCATCATGAGTACAACTGAAGTCGCTCAGTCTTTAGTAGATTTTTGTAGAAAAGGACAAAATAAACAAGCTGTTGAAACCCTGTATGCAGATCATGCAGTAAGCATTGAGCCCGATAGCGCTCCTATTCAACGAGTTGAGGGTAAAGCGGGTATATTACAGAAAGGAGCCCAGCTTAATGAAATGATTGAACAATGGCATGGAGTAACGGTATCTGACCCATTAATTGCCGGAGACTTCTTTAGCGTCGCTATGAGTATGGACGTTACCTACAAGGACGGGAACCGAGTTCATGCCAAAGAAATCTGTGTGTATCAAGTTGCTGAAGGCAAGGTCATTTCGGAACAATTCTATTTTTAAACGAAGAGGGAATCTAATTGCCCATCCTTTGTGAGAAACTCTCCTTGTACATTCTCCCAATGGGTATTTCCTTGCGATCTAGCTCTACGTCAGTAGCGGTATAGGCGGTGATTTTGTCCTTGGCTACAATGTAGGACTTGTGGATACGTATAAACGTAGGGTCGGGCAATTGTTTTTGGAAGTTGCCAATAGATACTTTAGTCAAGATCGTTTTATCTTTGAGGACGATCTTGACATAGTCTTTCACGCCCTCTACGTATAAAATATCCTGGAATAAAATCCTCACCCGCTTGCGATCTGCTTTTACAAACAAACCATCCTCCGCATTGGGCTCGCCAGCATCCTTACTAGGTTGTTGGGCTAAGAACTTTTCAATGGTTTTGACAAATCGCTTGAAAGGGATGGGCTTCACGAGGTAGTCCATTATATTTAGCTCAAAGCCTTCCACCGCAAAATCTCTAAAGGCCGTAGTTAGGACGATGGCGGGTTTGAAATGTAAAATTTCGATTAAGTCCAGCCCCGTAATATCTGGCATTTTGATATCTAGAAATAGAAGGTCTGGCTTCATGGATTTGATCGCGGGTAAAGCAGCCAAGGGAGCGGTGGATGATCCACAAATTTCAAATGCTTGGAATTTGTTAAGGTGTTGTTCAATGACTTTGATAGCGAGGGGCTCATCGTCCAAAATATAGCACTTATATTTTCCCATTGGCGTTCAATTTTATGGTTAATTCAACCAGGTAAGTATCCACAGCGTCGGTAATAATAAGTTGGTGTTGATGGGGGTAAATGAGCTGTAGTCTTTCTCGAAGGTTTTGTAATCCGACCCCTCCGGCAGTGGTTCGCTCAACAGGCCTTAGTTTTTTAGTATTCTTAAGGGAAAAGAGGAGTTGATTTTGGTTGGCTTTCAGGAAGAGCTGAATGACAAAATCGCCATCTTTACCAGGGCCACCATGCTTGAAGCAGTTCTCCGCAAAAGGCAACAAAATCAAGGGGGCGACCATGACGCCATCCGTGACTTGCTCTAAATCCATGCTTACTTTCAGGTGCTCACCGTATCTCAGTTTTTCCAGACCTATATAATTCTCCAGTAGTTGTACTTCTTTCTCCAGCAGAACTGATGCTAGATTAGCTCGATAGACTAAGTAGTCCAAAAGATCGGTGAGTTTCAGGATACTATCAGCAGTGTGTTCCGATTTGAGCAAGGCGAGACTGTAGATGTTATTCAAGGAATTGAAAAGGAAGTGTGGATGTAGTTGTCCTTTCAAGAGCTTGATTTCAGCTTCCGCCTTAGACTTAATCAGTTTTTCATTTAGCGATTGCTTCACTCGGTAATCATTAATGATATAAAAACAGACTGCTAAGGCAACGGTAGCATAGTCTCTAATGACATTTTTGAGGACTTTAGAAGCGGGGATTTGAAAAATCTTGTGGTGCTCGAGGTATTGAATCAAGGTTAGCCATTTTAGACGTGCATAAAAGAGGAATATGGCTAACCCCAACGCGAGCAAAGTAAATACAATCCATCGGTTGGCTTGTAATAAATGCGGAACGCCAAAGCGGACCAAGATATAGGTGGCTAACAACAAGGCAGGAAGAGATAGCAGAACGGAATTCAAGAACTGGAGCTCCTCTCCACTAGGAATATGCATGAGATTGGCTAAATACTCCGAAACAAGGTATAGCCCCCAGAAGAAGAATTGTAGGCGAAGCCCACTGGAAAATCGCAGTTTTTGTCCTTTAGCCACACCTTGAAAATACAAGAATTCTGCCCAAAGCGAACAGGATAGTAGAGCAACAAGGGTTTTCAGATGTCTAACGACCGAAATTGGAGGAATGGGGTGTTCTTATACCGTCAGAGCTACTTGGTCTTCTTTGTGGAAAGCGAAAGATCGTAGGGGCTATATTCAATGAGAAATCACCATTTTCTCATTAATCAGATCATTATGAAAAAGCAATCTGTTTTTACCTCTTTACTTTTTTGCATTCTATTGGTGCCATTTTCTTCCGCTACGGAGGCCAACTTAGCTAAAGACTTCGGTGGGGCTTACCTAGTGTTTGCCAATAAAATGGGTGGAGAGCTGACCGTCAAAACTTTGCAATCGGCTTGTGTCCTGGAAGTCGCAGGCTGCGCCAAGGGCTCACAGATCTTTAGTTTTCGACTGAATGTCTACCAGAATGGAAAACGGACTATGTTTCAGGTAAATAACTCCAATGAGCTGAGTTCCGAGATGCGAGAAAGTTTGGCTAAGTTAAAACCTGGAGACTCCTTTGAGTTCAAGCAAATAAAGGCTTATCTACCCAATGGCCGAGACAAAGTTGATGTCTTTGCGAAACGCTTTAAACTGGTGGAGAGAATGAGTTAAGCCGTTCTAGCAACATTGAGGAACTTTTGTGCCGTTATGCCAGTTCAGCATATATGGCGGAGTAGATGTATAGGTCTCATGATCTTTATATCTACTTTTCCTTTTCGACTTACTGCAAATAGCTATCTTTGCGCTTTCAAATACGGACATAATATGAAGGTATCTCTCAATTGGCTGAAAGATTATATGGATATCGAGTTGAGCCCCGATGAATTATCGGAGACTTTAACTGCGATTGGACTAGAGGTAGAAGGTATGGAGGAAGTGGAAAGTATTCCAGGTGGACTGGCGGGCGTAGTAGTAGGGCATGTGCAAGAATGTGGCCAACACCCCAACGCAGATCGCTTGTCCTTAACCAAGGTGGATATCGGGGCAGGGGAGCCTGTACAAATTGTATGTGGCGCGCCCAATGTAGCCGCAGGACAAAAAGTATTGGTGGCTACGGTAGGAACCACTTTACATCCGACCGAAGGGGATCCATTAACTATCAAAAAGGGTAAGATTAGAGGAGAGGTTTCTTTTGGAATGATTTGCGCGGAGGATGAGTTGGGAATTGGCCAGAGTCATGAAGGTATCCTAGTATTGCCAGCGGAGACTGCAGTAGGTACCGCAGCTAGAGATTATTTTCAATTAGAGACAGACTACGTCTACGATATTGGCTTGACACCAAACCGCTCGGATGCGACTAATCACTTGGGAGTTGCAAAAGACTTGGCTGCTGCTCTAAAGATTAGCAAAGGCTTAGATGTAGAAATCAAGTTACCAGATACATCGAAATTCACCATAGATAGTACAGACATGCCGGTTGAGGTGGTAGTTGAGAACACCGAAGCCTGTCCACGATATTCCGGCATCACTATCAAGAATGTGACGATCAAAGAGTCGCCAGATTGGTTGAAGAAACGATTGCTGGCGGTGGATGTGCGACCAATTAACAACATCGTCGATATCACTAATTTTGTGCTGCATGAGTATGGCCAGCCTTTGCACGCCTTTGATTACGATAAGATCACTGACCATAAAGTTATTGTAAAAACCCTTCCTGCCGGTACGGCTTTCCTTTCTTTGGATGAGGTAGAAAGAAAATTAGATGCAGAGGATCTTATGATTTGCGATGGAGCGTCCAAAGGGATGTGTATTGGTGGTGTATTTGGAGGAATTAACTCAGGGGTAAAGGATAACACAAGTCACATTTTCTTGGAAGCGGCTCATTTCAATGCCAAATCTATTCGTCGAAGCAGTATGCGACACAATTTGCGTACAGATGCGGCTAAAGTTTTTGAAAAGGGTAGTGATCCAAGCATAACCGTAGACGCTTTGAAGCGAGCGGCTCTGTTGATTAAAGAGTTGGGGGATGGTGAGTTGGCTTCCGATATCATTGATATTTACCCAAGCCCCATTTCGCCCGTAGAAGTAGAAGTGAATTATCAGCATGTCAATCGCTTGATTGGGGTGGACTTGTCTAAAGATAAAGTGAAGGAGATTTTAGCGGCTATGGCCATGCCCTTGGTGCGAGAGACTGCCGCCACTTTCACAGTAGCTGTTCCCACCAATAAAGCAGATGTGACACGTCCAGCGGATGTTATTGAAGAGATTCTCAGAATTTACGGATTCAATAACGTGCCATTACCTACTCATTTCCGCAATGCGGTAGTATTCTCTCAACAACCAGATCCGAACCTCATAAGAGATCGTATCAGTGATATGTTGGTCGGAAGTGGGTGCAACGAGATTATGGCGCTGTCACTAAGTGAATCTCGCTACTACAAAGATATGCTAACCCATGTGCCAGCTGAGGAATTGGTATATGTCAACAATACCTCCAATGTACATTTGGATATCATGAGGCCAACTATGTTGGTAAGTGGTTTGGAGGCCATTTTGCATAACCAGAACCGTAAGGAAAGTGATCTAAAGCTTTTTGAATTCGGCCGAAGCTATCGCAAAAAAGAAGATAAGTACCAAGAACAGAATCATCTTAGCTTATTCTTGACGGGACAAAATTATGGGGAAAGTTGGTTGAATAAGGAAGGCGGAGAGGTAACTTTCTTTTCTCTAAAAGCTATGGTGAGCAAAGTGTTGGATCGAATAGGAATGAGTAGCTTCCAAACCTCTGCTGTACAGGATGAACCCTTCAGTTATGGACTAAAATATCATCGTGGACCCCAATCTGTTGTAACATTTGGCCAAATAAGCAGTAAGATCACCAAGAAGATGGGGATCAAAAATAAGGTCTTCTATGCCGAATTCAATTGGGACCTCATTATCAAGGCTTTGCGTAAGCATAAGATTGAAGTTGAGGAGCTTAACAAGTTCCCCGGGATGCGTAGGGATTTGGCCTTGGTGGTTGATAATTCGGTAAAATTTAGTGATATTGCAGCAATTGCTGCCAAAAGTGGCAAGAAACTAATAAAAGACATCAACCTCTTTGATGTTTATATCAATGAGGACCAACTGGGGCAAGACAAAAAGTCCTATGCCGTGAGTTTTGTTTTCGAAGATCCAACCAAAACTTTGGTGGATAAGGAGATCGATAAGGTAATGCAAAAGCTCATTAAAGCTTGTGAAGCACAACTGGGAGCTACCATTAGATAAAGAGGAATAAGCATTTACCGGAGAGATGGAAAGTGGCATAGAACGATCAATAGAAGACAGGGAATTGAGGGTTGCAGTACAAAGCTATATAATAAAGTACCGACTTTAGTAATCCGACACTCTCCTATTCTATTCCTGATTTGAGTCCCAGAAACAACGGTGATCCCATGCAGGTTACGGAAAAAATTGATAATATTGAATTGAAGATAAGGCAATTGGCCCAAAAGGTGGACCGCCTTAATGAAGAAAACAACTCCCTGAAAGCCGAAAATGAACGTCTAAAGACCGATCTGGATAAACAAAAAGGAGCGGTTCTTACGTTGAAAAATAAATTGGATAAGACGCAGGGGATGTTGGATACGCAGCATGTGAGTGAGACAGCGGATTCAGAACAGCTGAAAAAGCAATTGGATCAATACATTAAGGAAATAGATAAGTGTATTGAATGGTTAAGTAACAATCCCTAGGGTATGAGTGGGCAAGAAACCAAACAGATAACCGTATTGATCGCAGGTCGCCCCTACCCTTTGAAAGTAAAAGAAGGGGATGAAGCAACCATTCGGCGAATTGTAAAAGAAGTTAACGAAAAGATAAATCGTTTTCAGTTGACCTACACTAATAAAGATAAGCAGGATTGCCTTTCTATGGCTATTCTTACTTATGCGGTCGACTTACATAAAGCCCAACAAAATCAAACTTCTATCCCTTCTAATGGCATTGACGATAAACTCAGCAAATTAGATTCGCTGCTCAATCAACTGCTATCCTGATCTCATTTTTCCGTCTTATTATTAGCTAAACTAGGGCAAAGGCCCAGTTGATTTGCATGACTAGTAAGTGTGCGCTTACGGAGCATTAGGTCTCGGTAATAGGGAACACTTTTACTAGACTTGTTTGAAAATAATTATTTCATCATATAAACTGAATGACAGATGGACATAGGAACAGGATTACTAATTGGACTAGTAGTCGGTGCTATTATAGGATATATCGTTGTCAATGTGTTCGGGAAGAAGGCGCAGCAGTCGAGAGTAGATGAGATGAATGCTAAAGCTGACCAACAGATTAAAGAGGCTCGTGTTTCAGCTGATCGGATCATTAAGGATGCCAAATCCAAGGCAGAAAATATGTCGCAAAAGGCGGAACTGCACAATGAGAAGATCAAGAATAAGAAGATTGCGGAAGCTAAAGAACGTTTTTCTCGCCTAAAGATGGAGTTTGAGTCAAGTAAAACGGATCATATGGTGGCGATGAAGGAGAGAGAAATGGAGGTTAAGGCCCAAGAGGCAGAATTGAAACCCCGTTTGGATAAGATCAAAGCAGAGCGCAAAGACGTAGAAAATCTAAGACAAGAAGTAGAGCAGAGAGACGCCGATATTAAGCGCATTAGAGAAAACTTGGATACACAGTTGAAGATTGTAGCTAAGAAAAAAGAGGAGCTAGATAATGCGAACGAGAAGCATATCAAAGCCTTAGAAACAGTAGCGAAGTTATCTGAGCAAGAAGCCAAAGAGCAGTTACTTGAGGCGGTAAAAGCCAAAGCAGAAACAGATGCAATGGCCATTATCAAGGAAACAATTGAGCAGGCTAAAGTGACCGCTAACAAAGATGCCAAGAAGATTGTAATTCAAAGTATCCAGCGTATGTGCGCTGAATACACCATTGAAAATACGGTATCCGTTTTCAATCTTGAGTCGGATGATTTGAAAGGACAGATCATTGGTAGAGAAGGTCGAAATATTAGAGCCCTAGAGGCGGCTACCGGAGCTGAGATTGTAGTGGACGATACCCCGGAAGCGATTGTGATCTCAAGTTTTGATCCAATCCGTAGAGAGGTATGTAGATTATCCTTGAAGCGTTTGGTGGCAGATGGCCGGATTCACCCCGCTCGTATAGAAGAGGTGGTAGCAAAGACGCGCAAGCAGTTGAATGAGCAGATCGTAGAAATTGGAGAAAGAACGGTGATCGAATTAGATCTTCATGGTCTAGATGCCTATCTAGTGAAGATGGTAGGTCGAATGCGTTTCCGCTCTTCCTATGGCCAGAACCTCTTAAAGCACTCCATCGAAACAGCACACTTGTGCGCTATCATGGCTGCAGAGCTAGGATTATCTCCTAAGCAGGTCAAGCAAGCGAAGAGAGCGGGTCTATTGCACGATTTAGGTAAAGTTGCAGAAGAGGAAAGCGAGTTGTCACACGCTATCCTGGGTATGAAAATCTGTGAGAAGCATAAAGAATCTGCAGTGGTTTGTAACGCGGTAGGCGCTCACCACGATGAAATCGAAATGAATAATATCATCTCTCCAATCGTACAGGCTTGTGATGCGATCTCAGGGGCCCGACCTGGTGCTCGTAGAGAGATCCTTGAAAGTTACTTGAAGCGAATTGGCGAATTGGAAGAGCTGGCTTTGGCGCATGAAGGCGTGCAGAAGGCTTATGCGATGCAAGCTGGGCGTGAACTACGCGTAATCGTAGAATCTGAGAAAGTGACGGATCAACACGCAGATGATCTTTCCTTCATGATTTCTCAGAAAATACAGGATGAAATGCAATATCCTGGGCAGATTAAGGTGACTGTGATTCGTGAAAAACGAGCGGTTTCGTTTGCCCGGTAAACGAAATAAAAGATTCCAAAATATACCGAGCGGCTCGTTCATTGAACGAGCCGCTTTTATTTGTCTACGATTACCTTTTTAGTCAGATGTTGTCCTTCGATAGTTTGTAGTTTCAAATAGTAAATTCCTCCCGCTATCTTGGCCAGACTCATCCAATGTGACTGGCCGTTCAAGACGTCCAAATGTTCTTCTAAGACGGCTTTACCGGAGCTATTGAATAAATGTAAGGTAGCTCGATCATCCTTCCAAATGGGTAAGGTAACCTCCAGATAATCCTGTGCGGGGTTTGGGAAGATACTCCATTGTTCTTGTTCCATGATTGTTTTCGATTTAGTATAGGTATCTGGTAAAATGGGGTTGCGATCAACAAATCCTTTAGGTTTCGATCGTGGCTGGATGGATAGATTGGATTGACTTCTGTAGGGATATTCAAAATCGCTTAACTCTACTTCAGCATAGTAAAAAACCCACTTGCTGTAACAAGTGGGCTCCTAAATCTACCCTTTCTCAACCACTAAATGGTGAATATATACGGAGGCACCTTCAGCTTTACTTGGGGCCTCCGTATATACCGAAGCGAAAAATAAATGACTCTTTAAACGTACGCTAGAGCTATTTTTCGGCTTCGGTATTACTGCGAGGGTGTTGTGCATTCGGGTTTCATCGGGTGCTTACAAAAGCGTTTGTTCATAACTACGAAACAAAAGTAGGCGCAAAGTGCATGGTACGCTAGCTTGATTGAGCGGGCGGTTCCATATTTTGAGTAGATGGTCGATGTGATGAGTTTACTATTCCCTAGCTTCTTTTCACGAATGGGATTTCCCACTTCAATGACAAAAGATGGGGAGGTGTATTCAATTGGGTTTTCTTTGCTTCATAATCAATCACCAAAAAACCAAGAAAATCATGCAAAACCCAATTAGAATTCTATGCGTATTCGTAGGTCTTTTATTTACCATTTCCTCCGTTGATGCTCAAGTTAGTATCGGCCCAAGAATCGGCATCAAGGGATCCATCCCAATGGCTGAATTAGACGATGAGTCTTTTGTACTTGATGCCATTGCAGCTCCGTCCTTTGGCGTCCAAGTGGAAGTGGGTATGACGTCAAAAATTGGCTTCGTAACGGGTGTGAACTGGAATGCTAGAGGATTCGCGATAACGCTGGAAGAGCAGGGACTGGAATTCAAATATCAAGAACAAATCAACTATTTGGATCTTCCTCTTTTAATGAAAATCAAACTAGGTACTAAAGGTATTGGTATGTATCTGAATGCGGGAGCAACCTTTGGGTATGCAATGACTGGTAGCCGAAGCGGCAATCTTTCTATAATCGATGGGAGTGACACTTCTTCTACATCAGATGCTCAAGCTATTGATCTAGTAGAGGAAGATTACAAACGTTTTAATGCGGCAGCAGTAATTGGTGCCGGCGTTTATTTTAAGACAGGAAGAAGCCAAGTCTTCATTGATGCCAATATGGACTATGGTTTAACGCCAATGGCGATGGATGATGAGGTTACTTCGCTCGGAATCGATTTTGGCGTGGGGATATTAGTCCCACTTGGTAAATAAAGACAAATTACCATCTGCTAAGTGTTGGTGTGCCTGTTTCCAAGGCACACCAACTGTGTTTTTAGGTTCTCCGAAAATCTTTATTTCGCAGCTAGTGCTTCTTCAATCTTGCCCAGCATTTCTTGGGCATTTTCATTGCCAGCCTCCAGCTTCAACACTTGTTCGTACGAATTCCTGGCTTGTTGATAATTCTTCAAGTCAAAGTACATTTCCCCTAGGCTATCATGTACATTGGGATGATGCTTAAAAAGCCAGGCATTGAGCTGAAAGGCAAAAAGGGCTTCTTGATCTCTTCCAGCAGCTTTCAAGACATAACCAAATGTGTTCAATTCACTACTGGTATGCACTTCGCGATAGATCTTTCTTAACGCAGGGCGGAAATGTTGTGTCAGACTATCTAGAGGTACCTGTGCATAAAGTGTAGAAAGGTAGTTGGCTCCGCGGTAGCGAGGGGTAGAAGGAAAGCCTAGGCTGATCTGGGCGAGGTCGGCCTCCATGGAGTTCAGTGGACTTTCTACGATCCGAGCAATCTCTTGATCATTTTGTTCAAAAACAAAAGTAGGCACACGGTGTATGTTCATGCCTTTCTCCTCTCCTTCTGGGCCTTGTTTGTAAACATTTGATTTATTGTGGAGGGCAACAAAATGCAATTGATTGCGATCCAGACCCAGTTCATCCCAGAGCTTGATGAAGCGAGGGACCCACAACTTACTGTCTCCACACCAGGTGCCGAGAAAGATAGTTACTTCGGTATCTTGTAAATTGGTTCTAGGGAATTCTTCTCCCAGGTTGGGTTGAAAGGATTCATAATTACTGGTAAACCATTCTTGGTAAGGGGCTTCTTGCAAGTCGTTAAGCTTAATTTTTCCCCATAGGTGTTCTTCCTTGTTTTTGTCTAAATAACTGGCTTGGCTGAAGCTCGTGAAGCTAATGATTAACATGCTTAGTAAGAGATAGCACTTGGTTTTCATTTGTAGTGAATTTGTAGGCCAAATAGGCTGGTGTTTAATTGAATTTGATTACACTACAAATGTATAGGCGATACATAGTAATGCCTGTTAATGGCTTTCAAATAAGTGCAAATGATATGTTAACCCAGTTGAACGGAGCTTCCTACTTAGTCTACTTTTGAAAACTTTAGATTCTTAACCCGACCTGCATCAAGCCTGAATCCAGCCACCTTCCCCTTATTATCAAAGTTAAAGTTGAACTGGCCTACACTTGCCTGCGTATAAAGATCCTGATTCACGCGCTTCATCGCTTTCCAACCTTGATTCTTGAGTTTTAGCCAGAGTTGTTTATCCTCGGTTTTGATCTGATAACGGGTGTCCAGTTCGGGAGAATAGTAGCTACCCGATAAATTTTTCATTTCTTGAGCAGTTACGGCTTCTACCTTGATCTGATTAGCACGCACAACTTCTTTTCCATTGAATTCTACCGCCAATTGCATCGCGTGATCTTTGGTGGCGGGGAAAAACCGAATACCTACCTCATTATCCATCCCTGATAACATAAAGTGGCGCATGCCCGTAGGAGCCAAGGACCTTTCTCCCCATCCTTCGTCAAAGAATCGGAGGGTATCTGCCTTCATGTACACTTTTAAAGGATAACCAATAGCTGGATCCCAATATTGGCCTTCTACTGCGGCTAGGTGTTTGGGACTAAGTTGTATGATCTTTGGTGGAGCCTGTTTTTTCTTTTCTTCCTTCGCCATGTTCTGCAATTGATCGGCTAAATATATATCTGCTACTTGTTGGGCGAGGTTTTGTGGTAGAAAGTTTTCGAAATTACTGAGGATGATGACAGAGAACTGCTGCTCGGGAAACTGAACAAAATAAGCTCGATATCCGCCTAATGCGCCACTATGCGATATCGTTCTTAATCCTTTGTATTCTCCATTCACCAGGGCAAAGGCATAATCTACCTCACTTCCATCCTTGTATTTTCCATTGGTCAGCATATCTTCCACGAAGGCTTGACCTCTAGTTCCTATTTTATTATTGTAAAGATTTTGATCCCAGAGGAAGAGATCCTCCACTGTGCTGTAGAGTCCACCTGAACCCACTAAATCAAAACGCATCAACATACTGTTGAAGCTTCCATCTGGGTTTTTGCCATAGGCAAAAGCCCGATTCCGTATGATTCTTCGATTATTATCTCCGAAAATGCTGTTTTGCATGCCAAGGGGCTGGAAAATGTGCTTATCGGCATATTCGCGTAAACTGAGACCACTTGCCCTTTTTACGATAATACTCATCAAGAAATAGCAGGAGTTACTATACATATACTGCGTACCTGGCTTAAAATTGAGCTCTTTCTGTCGGCATATCATGTCAAAAATTTCTTCTTCTGGGATTTCTTCTAGATGTGATCTGCCTACTAATTCCCAAAGGGTAAGGTTATCGCGGACCCCACTAGTATGATGGATCAGGTTGCGGATGGTTATTTTGTAGCCATAGTCTGGGAATTCGGGGATATAGGTGCGAACATCTTCATCCAGGTCAATCTTGCCCTGTTCATCAAGTAAGAGCATACAAGCCGCTACAAATTGCTTGGACACGGACCCAATATAGAATACTGATGAGGGGCGGATAGGCACATCATGTTCCAGGTCAGCCATTCCATATCCACGTTTGTGGATGATTTTCCCTTCTTTAATTACAGCCAGGGCACAGCCGGGTGAATTGGTATTGGACCATTCACTAAATAACTCATCAACTCTTGAACTTGCACTATCTTGAGCTATGATGAAAGCGGGCAGAATGAATAATAATAGAAGGTGGAGTGAGGAAAGTTGAATACGCATCTTGAATTTATTAACAATTGTAAACGTGATCAGGCTAAAGGTGCCTGCATATTTGTTGCAAAGGAGGTTGTTAAGTACTCGGCCAAGATTAAACGAACTCATCCCAAATGAATGGTTGCCTAATCATGTCCGAGTACTTTGAACCACTGATACAATTTAAAGATTAAAGTAAAAATCCAATAACATGAAAGAGGTTAAAACAGAGATCATTATTAATGCGCCTAAAGAAAAGGTTTGGGAAGTAATGATGGATTTTTCTGCTTATCCGGAATGGAGCACCTTTATCCGGTCTATCGAAGGGGAAGCAAAATTGGGAGCACGCTTGAAAAATACACTTCGATTAACTAGTAGTGACCAGGTCTTTAAACCTGTAATAACTAGAAAGGAAGAGGGGAATGCTTTTGAATGGTTGGGCAGTATCCCGTTGGGTTTATTCAAGGGAAGACATTACTTTATGCTGGAGGCGACGGGCGACCGACAGACTAAGCTCATCCATGGTGAGGTCTTTTCTGGCCTATTGAGGGGCTTGATTATGAATAAAATCGGAGAAGATACAATGAAAGGATTCCAGGCTTGGAATAAGGCTTTGAAGAATAGAGTAGAAAGCCTGTAACGGCCTCCGTTTTCGAAGTGATCTTTTCCCTTGCGAAACCCATTAGAAAGGATAAAGGTTGACCCGGGATTTAGGAAAAATTTGTTCCTTTGCGGCATTAGCAATCACGAGTGCAAATATATTATGTTGAAGATACTTGCTTTTGGAGCTAGCAACAGCCGTAATTCGATTAATAAACAGTTAGCTGCTTATGCGGCGGCACAATTCGAACAGGCCGCCATTACTTTGATCGATCTCAACGACTTTGAGATGCCGATCTATGGAATAGATCGGGAAAAAGAAGCAGGAATCCCTTCCTTGGCACATGACTTTAAGGCTTTGATCGATGCGCATGACCTGCTCGTTATTTCTATGGCAGAGCACAATGGTAGTTATACGGTGGCTTTTAAAAACCTATTGGATTGGGTGTCTAGAATTGAGCAAAAACTCTGGGCAGGACGGCCCATATTTATGCTAAGTACCTCTCCTGGTAAAAGAGGGGGCGCGAGTGTACTGGAGACAGCCAGTGTCCGGGCTGGCTTTATGGGAGGAGCCGTAGTGGCTACATTTTCATTACCTTCTTTTAGGCATAATTTTTCTGCTGAAGAGGGCATATCAAATGCTGAATTAGCCGCCTCGTTTCAACAAGCGTTGGAAAAGGTGAAGGCGCATATAGCCCAGTAATCTTGCTACTAGTTAGTTATTTGAAGCGTTCTAAGAACTCCCCTTTGCGAGCATTGGCCACTTGAAGTTGCTGACCATTCTCTAAGATCACCGTACCCCCCTTGCCTTTCACATAGCGCTGTACATACTCTAGGTTGATTAAATAGGAACGGTGGATTCTGCAAAAGCCATGCGCACTTAGTACTTGATCAAAGAACTTGAGTTTCCGGCAGATCAGTGATTTTTTACCTCCAATAAAATAGAATTTGGTGAAGTTCTCTTCCGCTTCACAGTAGAGGATATCAGCCATTTTGGTTACCTCAAACCCATCGATGAGTGGCAAGACTACCTTTTGATGTTGTGATTGAATATGACCTAGGTTCTCCTTGAGTATGGTGGCTGTATGTAGGCGCTTAGCTTGCTCTAATCTCTCTTCTACCTTTTCTACCGCTTCAATGAGTTCATCTATATCTACTGGCTTGAGTAGGTAATGGGCAGCGCTTAACTTGAATGCTTCAATGGCATATTGACTGAATGCGGTGATGAAAATGATTTCGAAATCAATCTCTGGGAGTTTGTCTAAAAGATCAAAGGCATTTCCATAGGGCATTTCAATATCTAGAAAGACTAACTGTGGCGTATGGGTCTGGATCGCCTTTTCTGCCTCCATTATATTGGTACAGGCTTGGACGACCTCCAATTGGGGGCAATATTTAGCTACAAAACGAGATAAACTGTCCCGACTATCTTGTTCGTCATCTACAATTAGGGTTTTGAGTTTTTTCATGGGTTAATGGGGTATTTTGATCTGTACCAGTGTCCCTACATCTCCGTCATCATTAGCATCCTCCACACTTAGCTCATAGCTTTTGTCATACAGTTGATTGATCAGCTGAATCCGTTCTTGTGCATTTCGCAAACCTGTACTACGGTACTGATTTTGGTTTTTGGTCTTTAGTTCCTTTGAACGATCTCTTCCGATGCCATCGTCCTTTACGGTAACTAGAATATGATCCTCCTCAGCGGCCACATCTACTAACAACATTCCTTTATCGGTCTTATACCTTAACCCATGCCAGACAGCATTCTCTACAAAGGGTTGAATGAGCATTGGAGGGATTTCGATCTGCTTGTTCAGATCCTCATCTTGTGTGAAAGTATATTCAAACTTATCCCTAAAACGAAGATGCTCCAGTTTAAGATAGAGTTGTAGGAGTTGCATTTCTTCTTCAAAAGAAATGAAATCCTGTTGGCTGTAATCCAAAACCATTCGCATCAATTTGGAAAAATCTGCTAGGAATTTATTGGCTGCTCTCTCATCACTTTGAGAAATGAAGTTGTTGACGCTATTTAAGGCATTGAAGATGAAGTGTGGATTCATCTGGGTTCTGAGGGAGCGCAGTTGCAGTAAATCATTAGCTTTTTGCCGGGCTTTGACATTACGCCAAATCAACAATAGGGAAACCAAAGCCGCCAGTAGCAACAGGCCTAATCCGATAATGATCAAGCGCTGGGTCCACATTTGGCTTTCTAACAATTCTCGCTTCTTTAGCTTTAGGTCTACATCCTTAGCTGCTACGTCGACGGTACTTTGATTGCGAATAATGGCGAGTTGGCGATTAAGTGCATCTTCCTTTTCCTGAAAAACTTTGGCGTTTTCGGTCAGGTAGTTTTGATAGTCACTTTTCGCGCCTTCTAAATCTCCCTGATCTAGGTTCCATTCTGATGATAGCTGAAAGAAGTTGGCTCGCTGAGCCGAATTTTTACTCTTTGCAGCAAGTTCCCTAGCTTCTTCCAATACCTCCTTTAATGCATTCGGGTTGCTGTTGGATTTATAGAGGTTCGCTAAGGCAAGTTGTTCTTCTAGCAAGAGATCAGCAGGGAGTTTGAGGCGAGATTTATTGTCTATGTTGAATCTGCGAAGGGCTATCTTTTCTCGGTCATTTTTAATGCTATCGATCAATACACTATTGACCTGTTCGAAGGCGGTATAACCTTGCCGACTTAGGAACTGTGGCGAAAGGGTTTGTACAGAGTTGCTATAGGATTGCTGGGCCTGGCTAAGATTGCCACGAAAGGCGTACAACTTTGCCTCTTTTGCAGTGAGGCGAGCAAGGGACAAAGAATCCGATTGCACTTGGTAATACCCTCGAGTTACATCGTAAAGTTGCTGGCTTTGATCTAGGTTGCCAGTGAGGGCCGCTGCGTCCGCCAAGCCTTCCTGACAGTTGATCTGCAAGGCGGGGGTTTGGGCTAGATTCTTACATTCAGAAAAGGATACACTGGCTTTAAAGCTTTGCTTTTGATCGAGGAATATCTTGCCCATCTTATAATGGGCTAAGGCCATCCAGTTAGCCGCCTGGTTTCTGGGGAGAATGTTTAGGGCTTGACGATAGCGGTTCAGGGCCAGGTCTTTTTGATTATTCATTTCATAAATATCCCCAAGCAGAATATAGGCTTGTCCCTCTTCCAATGCATTTCGGTTGAGCTTGCTGTCCGCGATCACCTCTTTGACCATATCAATGCCTATTTCTGGAGACTTAATACAGGCTTGTTCGGCTTTTTGTAGGGACAATACATATGGCTGACTAGCCTCTTGTGCAGAAAGGTAGCAGGTAAGTGATAACAAAGTGGAAAGTAAAGCAGTACGAAGATAGACGTGTAAAACTGCTTTCTGACCATTCAAAAAATCAACTCTCATAGACATTCCATTGGTCACGACTTTTCAAAGATAAGACACTTTTTATTTATGGATTTCAGGGAAATGCGCTAAAATGGCTGCTTTATACAGTGAACAGGCTTGTTCATGATGTTAGCTGTCCTCTTCCTAAAGTAGTCCTTTTTTCTCCTTTTTCTTTTCTGAATTTTTGTAGGGTTAGATGAGCACGATGTGACTCATTTTTCGGAATCTGTTAACTAAAATCCAAATCATGAAAATACCTACAGCAGTTAAAAGATGGAGTCCATTGTTTGCTCTTGTATTGGCAGGGTGCCTATTTCAGTTTCGTTCGGTACTGGCCCTTACGCAGTGGTTTAAGAAGAGTGAAAAACCCATTCAAGAATGGGTGAGTTCAGCAGAAAACTTAATCCAGGTGGCACTCTTGCTAGATACTAGTGGTTCGATGGAAGGCTTGATCGAGCAAGCCAAATCTCAACTGTGGCAGATTCTGAATAATCTTGGCAAGGCGGAACGGAATGGAGCTGGTCCGAAGATTGAAATTGCCTTATATCACTATGGTAATGATGAGATATCCGAAGCTTCGGGCTATGTTCAGCAGCTTTTGCCTTTCACTTCGGATTTTGATGCTGTCTCGGAAGCCCTATTCCAATTGAGAACCAATGGGGGAGAGGAGTATTGCGGAATGGCCATCAAGACGGCCTTACAGGATTTGGAATGGAGTGCGGGGGAAGATCAACTACGCTTATTATTTATTGCCGGGAATGAGGGTTTTGATCAGGGACCTGTACATTTCCAGAAGATTTGCCGTAGAGCAAAAGACAAAGGGATAGTGGTGAATACTATCTTTTGTGGGCAATCCCTGGAGGGTATTCAATTAGGGTGGCAGCAAGGAGCCTTGGCTACGGGTGGCCATTACGCTAACATTGATCATAACTTAGCGATTGAACTTATTGAAACACCTTTTGATGAAGAGATATCACGCCTAAATCTGAAACTGAATAGCACTTATATACCTTTTGGAAAACAGGGACTTTATAAGCAGCAGAATCAGCAGAATCAAGATGCTAATGCTTCTAGTTTTAGCGTAGCTAATGCGGCGAGTCGGGCTTGCTTCAAGGCTTCAGGTAACTATGTAAATACTAGTTGGGATTTAGTAGATGCTTTTATTGCGGATTCCACCGTCATCAATAAGCAATTGGAGCTTGCAGCAGAATACCAGAATTTATCCCGGAGTCACCTCCGTCTCAAAATCAAAGAATGCCAGGATAATCGCTCTGCGATTAGCAAGCAAATCCAAACCTTGAATCAGAATCGCCAAGGGTTTATCCAACAGCAATTAGCTTCCTCTCCAGCGATAGATAATGAAAGTCTGGAAGTATCGTTCATGCAATCTCTGGAAGGCATTGCTAAGGCTAAAGGGTTTGACCTGAAATAGAATCTAAGTAATGTGAAGGGCTATGATACGGCCCTTTACATTATTTATTGTAGATGCCTTACTAGCCCTTGTAGGAAAGCTCGATTTTACGAGATCTTCCTGCAAGGGCTTTTTGCTTACGTACTTTTAACCCTCACCTAACATAGTATAGAACGGATTTTAATACCTTGTAGAAAAACAAGAACACCAATGAAAATCCTAAACGCAGCTGCCTGGATGGTAGCTACCGCTTTGGTAGTGGTTCTACTGGTTTATGGAAAAAGCTTGCTCATCCCTTTTGTTATCGCCTTAGTGGTTTGGTACGTAATCGTTGGCTTGAACAATTGGATTGGTAGTTTTGAGTTCATTCGGAAGTACTGCCCAGGTTGGCTGAGCGCCACCCTAGCTATGCTCATTATCGTGCTCTTTCTAGTATTCGTAGGTGAGATGATCGCCAATAATGCACAGTCTATGGCCGATTCCCTGCCTACTTATGAGCAGAATGTTCGACATCTCATGGAGAATGTGCAGCAATCCTTTGGCTTAGAGCAAGTGCCCAACGTGTCTTCTTTGCTAGAAGGTTTTGACTTTACTGACATCATTTCCAATTTCATAAATACCTTTTCTGGCATTGCGGGAAATATCTTCTTGATCTTGATTTATGTCCTATTCCTGTTTCTAGAACAGGTAAGCTTTCCACTCAAGTTACAAGCTATCTTCAATGACGAAGAAGACTATGGGCGCGTTCAGGGGATATTAATTAGGATTAATAAAGCGATCAGTAGCTATATTTCAGTAAAGACAGCAGTAAGTGTTTTAACCGGGGTTTTGAGTTATATCGTCATGGCGATTATCGGTTTAGACTTTGCGGCATTTTGGGCATTCTTGATTTTCTTGTTGAATTATATCCCAAGCATTGGCTCGCTAATAGCTACGGCATTTCCCTCTCTGATGGCTATTTTGCAATTTGAGACCTTGACTCCGTTTATTATCATTCTGATTGGGGTTGGGGCTATTCAGTTGATTGTTGGAAATGTAATTGAACCGAGGATGATGGGAAGCTCGCTTAATATCAGTTCACTCGTGATGATTTTGTCGCTTTCGCTCTGGGGAACTTTGTGGGGGGTATCTGGGATGGTGCTTTGCGTCCCGATAACCGTGATCATGATGATCATTTTTGCTCAATTTGAAAGCACTAAACCTATTGCTATTCTACTTTCGGCTAATGGTAAGGTGGCGCAGTTTGGTCCGGAGGAATTGATTCCTGTTGGCAGGCAAAATGACAATGAATTGGCTAATGAGGCATCTGCCAAGGCAGCTAATAGTTCGGAATAAAAAAGGAAGGCGGAATGGAAACCCCTCCGCCTTCATATATCTAAAATTAAGTTTTCGTTTGTGCTAATGCTAGTTGAGCATTAAGCATCCGCCCAACCTCTAGATCCAGGGTATCGGTCGGTCGGTGTACCTGAGAACCAGTGTGGATATTCTGGTGCCAATTGACTGACATCATCCAGTCGTTTCAATTCTTCTTCGCTAAATTGAATGTCAACTGCTTTGATGTTGTCTTCCAATTGGGACATTTTCCTGGCTCCAATGATCACACTTGTAACTCCTGTTTTATGTAGCAACCAGGCCAAAGCAACGCGAGCTACAGTCGCCTCATGTTTTTCGGCGATCTCTGCCATGACGTCGATAATGTCATAAGCCCTATCCTTGTTGATTGGAGGGAAATCAAAATTAGTTCGTCTCGAACCGTCTACTTTTTCATTTTCCCTGGTGTACTTTCCTGTAAGAAATCCACCAGCCAGCGGACTCCATGGGAGAATTCCCAAATTTTGATCTTGTGCCATTGGAACGATTTCACGCTCTAGTTCTCGTCCAGCGATAGAGTAGTAACATTGTGCGGATTTGAACTCCGCCCAGCCATTCTGCCGAGAGATAGATAGCGCCTTCATGGCTTCCCAAGCGCTTAGGTTACAATACCCGATGTAACGGACTTTCCCTTGTCGTACCAAATCATTTAGGGCAGATAGCGTTTCTTCCATTGGTGTCAATGGATCAGAGCCGTGAATCTGATAGAGATCAAGATAATCCGTATTCAAAGCTTTTAGACTCTTCTCTACTTGATTCATGATGTGATGACGGGTTAAGCCCACACCATTTACATTGTCGGTCATCCGAAACCTTACTTTCGAAGCCACGATGACATCTTTTCTACGATTACCGAGTGCTTTGCCAAGAATTTCTTCGGATTCATGTTTAGCATAGGTATTGGCGGTGTCAAAGAAGTTGATACCAGCATCCAATGCCTTGTCGACCAAAAGTCCAGCTTCCTTTTGTCCCAAGGCACCGATAACCTCAAAAACGCCCTTACCCCCAAATGTCATTGCTCCCATGCATAATTCAGAAACAAATAAACCTGTGTTACCAAGCGTACGATACTTCATTTAGATTGGATTTTAAGTTTTTTCTATAGGAACATTAATAAACGATCGTTTGTTTATTTAATAGATAAATTTTTTAAACTTTTATTGCGCTCCATGCATTTTCTATGGCTTTTTGAATCTGCTTTTCCGTCATTTCTAGATGTCCAGCAATGATGTTTTTAGTAATGGAGGCGATCGGTGCAAAGAAAAAAGCCATGATTACATCCATTGGCATGTTCTTGATATCTCCTTTCTTGATTCCTTCTTGGAAAAATCCTATGATGTGTGAAAAGGGACGATATCCCTCTTCTCTTGAAATTTGCGTGATGTACGGACTGTTAGTGAATTGTTCTAGGAATCGGAACTCTAAGTTGTAATTCAATATGTTATGATAGAGATTCTTCCAGATTAGTTCAAAAGATTGTTGGCTACTCATGTAGGGTTTAACCCCTGCCATACACTCGCCAAAGACAAGTTCTTTTAAGTCCACATACAATTGATTGATGATGGCATCGATATTTTCGAAGTAGATGTAGATCGTAGCGGTGGCTACCCCCGCGCCTTTGGCAATTTTGGACATAGAGAGGCCATGGAAACCGGCTTCGGCGCCAATTTGCAAAGTGGCCTGCATAATCGCATCATACTTTTCACCGGATCGAGGTCGTGCCATAGGACAAAAATAAATAAATGTTCAGTTATATATACAGTTGAAACGGAGTTTAGGTCATTTACTAAATAGAAAACGCTCGAACCTTGCTCAATGGGAAGGTTCGAGTGTATCTAAGTCTTCATTTACTGTAAGGGGATAAAAGGGGGTAGGTGGAGAGTCCTCCTCAGAGGAAACTCTCCGACCGTGGTGACCCCAAAACCCTATTTCATTTTCACTAGATCTCCCTTGGAGAAGTCGTCGCCACTTACAATTCTACATTTAGAGGCTTTCCCCTCTCCTATGCTATTGTCGACCACCTTGATCGTACCGACCTCTGTATCTACACTTCCTAGATTAAGACCGGTATCGGGGTCAATCAAGGCTTCACCTGGACGCATTACTTTGAAGGTTTCTCCAATTTCAACGCCACCAGTCTTTCCGCTATTGATGAATACGTCCCCATTTTTAGCCACGATCACCTTGGCCTCCCATGGCATCTCACTGCTGTTTACACCAATCAATTCAATCACCTTCTCCACAGCAGCACGAGTTGCTTTACCCACTAAGGAGTTATTGAATTGTTGTCTACTATTGAAATTCATATTCTTGTGCCCGATGGAGCCAGAAAGGCCATTCTTAGTCTTACGAACGTTGTCCGCCAAGATGATCTCACCCGTAGAGGTATTCACTAATCGTAGATCGATGGCTACCACGGCAGCATTACGACCGACACCTAAGCGGGTACCACCGATTCGCATATTGGAGTTTCCTTTCTGGTTCCCGAATTCGGTGACAGCCCCCATGACAGCCAGTTCTACGCCGAGTAGTTTGCCGACGGCAGCCGCACTTTGGGGGGTTACTAGACCACTGCGACCGAGATCCTGTTCCTGTAATAGCTGATCCAACTGGTCGCGTTCAATGACTTGATATTGCCCGGATTTCACTAATTCTGTGGTGATCATGTCTGTTACACCCTGTCCGACGCCTTGTCCGCCATACCAATATCCTCTTCCTCCTGATTTATCTTCAAAGAGAAAGACCGCTACGCGCTTCTTTGCTTTTTTATTGGATTGTGCCTGAATGGATGGGGTTAGAATTCCCAAGCTCACGATGAGCATCAATAGATAATTTAGCTGTTTCATGATGGTTTTTTAGGGTATTGATTTTGGATTCAATACAAAAGTGTTGGGAATAGAGGCCTCCCGGCTACTAAGTTGTAGTAGAATAGGAAAAAAATGGAGTGAGTAGCTTCAAGGTAGGAGGGATGAAGCTAGCGCATTGTCTAGAAACTAGGGATAAGGGAAAGGGAGGCCGGTTGAATTAGCTGCTTATCTATTTGATAGAAGACTCTACTGTGGCAAGCAAATCAAGCGTCTCATCATATGTCTCTTGCATGGCCTTGCTATTGTCCATCCCAGCGAAAAGGGCCATTTCGCAGGTTTTAATCGTCTTCATGAAGCGTTCTATTTCATCATCAGCTACTTGGAGGCCATGCAATCGCTCTTTCACATTATCCTTGGTGAGTTCGGAGCGAGGGATTTGGAGCTTATCGCATACGTACCCTAGCATGGCTTTAGAGATTTCATCGTAAAAGTCTCGACTCTTACCGGCTTGCAAGTGTTGCTGAGCTGTCTCTAGTCGTTTTTGAGCTGCTTTTCGGGCTTTTCGTTGGCGCAGTAAGGCTGGATCCAGAGAGTCACTCTTAGCTTTTAATTGCTTATAGGTATAAGCTCCTCCTAGGGCTAAGAAAGGAAGTAAAGCCAGTAGCCAAAATGTCCAGTTCTCCTGGAAGTATCCTTTCGGGCCAAATCCGGGGTTTGATTTGAGGTACGCGATATCTTGCGTCCGCTCAGGTTCTGGAGCCACGTTGATGGCTGTTCTTTGTTGACTCCCTTGTCCCACATTGACGGCAAAGGTGTTATCGTTGAAAACAATGTATTTGGCACTATCAGGATCGAAATAACTAAATTCAGGAGTCAATTGGTACTGTCCTGCTTTCTTTGGGACCAACAAGTATTCAATATCTTTTTCGCCGTAGAGTTGTCCCAAGTTTTCAAAGCTATTTTCCTTGATCACCTTTGGATCGTAGACTTCAAATTCTTCAGGGAAATTCAACTCTGGCGGTTGGATGCGTTTGATATCGCCATTACCACGGATTGACAGAACTACTGAAATGGCATCATCAGTTGTTACACTTGCGCGATTAATACGACTTTTAATCTCAAAACTACCCACCGCCCCGGTGAAGGAACTGGGTGCATTGGAGGGGAGTGGTTTTACATTGATAGCTATTGATTCAGTACTGGCCGGGATCCTTCTAATTTGGCGGCTAAAAAAGAAACTTCTTCTTTGATTATTCCCTTCTACCACAGCTCCTAACTGAACGTTGAGTGGATCAACGGTGAGTTTTCCTGTTTGCTGAGGGAATAGAGCTAGGCGCTTAAGGACTTTGGTAGCGTATTGTGTTCCATCAATAACTTCACGAACTACTCTACCATCATATCTCCGAATATCCTGTGCATAAAACCCTTGGTAACCTGATTCGGATATAACATTTTGAGTCTCAATCTGCACCGTAGTGAATAGCTTGTAGTCCAACATAATTTGTTGTCCCACCCAAGCCTCGGTGATGCTAGGAATTGCTTCAATGTACAATTCTTCGGCATTATCACTTCCGCTTTTCCCTTTTACCACCGAGATGGATATAGGTTTACTCTCGATGGTTTTGTTTCCTACTTTAATCCGTGCTTTGCCGATGGAAAAGGTGCCAATACGTTTGGGTTGTAGGGTAAAGGTATATCCTACTTCTTTTGACATTTGTCCATTGATGATAGAGGTGCTGCGGGAAACGGAGGGACCATTGATAAGCGTGAAGTTCTTAAAACTTGGAGCTGTAAAATCACCGCCATTGGCATCATACAAGGTAAAGGTTACATCAAAGTAACTCTTCAGTAAGACTTGTTTAGCATCGCTATAGGCTTCGAACCTTTGGGCATAAGTCCCGATCGTCACTAGAATAATAGCTAGTGCGGTCAGGACGGATCGACGCCCTAGGTTTGCACATTGATTCAGCCAATTTATTTGTTTAGGTTCAGCGTAACTCCACTCCATATCCATACAGCTTTCGGCAAAAAAGCATTTTGCCTGGTCTAGATCTTGTAAATCTTTCTTTTCTTCTTTTTCTTCTTCGTTTTGTCTTCTTTCCCTTTTTCTTTGGAGGGATCCTTATCATTTGGGGCGTTTCTTAAGCCCGGTTCGTCAAAGTCGAACTGAAAATTGCGAAAACCTGGCATACCTTCTCGATCGAAGCCTCTAAAAAAGTCACTCATTCGCTCTTCCTGAGGTTGCTTTTGAATAATACCTTCAGGATTGGGTACGACTAGGATTTCGATGGGTTCCGTTTCTAACATCATTTCCCCCACTGCAATGCTAGCTGGTTGTATGTAATAATTCCCGATATCCTTAGGTTCCAGATAAAAGGTATAAGAAATACTTTGGGAAACATCGCCATTCATCATGCTAAAGCTAGAAGACATGTTCGGGCCACTTTTTACGATAAAATCCTCAAAGGCTGGGGCTTGGAAGTCTTGTCCTTTCGCATTCTCTAGAGAGAAGACCACTTGAAAATAGTTGCCATACAGCACAGAATCCATACTCACTTTTACCGAAAATTTGCCATCTTCTTGCGCTACCGTCATTTGGCTGACTAGGAATAGGCTGACGAAAAGGATACTTAATTTTTTCATGTTTCTCGCATTTTATTGAATACCTATCGGCTCCCAATGTTTGAGCAAAAGCTAACACGCAAAGCCATTAGAAAGACCCATTTTAAGTCGCAAAAGTTTGAAGGAACTCCTACAAATTTACAACTTACCAGTCTTTCTGGGATTTGCACCCCTTCGTTTGTCTGCGACGCATTTTTTCCATGGTCTTTTGTTCCTCGTTTTCCATGATCTTAAGTAGGCGCTCTGCTTCTTCTCGCGTTAGGTCCGGGACATCCTCTGCTTGTTCCGATTGACTTTCTTGTTGTTCTTGCTGAGATTGATTCTGCTGTTGTTGCTGATCTTGTTCTTCTTGCTGCTGCTGTTGTTGTTGTTCTTGCTGATCCTGGTTGTCCTGTGGATCTTCATTTTGTTCATCGCCTTCCTGCTGTTGTTGTTGCTGTTGTTGTTGCTGTTGCTTCAACATATATTGGGCCTGTGCAAGATTGTGTTTGGTTTGCATGTCCTGCGGCTGCAGGCGGAGTGAATTCTTATAGGCTTCAATGCTCTCCTTGAACTTCTGTTGGTTGAAGTAGGCATTGCCTAGGTTATGATAAGCATTTGACTTTAATACTGGGTCAGTAGCTCTTTCAGCTGCATCAAGATAAAGTTCTCCTGCCGAATCAAAGCGATCTTTTTGTTGATAGATCGAGTTTCCTAGGTTATAGCTACCCTTGGAAGAAGGTTTTTTTTCTAGTGCTTTTCGATAATCCTCTTCAGCTTTACCGAAGTTTTCTTCTTTGTAGCTTTTATCTCCTTTTCGCAGGAGCTTATGTTGCGACTGGGCTTGCAAGCCTACTCCCAAACAAAGACTAAAAACAATTAGTAATGCTCTCATGATAAGTTAAATTTTGAATCGCGTTCCTATTGTACCAAACTACTTAAAAGGAAAGCTCTGAAGATCAATCAAGTAGCAAAAATATCTTTATCTCCGAGGTACTTATTCTTCCGGTAAGACAATAAAAACTCCAAAATCAGTAAGATCAATCCCATCCCAATAAAGTATTGGAAATAGCTTTCGTATTCGGTAAAAGAACGAAGTTCTAGCTCTCTTTTTTCTATCGCATCAATTCTCGTCTTAAGCGCTTTCATTACCTCATCTGATCCTGCTAGTAGATTGAAGTAGTCTCCCCCACCGGCTTGTGCTACTTCCCTTAGCATTTCCTCATTAAGCTGAGATTTTACAGGGTTACCGGTGCGATCTCGAAGATAATCCTCTCGCCCACCTTGCCGCACGGGAATAAAGCTTCCGCTAGCCTCTCCTACCCCAATGGTAAAGGTTAGCAAACCATTTTCTTTTGCCGTAGTTGCTGCAGCAACGGCTTCACCATCATGATCCTCACCATCAGAAATGATAATGAGGGCTTTATGTTTTTGATTTTCCTCTGGGAAGGATTGTTCAGAAAGGGCAATGGCTTCGCTGATGGCTGTACCCTGTGAAGGAGCCATTCCCGGGTTTGCAGTCGTGACAAACATCCGAGCGAATGCATAATCTGTCGTGAGAGGGACCTGCATATAGGCGTTACAAGCAAAAAGAATCAAACCCAGGTTTTCACCCTTCAGTTGATCCACCAAGTTTTGTGCAAAGCGTTTAGAGCGATCTAGCCTGCTAGGAGAAATGTCCTGGGCTAACATACTACGGGATACATCCAAAGCAATGAAGACATCAATGCCTTTTCGTTTCACCTTCTCTTTTTTGCTACCCCATTGCGGGTTTGCCCAACCCACAATCAAGAAAGCCAGCGTTGTGACCAATAAAATAAACTTAACCGTATGCTTGTAGCGAGACCAATCTGGCATTAATTGTTCCAGCAAATCAGGATTGCCAAAGCGGTTTAGGGCCCGCTTACGGTAATACCAGGTCGCTACAAAGAATAAGATAAGAACTGGAATGAAAGCCAGTCCATATAGGTATATGCTATTTTCGAATCGAAACATAATAGTATCTTCTTCAACACCTGCTTAGTTTGTTTACAGGTGCAACATCCATTTGTACGCTAAGGTATGGCCCGAAGCACAGTATACCTCAACAAAACTTCCATCAAAAGGAAAAGAATACCTAAAAAGGCAAAATGCCGATATTCTTCACTATATCTTTTAAAACTAGTTACTTCAATTTTGGTCTTCTCCAATTGATCGATCGAAGTATAAATCTGCTCCAAACTTTGTTCATCTAATGCTCGGTAGTACTGCCCACCGGTCAATTCTGCTATTTGACGTAGAAGCTTTTCATCTATTTCCACATTCACAGTACCAAAAATATATTCCCCATCACCTCTAATACTAACGGGGGCTCGGGTCTCTCCTACGCTTCCAATTCCGATGGCGTACACTTTAATATTGTATTCTTTAGCAATCTTTGCAGCTAGCATGGGCGATTGGTAACCTCCGTTGTTGACTCCGTCAGTCAATAGAATAATGACCTTACTCTTACTTTCACTATCCTTAAGCCTATTAACGGCTGTAGCTAAGCCCATTCCAATAGCTGTTCCTTCTTCTACAACCCCACATTCTAGTTTACTCAAAAACTCATTTAAGACGTGGTGGTCTGTGGTCAAAGGGCATTGAGTAAAGGCTTCCCCGGCAAAGACTACCAAGCCAATTCGATCATATTGCCGCTGGCGCACAAAATCAGCTGCTACTCGCTTACTCACTTCCAAGCGATTGGGTTGAAAATCCTGAGCGAGCATACTACTGGACAAATCCATAGCTAGGCTGATGTCAATGCCTTCCGCTACCACTTCTTCCTGTGTATAAATCAGTTGCGGGCGGGCCAAGGCTACAATCAAAGCCAATAGTGACAAGACACGGAGTATAGGCAATGAAGAGCGCAAGGAGCCTCTGGTTGATTGCTTGTTTTCCAAGCCTGCTAAGGTAGACATCTGTATTGGCGCATAGCGCTGCCGATAGTTTCGATAATACCACCAAGCTATCATGGGTAATAACAGCAATAGCACAAAGAAAGCTGGATTTACAAAGGTTATATTCTCCAATGATCCAAGCATACAACTAATTAGATTACTTCTGATTTCTCAGCTTCAACAGGCGATTCTATTGGTATCTAATTTATCTAAGCCTTCAACGTGTTACTTTCATTACAAGAGGTATCTTAACAGGTTTCATTAAACCTGCTGTTTATCTTCAGTTTACCTGTCCGGTTTCTTTAAGCTCACCAGAGCTGATCTCCGGCACTAAGGTATAGCTCGAAGTACAGTGTATCTCAACAAAACTTCTATCAGAAGGAAAAGAATTCCCCAAAAAGCAAAGTGATGATATTCTTCGCTGTATCTTTTAAAGCTAGTCACTTCAATTTTGGTCTTCTCCAGTTGATCGATGGAAGCGTAAATTTGCTCTAGGCTTTGTTCATCCACGGCTCGGTAATATTTCCCACCCGTCAATTCCGCTATTTGTCGTAGTAGTTCTTCATCTATTTCCACACGTACTAATCCAAGTACATACTTTCCATCACTCCTTCTACTAACCGGAGCTCTTGTCTCCCCAACACTTCCAACACCGATGGTGTAAACTTTAATATTGTATTCCTTCGCAATTTTCGCAGCCAACATAGGCGACTGGTAACCCGTATTATTAACCCCATCCGTCAATAGAATCACGACTTTACTCTTACTGTCGCTATCTTTTAATCGGTTAACGGCAGTGGCCAATCCCATTCCGATAGCTGTACCATCTTCCAGAATTCCACATTCTAGTTTACTCAAGAATTCATTAAGGACTAGGTGGTCAGTGGTAAGTGGACATTGCGTAAAGGCCTCTCCTGCGAACACTACCAAGCCAATGCGGTCATATTGCCGCTGTCGTACGAAGTCAGCTGCCACTCGCTTACTTACTTCCAAACGATTAGGTTGAAAATCCTGAGCAAGCATACTACTGGATAAATCCATGGCGAGACTGATGTCTATTCCTTCTGCTACTACTTCTTCCTCTTTGAGTACTCGTTGGGGGCGAGCGAGAGCTACAACCAGAGCCACGAAAGATAGTATTCGGAGAATGGGTAACAAGGAGCGTAAGCGCCCTCTAATGGACTGTGTGTTTTCTAAGCCCTCTAAAGTAGACATGCGCATCGGCGCATAGCGTTGCCGATACGTTCGGAAGTACCACCAGGCTATTATCGGTAATAATAGGAGTAGCACAAAGAAAAACGGACTTACAAAAGTTATGTTCTCCAATAATCCAAGCATACAACTTATTCTATAGCTTCTGACTTGTCTTCTTCTTCAATCTCTTCGGTTGGCTCATTTTCTTCTACCGGCTTTGGCTTCGGTTTTGTCTGAACAACGAAGGCTTCTAGTTTATCCAAACCCGCAGCATGTACTTCGACTGGTGGAATAGCCTTAGCGAACTTCACCAAATCTGCGGTTTGTAGTATTTTATTTAATTCACCTCTCCAGTCTTCCCCTATCTCATCTAATTTTTTGAGGT
Organism: Saprospiraceae bacterium; assembly: GCA_013214355.1. Classification (GTDB taxonomy): domain Bacteria; phylum Bacteroidota; class Bacteroidia; order Chitinophagales; family Saprospiraceae; genus DT-111. The sequence goes on along the minus strand of JABSSL010000080.1, from coordinate 5,999 downwards.
CCTCAACGATTTCATCGGAGGTGGACTCTAGCGCCTTGATGTTAAATCTTTCTTCAAGGTATTCTCTCAAGATAAAAGTCAATTCACTTTGATAGGCTTTGATCTGATTCTGTTGCCAAAGTTTTGAGGCACGGAGTGATTCGATCTTCTCCATAGCTATTTCGAATGGTGGCCGCTTTATTACTACCGGCATGGGCTCTTCCTTGTTTTGACTACGCCTGTAGAAGAAATACCCCAGGAAGGCTAATAGACCAACCGCACCAATTCCAATGAGAATTGGGTAATAGTCTTCAATCGTTTTCTCCTCCGCAATGATTCCTTTAATCGGCTGTAACTGTACCGTGTCCTGGCTGACTGGATAAGGGTTAACAACCAATAGAAGGGAGTTGGTATTAACCGTCTGGCGTTGATCACCGGAGAGAAAACTGACTGGAATCTGGGGAATTACGTATTGCCCGGAGTCAAAGGAAGTAAGAATTAGCGTCTGATGCAACAGATTTCCTTCGCTTGAAGGAACGGTATCTACAGGATAGACTTTCAGCAATTCAATTCCCTCAGTTTTTTCAATTACGGACAGATCGGCGACTTCAAGGCTCATTCCTTGTGGATAGCTTATATCCAATTCCATCTTGATCTGATCCCCAATCAGAATCTCATTAGTGCTTAAGGCTGCACTAACGGATTGCGCTCGACCTACCTGACTCAGCAAGCACAATAGAAACGATAATCCAAAGCTCCATGAAAGCGTTAATTTCCGCAATTCCTTCATATCAATTACTCCGCTTTTTGAAAAACTTGAGTAGGGCATTTACGTAGGATTCGTTGGTACGAATACTAACTGCATCAGCACCACTTTTTAGGAAAGCTGAGCGAAAATACTGGTAGTGTTCTGAATACCAATTGGCATATTGTTCTCTAACTTTCGATGAGGAGGTATCTATCCAGCGCATAGCACCCGTTTCGGCATCTGAGGCACGCAGCAATCCAACATTAGGTAGTTCCTCTTCTCGAGGATCAACCATATGAATACCAACCACATCGTGCTTTCTCGCGGCAATTCGCAGTGCAGCCTCGTAGTTCTTAGTCATGAAATCTGAAAGCAAAAAGCAAATACTTCTTTTTTTCACTACATTATTAAAGTACTGTAAGGTGCTTTCTATATCGGTGCCTTGATGTTGAGGCTGGAAATCGATCAATTCTCGAATGATTCGCAGAATATGCTGTTTTCCTTTTTTAGGAGGAATGAACTTCTCTACTTGATCAGAGAAAAAGATGACGCCTACTTTATCATTGTTATTGATGGCCGAGAAGGCCAAAACGGCACAGATTTCTGTTAGGATTTCATTTTTCAACTGGTTGACCGTTCCAAAAAAGGAAGATCGACTTACATCGATTAGCAGCATGACGGTCAATTCCCGTTCTTCTTCGAAGATCTTCACATATGGATCGCCAGTTCGTGCAGTCACATTCCAATCGATATTTCGAACATCGTCTCCAAACTGGTAATTTCGAACTTCGCTAAAAGACATGCCACGCCCTTTGAAAGCACTATGGTACTCTCCGGAGAAGATGTGTCGACTTAAGCCCTTCGTCTTAATCTCAATCTTCCGAACTTTTTTGAGTAGTTCACTGGTTTCCACGGGCGATTGTTAAGGTACTTCTACGGTATCTAAAATCTTATTGATAATATCTTCTTGTGTAACATTTTCAGCCTCTGCTTCATAGGTTAAGCCAACACGATGACGCATCACATCGTGGCATACCTGGCGCACGTCCTCGGGAATTACATATCCTCTTCTCTTCAAGAAGGCATAGGCTTTCGCAGATTTGGCCAGGGCAATACTGGCTCGAGGAGATCCTCCGTAATTAATGAGTGCCTGTAAGCTGCTTAGGTTGTAGTCTTCTGGATTCCTAGTAGAGAATACAATATCTAGTATGTACTTCTCGATTTTTTCGTCCATATAGACTTTGTTCACCGATTCACGCGCTTTGAGAATAGCCGATGGATCTACCACGGGTTTGATCTCTGGGAAGCCTCCTGTCTGTAGATTTCGGCGAATGATCTCCCTTTCGTCCTCTTTCGTAGGATAGGTGATCTTGACTTTGAGCATGAAACGGTCTACCTGTGCTTCAGGTAGCGGATAGGTTCCTTCCTGTTCAATTGGGTTTTGCGTAGCTAGAACTAGAAAGGGCTCTTGAAGCGGATAGGTTTCTCCTCCGATCGTAACCTGGCGTTCTTGCATCGCCTCTAACAAGGCACTTTGTACTTTTGCAGGGGCCCGGTTAATCTCATCCGCTAGAATAAAGTTGGCAAAAATGGGACCTTTACGAACGGTGAACTCATTTTTGCTAGGGTTGAATATCATGGTACCGATAATATCGGCAGGGAGAAGGTCTGGGGTAAACTGGATGCGGTTAAATTTGGCATCTACCGCTTTAGAGAGTGTATTGATGGCTAAAGTTTTAGCTAATCCAGGAAGTCCTTCCAGTAAAACGTGGCCTTTTGTCAGCAATCCGAGCATCAATCTCTCGATCATGTGGCGTTGTCCCACAATAACTTTTGCCGTTTCCTCATTTAGTTTTTCAACGAAAGCACTATCTATATAGATCTGTTGATTCAGCGCTTCAATATCTACTGATTGCATAGTTTTTTTGGGTTTATCTGCCCATGGGGAGCCTTTTTCTTACTACAACTCCCGCTAAAAATAAGTTGTTATTCAAAAAGGCCTGATATTACAAAAAAAGCTGTAGTAAAAGGCTCACAAATTTGCTAATTTTTTCTAAGAATGCCTAAACTCTCTTCAATTCGGAAATTCGGTTTAAGATCGATTTAAAACTTATTAACTAAATCTTAACAGTTATGCTAAATCGCTTATCATCAGTCCTTATTACACTTCTTTTGCTCTGGGGTTCAAGTGCGGATGGACAAACAAAGAATGTACAGGCAGCTGCTAGCTTAGCGCAAGTGCGAGAAAATGTGCTGGTGGTACGATTGCCATCGCAAAGCAAAAAGCTCAGCGCATTGGCGGATTTGGCAGCAAAGGCTGAGACTTCTCCACAAGAACGAGAGCGAGCAAAGGCTCAGTATGAGCTTACTCAGGCGGAAGCGAAAGCGGAGGCCACGATCATCCAAGCCTCATTTAGCAATTATTTCAACTATGCTCCCGTTCTATTTATGTACGATTATTCGAGCTCAAAGTTGACCAAAGGGGAACGAACTGGATTTTTTTTGGATAAAAACCTAGAGGTCTCGGATGCTGTTTTAGATAAAGACCCCTTCTTCATTTTAGATGTAGGTTACACCGACCCTTCCAACTCATCCAGGAGCTTTTCCTTTATCATCAAGGATCAATCGTATGAAACATTACCTGCACCTTTTCCCTATGCACAACGGATTAACACTCCCGCCTTGGCATTCGATCAGCTTCTAGGTAGGAATAGTATGGAAAAATATTATCGCAAGGCTGTGATCCGATTAAACAAACGCTTGTATCGTGCAGCAGGGCGAGTGCAAAGCCCCTAGGTATTTTAATTTGGAGACATTGAATAGGGTATTTAAAACTAAATTGATCATGACCATTAAGCGATATCTGGCCATCACTTGCTTGTTCGTTTCTCTTTGCTTTGGCCTTTCGGCTCAATCCTACACAAGTTTGAAGCAATTAAAGGGAAAATGGAAGAAGCAGTATGAAAGAGCACAATCTGCTGCGCGAGCAGAACAGTTTGAGACCTCCGTGGAAATACTAGATAAGCTTTTGGAAGCCGTACCAGATTTTGCAGATGGCTATTATCTAAGGGCAGGGGTACAATTTGAGCTTCGAAATAGAGAACAGGCAGAAGCAGACTTTGAACAATTATTTAAGGTTGCTCCTAATTACTCTATCAGAGCCCTTTATCGCCTGGCGAGAACAGAATTGACCTTAGGGAAGTATCAGGAGGCTGCTGATCACTTTGCTGAATACCTAGCCAAGAATCCGAAAAGTGAAGTCCGTAAGAAACTAGCAGAGAAACTTCTTGCCAATGCTAAGTTTGCTAGCCAGGCTGTAGCCAACCCAGTACCCTTTGAGCCTAGTAATCTAGGGGAAAATATAAATACTAGCGGCCAAGAATATTTGCCTACCTTTTCAGCAGATGGTGCTACTTTGGTCTATACCAAAAGAGTAAACGGCCAAGAAGATTTTTTTTATAGTGAAAAGGCCAATGGAGAATGGCAAGCAGGGAGGCCTATTTCATCCTTGAACACACCGCTGAATGAAGGCGCACAAAGCCTTTCAGGAGATGGTCGTTTATTGGTTTTTACGGCCTGCAATGGTGGTATGAGCGGTGGAAGTTGTGATCTTTATTTTTCGGAGTACCGGCAACAAAAATGGACTCGACCCAGTCCCCTTCCAGGTAAGGTGAATACTAAATATTGGGAATCTCAACCTTCTCTTTCTGCGGATGGTCGAACCCTGTATTTTGCCAGTGACCGGCCGGGGGGCTTGGGGAGGCGAGATATCTGGCGGAGTGAACAAGGGAAAGATGGTAGTTGGGGGGCTCCGGTGAATCTAGGCCCCACCGTTAATACTCCGGATCAAGACCAATGTCCATACTTACATGCAGATGGACAGACCCTTTATTTTTGTTCAGATGGGTGGCCAGGAATGGGCGGTAATGATCTGTATCTTTCTCGACAGAATGAAGCCGGAAAATGGCAAGAACCAGAAAACCTTGGTTATCCTATCAATACGGTTGCGAATGAAGGAACCTTAGTCGTTAGCCTAGATGGACAGACAGCTTATTTCGCTACGGATAAAAATACCTTAGGTGGGAAAAGTACTGCATCAAGGACCTTTGTGAACAATGATATTTATAGCTTTCCCTTACATAGAGCGGCTCAACCTTCTCTAGTAACGTATGTGAAGGCAACCGTTTTTGATAGCCGAACGAAAGAGCGCTTGGAGGCTAAAGTAGAATTCTTCGACCTTAGCACAGGGCAGTTACATGCCACCAAAGTCACGGATCGAGGAGGTGAGTTTTTAGTGACGATGCCATTGGGGAAGGATTATGCCTTAAATGTAGCCAAGGACGGCTATCTCTTTTTCTCAGAAAACTTTGCTTTGTCTGAAGCGGGCACACTGGATAAGCCTTATGAACTCAAAGTTGGCCTAGAAAGGTTTGTTGAAGTAAAGGAAGAGGCTCGACCTCCCAAGCCCGTTGTTTTACGTAATATCTTTTTCAAGACGGGATCAGCGGAACTTCTACCCACTTCTACGAATGAATTAGAAAAGCTCTTGGAGCTCCTCCGTAGCCGTGAAAAATTACAAATTCAAATCAATGGACATACGGATGATGTGGGGTCGGATGAAGCCAATCAGCAATTGTCAGAGGCCCGAGCCAAATCAGTTTATGACTGGTTAATTGCTAAGGGAATTCCAGCAGGAAGACTCAGTTTCAAAGGATTTGGTGAGAGTCAACCCATTGACAGCAATGATACGGATGAAGGTAGAAAGAACAACCGACGAACGGAGTTTCAGATCATTCAGTAGGCAGAAGCCAAGAAGTACTATCTTTAAAGTACGCTTCATTCTTTTAGACAATTCAAGTCATGCAGAGATATTTCTTCCTTGGGACCTTGATCAGTGGGTTATTGCTGATGTTTTATTTATACCTTTTGCATTTCGACGATTTTAGTGAAACGGAATTAGTTCGCGTCTCCTATTATTGGCTTCCTTTAATCATCTTCGGTTTGTCAGGACTTGCGGCTGTTAATACGAAAGATAGAGGGGGATACCTTAGGTTAGGTAGTACGCCCCTGGCGTATGCCCTGATTAGAACCATTATCGCTGTAGCCATAATGGTGTTCTTCTTTGAAGCTATATTCCCTGGAATGTAAAAGGCTTGAAATGCTATAAATTATAAGAGCGACCCAGGTAAACCTAGGCCGCTCTCTTGATTCAGATCGTTCGTTGTATTGACGAATTAGTAGCGTCCGCCACCGTATCCACCGCCACCATAGC